>CAXNME010000008.1:0-104177 GCA_964203415.1 Rhodoferax sp.
GCAGGATGTGCTTAGGTAGAGCGGATTGGTCGACGCTTTGACTGACAGCACCCGCCAGCATCATCATGTTGTTCGGCCCGGGCGTGATCGAGCTGACAAAAGAGAACAGGCTGGCGGCGATCAGAACGTCTTGGTTCATGGCGGGTTCGGGGCGACAGCGGCGGGGGCGACCGGTGCGGGTGCGGCAGGCGGCAGCGTGAAGCGCCGGCCCAGAAACACCGTGAAGACCACCGCGAAGGCAAAACCCAGGGTCAGGGCTTCAAAGCCCTCGCCCAGAATCAAGAAGCCAGCCACGATGGAGATAAAGGGTTGCAGGAGTTGCACCTGGCTGACCCGCAGCGCCCCGCCGATGGCCAGCCCGCGAAACCAGGCAAAAAATCCGGCCCACATGGAAAAAATGCCTACATAGCCCAGCCCGATCCAAGCCGACGCCGGAATAGCCTGCTCGGGCCAGGTCAGCAGCGCGCCGGGAATCGTCACCGGCAAAGCCATCACGCAGACCCAGCAAATGACCCGCTCCGCACCCAAAACGGGGGTGACTTTGGCGCCATAGACGTATCCGCCTGCGGCTGTCAGCACAGCGCACAGCAGCAAAGCATCTGCCCACTCCAGGCCCAGGCTGTGGCCTTGCGAGCTGGCGCGCAGCGCGGAAAAAGCCATGACCAAGCCTGCCCCGAGCGCCGCACACAGCCAGAAACCCAGGCGCGCCCGCTGGCCGAGCACCAAGGCCGCCGCAGCCGCCGTGGCCAGGGGGAGTAAAGCCGTGAAAACCGCCGCATGGCTGGACGGCACCAGCCGCAGCGCAAAGCCCAAAAAGATGGGAAACCCCAGGACGTTGCCCAGAACGGCCAGGGCCAAGGGCTTGCGCTGTGCCACTTCCGGCCAGGGCGAGCGGGTGACCAGCAAGAAGATGATCGACAAACCACCGGCCAACACAGCCCGCGCAAAGGTGACAAACCAGGGCGAGAGCAGCGGCGCGTCGGCCGTGCCGGTGGCCATGCGGGTCATCGGCAGGGTGATGGCGAAGACGGTCACGCCTACCAGGCCGAACAACAGGCCCAGGTTTTCTTTTTTCATCGGGGGATAGACATGGTGGGCGTGCGGGCTGCGATCGGAACAGGTCGTCGAGGATAGTGCAAGGTCGGTGCGACCTAGAATCTATGCTTCTGTGCAGATGCACCATTGCTTCCTTGAACGCCACATGCCACAAACAAGCCACAGCACCGCTGCCAAAGTTGCATTGATCACCGGGATCACCGGGCAGGACGGGTCGTACCTGGCGGAACTCTTGCTGGAGAAAGGCTACGTGGTGCACGGCATCAAGCGCCGCGCCAGCACCTTCAATACCCAGCGGGTTGACCACATTTACCAGGACCCGCATATTGAGAACGCCAATTTCAAGCTGCACTATGGCGACCTGAGCGACACCAGCAACCTGGTGCGCATCGTGCAAGAGACGCAGCCCGATGAGATTTACAACCTGGGCGCGCAGTCGCATGTGGCGGTCAGCTTTGAGAGCCCGGAGTACACCGCCGATGTCGACGCCATGGGCACGCTGCGCCTGCTGGAGGCAATCCGCATCCTCGGCCTGGAGAAGAAAACCCGCTTTTACCAGGCCTCCACCTCCGAGCTGTATGGCCTGGTGCAAGAAACCCCGCAAAAAGAGACCACCCCGTTTTACCCGCGCAGCCCCTACGCGGTGGCCAAGATGTATGCCTACTGGATCACGGTGAACTACCGCGAGGCCTATGGCATCTACGCCTGCAACGGCATCTTGTTCAACCACGAGAGCCCGCGCCGGGGCGAGACCTTTGTCACCCGCAAGATCACGCGGGGCCTGGCCAATATCCGCGAGGGGCTGGAGGATTGCCTGTACATGGGCAACATCGACGCACTGCGCGACTGGGGTCATGCCAAAGACTATGTGCGCATGCAATGGATGATGTTGCAGCAGGACAAGCCGCAGGACTTTGTCATCGCCACCGGCGTGCAGTATTCGGTGCGCGACTTCATTGAATGGACCGCACGCGAGCTGGGCATGCCGCTGCGCTGGGAAGGCAGCGGCGTGGACACCGTGGGCTACAGCGGCGCGCAGGCGGTGGTGCGGATCGACCCGCGCTACTTCCGCCCGACCGAGGTCGAAACCTTGCTCGGCGATCCCGGCAAAGCCAAGCGCGAACTCGGTTGGGTGCCGGAGATCACGGCCCAGCAAATGTGCAGCAGAAATGGTGGCCCACGACTTGGCGGCGGCCAAGCAGCACGCCCTGCTGAAGAAGCATGGCTACCAGGTGAATGTGAGCGTGGAATAAGCCGATGACGCAGGAGCGGCAGACGATATACGTGGCCGGCCACCGGGGCATGGTCGGCAGCGCCATCGTGCGCACCCTGCTGGCCAGCGGCGTGCCGGCGCAGGACATCATCACGCGCACCCATGCGGAGCTCGATTTGCGCAACCAGGCCGCAGTACAGGCTTTTTTCCAGCAGCAGCGCCCCGCGCAGGTGTACCTGGCAGCGGCCAAGGTGGGTGGCATTCACGCCAACAACACCTACCCGGCGGACTTCATCTACGACAACCTGATGGTGCAGGCCAATGTGATTGACGCGGCCCATCGCGTTGGTGTGCAGAAGCTTCTGTTCCTCGGGCTCGAGTTGCATTTACCCCCGCATGGCCGCCCAGCCCATGGCCGAAGACGCTTTGCTCACCGGCGCCGCTGGAGCCCACCAACGAGCCCTACGCCATCGCCAAGATTGCCGGCATCAAGATGTGCGAGAGCTACAACCGCCAGCACGGGCGCGACTACCGCAGCGTCATGCCGACCAATTTGTATGGGCCCGGCGACAACTACCACCCGGAGAACAGCCACGTGATTCCCGCGTTGATCCGGCGCTTCCATGAGGCCAAAACCAGCGGCGCGCCGGAAGTGGCCATCTGGGGCAGCGGCACGCCACGGCGCGAATTTTTGTATGTGGACGATATGGCTGCGGCCAGCGTGTTCGTGATGAACCTGCCGCTGCAGGCTTACCAGGCGCAGACATCGCCCATGCAAAGCCATCTCAACGTGGGTTCTGGCAAGGACGTCACCATTGCCGAATTGGCCCTGGCGGTGGGCCAGGCCGTGGGCTACGGCGGGAATATTACTTTCGACACGAGCAAGCCCGATGGTGCGCCGCGCAAGTGGATGGACAGTGGCCGACTCAACGCCTTGGGCTGGCGGGCGCAGGTGGATTTGGCTGCGGGCTTGCGGTCTGCGTACGCGGATTTTGTGCAGTCGCACCCGGTGCAAATCGCCTAAGCTACCGCCATGCGCAATTACAGCCCCAGCAAACGCATTTTGGTGACCGGCGGCGCCGGCTTTTTGGGCTCGCACCTGATCGACAGGCTGCTTGCGCGCGGTGATGAGGTGATTTGTGTGGACAACCTGTTCACCGGCACCAAGCAGAATATCGAACACGTGCTGGACCACAAGCGCTTTGAGTTCATCCGCCATGATGTGACCTTTCCGCTGTATCTGGAGGTGGACCAGATTTACAACCTGGCCTGCCCGGCCTCGCCCATCCACTACCAGCACGACCCGGTTCAGACCACCAAAACCAGCGTGCACGGGGCCATCAATATGCTGGGGCTGGCCAAGCGGGTGCGCGCACGGATTTTCCAGGCCAGCACCTCAGAGGTCTACGGCGACCCGGCGGTGCATCCGCAGACCGAAGACTACTGGGGCAACGTCAATCCCATCGGCATCCGCAGCTGCTACGACGAAGGTAAGCGCTGCGCGGAAACCCTGTTTTTCGATTACTACCGCCAACACCAGGTCGACATCCGCGTCGCCCGCATCTTCAACACCTACGGCCCGCGCATGCACCCCAACGACGGGCGTGTGGTGAGTAATTTCATTGTTCAGGCGCTTAAAGGCGAAGACATCACCTTGTACGGCGACGGCTTGCAGACGCGCAGTTTTTGCTACGTGGATGATTTGATAGAGGGCTTCATCCGCTTCATGGATGTGCCTTGGGATGTTGACGGTGCGAATAAGGGGTTCCCAGGCCCCATCAACTTGGGAAATCCGCATGAGTTCACTATTCGGCAGTTGGCGGAGATGGTTATCAAGCTGACGGGCACTTCATCCAAACTGGTGTTCAAGCCGCTGCCGTCGGATGATCCGATGCAGAGGAAACCGGATATCGGGCGGGCGCGGGAGATGTTGGGAGGGTGGGACCCGAAGGTGCAACTGGAGGCGGGGTTGCAGCAAACGATCGATTACTTTAACGAACGGCTTATGCCTTGAGTTTTCTTGTTTCAGTTAATTTGCCAACGCCGCCATTGCCTAACGAGCCAACGCCTAGTTTCATCTATCGTTAGAAGTGCAGCGAAGCATGACAAAGCGCTTATTGCCAGCAATGTTGCCCCTTGGAAAACTGCCCCTTGAGAAAAACTCGGTAAATCGCTAAGAAGCCAAGTGACGCCAAGCGCAGTGACCGCAGGGACAAAAATGTCTCTTGAAAGCCAGATAACGCCCTGACCAATTAAGATACGCCGGAACACCACATAATGATAGGTGAAAAAATAAATAAGATTGAGCGAAAACCACACCCAAGCGGCGCCGACAACTCCGTATTTGGGCGCGAAAACAATAAGTAAGGGCGAAATTGTTAAGAAGCCAGCCAGGCCCGAGTACACACTTAAACTCGTCCAGCCGCTCGCGTACTGAGCTAAACTGAGTATTCTTACGTAGACGCTAAACAGGTTCCCAAGCGTCATTAGCGCAACCAATAATGCAATCTGGCTTGCTAATGTGGGACTATTCGTCCATATCAACATTACCTGGAACCCAGAAGTCACCATAATAGCGGCGAAAGCACCGGTTAAAGCGCTGAGCAGTGCGGAGCTAAGCCTGAAATTCTTGGTAAATCCAGTAACGTCACCCATTGCGAACTGGGTCATTAGTCTTGGCTGAATCGCCTGCGCTACCGGGTTCACAAAAACGAAAATCGCACCGGCAACCGCTGAGGCCAGCGAATACACCCCAAAATCTTCTAGCGTTAATAACTTCGACAAAATAAGTTTATCTACTTGCCCAAAAAGAAACCCGAAGACTGCCGTGCCAAACATTCCCCCAGCAAAGAGCTTAGTAGACGAGACGATGCGCAGGTCGATTTTCGGAGGCCTCTCCGCCGGAGAGAGTCGCAGATATACCAACACTATGAGCGCAACTATCATCAGCAGAGAAACCAGAGTTTGCCATAAAAAAAATAGTTGCAACGAGGGTGACATAAACTCAAAAATAATCCATGCACCGATCCCCTTGGCAGGAGCAGATATGGACTCCAGACATATTTAATACAACCTGTTGCTCGAGCGCAATAACGATACCCCGATAAAATAGCTCAACAAATCTGAATGGCTCCCAGTAAGTCCCATAAAATAAACTGCGCTCGTTATTTGTTCCCCGGAATAGTGTTTTTCGCGGTAAACCATTCGACACCCAACCAGGGCGCCGCTAGATAAGCTGTCATGGCAAGTAAGAGTGCGAGTCCGAATATCACGCACTCAAAAGTTCTGACCACATGCTTGGCAACGTGCGGCCGCATCGGGCCTTGTACTTAACTACCGCAATTTCCTTAACAGCCAGTGAAATCAACCCGAAGTCAAAAAGCGTCATAGCCGCGAGCATCGTCGCGTAAAAACCGATTATTCCATACGACTCGATGCCCAAGTAATGAACATATATCGGAATAAAAATAAAATTCATCAGAGCAGTCCACCCTTGCCCCATGAAATTCGAGATGACATTCCTTTTTCAGCATGACATCATGAGTGACGTAAAGTAACCACATCTAGTTTTTAAGGACAAACTGAGTGGCGGGATTTTTCACACTATATCTTCATGGAGCACCCGCGGTTAGTCTAATACCAGCAGTAACTTGCCGCAGCCGAGAACCAGAGCTGCCACAAGACTAATGGCGTTCATGATACCATTCTCCGATTCGCAATAAATTTTTACAAGCTAGTGTAATGTACCTAAAGCCAGAATCTGAGGAAATGCCTACCGCATCCAATGGAAGGCGTATAGCTTTTTTCTCGGTTAGTTTAGCAGTCAATATTCCCACGCTGACGATTGCGATCTCTAATATCAACCAATTTAGCAATAATCCGCCATTCACAATAGTGTGCCCTGAAAAAGAAGTAGCACAGTTCGAGGTGGCTTTTAGAAATTTCAAGAATGTAAGAGTTGAGAGCGAAAACCTGTTGCTCTCGTTTGACGAGTTCCGCGACATTGCTGCCAATGTATCGATTATCGATGAATTATCCCTAGAATCAATCGGAAGATTGTCGTGGTATTATCAGCAGGCGCTTAAAATAGCATTTTTATTTAGATCACACACGCCCAGCGTAAACCTTGTAATGTGGGATGCGGATACAATTCCGCTGGATCACATTGAGTTTTTTGACAGCAATGGAGCTATAATCTACGGCTCAAAAGTAGAGTTTCATACGCCCTATTTCGTGACACTGAATAGTCTTTTCGGTTGTTTGCCCAAGTCTTATCTCGCATTTACGCTTCAATTTTTCGCCTGTTCTTATCCGGAGAGCTTGTATTTGATTAAAAAATTACGTGAAGCTTGTACTCAGTTCGAATGTGAAAATGAGCCCAGCTGGGTTGCTAGGATGATTTTATCAAGTGTTATTTCTACGCATACAACACTCGAGGGTGCATTATTCAGTGAACAAGAATTAGTGGGAATTGCCAGCCTTTTGTATCGACCTCGAAGGCAAGTCGTACTGCGCTATTTGAGAGGCGGCTTTACAGGTTTATTGAGCGAGCGACAAGCTAAGATTGTAAGGCTAATGGGTTTTCGCCATATTTCATACGAAAACCTTAAGCAGATCGGTGACCGTCGTCAGCCTTGGGTTGCATTGATTGCTTATATGATCAAGGAATCCGTTCGGCAAAGATTGTTTTACAGCCCACTTTGGCATAAATAGATTTAGTTTTTAAGATAGCCAGTTGACCATCGTCATGAATCGTAAAATAAAATCTGGAGGGATCGTGGTATCCGGTTTCCGGAACAACGAGTTGTTTGATGCTTCGAGCCCGCATAATCGAGATGATTGCCTTCTACAGTGGCGTCTGCTGAGAGACTGCTTTTACGAAAATGGCGTAGTGCTGAATACGGCAGACGTGTGTGACGAATCAAGACTTGACTTTTTAATTCATGTTGACGCCCGTGCCGTAAAGAGCGCGGATCCGCCCTGCTTTCTGGTTGTATACGAAACACCGCTCACTTGGCCAAAAAATGCCACCGTGAGCTTGAAATCTGGTTATCGACACATTTTCACATGGGATGACGATGTGGCCCAATCCAATGCGGGAACCATATTGCGCTACCCTCAGTATGCGAAGACAGTGCCCCGCGATACAGCTCAAAAGCGTGAAGGACTGTGTTGCATGATAGCTAGCAACAAGTCCGCGAACGTTAATGATTCCCGAGAGTTGTATTCGGAACGTATTAAAGTCATCCGCTGGTTCCAGGACCATGCGCCAGAGCATTTTGATCTCTATGGCCACCGCTGGGATCAGCCACCTCCCTCAGTTGGGCGGTTTGGTAGAGGACTGGCCTTACTAATTGGAAAGAGCTACCGTTTCGTTGGTTACAAGCCATTCATGTCTTACCGCGGGCCTATTGCCACTAAGGGTGAAGTCCTTAGACGATATAAGTTCGCAATTTGCTTTGAGAACGCAAAGGACTTCAAAGGCTACGTCACGGAAAAGATATTTGACTGTTTTGCCGCTGGGTGTGTTCCAATTTACCTGGGTGCGAGTAATATTTCCGAGCTTATTCCGGATGACTGCTTTATCGATTACCGAAATTTCGGCTCATTTGCCAAATGTTACGAATATATATGTTCGGTATCGGATGAGCAGCTCAATCGCTATCAGCTTGCTATTTCAAACTTTCTTCTCAGTCGAAAAGCCACTCCTTTTTACCCTGCTACCTTTGCGAAAACCATCGTTCACGGTGTTATGACGGCAAATGGATGGGCGGAAATCTAGAGTATGAAGGCGCTTTGTTGTTTCGGTCGACATAGTTACGGGGAGCCCTCTCGTGGTCTGAGCCCTGAGTACGTGGCCTTTGTCCCTGCAATTGAGTCCCTAGGGTACACGGTTGAATTATTTGACTCACTTGAGCGAGGGCTCCACCAATCGTATCTTGATTTAAATGTAGCACTTATAAATACTATTTTAGATTTAAAACCGGATTTATTTTTTTGTGTACATTTGCAATGCGAGATCTGGACCGAAACTTTAACCGCTGTGAGAATATACCTACCATCAAGATGGTTTGCTGGACAACTGACGACTCTTGGAAATATTTTCCAAAGGTTCGCGGTTCTATGCTCCGTTTTATGATCGCATCGCCACGACGTATGATTATATGGTTGCACAGTATATAAAAGATGGAAATGGACATGTCCACCTATCCCAATGGGCTGCATCTAGGGAGCGCCTGCTGGCACCGGTAACCAATGGAAAATATCGATATGGAGTTACGTTTGTGGGTTCGGCGCACGGCGGGCGCCGCCGCTATATAGAAACCCTAATGACGATGGGAATTCGAGTTGAGTGTTTTGGTCACGGGTGGGAGCATGGACCCGTGACAACCGACGATATGTACACCATATTCAACTCCTCTGCCATCAGCCTTAATTTTGCCAATTCAAGGGGAACGAACCAGATAAAAGCAAGAGCCTTTGAAGTTCCGGGTGCTGGCGGTTTTCTTCTCACCGACGCCGCGCCTGGAATCGAGAAGTTTTTCGAACTAGATAAAGAAATTGTCTGTTTCAAGGATATTGCCGACCTTGCAAAAAAAATTGGATTTTATTTAGCTAATTTAGATGCTCGTGATCGAGTTGCGGCGAAAGGCTTTTCCAGGGTGGTTAGAGACCATACCTATGACGCTAGAATGGCAACATTGTTGAACTTTTCACCTTGCAGTACAGTTCCGTTAGTGCGCACCGACCTGACCTTCAGTGCGCGGCAAATCATCCCGCTGCATTTCATTCGGCGCTTCACTGTTTTTTCAGGTTGTTTGCTTTTTGGCCGAATTAGGGGGAAAAGGGCGGCGAAGCGCTTGATTTTCGAACTGAGCTGGCGCCTACAAGGCATCAAAGCTTTCAGCTCAAAAGGGTGGCCTAGTCGGATATTTCCCAATATTGAATGACACAAACTATCCCAGTTTCGGTAGTCATACCTTGCTTCAGGTGCATCGATACCATTGAACGAGCGCTTAGCTCGGTAATGCTGCAAAGCGCGCTGCCCGCTGAAGTCCTGCTGATTGACGATGCCAGCAAAGACGGTACATTGGCGCTGTTGCATGAACTGGCAAAGCGTCACGGGCCAATCCTTCGCGTTATCTCCATGCCCATCAACGTTGGCCCAGGACTAGCCCGTAATGCGGGTTGGGCAGTTGCCAGCCAGCCGTGGTTAGCATTTTTGGATGCCGACGACATCTGGCATCCCCAGAAGTTAGAGCTCCAGTGGTTATGGCTTCAAGCCCATCCTGAGGTAGATCTTTGCGGTCACAGTACACAGCTAATCTCTGCCGAATCACAGAATCCAGCCCCCAATACTTTTTCGGCATCTCATTTGAGCTTGATCAACATGCTTATTTCCAATCGATTGCCAACACGTTCGGTCATGCTCAGGCGCGATATCGTGATGCGCTTTGCCGACAAAAGAGTAACTGAAGACTATTTGCTCTGGCTGGAAGCAATCGCAAACGGGTACGTCGCCTACCGTTTGGATGTGTGCCTGGCTTTCTCCATTCGACCAGATTTCAGCCCTGGCGGTTACAGCGGCCAACTGTGGGCGCACCAAAAACGAGAACTAGCCGCACTGACGCACCTCGCAAGCACGGTGCGCCTTCGGCCTGGATTGATCTTGCTGGCCTCCATATGGTCTATCGTCAAGTTCGTGCGTAGATACGCTCTCACATGGCTGAAAAGTTGAGCCTGCTGAAGCCTCGCCTGTGCGTAGTGGCGGCGACGCCGTTGACGATCCACTTCTTTTTCAAGCAGCACATCTCATGCTGGTGCAAGGACTACGATGTCACTGTGGTGTACAACACATTCAGTGATAGATATCTGCCGCCTTTGGGGTTACCCATAAATGAAAAATCCGTTCAAATCGAGCGGAAAATTTCGCCCTACAAGGACCTTGTAGCCCTTATCCAGCTATGTTTATTCATGCGGCGAGCGCGGTTCGATATGGTAATCACGCTCGTCCCCAAGGCAGGAATTCTAGGGATGCTGGCAGCGTTTTTTTCGAACGTCCGTATTCGCGTTCATATTTTCCAAGGTGAAGTTTGGGCTTCGCGGGGCGGCTTTTTGCGTGCTTTTCTGAGATTTTGTGACGTCTTTACAGCGCGGCTCGCTACAAATCTATTGGCCGTAAGTCCCAGCGAACGAAATTTCCTAGAGCAGGAAGGTGTTGTGCGCAGTGGCCGTATTCAAGTAATTAAAAAAGGATCCATCTGTGGCGTGGACTCCGACCGCTTTAAGCCGGATGAGCAGGCAAGACAAGATGTACGTACCGAATTCGGGTTTGAATCCAGCGACATAGTTTGTGTATTTTTGGGCAGACTGGCAGCCGAGAAGGGCATTTGCGAGCTAGCGCGCGCGTTCAAAAAATCTCTTCAGGTGCACGGCAAACTGCGCTTGCTGTTAGTGGGGCCGGATGAAGATGCCTTGGAACACGAGATACGGTCGATACTGGGTCCCGTTGCTGGTACGAGATTGACAATCTTTCCTTACACCCTATACCCGGAAAGACTACTTGCATGCGCTGATTTTCACTGCATGCCGAGTTACCGTGAAGGATTTGGTGTGGCAATCATAGAGGCGGCTAGTATGGGAATACCCTCAATTGCAACCCGAATTTATGGCATTGTGGATGCAATTGAAGAGAATGTTACCGGACTGCTGGTCCCCCCCCGAGACGTTGAACGCTTGTCAGACGCAATAACTAGACTGGCTAACGATAAAGAACTTCGGAAAAGTCTTGGTTTCGCCGCCCGTGAACGCGCTATTAGAGAATTTACCCAAATTGACATTATTCGGGCTTTCAAATCCTATATGGACGACTTGTTCCGAATGGTTAGATAGTTGGATTGTTACTATTGAAATTCACCGATAATTTTAAGTGTAATTTAAGCGTAATTTAAGCGAAGATGGCGAACCATGCATCCAATTCCCAGCTTATGGTACAGCTAATCAAGCGGGCAATCGATTCACTTCTGGCGATGCTTGCCTTTGGTATTTTCAGTCCGACGATGGTCTTCATCGCAATCGTGGTCTTACTAACCTCCCCCGGCCCCGCCATCTACTGGTCCGACCGCGTCGGCCAGCGCAACCGCATCTTCAAAATGCCCAAATTCCGCACCATGCGCATCGATACACCCGCAGTAGCGACCCATTTGTTGACCGATCCGGAGAAGGCATTGACCCCCATCGGCTCATTCTTGCGTAGAAGCAGTCTCGACGAGCTGCCACAACTGTGGAGTATTTTGAAGGGCGATATGAGCTTTGTCGGTCCCCGGCCAGCCCTATTTAATCAGTATGACCTCATTTCCCTGCGAACCCGATGCGGCGTCGATGCCTTGGTTCCAGGCTTAACCGGATGGGCGCAGGTAAACGGCCGCGACGCCTTGTCCATCGAAGATAAAGTGCAATTCGACCTGCAATATCTCCAAAGACGGTCATTCCTGATGGATATGAAAATACTTTACATGACCTTTATCAAAGTCATACGCCGTGCAGAGGTCTCTCATTGAATAAAAGTAACCTTATAATGCGCCACCTCATCAACTATAGGAGTAACGAATGGGTAATCTGATCGATATTCAATCTCAAATCGAAAAGCTGCAAAAGCAAGCAAATGACATCAAATCCAAAGAATTTGCCGCGACTGTGCATGAAATTCAAGCCAAGATGCAGGCTTTTGGTATCACCGTAAAGGACTTGCAGTCCACCAAAGGCGGCCGGGGTAAGGCAAAGTCGTCTCCCGCCAAGGCTACGAAGGCCGCGAAAACCCCTAAAGCACGCAAGGCCAGCGCCCCAGTCGCTGCCAAATACCGGGGCCCCAATGGCGAATCCTGGTCTGGTCGTGGTCTGATGCCTAAATGGTTGTCCGCTTTAGTTGCGCAGGGCCAGAGCAAAGAATCGTTCAGCGTCGCAGCATCGCACGCTTGATGTAGTAAAGGCCCAGATCGGCCCATAAAAACGCCCCGTTCACCGGGGCGTTTTGCTTGCAGGCCGCACTCCAAACGTCAGCCCAAACCACAATAGCGGCATACTGATGCGCGAATTTGTATTGCAATTACCCCGTCCGGTCAAACAGATGACCGTCTTGGCTATGGATGTCCTGTTGTCCTTGTTAGCCACGTGGGTAGCTTTCAGTTTGCGGTTGGACATATTGCATGCCCCCTCGGGGGCCCAGTGGTTCGTGTATGTGGTCGTTCCGTTTTTGCCATTGCCGATATTTATGCATTTTGGCCTGTACCGGGCTGTGTTCCGGTACTCCGGCTACTCGGCGCTGGTAGCCACCGGCTATGCAGTTTTCTGGTATGCCGTTTTGCTGACACTGGCTTTGATGCTATTGCGAATTCCTGACGTTCCGCGAACCCTGGGTTTATTACAACCGGTAATATTTTTGTTATTGGTAAGTATCAGCCGCGCCTTGGCTCGGTTTTGGTTAGCCAAGACATTTTCAATGAATGATTCGGCTCGCCCGCTCGCCTCTTGATCTACGGTGCCGGTGCCGCCGGCGTGGAAACTGCTGCGGCACTATCCATGTCGCGCCAATACAAACTCGTGGGGTATGTTGATGACGATGCGGGCAAAGTCGGCAGCACGCTCAATGGTGCCCGGGTTTACTCGGCGGCGCGCCTGCCGGAGCTTATTGCCGAGCATGGCGTGACCGACATCTTGTTGGCCATGCCCAGCGCCAGCCGGGAGCGGCGCTTTCAGATATTGGAGATGGCCAAGCTTCTCTCGGTGCATGTGCAGACCTTGCCGCGACTTGTCCGACCTGGCAACCGGCCGCGTCACGGTGCAAGACATCCGGGAGCTGGACGTAGAGGACCTGCTCGGTCGTGCCCCAGTGCCGCCGCGGCTGGATCTGTTGGCCAATGAATTGCACGGCCAAATCGTGCTGGTAACCGGCGCAGGTGGCAGCATCGGCAGCGAGTTAACGCGGCAAATTCTGGCGCAACGGCCGCGCCAGCTTTTGCTTTTGGACCACAACGAATTCGGGCTGTACACCGTCCACCAGGAGCTGCTGGCGCTGGCCCGTGCCGCAGGGTGGGTGCCCGATGTGATTCCCCTGTTGGGTAGCGTCACCGCCACAGCGTCTATGCACGCGCTGTGCGCCCGCTACCGACCCGCCATCGTGTACCACGCAGCCGCCTACAAGCACGTCCCGCTGGTAGAGCAGAACCCCGGCCAGGGCATTGACAACAATGTGATGGGCACGCTGAGCATGGCGCTAGCAGCCCGTGATGCGGGTGTGCGCCGCTTTGTGCTGGTCAGTACCGACAAGGCCGTGCGCCCGACCAATGTGATGGGCGCTACCAAGCGCATGGCTGAGCTGATTTTGCAGGCGTATGCGGCTGATGCGCCGTCTGGCGGAACCTGTTTTTCGATGGTCCGCTTTGGCAACGTGCTGGGTTCCAGCGGCAGCGTGGTACCCCTCTTCCGCCGTCAAATAGCCCAAGGTGGGCCTATCACAGTGACCCACCCCGAAGTCACCCGCTACTTCATGACCATCCCGGAGGCGGCGCAATTGGTCTTGCAAGCCGGTGCCATGGGCGAGGGCGGCGATGTGTTTGTGTTGGACATGGGCGAGCCCGTGAAAATCATGGACTTGGCGCGCCGCATGGTGACGCTGTCGGGCTTGAGCGTGCGTGACGCAGACCGGCCGGACGGTGATATCCCGATCGCCATCACCGGTTTGCGTCCAGGCGAGAAGCTGTACGAGGAACTGCTGATCGGCGACAACCCCGAACCCACCAGCCACCCCCGCATCCTGCGCGCCCGCGAGGCCTTGCTGCCATGGCCGCGAGTTATCGGCCGAGTTGGACCGCTTGCGCGCGGCGACTGCGGCGCAAGACGTACCCGCCATGCGCGCGGTGCTGGCCCGTTGCGTCCAAGGATTCCCGGCTGAACCAGTTCTCGCGCCGGGTTTAGGCCAATAATCGGTTCATTCTGTCTCAAGCCCTGACCATGCACGAAGCCCCTGTTACCCCACCCACGCCGGCAATGGCTGCCGAGGTTCTGGCCGCTGCCTTGCCTTTCTTGCGCCAGTATCAGGGCCGCACCATGGTCATCAAATACGGCGGCAACGCCATGACCGAGCCGGCTTTGCAAGCTGCCTTCGCGCAGGACGTGGTGATGCTGCAGCTGGTTGGCATCCGCCCGGTGATCGTGCACGGCGGCGGGCCGCAAATCGAGGCCGCACTCAAGCGCCTGGGGCTGCGGGGTGAATTCATCCAGGGCATGCGGGTCACCGACGCGCCCACCATGCAAGCCGTGGAATGGGTTTTGTCCGGCGAGGTGCAGCAGCAAATCGTGGGTCTCATCAACCAGGCCGGTGGCAAAGCCGTGGGTTTGAGCGGGCGCGACGGTGGTTTGTTGCAGGCTAAAAAACTCGCGATGCCGGATGCAGCCCATCCCGGTGCGTTCATTGATCTCGGCCAGGTTGGAGACATCGTCAGCGTGGACACCGCCATCGTGCGCCGCCTGCAAGACGCGGGCTGCATCCCCGTCATCAGCCCGGTGGGTGTGGGCGCGAATAACGAGAGCTACAACATCAACGCCGACGTCGTCGCCGCCCGCATGGCCACGGCCTTGCAAGCCGAAAAGCTGCTGATGCTCACCAACATCAGCGGCGTGCTCGACGGTGCAGGTAAATTGATGACGCGCTTGAGTGCCGCGCAAATCGACGCCATGGTCGCGGACGGCACGATCTCCGGCGGCATGATCCCCAAAATCAGCGGTGCCCTCGAGGCCGCCAAAGCCGGTGTCCAAGCCGTGCACATCGTGGATGGCCGTGTGCCCCACGTCCTGCTGCTGGAAATCCTGACCGGCCAGGCGTTCGGAACCATGATTTATCCCGCTTGACAGCCTGACCGCGTGACCCAGGCCTTCAACCAGGCTTGGATAAATCCCGCATCTTTTCCGAAAAAAACTTCCCCATGCCAGACATCCTGATCGACCACGCCAACGGCGTTCTGACCCTGACCCTGAACCGCGTCGAAAAGAAAAATTCTTTCACCCAGGCCATGTACACCGCCATGGCGGATGCCTTGGCCGGCGCAGCCACGGACGCTGTCACCCGTGTCGTCGTGATCCAGGGGCACATCACCGTGTTCAGCGCGGGAAACGATTTGCGTGATTTTTTGAGCGGCCCGCCTGTGACCGGCACAAGCGATGCCCCGGTTCAGCGTTTCATCACCGAACTGGCGCAATTCCCCAAGCCCTTGCTGGCCGCCGTCTGCGGCCCGGCCGTCGGCATCGGCACCACCATGCTGTTCCATTGCGACCTGGTTTACGCAGGGGACAACGCGGCTTTCTCCATGCCCTTCGTCAACCTCGGGCTGTGCCCGGAGGCGGCCTCCAGCCTGCTCGCGCCGCGCCTCATGGGCTACCACCGTGCGGCCGAGGCCTTGTTGATGGGTGAACCCTTTATGGCCGAGGCCGCTTTGGAGATCGGTCTGGTCAACCGCATCGTCCCGCCCACAGAAGCCAATGCGCTGGCGCAGGCGCAGGCCCGCAAGCTCGCCGCCAAGCCCCTGCGCGCGCTGATGGAGACCAAGCGCCTGCTCAAAAAATCCCAAAGCGCCGAAGTCGCGCAGCGAATCAGCGAAGAGTTCGACAGCTTCGGGCGCATGCTCAAAGAGCCTGCCGCTATTGAAGCCATCGCCGCATTCACCGAAAAGCGCAGGCCGGATTTTTCCGGGCTGTAGGCCATGCGCCCCGCCGCCCTCGATACCCCTGTCGCAAGCGCACCATCCGCACGAAGCGGGGACTGGGCCACGCTGCAGCGCTTGTTCCCGTATTTGTGGGCCTACAAGTGGCGTGTGTCACTGGCACTCAGCTTCATGGTGGGTGCGAAGGTGGCCAACGTGGGCGTGCCGCTGCTGCTCAAAACCCTGGTTGACAACCTGACGCCCCGGCCGGACGCTGCCACCGCCATGCTGGTGGTGCCTTTGGGCCTGTTGGTGGCCTACGCGGCCTTGCGTTTGAGCACTTCTTTACTCACCGAACTGCGCGACCTGGTGTTTGCCAAAGCCACCGAAGGGGCAGCGCGCAGCATCTCGCTGCAGGTGTTCCGGCATCTGCACGGCATGAGTCTGCGCTTTCACCTGGAGCGCCAGACCGGCGGCATGACCCGCGACATCGAGCGCGGCACCCGCGCCGTGCATTCGCTGGTGTCGTATTCGCTCTACAGCATCGTGCCCACGCTGATTGAGCTGGTGTTGGTGCTGACTTTGCTGGCCGTCAAATTTGATGTCTGGTTCGCCTGGATCACGCTGATCGCTTTGGTGGTCTACATCACATTCACCATCAGCATGACCGCGTGGCGCACCCAGTTCCGCCGCCGCATGAATGAGCTGGATTCGACCGCCCACACCCGCGCCATCGACTCGCTGCTCAATTACGAGACGGTCAAATATTTCAACAACGAAGCTTTCGAGGCCGGTCGGTACGACGGCAACCTGGAGCGCTACCGCCGCGCCGCTTTGGCCAGCCAGCGCACCCTGAGCATGCTCAATGCGGGTCAGCAATGCATCATCGCCACCGGCCTGGTGGCCATGCTCTGGCGCGCAACCGAAGGCGTGGTGGAAGGGCGCATGACGCTGGGCGATCTCGTCATGGTCAACGCCTTCATGATCCAGATTTACATCCCGCTGAATTTCCTGGGCACCCTGTACCGCGAGCTCAAGCAAAACCTGCTGGATCTGGAAAAAATGTTCAACCTGCTGGAGCGCAGCCAGGAAATCGCAGACGCCCCCGGCGCCCGCGCCTTGCAGCTGCAAGCGCAGCAAGCCAGCGTGCGCTTTGATAACGTGACCTTTGGCTATGACGCCAACCGCACCATCTTGCACGGCATCAGCTTTGACATACCCGCGGGCAAGACGGTCGCGGTGGTCGGACCCTCGGGTTCGGGAAAGTCCACTTTGGCGCGCCTGCTGTACCGCTTTTATGACGTGCAGCAGGGCAGTGTGCAGGTCGCCGGGCAGGACATCCGCAGCCTGACCCAGATCAGCTTGCGCCAAGCCATCGGCATCGTGCCGCAAGACACCGTCTTGTTCAACGACACCGTGGAATACAACATCGCCTATGGCCGCACCGGTGCCAGCCGTGACGAAGTTCGCGCTGCGGCCCGTTCTGCCCGCATTGACAGCCTTTATCGAGAGCACGCCGCTGGGCTACGACACCATGGTCGGCGAGCGCGGCCTGAAATTGTCGGGCGGCGAAAAGCAGCGCGTGGCCATTGCGCGCACCCTGCTCAAAGACCCGCCAGTTCTGATTTTTGACGAGGCCACCAGCGCCCTGGACTCGGCCAACGAGCGTGCGATCCAGGCCGAGCTCAGCCGCGTGTCGCAGAACAAAACCACCCTGGTGATCGCCCACCGCCTGTCCACGGTGGTGGACGCGCACGAAATTCTGGTGCTTGACGCAGGCCACATCCTGGAGCGCGGCACGCACGCGGAACTCCTTGCCGCGCAGGGGCGCTATGCCCAGATGTGGGCCTTGCAGCAAAGCGCCGAATAGGCGCGCCTACGCCCTTGCTTTTGCGCCCACCTGTATTTGAGGACAATCCGGCCATGCCCCCAACGCTCGATACCCTCACCCTGACCCGCCCCGACGATTGGCACCTGCATGTGCGCGACGGCGAGGCGCTGGCAACCGTGGTGCCGCACACCGCCGCGCAATTCGGCCGCGCGGTCATCATGCCCAACCTCAAGCCGCCCGTGACCACGGCCGCGCAGGCGCTGGCTTACCGCAATCGCATCGCCGCGGCCGTGCCACCGGGCATGGCGTTTGAGCCGCTGATGACGCTGTACCTTACCGACAATTTGCCGCCCGATGAAATAGCCCGCGCCAAAGACGCCGGCGTGGTCGCGCTCAAGCTCTACCCCGCCGGGGCCACCACCAACAGCGATGCGGGCGTCACCGATCTGCGCAAGACCTACCGCACCTTGGAAGCCATGCAGCGTTCCGGGCTGCTCCTGCTGGTGCACGGCGAAGTCACTTCGCCCGACATCGATTTGTTTGACCGCGAAGCGGTGTTCATCGACCAGCAGCTGATCCCGCTGCGCCGCGATTTCCCCGAGCTCAAAATCGTCTTCGAGCACATCACCACGCGCGAGGCCGCGCAGTATGTGCAAAGCGCAGGCGCGTTCACAGCCGCCACCATCACCGCGCACCACCTGCTTTACAACCGCAATGCTATTTTTCTGGGTGGCGTGCGTCCGCATTACTACTGCCTACCGGTGCTCAAGCGGGAGCTGCACCGCCAAGCGCTGGTAGATGCCGCCACCAGCGGCTCGCCGCAATTTTTTCTGGGCACCGACAGCGCCCCGCATGCTGCGCACCTGAAAGAACACGCCAGCGGCTGCGCCGGTTGCTACACCGCGCACGCGGCCATGGAGTTGTACGCACAGGCATTTGATGCCGCCGGCGCGCTCGACAAATTGGAAGGCTTTGCCAGCTTTTTCGGCGCGGATTTTTATGGCCTGCCGCGCAACAGTGGCCAGATCACGCTGTGCCGCGAGACGTGGACACCGCCCGCCAGCTTTGCCTTTGGCGCTGCCGAACTCAAGCCCCTGGCCAGTGGCGAAGCCTTGCAGTGGCGGCTGCAGACTTAGCAGCCATTGACTGGGCCGCCCCTTGGCTGGCTCCGCTGCGGGCCACGGGTGAGCCCTTGGCGCAGCAGCGTGCTGGAAGGTGCGTCCTGCGCGCAAGCCCTGAATGCCGCGCCCGCCGAGTTGCTGTCTGCTGCGGGTGTTCAGTTTGTTGCCCAAGCCGTCTTGCCTGAAGGCGAAGCCTACGAGGCTTTCATTTTTCGTACCCGCCAGGTCCCCACGCGCGATGGCTTGCATGATTTTTTCAACGGCCTGTGCTGGCTGCATTACCCGCAAACCAAAACCCGGCTCAACCAGTTGCAGGCCGCGCACATTACCCGCCACGGCATCGGCCCGCAGCGCGGCGCTGCCCGCGATGCGCTGACCGTGTTCGATGAAAACGCCGCGTTTTTGTCTACCCCCGATGCGCTGTGGGATGCGCTGCAGGCCAAGGATTGGGATGCCTTGTTCGGGTCGCTGCGTCCCCTGTGGGCGCAATCGCAGTTGCGGCTCTTCGGCCATGCGTTACTGGAAAAATTGTGCAGTCCGCGCAAAGCCATGACCGCGCATGTGTACCGCGTGCGGCCTGCAGACGGTGCGTGTGCGTCCTTCGACAGCGCGGTTGCCGAGACCCTGAGCGCCTCTCTGCTGGAGTCCAAACCTTTCGCCCACTTGCCGGTGTTGGGCGTGCCCGGTTGGTGCAGCGCCAATGAGGCGCCGGACTTTTACCGTGATGCGTCGGTGTTTCGTCCGAGAAAACCACAGTCCCCGTATGTGATTACGCCGTAGGGCTTTTGGCTTACTGCGTAGGATGTCGCGCTTGTTCTTTACCTTTGAGGTCTCAATGAAACGAATCGTGTTGCTGGTGTTGACCAACGTGTTGGTTGTGGTGGTGTTGGGCATCGTGGCCAGTGTGCTCGGCGTCAACCAGTTTCTGACGGGTAGCGGGCTGAACCTCGGTTTGCTGCTGGGCTACGCATTGCTCATCGGTTTTGGCGGTGCATTTATCTCGCTCCTGATCAGCAAGCCCCTGGCGAAATGGAGTTCCGGCGTGCGGCTGATTGAGCAGCCGCAAAACGCCGACGAGGCCTGGATTGTGCAAACCGTGCAAACGCTTGCGCAGCGGGCTGGCATCGGCATGCCAGAGGTCGGTGTTTTCGAAGGTGAACCCAATGCCTTTGCCACCGGCGCTTTCCGCGATTCCGCGCTGGTGGCGGTGTCTACCGGTTTGTTGCAGGGCATGACCCGCGACGAAGTGGAGGCTGTGCTCGGCCACGAGGTCGCCCACATCGCCAACGGCGATATGGTGACCATGACCCTGATTCAGGGCGTGATGAATACTTTTGTCGTCTTCCTCAGCCGCGTCATCGGTTATGCAGTGGACAGCTTTTTGCGCAAAAACGACGAGCAGCGCAGCGGCCCGGGAATCGGCTACTACGTCACCACCATTGCCCTGGACATCGTTCTGGGCTTTGCCGCCGCCATGGTGGTCGCCTGGTTCAGCCGCCAGCGTGAATTCCGCGCCGATGCCGGTGCCGCGCAGCTGATGGGCAATCGCCAGCCCATGATCAACGCGCTGGCGCGTCTGGGCGGCATGACGCCGGGCGAGCTGCCCAAAAGCGTGGCAGCCTTCGGGATTGCGGGCGGTATCGGCCAACTGTTCTCGACCCACCCGCCAATCGAAGAGCGCATCGCCGCCTTGCGCCAGGCTACTTAAGCTCAGAGTAAGGCAGCCGCAGGTACGCTTTCAAGCGCGTGCTGTGCACGTTGCGGCGCGGCGGCCAGCATCCGCCCGATATGGGCCAGCAGATCGGCGTCCTGGTAGGGCTTGGTGAGATACAACTGAACACCCGCTTCTTGGGCCGCTTCTTGGTGTTTGCTGGCACTGCGCGAGGTGATCATCACCAGTGGAATCTCGCGCCAAGCGGGAAGTGCGCGCATGCGCCGCGCCAGTTCCAATCCGTTGAGTTCTGGCATTTCCAAGTCGGTGAGCACCAGGTCGGGCAGGGCTTGGCGCAAGCGCTCCAGCGCAGCGTTGCCGTTGTGCGCCGTGTCTACTTGATAACCGGCATCCTCCAGCAATTGCTTCATGGTCATACGCACGGTCCATGCGTCGTCCACGACCAACAGCCGGGTCGGCGCAATCCGGGCGCGTTGCAAGACGCTGCCCGCGATTTGCCGGTAGGGTGATTGCATGTGGCCGCGCTGCAGAGCTGCTAGGTCGAGCAGGTAAATCGCCTGCCCGTCCGGCGCAAGGGCCGCAGAGGCAAGTCCGCCCACGCTGCGGGTCAAACGACCCACGCCTTGCAGAATCAATTCACGTGAATCCAGAACGGCATCGACCAACAGCGCAAGTTGCTTGCCTTGCAGGCGAAGAATAACGGGCACCTGCCGTTCCCGAGGGGTCAGGGCATCGAGCCCGAGCCAATCGGCCAATAAGAATGCAGGGACTTCACTGCCTTGGTACGCGACACAGGGCTGGCCGTCCGCCATCACGCCGAAATGTGCCTCAGAGGGCGGGACGATGCCCTCAATCGGGTCACTACCAAGAGCAAAAAGACCGCCACCGCTACTCAGAATCAGGGCATGGATACCGCCGCTGTTGGCCTGCACGGAAATCTGAAACTCGCACCCGTAACCGGCCGTGCTGCGGATTTGCAGATCGCCCTGTAGCTGCGATAAGCGCTGCTGAACCACATCCAGACCCACGCCGCGCCCCGATGTCGTGGTGACGGTGTCGCGTGTCGAAAACCCGGGTAGCAGCACCATCCGCAGCAGAGCGTCTTGGTCTGCGGCGTCGTCTGCATGCAGCAGCCCGTTAGAGACGGCAGTCTGCCGAATTTTCTCAATGTCCATGCCACGGCCATCGTCGCGCACGTGGACTATCACCCGGTCTGCATTGCGTGAAAAAGTGAGGTCCACCAACCCGGCTTCCGATTTGCCTGCTACCAGCCGGTCAGCCGGCGCTTCAATGCCGTGGTCCACCGCATTGCGCAGAACATGCAGCAAGGCTTCCATCAGTTTTTGCAGAACAACCCCATCCATGCGCACCTCTTCGCCGTGCAAAGCGAAAACGACTTTTTTACCCGTGCTCTCTGCGGTCTGCGCCACAGTTCTTCGCAGCCGGGCGGCTACGCTTTTCACCTTCAGCGCACGCACACTGAGCAGGTCTTGCCGCTGCTCGGTCAACACGCTACGGCTCTCTTGCAAGTCATTTGCGATTTTCTGGGACGCCGCGCTGTTATTGGCCAGAAATTGCTGCTGATCCCGGGATCTTTCCTCCATGGCCAGCACCGTATTGTGAATCGCGTCGTAGCGGTCCAGTTCGAGCGGGTCGAAGTTGTCACGGGCGCGCATAGTTTCCTGGGCTTGGAAAGTCTGGGTTTTCACCAGTTGCACCAACTGTGCAAAGTCATCGAGCAGCCGCTGGTTGACCTGGGTTGAAGCCTGCAACCATTCGTCAGCGGTTCGCATCAGGTCAAGCAAGCGTTCGTTGCGGCTCACACTCTGACCGGCGCGGCGCAACAGCAGGTCCAGATGCGCAGAGTCCAGTTGCAGAGGGGCTTGCTGGGCAACCGGCTCCGCGGGTTCCGCAGGACCTGCCACCGTGCCTACCGCCCCGGGCAGCAGTGGAGTCGCCGGAAGATCGGGCAGGGGTTCGGTCTGGTCACCCGCAAGCCAAGTGTGGTAATCGCGCAGTGCTTGCCCCAGTAAGTGCACGTCGGTGGGAGGCGCTTCGACGCCCTGGACAAAACCCAGCATCTGCTGCAAGGCGTCCACTGCACGTATTAAACCCTCCTGCACCGCGGGCGGCGGGGCGACTGTCTCTTGCGCCCCCGCCAAGGCGTACTCCAGAATATCTTCCAGGTGGTGCGAGAGCCGGCCTATTCCATGCAGCCCCAGGATATAACCACTGCCCTTGAGCGTGTGGGCCGCGCGCATGGCCTGTTGCATCAGGGGCTTGGTGCAAACCCCGGTGCCCCAGGCAAGGACAGCAGCCTCAATTTCTGACACCTGGCGCGGCGCGTCGAACAAAAACACCTGCAACTGATCGGGCTCGACACCGTCCACATCGAGGAAATAATCCTGCGGGTTTTCCTCCGGTGCATCGGCTATCCCGTTCGCCTGCTCGGGCAACAGATCGGGTTCAAGCAGACGGGCAATGGCATCTTCCAGCCAGGCTTTGTCCACCGCATCAGTGCTCGCCGAAAAGGAATATTCCATGGCCTGCACTGCATGCATATCGCCCGGCCTCTCCAGATACAGGATGGCAGCGTTGATCCAGCCCGCCAAATGCGCGCGTTCGTCGAGGTATCGGGGGCGACTCGGATCCGCATGGTTCTGCGCCAACAGCGAGCGCACCATCGCCAGGTACTCGGCCAAAGCGTCCAATCCGCTGCTTTGTATCGCCTCGGCGTAGCGGTCCATGAAATCCAAAACGGACTCAAATTCCGCATCGTCCACCGGCTCGCCTTCGGCCCAGGCTTGTAAGGCGCTGAGTGTGGGCGCTGACTCGGTGAGTTCCTGTCGCAAAAGCTCCAACAGCATGCCGTGTCCCTCGCGCAATCAGGCCGGGGTCTTAGGCGTTGGCTGGTCCAGCTTGAATTCGGCAACGCTTTGGCGCAAGCCCAGCGCGTAGTCGACCAAGGTCTCGGTCAAACCTCTTTGGGCAGACATCGCCGAACTGGTCTGGATGGTGGATTGGTTGACTTCGGAGATGCTGGCGCGCAGGGATGTTGCCAGTCCCTGTTGCAGTTCGGACGAGGCCGCAATTTGTGCCACCATGGCAATCAGCTCTTGGGTCGCCGTTTGGGCGGATTGCATCTCCTGCGCGGCCGATTGCGCCAGCGTCGATTGCTCCACCACATCGCTGACCAAACCGCTCAGCGTAAGCAGCGACTCGTTGGTCTCCGCCTGGATGTTGCCCACCATCGCCGCAATCTCATTGGCGGCCTTGCTGGACGCGTCAGAGAGGCGCTGTACCTCTGAGGCCACTACGGCAAACCCCCGTCCGGCCTCCCCGGCTGCTGCGGCTTGGATGGAAGCGTTCAGCGACAGCACGTGCGTGCGCTCGGAAATCGTGTTGATCAATGCCACCGCAGTGGAAATTTCCTGCGAGCGCTGCGCCAAACTCTTGAACCGTTTCTCCGTATCGCCCATGCCCTGGCGCAGATTCTCCATGCCGCGCAAGGTGGTTCCCACGGCGTTTTGGGCCGCTGCCGCCGCATCGGCGGTGCGCCCTGCTGACGCCGCCGAGCGTTGCGACAGCGCCGACACTTCGAGCAACTGCCCCGATGCGTCGGCCAGGGTGATCTCCATCCCTTTGAGCAAAGTTTGCTCCAGCGCAATGGCCCGATCGACTTCTTGCGATTGTTGCCGTGTCGCCAGGGTTGCTTCTTCCAGTTGCACCGACAGGGACTGCACGCTGCTCAAGGCCTCGGCAGTGTCGTCAGCCAATTGGTTGATGGAGGACGCGATGGTTCCCACAATGTTGTCATCCACCGGTGCTCGAACCCGGAGATCCCGGTCCGACAGCGCAACCACCGCGCCGAGCAGGGTAATCGCAGATTCATTGATCGCATCATTCTCTTGTCGCTTAGCGGCTTCAGCGACCAGTCGTTCATCCAAGAGCTTGTCAAAGCTTTGGCCGATACGGCTGAGTTCATCCTCTCCGGACATCGCAGCGCGTGCGTCCAGATTGCCCGTGTTGATGTCACCGATGGTGGTTTCAAGTCGTACGGAAACCCTTGCTCAGACCCAAGAAAAACCAGACGGTTGCAGCGATGAGAATCAGCGCCTCGGTCACCTGCGACACGATCGATGCGCGCGCGACAGCTTGCCCCAGCTCTTGGCTTTTAACAGTAATGCCGCGCAGTTCTGAGGAAAAGCGTGCGCTTAAAGGCTCCAATATCTCGTCTAAGCGGCTGAATTCTGCATCGAGTACGGCGCGCGATTCACGCAAGGGGCCTGGGGCATCAAGCGGCAAGGCCAATAGCGCTTGTACGCGGCTTAAATAGCTGTCTATGAGGGGATCCGTGTCGAGAAGGCTTTGACGCAACTCAGGGGACAGGGCTGGGTGGTTGGTCTTTAAGAGACGCACATTCTTGATTTGGTCTGAAAGGTCTGAAAGTGCTTGCGCAGCGAGCTCTCTGCCAGGGGCGTCCTTCTCCAAAGCCGCACTGCTGTAAGTTTGTGCTCTGCCAAAAATCTCTGACAAGAGTATGTGTTCTTTGGCGTGGTCTTCAGAAGCGGTACCCACGTCATACGCAGCGTTAACAACCGCTTGGAATTGGGAAAGCTGGCGGTCAGCGTAAACGCCTTGAACCGCGCGCAGCACAAGGAAGAGCACGATCAGCGCAATCAGTCTGGCACGAAAAGTAGTGAGCATGCGGCGTCCCTTGTGGTGGGTAGTTTGGAAATAGGGGGTTCAGGCGGGGTGGTGGTCGAATGCTGCAAGCTGGCTGATGCAGTGATCAATCAAGTGGCGCGTGTCGAGTTCAATGGCCACCGGGCTGTCTGGCGACAGGGCCAAGCCCCGCGCCATCCGACAAAGAAGGGGCGGCGCTTGTAAGGTGCTTGGCAATGCCGTGCGGGTACAGGTCAGCTGGCGCGGTAGCCCGGTAAATACGAGCCCGATCGATTCTTCGTTATCTTGCGGCGAGGGGTTTCCCACCAGGACGCGGGTTTTGTTACCGGGGTGACGCCCGCGCGCGGCTGCCGGGTCCAGCAACATCAGCAAATCAATAACCGGTACCAATAGGCCGTCCACGTTGGTGCAGCCAACCATCCATTGCGGAGCGCGTGGAATGGCTTGCAGTACGTAGCTGTCCAAAATGCCAGTAGCCCATTGGGCATCGACTGCCAATTGCCAGGGTCCACAGCCGATCCGGTACGCGAGATACGTACTCTCAGCAGCGTCATCATCGACAGCTGCCACTGCATCGGAAGTGGTTTGCATGGTCAGTTCCAAGCGGATCGGTCGCGCCTAAATCAGAGCCAAGATGTCGGCGTCCTGGTAGGGTTTGGTGATGTAGGCCTTGGCGCCCAGCATCTGGGCGAAGACCCGGTCTGCCTTCTGGTCTTTGCTGGTGACAAAAACCACGGGTATGTCTTTCATATCGGCGTGGCGGCCCATTTTTCGGGCTGTGGCAAAGCCGTCTGTTCCGGGCATGTTGATGTCCATCAACACCAGGTCCGGGCGGCTGCTTTGCAGCATGTCCAAAGCCGCGTCTCCTGAAGAGGCCACGCTGACCGTACACCCTGCGCCGCGCAAAATTTTGCTCAAATGTTCGGAGTCCACGGGGGAATCCTCGACAACCATGACTTTTTTCATTTCGACTCCTGCTTGTTATGGCGTTGCTTGGGATGGCGGGCGTGCCGAGCGCATGGGCGTTTCGGACGCCGGGGTAGCCACGTCCAGCTTGATCAGCGTGGACAGGGTGCGCGCCAGCGCGATGTCACCAATGGGTTTAGTCAGGTAACCGTCACTACCTGCCAGGGTCGCCCGGATTTTGTCGACGGTGCCGGTTTTGCTGCTGGTCATGACGACCTTGGATACCGCCGGACCGCCTTTGAAATTCTTAATCGCCCGGCAGGTTTGGTACCCGTCAATGCCTTCCATGTGGATGTCCAGCAGCACCACGGCGTAATGCGTCTGGGCGATCATCAGCAAAGCCTCGTCACCGCTGGTCGCCACGTCGCATTCCAAGCCCATCGCCAGCACGCGGTTTCGCAGGTAGTTTTGCGCCACCGGGCTGTCATCGACCACCAGCACGGTGGGCGCGCTTCCTTGCTGCGGTCGCGCTACGCCGGTAGCGGGCTCGCTGCTCAGCGGAGCGCGTATCAGCGGCAGCACTTTGGCGGAATCTGCGGGGGTGCCGGTGCCCGTTGCCAGGGAAAAAGCCGCCTCAAAAGCCGCAAAAGCCGACTCATGCGGCACCCGTGGGTTCGCCTCGAACTGGCTCTTAAAGTGGTTGAATATCGCAAAAGCCCGATCCAGCTGCAGCGGCCTGCGAACCGCAGTCAGGCTGCCGTGCTGCCCGTCCCCGTTGAGCAGAATGACCCGCCCGCCCGCTGCCTGGAATGCCACGGCTGCGGCGATGTATGCCGGCACCGTGCTGCCGATGACCACGCCCGTGGCTTTGCGCAGCGCGGGGGTCGGTGACCAGGAGTGGGTTTTGCGGGAGGCAAATTTGCAAAACATCGCCATTTCGCGCTCTTCGGTGGCGCTCAGCCCCAGCGTAAAAACCGTGAATATGTCCATGGATCCCTCCCCGCTGTGTGCATTTTGGCAAAACCAAAACAGTGTCAAATAGTTATTGGCAACTGTACTACAGCTGAATGCATCTCTCAAGAAGACCACTTTTTGGGCGCTGATCGCCAAAAAGCGTTTCGGCAGGGATGCCGTGCGGGCGCGCGCCCTGGTATGCGCGCAGCGTCTAGTTCTAAAGAGCGAGCGCCAGGGCTTCGGCTACGCGGATGCCATCGACGCCTGCGGACAAAATGCCACCGGCATAGCTCGCACCTTCCCCGGCCGGGTACAGGCCGCGCACATTGCTGCTTTGCAAATCCTCGCCGCGCGGCAGCTTCAAGGGGCTGGAGGTGCGGGTCTCTACCCCGGTCAGCACCGCATCGGCCATGTCAAAGCCTTTGATCTTTCGCCCGAAGACCGGCAAGGCTTCGCGGATCGCAGTAATCGCGTAAGCGGGCAGGCTGTGCGCCAAATCGGTCAGGTGCACGCCCGGCCGGTACGAGGGCTGCACCCTGCCGAAGGCGGTCGATGCGCGCGCACCCAAAAAATCCCCGACCAACTGGCCCGGCGCGGCATAACTTTCGCCGCCCTGCACATAGGCCGCAGATTCGAGCGCGCGCTGTAAAACAATCCCCGACAAAGGGTGGGCGCGCGTCGCGCTGGGTTGGGCACCAGCCAGCAGTTCTTGTGATTGCGCGGCGTACTGCGCCCCGTCCTGCGGGCCAAAGGCGGAAACCCAGCTGTCCGCGTCGTGCGGGTAGTCGGCGGGGTCGATGCCGACCACGATGCCAGCGTTGGCGTTGCGCTCGTTGCGCGAGTACTGGCTCATGCCGTTGGTCACCACCCGCCCGGGCTCGGATGTAGCTGCCACCACCGTGCCGCCTGGGCACATGCAAAAGCTGTAGACGCTGCGCCCGTTGCTGGCATGGTGCACCAGCTTGTAATCCGCCGCACCCAGCAGCAGGTTGCCGGCATGGCGGCCCCAGCGGGCGCGGTCAATCACGCCTTGCGGATGCTCGATGCGAAAGCCTACTGAGAAGGGCTTGGCCTGCATCGCCACGCCGCGCGCGTGCAACATGGCAAAGGTGTCGCGCGCGCTGTGGCCCAGCGCCATCACGATTTGGCGTGCTTCGATGTCACGGCTTTGGCCGCTGGCCAGATCCAGCACCTGCAGGCCGCGCACATGTTGTGCGCCGTCATGTATTTCCAGATGCAGATCGGTGACTTGCTGCCCGAAGCAGACCTCTCCGCCCAGCGCGATGATGCGCGCGCGCAGGTTCTCCACCACGCGCACCAGCTTGAAGGTGCCGATGTGCGGATGCGCCTCCACCAGAATTTCAGGCGGCGCGCCCGCGTTCACAAATTCCTGCATAACCTTGCGCCCCAAATGGCGCGGGTCTTTGATCTGGCTCCACAGCTTGCCGTCCGAGAAAGTGCCCGCGCCGCCCTCGCCAAACTGCACATTGCTGTTGGCGTGCAGATGGCGCTTGCGCCACAAATCCCAGGTGTCTTGCGTGCGCTGTCGCACCGGCGGTCCGCGCTCCAGCACCAGCGGCTTGAAGCCCATTTGCGCCAGCAGCAGCGCGGCAAACATGCCGCAGGGGCCAAAACCCACGACCACCGGGCGCAGGGCCAGATTGGTGGGCGCCTGCGCCACGGGGTGGTATTCCATATCAGGCGTTACGCCGATATGCGGGTGCGCGGCCAAGCGCGCCAGAGCCGTTTGCTCCAAGTCGGCGGGTAGGGCCACATCGACGATGAAGACCGCCAGCACATCCGCTTTGCGTGCATCGAAGCTGCGTTTGAAAACCCGCAGTTCGGTGATGTCGTGTGGTGCCACGCCCAGGGCCTGGGCGGCCAGCGTGCGCAGTGCCTCAATGGGTTGCGCCAGCGGCAGGCGGTCGGCGTCGGTTTCGCTGGGGGCATCTGCAGCGCGGCGTGTGGCCACCGGCAGCGCCGAGAGCGGGAGTTTGAGTTCAGTCAGGCGGATCATGCAGGCTCGTGGTTATCAAGCAAGCGGGGATGATACGGCGCGGCGCTGCCCGCGCCGGGCGCTGCCGAAGGCGCATGACCTCAGGCTTTGAGCATGCCCTTTTCTTCGATAAACGCCACCACCGTATCCAAGCCGGTGAGCGTCTTGAGGTTGGTCATCACAAAAGGCTTGAGGCCTTTGGCCGTGGTGCGCATGCGCGTGGTGTCGGCGTGCATCACATCCAAGTTCGCGCCCACATGGGGTGCGAGGTCAGTCTTGTTGATGACGAATAAATCGCTTTTGGTGATGCCGGGGCCGCCCTTGCGTGGGATTTTTTCACCCGCAGCCACGTCGATCACATAAATCGTCAGGTCCGACAACTCGGGGCTGAAGGTGGCGGCCAGGTTGTCGCCGCCGCTCTCGATAAACACCACATCAGCGTTGGGAAAATCCACCAGCATGCGGTCTATGGCCTCAAGGTTGATGGACGCGTCTTCACGGATCGCCGTGTGCGGGCAGCCGCCCGTCTCCACGCCCATGATGAATCGCCCCGTTAAATTGATCGGGTAACAAGTTTTACTCCAGATAGCCCCTTTGTGCATTATCTAGTTGCTCCCCGGCATATGTCCCGTCACGATCACCACCCCACTCACCCGCGAAAAATCTCGGTCATGGGTGACCAGCGCATCGGCACCCATGTCCAGAGCGGAGGCGAGTTGCAAGGCATCCGGTAGCTTGAGTCGGTACTGCGCGCGCAGTTGCGCGCCGAGGATGGCGATGGCAGGCGTTATGTCCACCACGCGGTACTGCTGCAGCGCGTTTTCATAGCGCCGGGCCAGGGCGGTTTGGCCGGCTTGGTAGGGGCCGGTGAGAACTTCAGCCAGCGTGATGGTGGAGAGCGCGATATGCAGTTCGCCGCTGGTGGCGGCTTGAAACATGCCGGCAAAGCGCTCGGCAAAAACGGCGTGACCCTCTAACCAGTAAATCAGCGGGGCGGTGTCAACCAGCACGGTCGACCCGGCGCTCAGCCCGGCCCACAGCGGCAAGGTGGCCACTCAGGGCGCTTCCCATTCACCGCGCAGCGCGTCTACCGCCGCCGCTGCGTCAGCGCCCCACAAGCCCGCGCCGCTGCCGCGCAAGTCCAGCACGCCGGAACCACGGTTTGCGGCGCGCGCAGCGTCTTGCAGCGGGACGATGGCGGCATAGGGCTTGCCGTGTTTGGTGATGATGCTCTGTGTTCCGGCGTGTGCCTCGGCTACCAGGCGCGGCAACTGGGTACGCGCCTGTTCGAGCCCGTATGCAGGTGATGTCTCCATATTGCGCTCCTAAAATGTACAGACCGTACAGTTTAGTCGATTCAGATGGGTATCCGGCTCGATTGGCTCTGGCCCAGAAAGGCTGTACGAGCGGTCTACGCCCTCAGATATCGATATTCCCCGCCCGCAGTGCATTCGCTTCAATGAACTCGCGCCGGGGCTCGACTTCGTCGCCCATGAGCATGGTGAAGACGCGGTCGGCTTCGATCGCGTCGTCGATTTGCACCTTGAGCAAACGGCGCACCGTCGGGTCCATGGTGGTTTCCCAGAGTTGGGCGGGGTTCATTTCGCCCAGACCTTTGTAGCGCTGGCGGGCGGTGGCGTTTTCGGCCTGGGTGATGAGCCAGGCCATGGCCTGGCGGAAGTCGTGGACTTTTTCTTCCTTGGCGCGCTCGCCCTCGCCGCGGGTCACGCGTGCGCCTTCGTGCAGCAGGCCTTTGAAGGTGTTCGCGGCGTCGGCCAGCGTGGCGTAGTCGGAGCCGTGCACAAAGTCTTGCGTGAGCACGCTGCTTTTCACGTTGCCGTGGTGGCGGCGGCTGATGCGCAGAATGGGTTTGTCGGTGCGGGCGTCGAATTCACCGGCGACTTCGGCGTCGGGCAAATGGGCTTGCAAAATGGTGGCACAGGCTTCGGCGTCGGCCACGGTGTCGAGGTTGAGCGCGACGCCGTCAGCAACGCAGCGCAGGGCTTCGGCATCCATGAAGTTTTGCAGCCGCGCGATCACGGCTTGCGCCACCTGGTGCTTGCGCGCCAGTTCGGCCAGGGTGTCGCCGGCCAGCGTGGTGCCGTCAGGGCCGCCGGTGAAGACCGAAGCGTTCACCAGCGCAATGCGCATCAAGAAGGTGTCCAGCGCGCTGGCGTCTTTCAGATACAGCTCTTCCTTGCCCGCCTTGACTTTGTACAGCGGCGGCTGGGCGATATAGATATGGCCGCGCTCGACCAGCTCGGGCATTTGGCGGTAGAAGAAGGTCAGCAGCAGGGTGCGGATGTGCGCGCCGTCGACGTCGGCGTCGGTCATGATGATGATGCGGTGGTAGCGCAGCTTGGCGACGTTGAAGTCGTCGTTGCCCGTGCTGCCGCCGGCCTTGCCGATGCCCGTGCCCAAGCGCGGTGATGAGCGTCAGAATTTCGTTGCTGGTCAGCAGCTTTTCGTAGCGGGCTTTTTCCACATTCAGAATCTTGCCGCGCAGCGGCAGGATGGCCTGGAATTTACGGTCGCGCCCTTGCTTGGCGCTGCCGCCGGCGGAGTCGCCCTCGACGATGTAGATTTCGCACAGCGCGGGGTCTTTTTCCTGGCAGTCGGCCAGTTTGCCGGGCAGGCCCATGCCGTCGAGCACGCCTTTGCGGCGCGTCATATCACGGGCTTTGCGGGCGGCTTCGCGGGCCCTGGCCGCTTCGATGATCTTGCCGACGATGATCTTGGCGTCATTGGGCCGCTCTTGCAGGTAATCGGCCAGCAGTTTGCTGACGATGTCTTCCACCGGGCCGCGCACTTCCGAGCTGACCAGCTTGTCCTTGGTCTGGCTGCTGAATTTGGGTTCGGGCACTTTGACCGAGAGCACGCAGCACAGGCCTTCGCGCATGTCGTCGCCGGTGACTTCGACCTTGGCTTTTTTAGCCAACTCGGACTCGTCAATGTATTTGTTGATCACGCGGGTCATGGCCGCGCGCAGGCCGGTCAAATGGGTGCCGCCGTCACGCTGGGGGATGTTGTTGGTGAAGCACAGCACCTGCTCGTTGAAGCCGCTGTTCCATTGCATGGCGACTTCGACGCCGATGTTGGTGTTCTGGTCGCTTTGGCGGTCGCCCGTGGCGTGGAAGATGTTGGGGTTCAACACCGTCTTGCCTTTGTTGATGAAGTTCACAAAGCCTTGCACGCCGCCTGCGCCCGAGAAGTCGTCTTCTTTGCCAGCTGCGTTCGTCTTTGAGGCGGATGCGCACGCCGTTATTCAAAAAGCTGAGTTCGCGCAGGCGCTTGCTCAAAATCTCGTAGTGGAAATCGTTGTTCTCTTTGAAGATATCGGTGTCGGGCAGAAAGTGCACCTCGGTGCCGCGTTTTTCCGTATCGCCAATGACTTTCATGGGCGAGACTTCGATACCGTCCTGCACTTCAACAATGCGGTTTTGCACAAAACCACGGCAGAACTCCAGGGAGTGCACCTTACCGTCGCGCCGGATCGTCAGGCGCAGCATTTTGGATAAGGCGTTCACGCATGACACGCCCACGCCGTGCAGGCCGCCGGAGACCTTGTAGCTGTTCTGGTTGAACTTGCCCCCGGCATGCAGTTCGGTGAGCGCAATTTCGGCGGCGCTGCGTTTGGGTTCGTGCTTGTCGTCGAGCTTGATGCCGGTCGGGATACCACGCCCGTTGTCGACCACGCTGATCGAGTTGTCGGAATGGATCGTGACCAGAATATCGTCGCAATGCCCGGCTAAGGATTCGTCAATCGAGTTGTCGACCACCTCAAAAACCAGATGGTGCAGACCGGTTCCATCCGACGTGTCGCCGATGTACATGCCAGGGCGCTTGCGCACGGCTTCCAGGCCTTCGAGGATCTGGATCGACGACTCTCCATAGGCTTCGGTGGCGCCCGCCTGGTCGGTGTCGATCAAGGGCTGGAAGTTTGAGCTCTCGCTGCCGCTTTCGCCGGTGTTCACGCTGGCTGAATCGGTTGCCGCAGGTCCAACGGGCTTGTGTTCTTCGGTCATGGGTAGCTTTGTCTCGTGGATGCGCGGACTGGGCGGGCTGGAAAAAAAGACCCGGCGCATGGGCCGGGTGGGGTTGGAGGATGGGCGCTCAAATGCGCATGGGCATGACCACGTATTTGAAGTCGGCGTGGTCGGGAATGGTGAACAGGGCAGAGCTGTTGCTGTCGCTGAGTTCCAGGTTGACCATCTCTTGGGTCATATTGCTCAGCACTTCGATCAGGTAGGTGACGTTGAAGCCGATCTCGATCATGTCGCCGCTGTAATCAATGTCGAGCTCGTCAACCGCTTCTTCCTGCTCGGCGTTGCTGGAGGCGACACGCAAGGTGCCGGGCTCGATATTCAGGCGCACACCTTTGAATTTGTCGCTGGTCAGGATGGCGGTGCGCTGCAGCGTGGCCAGCAGGGCGCTGCGACCCAGCGTGATGCGGTGCTTGTGGTTGCGCGGGATGACCCGGTTGTAGTCCGGGAATTTGCCCTCTACCAGCTTGGTCACAAATTCCATACCGCCAAAGGCGAAGCGTGCCTGGTTGTTGGCAAACTGCATTTCAATATCGCCCGGCTCGTCCGACAGCAGGCGCTGCAGCTCCAGCACGGTCTTACGCGGCAGGATGACTTCTTGCTTCGGTACTTCGACATCCAATGTGGCGCAGGCAAAAGCCAGACGGTGGCCGTCGGTGGCAGCCAGGCTGAGTTGCTTGCCCTCGGCAACAAACAAAATACCGTTAAGGTAATAACGGATGTCGTGCACCGCCATGGAAAACGAAACCTGGGCCAGCAGTTCGCGCAATACTTTTTGCGGCACATTGAATATCGGGCCAAAGTTAGGTGCAGGCTGCACCAACGGAAAGTCTTCCGAAGGCATGGTCTGCACCGTGAACTTACTTTTGCCGCCCTTGAGGATCAAGCGGTTCTGGCTCGATTCCAGCGACACCACTTGGTCGGCTGGCATGGTGCGCAAGATGTCAATCAGCTTGCGCGCGCCGACCGTAATCGTGAAGTCACCGGTATCGCCGCCGAGTTGGGCCTGGGTGCGGATTTGGATTTCCAGATCGCTGGTGGTGAATTCCAGTGTTTCGCCGGTTTTACGCAGCAGCACATTGGCCAGGATGGGCAAGGTATTGCGACGCTCGACGATGCCCGCAATCGATTGCAGTACTGCAAGCACCTCGTCCTGTCTCGCTTTCAAAACAATCATTGTTTTCTCCGGTATTTTTCCAATTGCTGCTCAGCCGCGGCTGTTTACGCATTTTCGCCTAAAGATCAGCCCTTCAGCGTTTGCTCCAACACGTGCAGTTGCTGGTTCACTTCCGTGAGTTGCAGGCGTTCGGCCCCAATTTTCCGCACCGCGTGCAAAACGGTGGTGTGGTCCCGCCCGCCAAACAAATCGCCGATCTCCGGCAGGCTTTTTTGCGTCAACTCTTTGGCCAGGTACATGGCAATCTGGCGCGGCCGTGCGATATTGGCCGGGCGCTTTTTCGAATACATGTCAGAGACCTTGATTTTGTAGTAGTCGGCCACGGTTTTCTGGATGTTTTCCACGGAAATTTGTCGATTTTGTAAAGAAAGCAAGTCGCGCAGCGCATCGCGCGCCAGTTGGATCGAGATATCTTTTTGGTTAAAACGCGAATAGGCCAGGCATTTACGCAGCGCGCCTTCGAGCTCGCGCACATTGGAGCGCACATTCTTGGCAATAAAAAATGCCACTTCTTCTGGCATTTCTGCGCGCTCGGCGTGGGCCTTGTTGATCAGGATTGCCACCCGCATCTCGAGTTCGGGCGGCTCCAGGGCGACCGTGAGGCCTGCGTCGAAGCGCGAGACGAGCCGCTCGGAAATGTCCACCAAGCCCTTGGGATAGGTGTCGCTGGTCATCACGATGTGCGACCGTTTGGCGAGCAAGGCCTCAAAGGCATTGAAGAATTCTTCCTGCGTCCGGTCTTTGTTAGCAAAGAACTGGACGTCGTCGATCAGCAACAGGTCCAGAGAATGGTATTTCTCTTTGAACTGGTCGAATGTCTTACGCTGATAGGACTTAACCACATCCGATACAAACTGTTCCGCATGGATGTAGAGAACCTTTGCCTGGGGTCGGTCTGCCAGCAGCCGGTTACCCACAGCGTGCATCAAATGGGTCTTGCCCAAACCGACGCCACCATAGATAAACAAGGGGTTGTACATCTTGCCGGGTGTGCCTGCCACATGCATGGCGGCGGTGCGGGCCATCCTGTTGGCTTGGCCTTCGACCAGGGTGTCAAAGGTTAAAGCCGAGTTCAGCCTGTTCTTCACCAGCCCGCTGGGAATGTCACTTTCAGCTTCCGCCGGTGATGCCGCCAAAGCCGATGCCTGAGCAGCCACGGGGGCCGTTTGCGGGCCATCTATAGAAGAATTTTTCTTTTCCTGGCGGTTACTTACGCTCCAATCAATCACCAGGGACCGACCGTACACGCTGTTCACTATGGCTCCGATTCGGGTTCCGTACTGGGCCCGCACCCAATCCAGCTTGAAGCGGTTGGATACGTAAATCAGCAAGCGCGCGCCGTCGGCACTGGCTTCGGCGCGCAACGGTCGGATCCAGGTGCTGAATTGCTGCTCGGGTAGTTCTTGCCCTAGTTTTTCAAGACATTCGGACCACAGCGTGCTGTCACCTTGCGCGCCATCAGGATGCGCTGCGGGTGCAAGGGATGCTGTCAGTTGCGTCATGAAAATCTGTGGATATGTATCGCTTGAAGGGCCTGTTATTCTAGGCCCTGGCAAGACTTATCCACAATTTTCCGAACAAAAATTAAATGAACATTGGTTGGGATTTTGGGTTCAGCCCGGCCGCCGAAAGGCGGCTCTGGGGCTGAATGTGACAGACGCTGCAGAATTTGCGATAATCCGCGGCTCGCCTAGAGCCTGCCAATAGACTGCCCGGGCACAACTTTACCGGACTGGACCATTCATTATGAAACGTACTTACCAACCTTCCAAGATCCGCCGCGCACGCACGCACGGGTTTCTTGTGCGCATGAAGACCCGCGGCGGCCGTGCCGTGATCAACGCGCGCCGTGCCAAAGGCCGCAAGCGGCTGGCCGTCTAACGTCCGCTGCGATAGCGGACGGTCGGGTGTTTCCCTTGGGTCGTCAGGCGTGAGGCGGCTCCAGACGCGGCCCCAGTTCCAAACCGTTTTGTCGGGTGCTGTGATAGCCAAGTCGACCCATTTCGCGCTGCATTGCCGGGATTTGGTGTCGTTCGAAGGCCAAGCCATAGGCAGCGACCTCCTCATGCATGAACCTGTGATTGGGGCACTGCTCCCGAAACGCTGGGCCAAGCGTGCCGTGACGCGTAATGCGATCAAACGGCAGATTTTTCACGTAGTGCAAGATTTCGAAAGCCTCCTTGCCGGCTTTGCTTATGTGGTGCGTTTGCGCCACGCTTTTGATCGTGCCCAATTTGCCAGTGCCAGTTCCAGCGCCTTGAAAGAGGCGGTTCGCAGTGAGCTGCTCGGTCTTTTCAATACGGCATCGACCCGATTACCGGAAGCAAGCCATGGTTAAGTCACTGCTGATTGGCTTGGTCAAGGGCTACCGGTTTTTCCTCAGCCCCTGGCTGGGGTCGGCCTGTCGCTTTGAGCCCAGCTGTTCCCGCTACGCCCTGGAGGCCCTGCAATTGCATGGCTCCGCGGCCGGTAGTTACCTGGTAGCGCGGCGTTTGCTGCGCTGCCACCCTTGGTGCGATGGCGGGCTGGACCCGGTTCCCCGCACTGCTTTGTTTTCCCGTCTCGTGACACCCTCCTCCGAAAAGATCCACCCATGAACGATATTCGCCGCACCATTTTGTGGGTGATTTTTGGTTTTTCTCTCTTATTGTTGTGGGACCAGTGGCAGATCGCCAATGGCCACAAGCCCCTGTTGGGCGTTGCGCCGCCGAGCCAACCCCCAAGCGCCACGGCTACCCCGGCAGCGCCCGCAGCGCAAAGCAGTGCGACAGCCGGTTTGCCGACTGCCGTCGTGGTCCCGGCTGCGCCAGGTGTGGCGCCTGCGGCAGCTTCGGCGATCCGCTCCCCCGGGGCCGAGCGCATTGAAGTCAGCACCGACGTACTCAAGTTGACCTTCGATACCGAAGGCGGCAGCGTGGTGGGTTCGCAATTTTTGCGCTATGGCGACACCGTGGATGCCAGCAAAAACATGCCCTTGCTGGACGACAGTGCATCGCGCGTCTACGTCGCGCAGTCCGGACTGGTGGCCGGCGCGGTCCCTGGGGAGTATCCGACCCACAAGACCATCATGAAGTTCAGCGGCGACGATGCACTCAAGGATGGACAAGACAAGCTGACCGTGCGCTTTAGCTCGGAGCCCGTTGGCGGCGTGCAGCTCACCAAGACTTACACCCTTGCGCGCGGTAGCTACGCCTTGGAGGTGGAGCACGCCCTGACCAATACCTCAGCGGCTCCGGTGGCACCGCAGCTGTACCTGCAATTGGTGCGTGACGGTAACAAGCTGCCTGGCGAGTCCTCGTTTTATGCGACCTTTACCGGCCCGGCGGTCTACACCGAGGCCAAGAAGTACCAAAAAGTCGAATTCAGCGACGTGAAGGACAAAAGCGGGGACTATGAAAAGCAGTCGCAAAACGGCTACATCGCCATGGTGCAGCATTACTTTGCCAGCGCCTGGATCTTGCCGACCGGCATGCAGCGCAGCATCTCCCTCGATGGTGTCGATATCGGCTCTCCCTTGGCCGATTGCTGCTACCGGGCCGCCATGGTGACTCCCTTGGAGACCCTGGCGCCGGGCGCGACCAAGACGGTGACGACTACCCTGTTCATCGGCCCGCAGGAAGAAAAAATTCTCGAAGCCCTGACGCCGGGGCTGGAGCTGGTGAAAGACTACGGTTGGCTGACGATTCTGGCCAAACCCCTGTACTGGCTTCTCGACGCGCTGCACAAGGTGTTGCAAAACTGGGGTTGGGCGATTGTGGCGCTGGTCCTGTTGCTGAAAATCGCCTTCTACTGGCTCAACGCCAAAGCCTACTCCAGCATGGCCAAGATGAAGGCCATCAACCCACGCATCATGGAAATGCGCGAGCGGCTCAAAGACAAGCCACAAGAGATGCAGCAGGAAATGATGCGGATTTACCGCGAAGAAAAAGTCAATCCCATGGGTGGCTGCTTCCCGATCATGGTGCAGATCCCAGTGTTCATCGCCCTGTACTGGGTGCTGCTGTCTAGCGTGGAAATGCGCAATGCGCCCTGGATCTTGTGGATTACCGATTTGTCGGCGCCGGACACCTCCTTGGGGACCTGGTTTGGCGTTCCGATTGGGGTCTTACCGATTGTGATGACCTTGACCTCGCTGATTCAGACTGCGCTCAACCCCGCGCCCCCGGACCCGATGCAAGCCAAGTTGATGTGGTTCATGCCGCTGATCTTCAGCGTGATGTTTTTCTTCTTCCCCTCGGGCTTGGTGCTGTACTGGATTACCAACAACATCCTCTCGATCGCGCAGCAGTGGGTCATCAACACCCGCATGGGTGTGCCGCCGCAGTTCAATCTGCCCAAGTTTGGTTAACTGAAGCGGTGCCGGCCCCCCACGCCGACCCCATTGTTGCGATCGCCAGCGCCCCCGGGCGCGGGGCGGTGGGGATTCTGCGGATCAGTGGCCACCAGCTCGCCCCCCTGGCGCAAGCCTGGTTGGGGCAGGCCTTGCAGGCTCGCCACGCGACCTATTTGCCATTTCCTGACGCATCCGGCCAACCCATAGACCACGGCTTGGCGCTGTATTTCCCCGGGCCCCATTCCTTTACCGGCGAAGACGTGCTGGAACTTCAAGCGCACGGCGGGCCGGTGGTCTTGCAGCGGCTGCTGGCCCGCGCGCTGGAAGTCGCGTGCACGCTCGGGGGGCAAGGCGGAATCCTCCCGCGCTTGCGCATGGCGCGGCCGGGCGAATTCAGCGAGCGGGCTTTTTTGAACGGCAAGATGGATTTGGCGCAGGCCGAAGCCGTGGCCGATTTGATCGACGCCAGCACCGAAGCCGCCGCCCGCAGCGCCGCAGCCAGCCTGAGCGGCGCGTTTTCCACCGAGGTCAACCGCCTGCGCGATGCGCTGGTGCATCTGCGCATGCTGGTGGAGGCGACGCTGGATTTCCCGGAAGAAGAGCTGGACTTCCTAAAACAATCCGACGCCCACGGCCAGCTGGCGCGCCTGCGTGCGCAGCTTGCGCTGCTGCAAGGGCAGGCGCGGCAGGGTGCGCTGCTGCGCGACGGCTTGAACGTGGTGATTGCCGGCCAGCCCAATGCGGGCAAGTCCTCGCTGCTCAATGCCCTGGCAGGCGCCGAGCTGGCCATCGTCACGCCGATTGCCGGAACCACCCGCGACACGATTGGGCAGACCATACAGATCGATGGCGTGCCCTTGCATGTGGTCGATACCGCCGGTCTGCGCGACAGCGACGAGCCGGTGGAGACCCTGGGCATTGCCCGCGCCTGGCGCGCCATCGGCAGCGCAGACGTGGTGCTTTTTGTGCATGACCTGGAGCGCCAGGCGCAGCCCGCATACCAGCAGGCGGATCGGGAGATTGGCGAGCAGTTGACCCAGGCCTTGTCCGCGCGGGTTCCGGTGCTGCATGTCTGGAACAAATGCGATGCGCTGTCCGCGACGCCTCCAACACCGGCGCCGGACGCCAGCACGGTTCTGCTATCGGCCAAAACCGGTGCCGGACTGGACGATTTACGCCAGCGTCTGCTGTTGGCTGTGGGCTGGCAGGCTGACACGGGCGCACGTTTCAGCGCCCGCCAGCGGCATGTGCAGGCTTTGGGCCGCGTGGACGTGCATCTGGCGCAAGCCGATGCACAACTCGCCCAAGCCGCCCAGGCCCTGGACTTGCTGGCCGAAGAGCTGCGTCTGGCCCATAACGCGCTGGGAGAGATCACCGGCGCATTCACCGCCGACGATTTGCTGGGCGTGATTTTTTCCAGCTTTTGTATCGGCAAGTGAGCCTCGGCCATGGATAAGGGCCGTCCCCGGGCCGCTCTATAGAATTCTCCGCATGCAACCCAGCCCGAACGCCGAACACATCTTGCGCCTTGCGCGGGAGACCTTCGATATCGAAGCCGCGGCCATCCAGGGCTTGAAAACCAGCGTGGGTGAATCCTTTGCGCGGGTGGTTGGTCTGATTTTGGCGATCCGCGGGCGCGTGGTTGTGATGGGTATGGGCAAAAGCGGCCACATCGGACGCAAGATCGCCTCCACCCTTGCTTCTACGGGAACCCCTGCTTTATTTGTGCACCCCGCAGAGGCCAGCCACGGTGATCTGGGCATGATCACTTCTGCAGATCTGGTGCTGATGGTTTCCAACAGCGGCGAGTCGCAGGAAATCAATGCCCTGCTGCCAGTGCTCAAGCGCCTGGGCGCTCCCCTGGTCGCCCTGACGGCCAATGGCCAATCCACCATGGCCGCGCACGCCGATGCGTGGATCAGCACCGCGGTGGAACAAGAAGCCTGCCCCATGAATTTGGCGCCCACCGCCAGCACCACGGCGCAACTGGCCATGGGTGACGCGTTGGCCGTAGCCCTTTTGGATGCGCGCGGTTTCAAGCCGGATGACTTCGCCCGCTCACATCCGGGGGGGGCGCTGGGGCGCCGACTGCTCACCCATGTGAGCGACATCATGCGCAGCGGAACCGACGTACCGCAGGTGGGCATAGATGCCAGTTTCAGCGATCTCATGCGCGAGATGAGTGCCAAGGGGATCGGCGCATCCGCCGTAACGGATGCTGGCGGGCGCCTGTGCGGCATCTTCACCGACGGCGATTTACGGCGTTTGGTGGAAACCGGCGTGGATTTGCGCAGTGTGCGTGCGGGCGAGGTCATGCGCCCCCAGCCCTTCACCGTCAGTTCGCAGGCGCTGGCGGCCGAGGCCGCCAATTTAATGGAAGAGCGCAAGATTTCCAGCGTGCTGGTGCTCGATGCGCACGGCCTTTTGTGTGGCGCCTTGACCAGCAACGACCTGATGCGGGCCAAGGTGATTTGATGGCCGACGATGTTGTTGTGGATGCAGTTTTGCTGGCCAAGGCCAGCGGCATCCGCGTGTTATTGCTCGATGTGGACGGGGTGCTGACCGATGGCGGTTTGTACTTTGGCGCGGAGGGCGAACTGTTCAAGCGCTTCAACACGCTCGATGGACATGGACTGAAGATGCTGCAGCGCGCCGGCATCACGCCAGCGGTGGTGACAGGGCGCGGATCGGCGGCTTTGCGCGCCCGTTTGGCGGCATTGGGTATCGTCCACGCCCGCTATGACATCGACGACAAGGCTCCGGCCGCAGAGGCCATCCTCGCTGAACTCGGACTCCATTGGGATCAGGCGGCGGTGATGGGCGACGACTGGCCCGACCTGCCCATGATGCTGCGTGCGGCCTTGGCTTGCGCGCCAGCCAACGCGCACCCGGAAGTGCGCAGCCGTGCCCATCTCGTCACCCGGCTTGGTGGCGGTGCGGGCGCGGTCCGTGAGGTGTGTGATCTTTTGCTGCAAGCAAACGGGCAATACGCCGCATTGCTGGCCGCGTATACCGGAGATGGCGCGTGATCGCCCGTTTGTGGGATCGTTTGACGCTGTACCTTCCGGTAGCGCTGATGGCTTTACTGGCCCTTATCAGCTATTGGTTGGTGCGCACAGCTCCGGGAGACAAAGCACCGGAGGCTGTGGCGCTGTATGACAATGCCCCCGACTATTACCTGCATTCTTTTTCCGCCCAGTCTTTTAATACCGATGGCAAGGTGGTGCGCCAGGTTCAAGGGGCTGTAGGTCGGCACTTTCCCGATACCAAATGGACCGAAGTCGACGACTTTCATGGCCAAACCTACGGTGCTGATGGCGCTGTGATGTTGGCCCAAGCCCGGCGCAGTTTGAGCAACGAAGAGGCGACGGAAATGCAGTTGATCGGTTCGGCACAGGTGCTGCGGCCCGAGCTGCATCTGGCGGGCCAGGCGCCACGGCCGCGCGCCGTGTACCGCAGCGAATTCCTGCATGTTTTTACTGACACCGGTGTCGCCAAGTCCGATGTACCGGTGGAGGTTGAATACGGACGGAACCGCTTCCGGGCCGACTCCATGGTTTACGACAGCGTGACCCAAATTTTGGAGCTCAAGGGGCGGGTGAAAGCTGAATTCGCCCCGCCTCCGCCCAAGCGCTGAAACCGGGCCGTGGCCCGCACTTCCTCAGGGCTGGCGCAGCATCTGCAACAGTCCGGCGGTGGAGCCATCCAGCCCGCTGGCGTCGCCGCTGCGCATGCGCGGCGCAATGTCTTTGGCCAGCACCTTGCCCAGCTCCACCCCCCATTGGTCAAAGCTGTTGATACCCCAGAGCGCGCCACTGACAAAGACGCGGTGTTCCTGCAACGCAATCAAAGCCCCCAGAGCGGCGGGCGTCAGATCGTCGAGAACCAGCATGGTGCTGGGCCGGTTGCCGGGGAAATGTTGGTGGCCGCCGCTGTCGGTCTTGCCCTGCATCAGCGCCTGCGCTTGCGCCAGCACATTGGCCAGCAGCAAATCGTGGTGGCCTTGCAGCGTGTGGCGGGCCTTTCTTGACCGCCACAAACTCCACCGGAACCACGTCAGTTCCCTGGTGCAGCATCTGAAAATAGGCGTGCTGGCCGTTGGTTCCCGACTCGCCCCAGGGCACCGGTGATGTACCGAAGGGCAGCGCCTCCCCGCTTGCGTCCACCCGCTTGCCGTTGCTCTCCATTTCCAGCTGCTGCAGGTAGGCGGGCAGGCGGCGCAGCGCGCTGTGGTAAGGCGCCACGGAGCGGCTGCTGAAATGGTGGAAGTTGCGGTACCAGACGTCCAGCAAGCCCATGCGCACCGGCAGATTCGCCGCCAGGGGCGCGCTGCGAAAGTGCCCGTCCATGGCGTGCGCACCGGCCAAGAATTCGCGGAACCCGGCTGCGCCGATGGCCATGGCAATGGGCAGGCCGATGGCGGACCACAGCGAATAACGCCCGCCCACCCAGTCCCAAAAGCCGAAGGTGGTGTGCGATGCCGAAGGCATTGGCGGCAGCCACATTGGTGGTGAGTGCCGCAAAGTGGCGGGCGATGTCGGTACCGCCGTACGATGTGAACCAGGCCTTGGCCGAAGCCGCGTTGGTCATCGTCTCGATGGTGGTGAAGGTCTTGCTGGCAATCAGGAACAGCGTGCTGGAGGGCTGCAGCCGTGCCAGGGTACTGGCCAGCTCATGACCATCCACATTGCTGACAAAGTGAAAACGCTTATGCGGATGCGCAAACGCTTGCAGGGCCAGCACAGCCATTTGCGGCCCCAGGTCGGAGCCGCCGATACCGATGTTGACGATGTCGGTGATCGCGTCGTCGGCGCGAACCTGCTCAGCGTAAGCCAGCATGGCATCGAGCGTGGAGTGGACCTTGGCAAGTTCTTCGGCTTCCAGCGCGCTGGCGGTGGGTGCATTGGCCGGCGTGCGCAGCAGCACATGCCAGACCGCGCGTTGCTCGGTGGTGTTGATGGCCTCTCCCGCAAACATCGCGTCCCGGTGCGCCGCCACGCCGCATTGCTCGGCCAGTTCCAACAGCAATTGCGAGGTCGCCATATCGATCAGGTTTTTGGACAGGTCGCCGAAAACATAGGGCGCTTGCTGGCTGAAGTGGGCAAAGCGCTGCGGATCCGCAGCAAACGCCTGGCGCAGGTCGAACGCGCGCCCATGCGTGTCGTATGCGGCTTGCAGGCTGGCCCAGACGGGTGTGCGGTCGCAACGCAGGCGGGTCGTGGAAGTGTTCATGGTCACGTTGTGGTGCGCGGCTCAGGCCGCTAGCAGCAGCTTTTCCAATTTGATCGCGTCGACACAGAATGCGCGTATGCCTTCGGCTAGCTTCTCGGTGGCCATCGCGTCTTCGTTCAAGGCAAAGCGGAAACCCGCTTCGTCATAGTGCACCGCCGCAATGTCCATGGCTAAGGCGGTCGGGGCGTGCAAGCGGGGCACCAGCGGCGCGTCGCTGGCGGCCAGACCGGCCAGCAGTTCGGGGCTGATGGTGAGCAGGTCGCAGCCTGCCAGCGCGGTGATTTGCCCCACGTTGCGAAAACTCGCACCCATCACTTCGGTGGCGATGCCGTGGTGTTTGTAGTAGTTGTAAATCTGCACCACCGACTGCACGCCGGGGTCGTTTTCGGCGGCCTTGTCGGCTTCTACCCACGCCGCGCCCGCCGACTTTTTGTACCAGTCGTAAATCCGCCCGACAAAAGGTGAAATCAGTTGTACCTTGGCTTGGCCGCAGGCCACTGCCTGGCAAAACGCGAACAGCAGCGTGAGGTTGGTGTGGATGCCGGCCTGCTGCAGTTGCGCAGCGGCTTGAATGCCTTCCCAGGTCGAGGCCACTTTGATCAGCACCCGGTCTTTGGAGATGCCCTGGGCTTGGTACATGGCGATCAGGCGTTTGCCGCGGGCAACGGTGGCGGCGGTATCAAAACTCAGGCGCGCATCGACTTCGGTGGACACCCGACCCGGGATGATGGCCAGGATTTCGCAGCCGAAATGCACCAGCAGATGGTCCATCACCTCGTCCAGCGGCCGGCCGCGGTGGGCGGCGACTTCGGCGCTCAGTAGCGGTGCGTATTCGGGCTTTTGTACCGCTTTGAGAATCAGCGAGGGGTTGGTGGTGGCGTCTTGGGGTTGGTAGGCGCTGAGCTGCTTGAAGTCGCCGGTGTCGGCGACCACGACGGTGTGCTGTTTGAGTGCGTCGAGCTGGTTCATAGCGGTCCTTGGTTTTGGGATGGGTGATGGGTCCAACGCGCCATAGAGAAAAAGCGCTGCCCCATGAAACAAAGTTACAATGAAATTAACTAATCATGTAACTACAATTCTATTCGTTTCCCATTATGAGCTTCGACCTTGTTCTTTTTGGCGGCACCGGCGACCTGGCCTGGCGCAAACTCATGCCGGCCTTATTCCAGGCCTTCCGCCATGGAACCCTGCCCGAGGGCGGGCGCATCATCGGCATCGGACGCGACAAACACAGCCACGAACAATACCGCGCCTTGATCCAAGCCCGGTTTGACAAAGTCGAGCTCGCCAAGCGTCCCAGCGCCGAAGAATTCGCCCGCTTTGCCGCGCTGCTCGAATTTGTTCCCATGGACTTGTCCAAGGTGGCGGATTACGCTGCCCTGGCCGAGACCCTCAATGCCCGCAATGCGCAAACCGTGGTCATGTATGTGGCTACGGCACCGTCGCTGTTCACCATGGTCTGTGAGCAACTCGCCACCGTGGGCCTGAACGCCCCCCATATCCGGGTCGTGCTGGAAAAGCCGCTGGGCCATGACCTGGCCAGCAACCGCGCGATCAACCAAACCGTGCGCCGCTACTTCGAAGAAAAGCAGGTATTCCGGATTGACCACTACCTGGGCAAACCGGCGGTGCAAAACCTGTTTGCGCTGCGCTTTGGCAACGCCTTGTTTGAGCCGCTGTGGCGGCGGGAACACATCGCCAATATCCAGATCACCATTGCGGAAGACCTCGGTGTGGAGAGCCGGGGCGCGTTTTATGAGACCACGGGGGCGTTGCGCGATATGGTGCAAAACCACGCCTTACAGCTGCTGTGTGCCATCGGCATGGAGCCGCCCATCAATGCCCATGCCGATGCGATCCGCGATGAAAAACTCAAGGTCTTGCGCTCCCTTAAACCCTGGACGGCGCAGACGCTGGCCAGCGATGTGGTGCGTGGGCAGTACAGCAAAGGCACCGCCGGGGGCGTAGCCCGTCCCCGGCTACCGCGAAGAGGCGGGTGTGAACCCGCAGAGCCAGACCGAAACTTTTGTGGCCTTGCGCACCGAGATCGCCAACTGGCGTTGGGCCGGCGTGCCGTTTTACATCCGCACCGGCAAGCGACTGGCGGGGCGCGACGCGCGCATCGTGGTCAACTTCCGGCCCACGCCGCATGCCATCTTCAACGCGCCGGCCAACAGCGCGAACCAGCTGGTGATCCACCTGCAGCCCAAGGACGGGCTGGAACTGCACTTGCTGGCCCAGGGCCAGGCCGCCCGGCAAAGCCGCACCGCCGCCGCGTTGGTGCCGGTACAGCTCGATCTGGACTTTGACAAGCGCTTCGGCTCCGAGCGGGTCGGCGCTTACGAGCGGCTGTTGCTCGACGTGATCGGCGGTCGCCTGAACCTCTTCGTGCGCAGTGACGAACAAGAAGAAGCCTGGCGCTGGGTCGAGCCTCTGATTGAGCATTGGGCGGCGGATTCCCAGGGTCCGCGTCCCTATGCTGCTGGCAGCTGGGGCCCGAGCGCATCCAGCGCCATGATTGCCCGCGACGGCCATTGCTGGGCCGAGGAGTCGTAAAGCCATGTTGGATCGCGTTCAAGCCTGTTTGCCCTCGCTGGCACCCGCCGAGCAGCGGGTCGCCAAGCTGTGTCTGGCCGATCCGCGTGCGTTCACCATGCTGCCGGTGGCGCAGCTGGCCGACCGCGCGCATGTCAGCAAGCCCACGGTGGTGCGCTTTTGCCGCAGCGTGGGCTACAACGGCCTATCCGATTTCAAGCAGAAACTGGCCGGTACGGTGAACGAAGGCGTGCCCTTCATCCACCGCAGCGTGGACGTAGACGACAAGACCGCAGACGTGCTCGTCAAAGTGATCGACAACACCGTTGCCGCGTTTTTGAAATACCGCAACGAGGCCAGTAGCAACCAGATTGACAAGGCCGTGGCCGCACTGGTGGCGGCTTTTCAAAGTGACCGGCAAGTGCAGTTTTTCGGCGTGGGTAATTCGGGCGTGGTCGCGCAGGACGCGCAGCACAAATTCTTCCGCCTTGGTTTGCACAGCACGGCCTACAGCGACGGGCACATGCAGGTGATGAGCGCGTCCATCCTCCAAAAAGGCGATTGCGTGCTGATCATCAGCAACTCGGGCCGCACCCGCGACCTGATGGACGCCTGCGACATCGCGCGCAAAAACGGCGCAACCACCATCGTCATCACCGCCAGCGGCTCGCCTTTGGCCAGCGCCGGGCATATCCACCTCAGCGCGGACCATCCCGAGGGTTTTGACCGCTACAGCCCCATGGTCTCGCGCTTGTTGCATCTCTTGATCATTGACGTGCTGGCCACCACCGTGGCTTTGCGCATTGGCGGCACCATCGTGCAGCCCATGCTCAGCCGCATGAAAGACAACTTGCGCAGCAAGCGCTACACCTGAGGCGTAGCCCGGGCTGGGCCCATAATTTGTCCATGCAAACCTACCTGGTCGGTGGCGCAGTGCGCGATGCCTTGATGGGCCTGCCGGTGCGGGACCGTGACTGGGTTGTGGTTGGCAGCAGCCCGCAAGCCATGTTGGATGCTGGCTACAAGCCGGTGGGCCGCGATTTTCCGGTGTTTCTGCACCCCCATACCCGCGAGGAATATGCACTGGCCCGTACTGAGCGCAAGACGGGGCCCGGTTACCGGGGCTTTGTGGTGCAGGCCGACGCATCGGTCACCCTGGAGCAGGACCTGGGACGGCGTGACCTGACCATCAACGCGATGGCGGTTGCCGCCGCAGACATCCGTGCCGATGGCAGCTTCGATCCCGCGCACCTGGTGGATCCCTTGGGCGGCATCGCTGACCTGCGCGCAGCGACCCTGCGCCATTGCACCGACGCCTTTCGAGAAGATCCGGTTCGCATCCTGCGCTTGGCCCGCTTTGCGGCCCGCTTCGCGGACTTCCACATAGCCCCTGCGACCGCCATGCTGATGCGTGAGATGGTCAGCGCGGGTGAAGCTGCGGCCTTGGTGCCAGAGCGGGTGTGGACCGAAATATCGACTGGTTTGATGGAGGCCCACCCCGCGCGCATGTTGGAGGTGTTGCGGGATTGCGGCGCTTTGCGGGTGCTGCTGCCGGAGGTGGATGCCTTGTGGGGTGTGCCGCAGAGTGCGGAACACCATCCGGAAATTGACACCGGTGTGCACCTGATGATGGTGTTGCAACAAGCGGCCCTCGCCGCAGCACCGTTGGAGGTGCGCTGGGCGTGTTTGATGCATGACCTGGGCAAGGCCACCACGCCGTCTGCGCTGCTGCCACGCCATATCGGCCATGAGGCACGCAGCGTGCAACTCTTGCGCCGGATCGGGCAGCGCCTGCGCGTGCCCCTTGCCTGCACCGAATTGGCGGAGGTGGTGGCGCGCGAACATGGCCATATCCACCGCAGCGAGACCCTGGGAGCGGGCGCCTTGTTGCGCTTGCTGGAGCGCTGCGACGCACTGCGCAAACCAGAACGCTTTGCCGCAGTTCTGCAGGCCTGCGCCTGTGACGCGAAAGGCCGATTGGGCCGGGAACACAGCCCCTACCCGCAGGCTGAGCGGCTAGGCCGCGCCCTGGCGGCGGCGCTTGCCGTGGCCACGGACGCGGTGGCGGCAGATGCGATGACGGGCGGAGCCAAGGGTCCGGCCATCGGATTGGCCGTTGCACGCGCGCGGGAGCAGGCGCTGGAACGCCTGTTTGCCAACCCGTAGAAGACCCACCCAAGACACGAGCGGATAGCCTGGCGACCTACAATGTTTCACGCTGTGTTCCATCCTGGGGTGCGGGCAGAAGATGCGGTTTTTTGTTCATGAGGTACAGGGTATGTCCGTGCAACGTGTTGGTGTCATCTGTATGTTTGCCGGTTTGGCAGCCGGTGCGGTTGTCGCTAGTGACTGGGAAGACGGTTATGCCGATTACCAGCGCCGCGACTTTCCGGCGGCTGTCAAAAAATGGCGTAACGTGGCGGAGGCGGGCGACCCCAACGCCCAGTCACTGCTAGGGGAGATGTATGCCTTTGGTCAGGGTGTGCCGCTGAATTACCCGGAAGCGCATCGCTTGCTGCGCATGGCTGCCGCGCAAGGTGTTGCCAAGGCCCAATTCAAACTCGGCTCCATGTACGAGAAAGGCCTCGGGTTCGAGAAAAACCCGGCCATGGCGCACCGGTGGTACAGCCTTGCCGACGCAGCGGGTCACCCGGAAGCCTATAAAGACCGCCAGCGGATAGCCGCAAAGCTGGACGCCAAAGCGCTTCAGGAATCCGACCGCTGGGTCGGAGCCTGCGTGAAAAGGTTGTACAAAGGCTGCGAGTAACGTACCCGCCACTGGGCCCCGTAGCCGCCTTGCAGTGGATGCAGCGGATAGCCCTGGATATGCCGCCAGACCGCGTAGTCCGCGCTGCTGATGCGGCCATCTTGAGCCAGTGACTCAAACTGCCCATGGTCTGTCAGAACCCCGACGTAACGCATTTGGGCCAGCAGCACGTCAAAGTGGGCAAGGGCTTGTTCTGGTTTGCCCAATACGTGCATGGGGTTGACCACTTGCAGGGCTAAGGAGTGAGCGCTCTGCGGATACGTTGGCTGCAGCGATCCGGGCCCATCGAATCCCTGGCGCGCGCTGGGCGCATCGCGCTGCTGTACCAGCAATAAGCCAGAAAAAAGCACCAAAAGCAGGAGTACCACACAGACCAGGGTCAAGGCGATGGGCGTGCTCCACGATGCCAGCCCGGCGCTTGCAACAGCGCTGCCCGAAGCTGCCGCCGCAGGATCCGACCATGCGCTGCCGCTCAGGGCCTGCAAGGCACCATGCAGGGTGATGGCCGTGGCAAGCAGCGCCAAGCCCACCGCCAGCGTCAGCGGCCACGCGTGTGACAACAAATCCGCCATCAAGTCGCGGGATCGCGCCAATCGGCGCGAAGGTATCAGGTGCAGCAATCGGATGGCGCGCAAAAACCGCAGGTCCAGCGTGACGGGCAGCCAAAAGCCCAGGAAAAATGGCAGCAAAGTCGCCGCCTCCAACAGCATCTCGGGCCGTCGCAGGCATGCCAGGCGCGCAGCAAAGCCACTATCGCTGTCGGGGTGGTCCACGCTCACGTAGAGGCGCGCCAGGAAGTCGGTGCAGAAAATTGCCGTGGTCAGCACATGCAAGACAAACAGCAGTGGATCGGGGCTCTGGTGGGACACACTGCGCGTGGTATCCAAGCCATACAGAACAAGGCTCAATGCGGCACAGCCACACAAGAACAGACGCAGTGCGCGCGCGGCAGAGCCGGCTTGTGGTTCTGAAAAAAGCAGGCGATGCAGCCGTTGCCGCCAAGCCCAAGCGGGAGTGCGACGGGCCGTGTGGGCTAGTCGTGGTGGCCTCGGGGTCGATGGACTGGATGGATGCGCGCATCGGTTTAAAAGTCAAGGTCTGCGACCCGCCGTGCCTGCCCCCAGCGGTCGCACACCGATACCCGCAATTTCAAAGGGGCCCGGATCAGGTCCGCCGGCGCGAGGTGGGAGAACGCCAAAGGGCGTGGTTCTACGAGCGAGGGTCTGGCTTTCTCCAAAACCAGCGCACCCACAGTCTTGGGGTCGGCAGCGTCGCAACGCGCAGCGCTTGCTTGGACTTCGCCGCTGTAGGCGTTGCGCAAGCCCGAAAGCACCCCTCCGGCTTCTCGCAAAGCCTGTTCGCAGGCGCGCCAAGTACCATCTGAGGCGGGCTTGGCCAGCGCATCGCCGCTTTGACCGGACTCGGTGCTCAGCAGCAATTCGCGCCCGCTGCCCTCCAACAGGATGGCCAGCGGGGGTTGTTCGACTTTGGCTGCCGCCAGGGCGCAGGCTTGCGGATGGAAGTCGGTTTTACCCCGTTGAGGGCCCGCCTCGCCCAGCCACTGGGCCCAGACTTTGGCGTTGCTCAAGGTTTTGAATTCTTTCTCTGCATCGTCGTATGCGCGCCAGCCCACCAGCCCAATGGCCGCCAACGCCACCCCGAGCAGGAGTAGAAAAACCATATCGGCCGGGGAAGGTTGCACAACAGCCGCCGCACCCTCAGGTACCTCGATCGCGAAAACCAAGGATGTCGCCGGGCTCTTATTCGCCGTCACGGTATTTCACGGTGACGCTGATGCGCCGGTTGCGCGGATCCTTGGGATCGTTGTTGTTGTAAGGCATGGTGTCGGCTACACCCTCAATTTGCGCAAAGCGGTCGGCTTTGATTCCTTTTTTCTCAAACATCGCGCGGGTGGCTTCAGCGCGTTCGGCCGAGAGCGACCAGTTGGTGCGGTTACCGGCCTTGGCAAAGCCCAGGCTGTCGGTGTGGCCGCGTACGGCAATTTTGTTGTTCATGCCCGCCAGCGATTTGGCGACCTCGGTAATCAGCTCCTGCGCGCCGCCCTGCATCTGGGAGGTACCCAGCCCAAACATGGAGAAATCGGCCTTGTCGATGATCTCGATGCGCAAGCCCTTCCTTCTCGCGAACAAACTGCACCTGCCCCTGTATTTTTTCCAGGTTCGGGTTCTGCTCCAGTTGCTCGCGCACTTCTTTTTCCAGCTTGTCGAAGTTTTCCTGGTCCGCTTGTTCGACAATTTTTTTCTTCTCGGAATCGTTCATCCCGTCGCGCTCTTTGGCGCGGTCGTTCTCGCTATTGGGCGAGGGGTCATTTTCTGTGGGGCCGCCCTCCGAGCGCGGCGTGACCATTTGCAGGGCCGCCGTTTGCTTGGCGGTGTAGGGGAAGCCGTCGGGGTCGATGATGGAGCGCCCGCCCATGATGCCGTTGGAGCCCGCCAACTGGCCCATGGCGACCACGCTTTGCGAGGTGGGCTTGAAGTAATCGGCGACGCTCTTGCGCTGCGAGTCGTTGGTGGCGCCCAAAATCCACATGAGCAAAAAGAAGGCCATCATCGCCGTCATCATGTCGGCCAGCGCAATTTTCCAGCCACCGCCGTGCGCGCCGCCATGGCCGCCTTCGATTTTTTTGACAATGATGGGCGCTAAGGGCGCGTCCTCCGCCGGCGCTTCCGCATCCGTTGGGCCGGCTACTTCTTCCCCGGTCGCAACGGCTTCTTCTTCCGGCGCCTTCTCTTCAGTCGCCATGTTTACTTGCCGCGCATACCGTCAAATACTTCGGCGAAGCTGGGCTGGTTGTGGTGGCTGATGCAGACCCGTGCGCCTTCCAGGATCAGGGGCATGGGATGGCCGTGCATGGTGCCGATGATGATTTGCTTGACCACGCCGTACATGGCGCCTTCGTCGTTGATGATTTCTTCGAGGCGTTTGGCAAAGGGTTCAAACATTCCGTAGGCCAAATACACCCCGATGAAAGTTCCCACCAGCGCCGAGCCCACCAGGCCACCCAGAACCGCTGGAGGTTGGTCAATCTGGTCCATGGTCTTCACCACACCCATCACACAGGCCACAATTCCCAGCGCGGGCAAGGCTCCGGCGAGTGTGTTGATCGCAGTCGATGCTTTCAGTTCGTCGTGGTGGTGGGTTTTGATGGCGTTGTCCATGACCTCTTCGACTGCCATGGGGCTCAGGGTGCCTTGCGAGACCACCATCAGGCGCACGGTGTCGCAAATCAGGTGCAGGAGCGCATGGTCTGCCAAGATCTTGGGGTATTCGCTGAAGATGGCGCTGGACTCAGGCGCTTCGATATGGGCTTCCAGCGCCACAGCGCCTTCGCTTTTGAGCGTCTTCATGACCTTGGAGACGCAGAAGATGGTGTTGAGGTAGTCGTCCTTGTGGTATTTGGACCCTTTGAAGGTACGTGCGATGCCACCAAACGCGGCTTTGAACGTGCCCATGCTGTTCCCGATCAGCATGCCGCCGATGCCGGCGCCCAAAATAGCCGTGCCCTCAATAGGTGCTGCGTGGATAAAGGTTCCCATGGTTCCGCCTCCCGCGAGGTAGCTACCAAACAGGGCTGCGTTCAAAACAACTAATCCAATGATTCCACCCATATGTGCTTCCTAAAACGGGGCGAGCGCCTGTGCTTGACGCACCGGCGCTCTGACCTCTTCACAAAGGGACGACCTCAGGTCGCCCCGCTTTACCAGCTCAATGCCAGCTAAAGTCTTTTTGGACCGGCAGCAAGGCGGGCACTTCGCGCCACGCTTGGCTGATCTCGTCCATCAGACCGCGCACTTCTTCCAGTGCGGCGACATCATTGCGCGCGTTCGCATGAATCAAGCGACGGGTCACGTAGCTGTAGAGATCGTTCAGGTTGCGGGCCAGATCGCCGCCTTTTTCGAAATCCAACGAACCTTGTAATCCCACCACAATGCGCCCTGCGCGCGAAATGCAGTTTCCTTTTTCCATAATGGCACCACGCTCCATGTGCCCTTTAGCTGCCGCGATGTTCTCTAAGAGTCCATCAAACAGCATCTGTATCAGGGCCACATTATTGGCCACCGAAGCTTGCGATGCTACGTTATCAGCTCCGTACGATTCCATTGCTTTGAAGTTCATGCGCATGATAGGTTCTCCGAGAGGGTTGGTATGCCCACTAGGTATCGGTGCGCCGCCAGGAAACTTGAGCGTTTCCCGTAAAGCGTTGAGAAATTGTTTGTCCATAGTCCTTAGCCGCCCTGTTTACGGGCCTTCGGTGCTTTGGCCTCGACTTCAATTTGCAGGGTAGCGCGAAGCTTTTTGACGGTTGCTGTCAGCAACTGGCTGACACGCGACTCGGTGACGCCCACGATTTCGCCAATCTCTTTGAGGTTGAGCTCTTCTACGTAATAGAGTTGCATTAGCAGCTGATCACGCTCCGGTAGCTCGGCAATAGCTTGGGTGACAGCACGCATGAAATCCGCATGCTCGACGATGGCCTCGGGTTGGCGCGAGCGCTCGTCGGCAATGCCCATGACCTCGTCGGCCACCACTTCCATGGAAAAAGTCTCAAAGCGGCTGGCGTTGCCGCGCTTTTTGTGGAAGGACTCGATGTCATCGCCAAGGTGTTCTGCCAACTCCGATTGGGTTGGTGCGCGCCCGAGCTCGGTGGCCAGCGCGTCGGTAGCCCGGCTCTCTGATTTGTTGAATGCGACAGCGGAGCGGGGCAGATAGGACAGTTGGCGCACCTCGTCCAGGATGGCGCCGCGCACGCGGCTCAGCGCAAAATTTTCAAAATCCACACCCTTATCCGGGTTGAAGGCACGCGCAGCCTCCAGCAGCCCGATCATCCCCACCTGGATCAGCTCGTCGAGCTCCATGAACGGGGGGATGCGCACCTTCAGATGCAAGCGCCACCCGCTTGACCAGGCCCAGGTGCTGCATGACCAGCGCCTCGCTGTTGTCGCTGATCTGTTCGTACAGGCGGGTGGAATTGGCCATCAGGGGTCTTAGGCTTGGAAGCGCACCAGGCGCTCCACAAAAAACTGCATACCGCCCGGACACCGTGCCGGTGGGCGGCATCTGGGCAATGGACTTGGCGAGCCGCTTGAAGTCGCGCGCGCTGTTGCTGCCCGGCGCAAACTCCATGACTGGCTCGTACTTGCGGTGCGCAGCCAAAATCTGATCGTCGTACTCAATGGCACCCAGGTAATGCGTGGTGTAGTTGAGGAACTGTGCGCAGACCTGGTTGATGCGGCGAAACAGGTTCTGCCCTTCGGCTTGGCTGGCCACTGCGTTGGGGATGATGTAGATCTCGTTCAGGTCGTAATCCTGGATCAGGACCTTGATGGTTCCATAGGCGTCGGCGATAGACGAGGGGTCATCGCGCACGACGATGTAGCGCCGTTGGCACGCCGCCATAAACGCCAGTACCGATGGCGAGATGCCGGCCGCCATGTCCACGATCAGGTAGTCAATTTCATCTTCCAAGGCACTGAAGGCCTGCACGATGCGCGAGGCTTGGACTTGGCTGAGCGCGGCCATTTCCTTGACGCCGGACGCGCCTGGTATCAGGCGTACGCCGTGGCGCGAGGTCACAGTGATCTCTTGCAGGGTTTTTTGCCCACTCATGAAATGGGTCAGGTTGTAGGGACAGGCGCAGCCTAGGGCGATCTGCGAGTTCGCCAAGCCCAGATCCGCATCGAACAGCATCACCCGGTGCCCTGCCTTTTGCAGCGCAATAGCCAAGTTGACGGCCACCGTGGTTTTACCCACGCCGCCTTTTCCGCTGGCAATACCAATAACTTCTGTCCGAGAGGGTTTTTTCATGTCTTTTTCACGTCAATCGCAGCCGTACCGCACCGGTCGCTGCGCCCGATTGTGTCAGTTATACGCTCCCCGCATGCCACGCGGCGCCACGGCGGCGTACAGGCGCGCCGATGGCGACGGCGCTGGGGGCAGTGGCGTCACGGAGGGCTGCTGCGCCAGGGCCTTGATGGGTTCCACCGAGGCGGCGCTGGCGGTGCGTGCCAGCTGGGCCACGGCCATCTCCACCAGCGAGCGGATTTCCAGTTCGCGGCGCAGATCGCCGAGCTGGTTGCCATCGCCTGCGGCGTTCAGCGGTAAACGGTTGTCGCATAGAAATTCGACCAGGGGCCAGGGCTGGACCGACTCGTCCAGCTTGGTGACCATCAGGCTGTCCCAGCGGGCTGAGGTGGCGCGCATGGCGCGGTTCAGCGTGGCGCTGGAGGCGTCTGCGGACATCACCATATGGGCCTGCGCTTGCGGGAAGGCGTTCTTGACTTCGGCCACGCGCTCCAGCGTTTGTGACCCGGGGGTATCGATCAGGATCAGGTGGCGGCCTTTGAGCCGCTCGAACAGGGCCGGCAGCTCGGCTGCGTCTTGCACGGAAAAAGCGTCGACGCCGATGTGTTCGGCCAACAACTGCACCTGGCTCCAGGCACCGACCCGCAAATCTTTGTAGCTGACGATGGCAATGTGGTCGGCCCCGTCGCGCTTGGCTGCCAGGCGCGCCAGCTTGGCCACCATCAGGGACTTGCCGCTGCCCGATGGACCTGCCAGCACATGCACGCCGTGGCGCGGGACCGCAGCGGGTTCCCGCTGCAAAGCCTGTTCCAGTTGGTTGCGCACAGCAGACAGTGCCTCGCGCTCGTCACGCATGTCTTTCACGGTATCGAGCAGCAGGGCGCGCAGCGAAGCGGGCATGCCGGCCTCGGTGAACGAATCCATCAGGGCCTGGACTTCCGGCGCCAGGTTCAGGCCGCTTTGCCAGCCTGAGGTTTTTTGGCTGAGGTTGAATTCGCGGCGCAGGCTGGCCAGTTCGTCACGGATCAGATCCATGATTTCCCGGCCGTGCAGCATGTCACGCTCTTGCACTTCGCTGGCGCTTTTGCTGAGTTGCATGTCAAAGCTTTGCGCTGCGGCCAGTACGCTGGCGCGCTGGGTTGTAGGCTCTTTGGGTGCCGCAGCTTGCGGGCGGCTGACCTCGGACATCACTTCCGCAAAGTCGCGGCTCTTTGCCGGCGGGGCTGATTCATGGATACCTGCCGACACGGCAGCAACCACCGGGTTCGTGGTTTGATCCGAGGACTCGTCAATGTCAATGGCGACCACCAGTTCGGTTTGCCCGCCCACCGTGTGGTTGGAGATCACCAGCACGTTGCGGCCGTACAGCGCGATAGCGCGCTCGTTGGCCGTCTTGGTGTCGCGGGCGAGGATACGTTTGAGTTCCATGGGCTAGTCTCTCTTGCTTATTGCTTGGGCTCGGCGTGCACGGTGTGGATGACTTTGACTGCTTGGTCATCCGGAATTTCACTATAAGACAGCACGATCAACTCGCTGACGCGGTGACGTACCGACTTCGATAACCAGGGGCGGATGGCGGGCGATACCACCAGCACTGCTGCGCTGCCCAACTCTTCCACGTCCTTGGCACCTTGGCGCAGGGCGGCGAACAGGCGTTCGGCCAGGCCGGGCTCCATCACCACATTGGGTCCGTTGCCTTGTTGCTGCAGCACGTTGTGCAGCAGTTGTTCGAGGCCGGGGTCCAGGGTCATGACCGGCAACACATTCTTCTCGTCGGCCAGGGCTTGCACAATCATGCGGCCCAGGCGCGGGCGCACCAGTTCGGTGAGCATCTCCGGGTCCTGCGTGCGGCCCGCAGCTTCGGACAAGGTTTCCACGATGGTGCGCATATCGCGGATTGACACCGAATCGTTGAGCAGGTTTTGCAGGGTGCGTGTCAGGATGCCCAAAGACATCTTGGACGGCACCAGGTCTTCGACCAGCTTGGGCGATTTGGCGCTCAGCTTGTCCAGCAGCTGCTGGACTTCGTCATGGCTGAGCAAGTCAGCGGCGTTGTCGCGCAGCACTTTGTTCAGGTGGGTGGCGATGGCGGTGGCTGCATCGACCACGGTGTAACCCAGGGCGCGCGCATGGTCGCGCTGCGATGGTTCGATCCACACGGCTTCCAGGCCGAATGCGGGCTCTTGCGTTGGGGTGCCTTCCAGCGGGCCATAGACCTGGCCAGGGTTGATGGCCATTTCGCGGCCCACCTTGATCTTGCCGCGCCCGCGCACCACGCCTTTGAGAACCACGTGGTAGGTGTCGGGGTCTATGCTCAGTGCGTCACGGATGCGCACCGGCTGAATCAAAAAGCCCAGCTCTGCCGAGAGCTTCTTGCGCACACCCTTGACGCGGGTCATCAACTGCCCGCCGGTCTCGGGGTTCACCAGCGGAATCAGGCCGTAACCGATTTCCAGGCCGACCAGGTCCACTTGATCCAGGTCTTCCCAGTCCAGTTCCTTCGGCGCTTCCATGGCCGCTTGCGCAGCCGCTTCGGCGGCTTGCTCGGGGGTTTCTTTAGTTTGCCTCGCGGCGCAAAATCAACAGGCCCGTACCGGCAGCCATAGCCGACAGGGCCACAAACACCATATGCGGCATTCCGGGTACCAGGCCCAGGATCGCCAAGATGCTGGCGGTCACGAACAGCGCGCTGGGGTTACCCAGTTGGGTGGAGGCCTGCTCGGTTACCGATTCGGTTGTGGTCACCCGGGTCACGATGATGGCGGTGGCCAGCGACAGGAGCAGGGCTGGAATTTGAGCGACCAGGCCGTCGCCGATGGCCAGCAGCGAATACACCTGGCCCGCTTCGCTCAGGGACAAGCCATGCTGCCCCATGCCGATAGCCAGACCACCAATCAAATTGATGAACAGAATCAGGATGCCCGCTACCGCGTCGCCGCTGACAAATTTGGAAGCACCGTCCATGGAGCCAAAGAAATCGGCCTCTTGCCCCAGTTCGGCGCGCCGCGCTTTGGCGGTTTCCTGGTCGATCACGCCAGCATTCAAATCGGCGTCAATCGACATTTGCTTACCCGGCATGGCGTCCAGCGTAAAGCGTGCGTTGACTTCAGAGACGCGTCCCGCGCCTTTGGTCACCACAATGAAGTTGATCACCATCAGGATGGCGAAAATAATGAAACCCACCACATAGTTGCCACCGATGACGAACTCGCCAAAAGCCGCGACCACTTTGCCTGCGGCATCATGGCCTTCGTGACCATTGACCAAAATCACCCGGGTTGACGCCACATTGAGACCGAGGCGCAGCATGGTCGCAAACAACAGGACCGTGGGGAACGAGGAAAACTCCAGGGGCTTGCGGGTGTTGATGGCGATCATGATGATCAACAGACTCGCCGCGATGTTGAAGGTGAACAAAATGTCCAGCACCACCGGGTGCAAGGGGATCACCAGCATGCCCACGATCAACAACACCAGCGCAGGAATGCTCAGGTCGGCGAAGTTGAATTTCGACAGATTTTGTCGAATGGCTGACAGGGACAAGGTGTTCATAGGGGAGGGGCGCGAATTTTGGGTGGGCTTTGGGTAGCTTTGAGACCCTTGAAAGCAAGGTCAGTGCCAGTATTTCTAAGTCCTTCCGGGCGATTTCCGACACCACCGCAACAGGCCATAAGTTACCGGTCACGTTTCTTGCTTAAATTGGGATGTATGCCAAGTTTTGGCAACTCAAATAGGAATCTGAGCGTGACGACCCAATTGAACTTTTCTGCTTCCGCTAACCCCGTGTCCGCTCTAGTCGGGGCTGGATTGACTGACGCAAAAGCCGCGCCCACTGGGGCCGACAGTGGCGCGGGAGGCCGTTTTGCTGAGCTCTTCACCGGGCACATGCTGAAACTGGAGCGGCAAGGGCTTGCCGCGGCGCAGGACGGGTTGGTTGGCTTGCAGATGATGCCCCTGGGGCAGACCATCAATGTCATCACCAGCGATGCGCCCGTGCCGGATATGCAAAGCCTGCTTGCCTTCGCCAAAGCCCAGGGCTTGGACGACCAGGCCGTAGCAGGTCTCTTCGGCGAAATACCGGCCGTGCCCCAAGGCACACAGATGCCAAGCCTTCTGCCGCAAGGCGTGCAGGTGCCGACCCTGCTGCCCCAGGGCGTGCAGGTGCCGACCCTGCTGCCGGAAGGTGTCTCCGCCATCGGGCAGCCCACAGGCATAACGCTGCCTACGAAGGCGCTTGAAACCATTCCTTCCTCCGCGCAAGCCGCGACTGTGGGGCAGTTGCAGGCCTTGCCTGGTGTCACCATCCTGGGCTTGCAGCTGACGCCTGCCGCGTCGCCCGCGCAGGGCGTGGGAGCCCCAGCCCTGGCGGAGCCCGGTCCGCGCGCGCCAGAAGCCATGCCCATCGCCTTGGCGACTGCCCTAGTGCTGGCCGCCCAAGCCGGTGCCAATGCGGTGCGGGCCGCAGAGGTGCCGCTTGCCGGCCGCAGCCGCTGGAGGCCAGCCCGCCCATGCTGGACGCGCTGCGGGTGCAAATGGGCATCCCGGGTGAAGCGATCACCCGGCGTTTGGCGCAGATGTCCGGCTCCAAGACTTCCCTGAGTTGGGCTGAGCTCGTCGCCAAAGCCGCCACCAAAGCAGAGGCTGGATCGCTGGCCGGTGCCACCGTACCCATGTCCACGGCATCTTCTGCGGGTGCCGGCCCCGATGCAGCGCTGGCTCTCGCGCCAGTGCCTGGCAGCGTGAACGCCCAACGGCGCAGCCGCAGCCAGTGCGGCAGCTTTAGCCGCATCGGCTTCTGCGATCCGCATGGCCGCGAGGCCGACCGTAAGCCTGCACATCCTGGCGCTGGCTGACGATGCAGCTCCGGCTGGGTCTGGCGGAAGAGACAGTGACAGTGGAGGTGCCCGCCGGACTAGACCTGGGCCCTTTAGCGGATCACGCTAACGCGCCGGCCGGCGAGTCGGGCGGACCGCGCCAGGGCGCCGCGCCCGCTGCAGCTGCCCACACGCCACAGTCTGCGGCAGACGCAGCGCGGGCTGCTATTGAGCAGCGGGCCGAACAGACCCAGTTGCTTGCAGACCGTATGGGCCAAGCGCTGGCCAATCGCTTAATCAGCCAGATTGAGCGCGGGCAATGGAAGTTGCAAATGCGCATGCAGCCAGAAGCGCTCGGGCGCGTGGAAGTTGCTCTGGATATGCGCGCTGGCGGCCTGGACGCGGTTTTCCGTACCGACAATGCCTTGACCCAAGATTTATTGGGCCAGGGCGCGCAGCGCTTGCGTGACGCACTAACCCAGTCTGGCACAACTGTTGCTTCTGTTACCGTACATGCTGATGCGCGTGGGCAGTCTGGCGGGAATTCGACACCCCAAAGACGCCAGCCAGAGCCCAAGCAGTCAGCAGCTCCCGCCGTAGTGGGCGCGGTGCCGAACAAGACGGGCCGTTACACTGGCGGGGTTGCTGAGGGGCTCAACGTGTTGGCGTGAGTACCCTTTTTTCGTAGAAATCAAACGTGTGGTGTCTATGGGCACCCAGACCGAAAGGTAAGAAATGGCTACAGCAGCACCTGCAGCGCCCGCTCCCGCCGAAGAAGGCGCGGAGGCGAAGCCAAAGTCAAAGCTCGTCCCCCTGATTTTGGCGGTGACCGCGCTGATCGTGGTCATCGTCGCAACGATCGGCCTCACTTTGTGGCTCAGCGGGTTTTTCGCCAAGCCCCCCGTTAACGCTGACGCCCTCTTGGAGCAAGGAGGCGAGCACGCCGCCGCTGAAGGCGATGGTCACGGCGCAGCACCTGCAGACGGCGGTCATGGAGCGCCCGCAGATGGTGGCCATGGTGCACCCGCAGATGGCGGTCATGGGGAGAAAAAGGCCGAGGGCGACAAACCTTCAGGCCCACCGGCGCTGAAGAAAAAGTCCCCCGACAGCCTGCAGTTTGAGTACAGCTATCTCCAGCTGGACAAGGACTTCCTGGTCAATCTGATGAGCTCGAAAAAAGTGATGTCCGTGCAAATTGCCATCATGACGCGCTACGACGACCGGGTGTTTGAAAACGTCAAGAAACACGAGTTGATTTTGCGTGGCGTGATGCTCGACATCATGCGCATGACCACCGATACCGACTTGACCAAGCCCGATTTCCGCAAGGATCTGGCTGCCAAATTGCGCGATGCGATGAATACGCAGCTGGAAAAATACGAAAACTTCGGTGGCATTGAGGAACTTATCTTCACCGGCTTTGTCGTTCAATAAGCGCGGGGGTGGCGTTCACGTATGGTCGATAACCTGCTTTCTTCGGAAGAACTTGCCGCGCTGACAGAGGGTGTGAACGACGGATCGATTGCGGTCGATACCGGTTTCAATACGGCAGCGCGGGTCAAGAAGCACGACCTGGCCAGCGAAGACAGTTCGCTCGGGGTCAACACGGCCTCGATCGACATGATCAATGAGCGCTTCATCCGGACTTTTCGGTTGGCGCTCATGGAAGTGTTGCGCACCAGCCCCAAGATCAATCCCACCAAAGTGCAGGTCGTCAAGTTTGGCGATTACCTGCGTGAGCTCAAAGCCCCTTTGTCGGTGAACGTGGTACGCATGAATCCCCTGCGCGGGTTCTCCACCATCTTGATCGACCCGTCGGTCATTTTCAGTTCCTTGGACAGCTTCTTTGGGGGTTTTGGCAAGGGCACGCTGGGCCACTTGTCCGCAGGCCGCATGTTCACGCCAATGGAAGTGCGCATCATCAACATGATTTTGGATGCTGCATTCAAAACTTTGCGCGAAGCCTGGGCGCCGATTCTGCCCTTGGACTTTGAGCTGGTCAGCCAGGAAATCAACCCCCATTTCGCCCAGATCGCCGATGAAAATGACCTGGTCATTTTGAGCCGTTTCGAGACCGAGACGCCCACGCAAAACATGGGATTCATTGATATTGTTCATCCCTATGCGGCGCTCAAGCCAGTGCGTGAAATGCTGCGCAGCCGTTTGCAGGCGGGTGACGGGAACGAAGAGTCGGACAAGGCCTGGCATAACGAATTGGAAGCGGCCGTTGGCGGCGCATCCCTGGACTCCCGCGTTGTACTGGGTCAGATTCATACGACCTTTCGTGCCGTTGAGGCGATGCAGCCGGGAGACATCCTGCATTTCAAAAAGCCGGAGTTGGCAACCTTGCAGCCCAACGGTATCCCGGCGTTTGACGTCCGCATCGGCACGGTAGGTGCCCAGGTTGCGGTCCAGATTGAGCGCGCCGTAGCCCCCGGCGGGAAATAACCGAACCGCCTTCGAGCGATCCACAGGAGCCACACCATGAACGACACCACCGATGAAGCGGCTTTGGCCGAAGAGAGTAACCAGATCAATGCCGAGGTGCTGCAAAACATCAGCGTCACCTTGAGCATTGAAGTGGGCCGTGCCCAAATCAAGATCAAAGACCTGATGCGCCTGACCCAAGGCAGCGTGGTGGAGCTCGATCGCGTGGCGGGCGAGCCGCTGGATTTACTGATCAACAACACCGTCGTCGCGCAAGGCGAGGTGGTGCTGGTCAATGAGCGTTACGGCATTCGCTTGACCCGTGTGGTGCCCGCTTCTGAGCGCATGAAAAACCTGTAACTGCGGTCTCGGACTATGACCAACGCCCCTCCCATCGACTGGTTGCGCATGTCCGGCAGCTTGCTGCTGGTCATCGCCCTGTTGCTGGGCATGTTGTGGATGCTCAAGCGGCTCAAGGCCATGCAGGAGAAAAACAGCGGGCCGCGGCAAATGGAATTGTTGGAAACCCTGAGCGTGGGCGTACGCCAGAAAATCGCGCTGATCCAGGTAGGCAGTCGCCAGGTGCTGGTCGGCATGACGCCTGGTCAATTCACCGCCCTGGGCAGCTGGGACACGGCGGGCAGTACCGGCGCCGCGCCTGTGACGCGACCGCTGCCGCAGGAGCCGCTCCCATGAAGGCCTTCCTGCGTTGGCGCTGGGCCGCGTTGGCCGTGATGGCGGTGCTGCTGCCGGCCGTGGCTTGGTCGCAAGGCATACCCTTGGTCAATGTGAGCAGCTCGGGCAAAGACATGCAGTACAGCTTGTCTTTGCAGTTGCTGGCGCTGATGACCACCCTGAGTTTGCTGCCCTCGCTGCTGCTCATGATGACCTCGTTTGTGCGCATCATCATCGTCATGTCCATCTTGCGCCAGGCCCTGGGGACAGGGCAGACGCCGCCCAACAACGTACTCGTCGGCATCTCCCTCTTCCTGACAATTTTCATCATGACACCGGTCTTCACCGACGTGTACGAAAACGCCGTTGTTCCTTATATGGAGCAGGGCATGAAATTTGACAAAGCCCTTGCGGCGGCGGAAGCGCCCCTGCGCGGCTTCATGACCAAACAGACCCGGGAAGACGATATTGCGCTCTTCATGCAGATGACGCGCAAAGGCGATGTGGAGAGTGCGGACGCCGTTCCGTTTACAACCCTGGTGCCGGCTTTCATCACCTCGGAGCTCAAGAGCGCGTTCACGATCGGCTTTTTGATCTACATACCGTTTGTGGTGATTGATTTGATTGTGGCCAGCGTGCTCATGGCCATGGGTATGGCCATGCTGTCGCCCATGATGATTTCCATGCCCTTTAAATTGATGCTGTTTGTTCTGGTCGACGGATGGAGCCTGCTGATGGGCTCTCTGGCTGCCAGTTTTGTGATTTGAGGGGGATGTATGGACATTGCAACCGTAATGGATTTGAGCCACCAGGCGCTGTGGATGACGGTACTGATCTCCGCACCGATTCTTCTGGTCGCACTGGCAGTGGGTTTGTTTATCGGCATCATCCAGGCCGCCACCTCGGTCAACGAGGCCACACTGAGCTTCATCCCTAAAGTGGCTGCCGTTGGAATCACGCTGGCCATCGTCGGCAGTTGGCAGATCGCCACCATGGTGGAATACATGCGCAGCCTGTTTCAGCGCATTCCCACCTTGTTCAGCTAAAGCTACCGCCGCGCACCGGAGCCTTCAGCACCATGGACGTTTTGGCCAACGACATCGTGCAGCGGTTTTATCTGTTTTTGTGGCCTATGCTGCGGATTTCGGCGCTGCTGCTCTCAGCCCCCATTTTTTCGCTGCGCGCCCTGAATGTGCGCATCCGTATTTTGCTGGCCGCCTCTCTGACCTGGATGGTTTTTCCGCTGTACGACTGGCCCAATATCGATCCGGCCTCAGCCGCAGGCTTGTTGGAGATGTTCAACCAGATTGGCATTGGATTGCTGATGGGCTTGACCTTGCAAATCTGTACCGCCGCCATGGTGCTGGCCGGCCAGGCGCTCTCAAACGCGATCGGTCTGTCCTTTGCCAGCATGGTGGATCCCAACTTGGGTAATGTGCCGGTGCTGGCACAGTTCATGGTCATCGTGTCCACCCTGATTTTTATCGCTTTGGGCGGGCATACGCTGCTGATCGCCCTGGTGATGGACAGCTTCAACACCTTGCCCATCGGCAAAGGCTTGCTCACCGAAGGTGCCTGGGCGCACTTTGTGATCTGGAGTTCGATGATGTTTCTGGGTGCTGTGCTGCTGGCTATCCCGGTGATGATCATCATGTTGTTTGTCAACCTCGGTTTGGGTGTGGCCACCCGTGCCGCGCCGAGTCTGAATATTTTTTCTGTCGGTTTTCCCGCCATGATAGTCATCGGGCTGGGTGTCCTCACTGTGGCCTTGCCCTCAATTGCGGGGCGGGTGCAGTGGATTTGGTTGCAGGGATTCCAAGAAGTCCGCGCCCAGTTGGGTATGGGCTAGGGGCGAGCCATGGCAGACGAAGACGAATCACAACGCACCGAAGAGCCCACATCGCGGCGTTTGACGCCGCGCCCATGATGAGGGTCAGTATCCGGCATCTGCCGAGGCAACCGGTGCTGCGGTGGTCCTGGGCGCGGTGGCGATGCTGGTCTACATGGGGGGGACGTGGTTCCACCAGGTCGCCCAGGATTTTTCAGCCGGGTTCAGCTTTGACCGCAAGACCTTGGATACGCCTTTTCTTCTGCCCGGCGTTTTTGCCAGCCAGCTGACCAACGGGCTGTTGATGCTATTACCTTTGATGTTGCTCACGGCTTTGTTCGCGATTTTGGGCTCTGGCGTGACCGGGGGCTACCATTTTTCCATGGCGGCAGTCGCGCCCAAATTTTCCAAACTGAACCCCTGGAGCGGCGTCAAGCGCATGCTGGGAACCGAGGCCTTGGTTCAGCTCATCAAGGCGATTTTGAAGTTCAGCTTGGTCACCTTGGTGCTCTATTGGATGCTGGAGCGTCACTTTGCCGCGCTGATGTCGGTCGGCGACCTGGACGTGGGCCCGGCCATGGCCTTGTCGGGCGCGCTGATATCGGACGCCATGCTCTGGCTTGCAGGAAGCTTGTTGTTGATTGCCTTGATCGATGTGCCCTACCAGCGCTACAGCTTCATGAAGCGCATGCGCATGACCAAGCAGGAAATCAAGGACGAGCACAAAGACATGGAAGGCCGCCCCGAGGTCAAACAGCAAATTCGCCGCCGCCAGCGCGAGGTGGCCACCCAGCGGATGATGCAAAAGGTCAAGGACGCCGACGTGATCATTACCAACCCGGAACATTTCGCGGTCGCCTTGTCTTACGACCCGACCTCGGACGGTGCCCCCATCTTGCTGGCCAAGGGCGTCGATTTCACCGCCTCCCGTATCCGCGAGGAAGCCAAGATCCATGGCATCGAGGTATTTGCCGCGCCCGAACTGGCCCGTGCCCTGTACTTCACCACCGAGTTAGACCATCCGATTCCCGAAACCCTGTACCACGCGGTGGCGCAGGTCATCGCCTATGTGTTCAGCTTGGCGCGGGTGCAGCCCGGCGTGGATCCGATGGCACGGCCAACGCCCAAAATTCCGGACGCCATGTTGTTTGACACCAGCGGTAATCCCATGGTGGCGGGGGCTGTCCGATGAGATCACCCCTGACGTCCCGCGCCGAAGAGTTTGACAGCCGGGCCCCTCTTTTGTTCCGCGCCGCGGACATGTTGCGCCTGGAGGGTGTAGTCGCCGCAGTCACCCAGGACGGCATGAGCCTGGCCTTGGTGAGCCGCCACGAGGCGATCCTGGACCACTACGGCAAAATTTTGGTCGAGCGCCTGCGTGCGGTGGCCCCTGAGATCGGTATCGAGATTTACTTTCCGGCCAGCGCCGAGGCCTTGCTGGCCCGCTTCAACGCAGCCTTGGGTGACTACACCGTGCAGCAGGCCATGGAGGCCAACGTGCCGATTGCGCCGCCCAAGATTTGGATCGTGCACGATGCCTCCGCCTTGCCGGACCATGAAATCCAGCTCTTGGCCCGCTTGGTGCAGCATTTCCCCGGTGCCAATATCCGGGTGGTGATGCTCCTGCCACAGGGCAGCAAAAAGCAAAAGCTGCTGATCTCCTTTGGTCGCCGCATCCTGAACTGGGAAATCGATCCGCCCACGCCCGAGCAGGCCGACAATATGCTGGCCCAAGCGCAGGTCCAAGGCGGTGAGGGTGCTGTGCGGGCGCTATTGCAAAAAATTGCAGTGCCGCTGAGCGCGCCAGCGAAGCGGACGCAGGGCGGCGAGACCCAGGACGAGCCGCCCTTGTTCGCGGCCACGCCCGCCGCGTTGCCCGAGGCGGTAGCCCCGCCCGTCGTGGTGGCGCCGCAGCCCGAACCGGCACCTGCGCCGCCGGTAAAACCCAAGGCCTCGAAGTCCTGGATGCCCTGGTTCCTGGGAACTGGCGTTTTGTTCCTGGTGTCTGCGGCTACGGTTTCTATCCTGCACCGGGAGGCCGTCGTGGCCTGGTTGGGCGGTGCGCAGCAGGTGGAGGCCCCGCCTGCCGCAGAGCTGCCCCCGGCACCTGCATCCAGCCCGAGCACCCTTGTATCGGCGGTTCCCGTGACCAGCGTGATCGTGACGGAGGGCGCGTCTGTTGCCGCATCGGCCGTAAGCCCAGCCCCAGCAGCGGCCGCGGTCCCGCTGCCGGAGCGCGCTGAACCCAGTGAAGAAGTCGTGATCGCTCCGGCGCAAATCCGCGCTGGCCAAAGCTGGGTGCAACAAATGCCAGCGGGGACCTTCCTGGTTCAGCATGTGATCGTGCCCAGCTACACCGAGGCCAACCAGTGGATGCAAGCCCATTCCAACCTCAAACGCGCCCGTTTGGTCGCTTTCTATTTGCCTAACGACAGCAACACCCAGTACTGCGTGGTCTCGGGCCCGTTTGAGTCGCTGGCGCAGGCGGCGGCGTATGTTCAGAACCCCAATGTTCCGCGCGGTAGCCAGGTGCGTTCGGCCCGCTATATGAAGGAACAGTTCACATCGGAATCCGCGAATGCTTATGCGGAAAAACGCCAGGAGAACAGACGATGAAGGAACCCGAAATCATCAGCAGCGGCGCCGCCCATCATGTATCGGTGGCCCCTGGCAGCCATGTGGCTACAAGCCATGTGGCGGCACCCCACGACACCGTCGTTCAGCAACATCTTGTTGTGGAGCCGGAGCACATTCCGGATAGCGACCCGTCTGACCTCAAAGCTGTGTCGATTGGCCAGCCCAAGCCGGAAGAAGCTGCACACGAAGCACCCGCTGTCAGCGCGAACCGTGGCCGCTTTTTCACCGCCGAACCGACTGCGCCGCCGCCTAAGCCGTCGCAGGACGCCGGCGATGCGCATGAGCCGGAGATGGACTTCGTAGCCCGTCTGCTACACCTGAAGATGGAAAACGAAAAAATGCGCGTCGTGTTGGCTGAACTGGAACACAGCCTTGAGGCCCCCTAGGTCCTGTGTTCCCCTTTATTTGAGAGACACCTATGAGCCAAGAAGACGCTGCTAAACCCCCGATTACCGAGGCTGCGGATTTATCTGCGCCCGGACATGACGCAGAGGCTCGCGAGGACCCGCCCTTCCTCGCTGACGAGAGCCCCGTGGACAGCGGGGCGCCGGCTGCCGCGCAGCGGGTGTTTGACGCCCAGGCCCATGCGGTGACTAGCAGCGCGGTTGAAAAGGTCTTGGCTGATTTGCACGACAAGGAAGTCGAAGAAATCAACCAGATGAAGTCCAGCTTGATCGATTCTGCCGAGCTGGCCACGCGCGCGTCCGGGCTCGCGGCACTGGCCGGGGGTGCTATGCACAAGGCGACCGTCAAGCTCACCGATACCTACGCGGCCGCCCAGAATTTGGGCATGATTTGTCTGGCCGTGTTTGTGGCTCTGTCGGTTGTCGCGATCACCCTGTTTGGGTTCATGACCTACCGCCTGCAGGAGCGTGTGGCGCAGCTCGACGCCATGCTGGTCGCGGTCGGTAGGCGGGTGGTGACCATGGACGAGTCCATTGACCTGTTCAACAACACCGGAACGCTGCTCGGCGATGTGTCGCAAAAACAGAGCGGTTTGGTCACCTCGCAAAAGCAGCTGGAGTCCCGGGTTGACGATGTGTCCAAAGGTTTGAGCAACATGATCGATGCGATGGCCAAGAAGCCCGCGGCCGATAGCAAAGCCCCGGACAACACCAAGCAGTTGCAGCAGGCGCTGGAGCAGACCACCAAGCAGGTGCAGGCGCTCGAGCAAAAAATCCAGGCTCAGGGTGAAACCCTGAAACAACTGGCTGCGCAAGGTCAACGGCCTATCGTGGTCCAGACCGATGCGGGGGCTTTGAAGAAAGCCGCCGAGGCCGCTGCCAAATCCGTCAAAGACAAGATCGACCAGGAAACCGCCGCGCGCGCTGCCGCCGCCCCGCCGCCAGCGCCGCCGCCCAAGCCGCGTGAGCAGAGCCCGGTGCAATTCCCCCGTCCCGCCGCGAACTAGTAGCAGTTGCCCCTGGCCGGGGGCGCCTGCTCAATCGCTGCGAAGCCCGAATTTCTGGATTTTTTCGATCAGGGTGGTGCGCTGCACGTTCAGAATGCGCGCCGTTTGGGACACATTGCCTTTGGTGCGGCTCAGCGCCTGCGCAATCAAATCGCGCTCGATTTCGGCCAAGCGGTGTTTGAGCGATAGCCCCTCCGGAGGCAGCACCGGCAGGCCTTCGGACAAAAAGGTCATGTGCTCGACTTCGTTGTGCAGCGCCGGTTCGTCCGCCTCGGTTTCATCAAAAATACCGCCCGCACTCGGATTGTCCTGGTTGCCCAGCAACACGGCCGTTTCATCAAACTCCAGCGGCAGCGAAGGATTTTGGTCAGACACGGCTTTGAGCGCCGCCAGGCCCCTGGGCAGCAGGCTGGAGGCAAAGTTGCGCAATTCCAGTTTTTGACCCGCAAACAGGGTGCTGAAGCGGTCGATCAGATTGGAGAGCTCACGCACATTGCCGGGCCAGCCATAGGCTTTGAGCGCTTCCATGAAGTCCGGCGCAAAGCTGATCGGGGCCTCGCCGCTGGCCGCATGGTGTTTGGCGAAAAAAGTCAGCAAGGTGGGTACGTCTTCGCTGCGTTCGCGCAGCGGTGGCGTATTCAGTGGCAGCACGTTCAAGCGGTAGTACAAGTCTTCGCGGAAGCGTCCGGCGGCGATTTCCGCCTCCAGGTCGCGGTGGGTTGCGGCGATCACCCGCACATCCACGGCCACGGGCCGGGTTCCGCCCACTGGGTCGACCACGCGTTCTTGCAAGACCCGCAAAAGTTTGACCTGCAATTCCAGTGGCAGATCGCCAATTTCATCGAGGAATATCGAGCCGTTGTGCGCCAATTCAAAACGTCCCACCCGGTCGGTCACTGCGCCGGTGAACGCGCCTTTTTTGTGGCCAAAGAGCTCGCTCTCGATCAGGTCTTTGGGGATGGCCGCGCAGTTGATGGGAACGAAATTGGCGCCGGCACGCGGCGAGAGTTCATGCAGCGAGCGCGCCACGATTTCCTTGCCGGTTCCGCTCTCGCCGGTGATGAGTACGGTGGAGTTGGACGCCGCGACCACGGGCAGCAAATTGCGAATCGCTTTGATCGCGTCGCTTTCACCGACAAAATTCGGCACGTTGCGGGATTTTTGCGTAGTCAAAATGTGTGTGTGCGAACGAGGCCACGGCGGGAGGTGTCAATGCCCAATGCATGTTTTCCAACGAAACTGCATGATAGCAGCCACTGTCGACAAGTGGACACTTTTTCGCAAACCCGTAAATTTGACAAGCTTTCGACACCTGGCGCTGGATTGCATAATGCACTGCAACTTATTTTTCCCACCGCACCCTTGCCGCGAAGCCGCACATGACCCTTGCTTTGGCAGACCCTCGCAGCGCCGCCCTGACCAATCTGGGGAGCATGTATGCCCAGGGTTTGGGTGTGCCACAGGATTTCGGACAGGCGCTGCAATGCTATGAATCGGCCGCCTTGCGCGGTCAGGCGCAGGCCCAATCGAATCTGGGGGTGATGCACGCCCACGGGCAGGGCGTTCCACAGGACTTTGAGTCGGCAGCCCGCTGGTATGAAGCCGCTGCGGCCCAGGGCGAACCTGCAGCCCAGTCGCGGCTGGCGGTGTTTTATGCCAACGGCCTCGGTGTGGAGCAGGATTTTGACCGGGCCCGCGCGTTGTATGAAGAAGCTGCGGCCCAGGGCGACCCCTTGGCCCATGCCAACCTGGGGATCATGTTTGCCAACGGCCAGGGTGTGCCGGCAGACCCTGAGCGCGCCCGAACCCATTTGACCCAAGGGGCAGCATCGGGCGAGCCTGCGGCCCAATACGGCATGGGCGTCTTGAGTGCCCAGCAGCAGCCGCCTGACTGGACGCAGGCGCAGGACTGGTACACCCGCGCCGCCGAGCAGGGGCATGTGCAGGCCCAGTTCAATTTGGGCCACCTCTTCAGCGCGGCAGTGGGTCCAGCGCGGGACTTTGACCAGGCCTTGCATTGGTACGGCAAGGCCGCCGCGCAGGCTGATCCGGCCGCGCACTACAACCTGGGCGTCATGTACGGCAGCGGCGCTGGGGTGTCGCGCAATCCGGCGCAAGCAGCGGAGCATTACCGCGTTGCTGCGGGTCTTGGCGAGGTTTCAGCCCAGTTCAACCTGGGCGTCATGGCGCTTGTGGGTGAGGGCATGGACCAGGATTTCGGGCAGGCACTGGCCTGGTTCGGCCAGGCTGCCGAGCAGGGTGACGCGGTGGCTCAGCTGCAGATGGGCGTGTTGATCGCCAACGGCCAGGGCACCCAGGCCAATGCCGAGGTCGCTTGCCAGTGGTTGCAATTGGCGGCCGAACAGGGCGAAGCCAGCGCCTGGTTCAATCTGGGCCAGTTGCAGCAGCGTGAGCAGCCGGGCGGAGCGCGTTTGCAGCAGGCCCTGGCCGCCTACCGCGCGGCAGCGGCCATGGGCTTTGCACCGGCGCAGGCAGCTTTGGGTTGGATGTACGCCAAAGGCGAAGGCACCTTGCAGGACTTTGTGAAGGCGCACATGTGGTTCAACATTGCTGCGGCCGGCGGCAACACCGCCGGGGTCGAGGGCCGTGAATTTGTGGCGGCGCGCATGTCCGCGCAGCACATCGCCCAGGCGCAGGATTTGGCGCGCGAGGCACAAAAGAAAAATCTGCAGGGTTATGACTGAGGCATTTTTGGCAGGGCAGCACCCGGACGGAGGTGCGCCGCAGGCGTATTTCCACCAGGAATGGGCGCAACTGGAAGACGCCTTGGCCCGGACCCAGAGCCGCGTCACCCTGCGCTGCAAACATACGCTTGCACGCTTGGTGTTTGACGCCCTGGTGCAGTGCAGGCGTCAGGGCTTGCAGGTGCAATTGTCACTACCGGATACCGCCTTGAACCGCCAATCCGCCATTGCCTGGGAGCGCCTGAGTGCCATCGGCGGTCAGATTACCTGGCGAACAGCCGTGCCTGAAGGGGCGGGGGCAGATGCTTCTTTTCCCGCGTTGGCTGTGGTTCTCGACGATGCTCTCGTTTTGACCGGCAAGCTCGGCCCGGGTACCTGCCCCGCCGATGACGCCTCAGAAGTCCCTGGCCTGGTGTGCTGGGGCGATGCCGATTTTGTGCGCCAGACCCGGCAGGTCATCGATGAAGAGGCGGGCTGGTGCCTGAACAACGCGGACGCTGGTGATGCTGCCTCGACCGTGGGTGCTATCCAGCTGCGACAGGGCGGCGGTGCCGCGCAACAGGCCTGGTTGGCGCGGGTATTGCAAAACCATGCGCTGGCGACCCAGGCCGAAATTGCCGAAACCCAGCGCCAGATGGCCTTGTTCGACCATGCGCAAGAACAGTCGCTCGGCCCCTTGATGCGCGACTACCTGCGCGCCAAAGCCGTGTACCTGCAGCAGCTCGCCTTGCAAGACCAGACGGCGCGCGAGGAGGCCCGTGCCGCGCAGCAGCGCTGGAACGATTACGAAGCGTCGCAAGCTGCCGCCGACCAGGAGGCCGGTCCGGCCGCGCTGGACGATGACGCCCTGGACCAACTCAAGCAGCTCTACCGCAAACTGGCCATGCAGTGCCACCCGGACCGGGTTGCCGATGCGGACCAGAGCCGCGCTGCGCAGTTGTTCCAATCGCTGCAAACCAGCTACCGCCGCGGCGATATGGCGGCTTTGTATGCGCTACAGGAGTCGGTGGCCCGCGCCGGCTTTCAAGTACAGGCAGCCACCGACACCCAACAGCCCGAAGCGGGCGGCATGCCGCAAGAAGCGGATACCCATGCTGCGCAAGAGGAACAGGCGGCGCTGGAGGCGCGCTTGCGCGCCTTGCGCAGCGCCTTGGGCCAGCGCCATGAAGCGCTGGAGGCGCTGCGCACTTCGGCGACCTGGCGCACCTTGAGCAGCCAGCCCAATTGGGATGTCTGGTTCGCGCAGCAGCAGCAGTATTTGCAAGGCGAGCTGCAGCGTTTTGAGACGGTGCTGCAAACCCCGGCGGCCTCTGCGCCAGACGCCATGACGCATGCCTGATACGGTCTTACCGGGGAGCGCTTTGCGTACCGTGGCCGGGCAGGCGCTGACGCTGGCTAGCGCCAACCGGCTGGACTTGGTGGCGCAAACCCTGGACGATGTGCAGCAGCGCGAGACGCGGGCATTTTTCGCAGCCCATTTGCCTTTGTTGCAGCACTGCGTGCAAAACCAGTACCCGCTGGATGCGGACATGCTGGCGGCGCACGCCATGCGCTGGGATTGGCGGCGCCTGAGCGCCAGCGCGGCTATACCCTGGTCGCTGGATTTGCTGGCCCAGTTTGAAGATTGCTGGGATTGGGACAGCCTGAGTAAAAACCGCTACCTGCCCTGGTCCGGTGCTTTGCTGCAAGCCTTTGTGCGGCGCTGGAACTGGGGCCTGCTCAGCGGCAACCCGGCTTTGCCCTGGAGCCTTGAATTGCTGGAGACCTTTGCGCCGCTATGGGACTGGCGGGTGCTCAGCCGCAACGCCGAGCTGCCCTGGACTGGCGCTTTGATCACCGGCAACACCCACCTGTGGGATTGGGTGGGTTTGAGCTGGAACGACGGGCTGCCTTGGAATCTGACGCTGATGACGCGTTTTGCCGAGCGCTGGGATTGGACGGGCCTGAGCGCCAACCCCGGCTTGCCCTTGGACGCCGACGTGGTGGCGGAGTTTGCGCCTTTTTGGAACTGGTCCTGGCTGAGCCGCAACACCCAAATTGCCGCCGACGCGGCACTTTTGCAGGCCTATGCGGACAACTGGGACTGGACCGCTTTGAGCCAACGCCGCTTGCTGCGCTGGAACGCCGAGCTGCTGGCGCAATTTGAGTCGCGCTGGGATTGGAAGGCGCTGAGCGCCAATGCCGCGCTGCCCTGGGATGAGGCCTTGCTGCTGCGTTGGGAGACCCACTGGGATTGGCAGGCCTTAAGCAGCAACACCGCGTCCTGGTGGAGCGAAGCGCTTTTGGAGCGTTACGCCGAACGCTGGGACTGGGAAGCCTTGAGCGAAAACCCGGCGCTGCCCTGGAGCCCGGCGCTGGTAGCCCGCTGGTCCGGGCATTGGGACTGGGACAAACTGAGCTGGAATCCGTCCCTGCCTTGGTCGCAGGAGGGCGCCGCTGCGATGCTGTCCGCCCACGCCGCCCACTGGGATTGGGCGGGCCTCAGCCAAAACGAGGCCCTGCCCTGGTCGCAGGACTGGGTAGAGGCATTTGCCGACCACTGGGATTGGGAGCGCCTGAGCGCCAACCCGGCCTTGTTTACGGCGCTGGCAAGCGGCGGTGTTGGCCCCGATGCCCTGGCCGCATTCATCCAGCGCTATGCTGACCGCTGGAACTGGGCCACCTTGAGCGGGCAGGTGGCGCTGCCGTGGTCGCAGGCGCTCTACCGGCAATGCGCTGCCCATGCTTTTGCGCATTTGTTGGCCCAGCACCAGGATTTTGGGGTGTGCACGCTCCCGGCAGAGAGTGTGGCCGCTCTGCTGGCTGATTTGGATAGCGGCGAAATCTTGCCGGGTGCAAATCTTGCATAGTTTCCCGTGAATAGCCTCGTCTTGCCGCCTTGCGCCATCCGATAACTCGCTGGTCGGCGCGGGGTATGCCCATCGCCTTAGGATTCCGGAATGAGCCCATTGCATCCACTGGCACCCGCGCAGCACATGCAGGCGCAGGCGCACCTGCCGCGCGCCAATTACCAGGAACCCCAGCCCCTGACGGCGCATATCGTCTCCCACGAATTGCATGTGCCGCATCCGCAACGCCTGCACACCACGGCGCACCAGTGGCATCGCCCGCAGCACCAGGCGCTGGGCCCGATCCTGACCCCGCAAGAGTGAATCGACCCGCGCACTTACCGTGAAAACCCTGCTCGACGACGCCAACGCCGCCTACCGCAGGGGCGACTTTGCCAACGCGCTGCGCATTTCGCGGCCCCTGGCCTCGCTCGACTATGCGGCGGCGCAAAACAACCTGGGCTTTATGTACGCCAACGGGCAGGGCGTGAACCAGGATTACCGGGAGGCCCTCAAGTGGTACCGCCTCGCCGCAGACCAGGACTACGCGCCGGCGCAATACAACCTCGGCTTCATGTATGCCAACGGGCAGGGTGTCGCCCGCGACGATGCGTTAGCGCTGGATTGGTATGAGCGCGCCGCCGAGCAAGGGCTGTCGGATGTGCAAACCAATCTGGGCTTTATGTATGCCAACGGCCAGGGTGCGCCGCAGGACAGTGCCCGCGCCGCGCATTGGTTTGCCCAAGCGGCGGCGCAGGGCGATGCCACGGCGCAGTTCCATCTGGGCTTGATTTACGCCCAGGGCGACGGTCTGCCCCAGGATTTGATACAGGCCTTGAAGTGGTACGAATCCGCCGCCGCGCAGGGCCACGCCTACGCGCAAGTCAAGCTCGGTCTGCTGCTTTCCCAAGGCCATACGCCGGCCGTGCCCCAGGATCTGGTGCAGGCGCGCAAGTGGTACGCGCTGGCGGCCGGCCAAGGCGATGCGGCCGCCCAGTTCAATCTGGCCTTGATGCATGCCCAAGGCCAGGGCGCGGAGCCTGATCTAGCCGAGGCCCACGCCCTGTACACGCAGGCTTCGCAAAGCGGATTGGCCTGCGCCCAGTTCAATTTAGGCGTCATGTATGCCACCGGTCAGGGTTGCGAGACGGATATGGAGAAAGCCGTCGACTGCTACCGTGCAGCCGCTGCCCAAGACCACCCGCAGGCCATCTTCAACCTGGCTGTGCTCAGCGCCCAAGGCGATCACCTGCCCCAAGACTTGGCGCAGGCCGTAGCCGGTTACCAGCGCAGTGCGGCTTTGGGCCTGGCTGAAGCCCACTTTGTGCTGGGTTGTTTGGCGCAGAGCGGGGACGCGGGGGCGGTGGATCTGACTGCCGCGCGCCAGCATTACCAAGCGGCCGCCGACCTGGGCCATGCCGGTGCCCAGTGCAACCTCGGCGCGGTACACGCCATGGGCGCGGGCGTCAGCGCCGATCCGGTACTCGCAGCGCAGTGGTACCGCCGCTCGGCGGAGCAGGGCGACGCGCTTGGCCCGTTGCAACTGGGGGCTGTTGCTGCTGCAGTCCCCCGACGCGCCGCAGCGCTATGCCCAGGCCTTCGAATTGCTGCGCCAGTCGGCCGATGCTGGTAACGCGGAGGCGCTGTACACCGTGGGTGTGATGTATGCCCAGGGTTGGGGTGTGGAGGCGGATGCCGCGCAGGCAGCCTTGTGCTTTGAGCCGGCCGCCCTGAAAAACCACGCCGACGCCTGGTTCAACCTGGGCGTTATTTACGCATCGGCCAGCGATGGCGCTGCCGACGCCGTGCCCGCAGGTAGCCGCGAGGACGGCCATGCCTTTGCCCGTGACATTCCGCGCGCGGTGCAGAGCTTTCGCGCGGCGGCTGAGCTGGGTTGCGCCCAGGCCCACCACAACCTGGGTGTTTTGTTTGCGCTGGGTCAGGGTACGCCGGTGGATGTGTGGGAAGCCGCCACCCATTACCAGGCCGCAGCCGAGGCGGGTGACCCCAGTGCCCAGTACGCGCTGGGCATGTTGCTGGCGCAAGAAAACCCGGCCATCCGCGACGCGGCGTCGTCCAAGCAAGCTTCTTTTGCAGCGCTGGAGGCCAGCGCGCTGTTGCGCGCGGCCGCCGACCAGGGCCACCCGGGCGCTTTGCAGCAGTACACCCTGATGCATGCGGATAGCCGCGATTTCCAACCCGATTTCCGCCGCATTCTGGACAACTACCGCAGCCTGGCGGACAGCGGTGACGCTTCGGCGCAGTTCAACTTGGCCCTGATGTACGACCTAGGCCAGGGTACGCCAGTAGACCAAGCGCTGGCCACGCACTGGTACGCGAAGGCCGCCACCCAGAAGCAGCTGGCCGCGCAACACAACCTGGGCGTCATGGCCTGGCGCACCCGCGAGCAGGACGCCGCCGCTTTGGACCAGGCGCGCGCGCACTGGGAAGCTGCCGCCTCAGCCGGTCTGGCCGAAGCCCAGTTTGCGGCTGGGGTGCTGGCCGCCCAGGATGGCGGTGACGGGTGCGCGCTGGCGCTGGGTTATTTCGAGCAGGCGGCCGAGCAGGGCCATGTGCAGGCCATGGCCAACCTGGCCAATGGCCTGCGTCTGGTAGCGCAGGGGCCGGATTCCGCAGCAGACCCGGTCGCACTCAGCCGCGCCGCCCAAACCTACGAGCGCGCAGCGTCACAGGGCGACCCGCTGGCGATGTACATGCTGGCCCGCGCCCACTGGCATGCCGAAGGCCTGCCCCACGATCCGGTGCTGACCGTGCAGTGGTACAGCCGGGCTGCGGATGCGGGTGATGCCGGTGCCCAGTTCTGTTTGGGCCATATGTACGCCAACGGCCAGGGCGTGGCGCAGGACTACGCTGTGGCCGCGCGCTGGTATCTGGCTGCGGCCGGATTGCCGCCAAGCCCGTCCCCGCAGCCCGCACCGCCTCAAGAAGTTGGCCTGGATGCCGATATTCAAGGGTAGCCCTACCTAAGGAACCCTCCATGAATCGCTCCGTCCAACTCTTGCTGGTCTTCGTTCTACCCGTTCTGACCGCCTGCGAGGGCATTCCGCTGCACCTGGGCGCCGCCCCCAAGGCCGCCCCAGCCGCCGCGGCCCCGGTCAACGGGGGCGCGCCTGCGGCCCTGGTTCCGGCCGCAGACACCGCCCCTGCCAGCTTGCCGGCAGCGCCCGCGCCCAAGGTGGCTGCGCCCACAACCATGGAAGCGGGCACGGTGATCGCGCCCCTGGTGGAGCGCCGGGAAACCCTGACTGCAACGGGATATGCGGTCATCAGTGTGCAAAACCACCGTAACCCCGCCCAACAGCGCTTATTGGCCATCCGAGCTGCCAAGTTGGACGCCTACCGCGCCCTCACCGAACAGGTTTATGGCCTGAAGGTCGAGGCCAATGCCACCGTGGCGGACATGGTGGTGCAAAACGACACCTTCCGCAGCCGCGTCGAGGGCGTGATTTTCGGTGCCACGTTGGTCAGCATCACCCCGGCGGGCGACGACACCTATGAAGTCACCTTGACCCTGGATCGCCCGGTCGTCCAGGACCTGCGTTCCTTGTATTTATCCCAAATGATTGCTAAAGCACGCTAAGTACAGTCTTTATGCATCGATCTGCCTTGCCCATCCTGCACCGCTCCTCACCGGGTATGGGCCGGATTGCGCTCGGGATGGCCTTGGCGGGCATGCTGCTTACCGGACAGAGGCTGATGGCGGCTGACGCTTTGAGCGCCGAGGAGCGTTTGGCCGCCGTGCGCCAAAGCCTGCTGCAAGCCGCGCTGGAGGCCCCGACCAAGGTCGTCTCCACCAGCTGGATCGACGAGCAGGGCGTGCTGCGCGAAATGAACTCTTTTCGCAACGGCATGCAGGTTCGGGGCGTGCGCATCGTGTCGTATGAGCGCGACGCCAAGGGCCAGCCCAATGCGGATGTGCAATGGGACAAGGTCGCGGACGCCGCTGACAAGGCTCCGGCCGTCTGCTCGCCGCCCAGCGAGCGCTTTAAACACCTGGTGACGCTGCAATGGGACCTGCCCGCCAATTTACCCGCCGACGAGCGCTGGATGCTGGAATCCTTGCGCGCACAGGTGGGTGAGCGGCTGCGCGCCAGCGCCAGCGCCGGCGGCCAATGGAGATTGCGTGACAAGCTGCCAGAGCCGGAGGGTACCTACGCCCGCGCACTGCTCGGCGATGCCAACCCAGCCGCCACCTGGAACGCAACCATCCGTTTGATGCAGGTGCCGCCGGTGGTGGCGCAGGCACCGTCCAAACCGTCGACCGATCCGAACGCCGTGGCGGTGCGGGTTCCGGGCTGGTTCAGCGGCAGCAGCTCGCCCCAGCTGTACTGGGACAGCGCACCCCGGCTTTCCGTGCGTTTGGAGATGGTGCTGCAAGAACGGGGTGCAATACGGCCGGCCTTTGCGCGCACCTTGCATATCGACTTGCTGTCGGAGCAGGTGGGTTTCGGTCCGGTGCAACTCAGCGAGGCTACGCGCGTCGCCTTGGCCCCCCAACTGAGCTACCTGGCCGACTCGGTCGGTACCGTGCTGGCCTGCCGGGCTTTCAATCCGCAGGTGACGCTGGCCGACGGCCCGCAGTTTCAGATTGACGCTGGCGCGGCCTCGGGCATCCAAGTCGGCGATGAGTGGGTTTTGGTCAACAGCCAGCAGATTCCCCAGCGCAGCCTGGACGCGGGTGTGATTGCCCAAACCGTGCTGGCCCGTGTCAGCAGCGTGAGCGAGGGCAGTGCCCGCTTGCAGTGGCTGGCCGGTCCCCAAAAAGCGGTGCAAACCCAATGGCGGGCTTGGCCCGCGCGCAGCCTGCCTTGATTTGATCTGACCTGCACAGTCACTCGCTTTGCGCCCGCCCTAACCCCTACCTGGAGACGCCACCATGGCCCCGACCACCCACCACCCCCACCAATTCATATTGCACTTCCGTGCCGTGGCGATGGGCCTGGCCAGTTGCAGCGTCTTGGCCGTGGCTTTGATGCACGCCGAGCCAGTCTCCGCTGCGGATGCGGCTGTAGCTGAAGCCGCCCCCAAAGCAGCGGCAACGTATACCCCGCGCAAAGGGGAAACGCTGGACCATGTGATCCAGGTCACCATGCCGGACAGCCCGCTGAAGATGGACTTGTTGCGCCGCGCATTCATCAGCCAAAACCCACAGGCCTTTGTGACCCCGATCACCACCCCACCGCGCATGAAAAAGGGCGCTGTGCTGACGGTTCCAGATCACCACAAATTGCTGCTCTCGGTCACGGGACCTTTGACCGCCGTGGCGGAGGTCGACGCAGCCGGTGCCCAGCGCAGCCCAGCGGCTGTGAGCAGCGCCGAGGAGCGCAAGCGCTGGGTGCGCTACCCCTGAGCCGGGCTGACCTGGTTCGGCCGTGATCTCCATCACCGAAAACAGCGCGCTGCTGCCGCGCCCTTCTCCTGTGGTTTTTCCACAGGGGCAGATGTCGCTGCCGCTCATTGAAGCGATTACTGCGCGGCTGCTGAACCTGTCGGACGGCCAGGTGGTGCAGGGCACAGTGCAGGCCCGGGGTGATCAGCTCGCTTTGCTGCTGCGGGGGCGCTTGTTGGAATTACCGCCCGGCATGGAATGGACCGTGGGCCAGCGCCTGAATTTGCGCGCCCAGACCAACCCCGACGGATCGCTGACCCTGAACCGCTTGCCCACGCCAGGGCAGGGCAAATCCGCCGGCAGTGCGGCGGGCGGAAGTTCCGCCTCCAGCGCTGCATCGGGCGCGGCGGCGGCGGCGGGTGGAGCCCGATCGTCCGGCCCGGCTGCCGCAGGCGATGGTCTCGATCCGGCATTGGCAGCACGCCAGCAGGCCAGCCCACCGCCCCCTCCGTCCAGCGTACCGGCGGGCAATCTCTACCCGCCCCCCGCTGCACCCGCCCAGCCTGCCCAACCGCAAACGGCCGCAGTACCTGGCGCAGTACCCGGCGCAGTCCCTGGCGCGGTGGGCGAACGGTCGGCGTATGCCGGTGCCGCGCCCATGGCTGCCGGCAACATCAGTTCCCCGGTAGCCAATGCGGTGATGGCGCAAAGCATGCAAGCGCAGCCCGCCAACGCCGGTGCCCTGGCGCAGCAGCAGGTGGTGGCGCAACAGCCTGCGCGCCTGGCGGCTGGGCCACGCCCGGCACCCACGCCGGATGCGCCCGCAGACCCGTATCAGCAGGATCTTGAACCGGAGAGCAGCGCCTACGCGCCGCCCATCGTGCCCTTGCCTGCTTTGCCCGAGCGCGCTGCGCCGCTGTCGGCACCGTCTGTTGCCCGCGTGGATGCGCCCACGGTGCAAGCCATGGGTTTGAAAGACGGGCAGGTTTTGCAGGCCAGCGTACAGGCGCGTGACGGGTCTTTGGGCTTTGTGGTCGACGGGCGGGTTTTGCCGACCCTGCAGCCGGGCACGCAAGACAGCCCGCTGCTGGTGAATCTGCGGGTTGAAATCAACCAAGACGGCACGGCCACTTTGCACAATCTGCTGGCACCCGCAGCCAAACCTTCAACCGCCGCAGCGCCGCTGGCGCTGGCACCGGTGTCTTTGTCCGGGGTGCTGGCCACGGTGGCTGAGGAGGCACCGCAACGGGTGATTCTGGGACCACAGGACTTTTTTTCGCGCCTGGGCAGCTTGCTGTACCGGGCCAACGGACTGCCCGAGTTGGTCAACTTATTCAACAGCGGCACCTTGGACGCGGTACTGCGCCAGGTGGGCCGTCCCGATTTGCAGGCGCAGTGGTCGCGCCAACGCTTCAGCATGGCGCAGCTGTCCCCGCGCGATGTGCGCAGCGCGGTGCAGGCTGCGCTGGGCTCGGAGCGCAGTCTGCTCAGCGGCGTCGACCGCGACATGCCGGCCAACGACACCAAGCAACTGCTGCTGGGTGCGCTGGCGTCCATGGGCGCGTTGGACGATCTCAGCAGTGAGGAGTTGGGTGCCGCGCAGCAATTGCAGCGCGGCGTCGATGATCTGGAGTCGGCGCAGGTTCGCGCTGTCCAGGCGCAGACGCAGCAGGAGCTGGTGTTCAATATGGTCATCCCCTTCAGGGATGCGTCGCCGGTGGAGATCCAGTTCGAGCGCCGCCGCACCAGCGAGGGCAGATCCACCCCCTTTACCGTCAACGTCCACTCCACCAGCGCCGAATACGGTGAGTTGTGGCTGAAGACAGAGCTGCTGGACAAGGACCGGGTCGACCTCATGATGTGGGCGCGTAACGCCGCCGTTGTTGACATGGCGCAGTCCGGCGCGGCCACTTTGGGTGAGCAGTTGCAGGCTGCGGGCATTGCTATGCGCTCCTTCCAGGTCATCCACGGTGAACGGCCGGGGGGCCAGAACCCTGGTGCTCAGGAGCCGGTGTCTGCCTTGGCTGGCGCCGTACTGGACATACGGGCATGAGTTTCCGCCGCCAAGCCATTGCCCTGGAGTACGGCCAGCACTTGACGCCGGTGGTCACGGCCAAGGGCGACGAGGAAATTGCCCTGGCCATGATTGCCCAGGCGCAGGCCAATGGCGTGTACATCACCCAGGATCCGCAATTGCTGGCGCTTTTGAGCCGGCTGAATGTGGACGATGAAATCCCGCCCGAGCTGTACGCTGCGGTGTCTGTGATCTTGTCCTGGGTGTACTGGCTCAAAGGCATGCGTCCGGGGGACGAGAAGCCAGTTGGCCGAGAGGCCGCAGCAGACTCCGCTGAGGACGCTGCGGGCGCGAGCGGGGCGGGTGATGCGATCGATGTCGGCGGGCCGTCGGACCCGGTGGACGGACTGGCCTAGGCTTCGTTGTAACCGCGTCCGCGTGAAAAACGCGACACATGACCGAGCCGGTCATAAATTTCAACACCGCTGCCGGTTCCAGGAAGACGCAAGCTGTCGAGGGCACCGCGAATCGATTCGAGTTTGCGCTCCATCAGCACCGCGTTACGCCGGTGCATGTCACGGCACTGGGCAATGCTTTCGAGCCAGCCGCTCCACTGCGGGTCTTCTTCCAAAATTTCTTTGCTCGGCGCCATCTGGGTGAGCTGGGACAGTAAATCGTTTTTGACCGGCTGCAAGCGCTCGAATTCGTCCAGGTTTTGTATCTTGAGGGCGTCGAATTCCAACTCCAGCATCTGACTGAGCTGCAAGACCAGCGCCTGTGCGCGCTGGTGGAGGTCGGGTTCGGCCGGTTCTACCAATGGGGCGTGCCTCAGCCTTTGATCATCTGCTCAATAGACCAAAAACTCTCAGCAATACGGCGGGGGTCCAAGGGGTACTTGCCGTCTTGGATGGCCTGGCGGATCGAGTCCACCTTTTTGCGGTCGAAATTGGGTTCTTCGTGCATACGTTGGGCCACTTTGCGCAGGTTGATTTCGTCCGCGCTTTCCGTATGGGCGGCGGGCACCGTTGGCGTGACTCCTGGGGTGGCTGCGGGTGCTGTGTTCGCTAAAGACGCAGATTTTTCCGCCCCGCCCGCCTTATCGGCGGACTTGCGTGCCCCGTTATAGGCCGGTAGCGGCCGTGGCGATGTCGAAATAGGATCGGTCATAGATAGCTCACTTTCACAGATTAAGCAGCACTTTTACAGCTTGTCCTTGTAGGAATCGGCCTGTCGGCAAAAAACTTGAGTACCAAATTTGAAAAAATTTTCGGTGCGGGTCACAAACCTCTGGCAGCGCTCGGTCCCGTCACCACACCGCTTAGTAATCGGCCCGACTCGGGATTTTTTAAGCGGATTTGGTCACCTAAACGTCCATCTTGCAGCGCTTCGACCCGGGCAACGATAGCAAAACTACTGCCTTTGCTGATCGTGAGCATAACCAATTGCCCCTGTTTGACCATCAGGGCCCGGCGTACATCCGAACTGCGCAAGGCGGTTCCGGCTGGAATATCGCGCACCACTTCCGCATTTTCCAGGTCTTTGAGGCTGCCGAATAGCGAATTGTCCAAGCCGGTGGCCGCTTGTTCGGATTCTTCCAGCATGGCCGCGCTCAGCACGGTGCCGGCGCGCAAAAACTGGGTTCCCACGACAACTTTGCGGCGCGCAGTTGCCGCACTGCTGGCAATTTTTGGCGGTGTTGCCGCCACCGCCGCCGCCGGTGATGCTGCTGCGGCTGGTGCTGCCGGGGGTGACGGTTTAGCTACCGGGGTTTTGATATTGGCACGCAGATACAGCTGCCAGCTCGATGTGCCCAGGCAGCGCACCCGAACGGTTTCTTTGGTGGCAAATGGCAGGTCCATCACCAGCGGCCGGTCGCAGGGCTGCACTTTGACGCGGCTGTCCAGCGGGACAAAGTCGAACTGGCCGGCGCTCAATTGCTGGGTTTGCTGCATCCAGTTGCCAACCTCTTTGAATAAATTATCCTGGCTCAGGGGTGCCTCCGCCGTTGTTTGCGCGGTCGCCGATACCCATCCCAAGGCCAGCGCAAGGCTCAGCGCCGCCGCTTGCGCGGCCGCCAGCCATCTGCGTTGCCGGGCAGCGGGTGGCAGGGGGTTGTGGCACAGCATTTGCATGGTTCAGAAGGAATGAAGGTTATGTCGATACCTTGACACTTATTCTGATGGGATGCAAGAAAAGTGCCAATGTAGTCGTTTCACGTTATCCCTCCGGATTATTCCACCCGCCCAGTAACCGCCATGCAAGCTACCGATCTTCAGCCCAAACCCGCTAGCAGCCTGAACTCGCTGGGGGGGCCCGCGCGGTTTGCGCGCCCCGTGGCCGATCCGGGACTTGATGCGTCCGGGCAGTCCGGTGCCGGATTTGCCCAGGCTTTGCAAACGGCCCAAACTGTGGGCACCGCACCGGCAGCCGGCGCGGCGCTCAGCCGCACCGTTGTCGCGGGCGACACCCTCAGCGACATCGTGCAAGAACAGGCGGGCGCCATGGGTGTCAAGCTCGAAGGGGCCCAAGCCTACCGGCTGGCCCAGCAGCTTGCCAAAGCCAACCGCATTGACAATCCCGACCGTATTTTTGTCGGCCAGCAGCTGGACATGCGTGCCCTGAGTGTGCAGATTGCCCAGACCGGCATCGCCGGCCCAGTCAAGCCGGTCATGGCTGCCAGCGTGCCTGCGCAGCAGGCCTTGCAGCTTCCTGCGTCCAAGCGCGCTGCCGAGATACCGCCCCGAGCAAGCGCCGATGTGGTCGCGCAACGCAGTCTCCCGCGTTTTCCCCACGTGCCCACCCCGAGCGCGGTTGCCCCCAACGGAAAGCTGATTCCGGCCGAGCTGGCTACCGCTGGCGGCGCGGTGCCCAACCCGGTCTTACAGAAAACCCTGGACCGCGCGGTAGCCAAGGGGTTTATTCCGCCGCAGGAACGGACGGCGGTATACGACAAAATTTTGGGATTGGCCAAGGAGCACAACTTCTTGCCCGACGACTTCGCCCGCATGACCCTGATGGAGAGCGACGGCATGAATCCGCGCGCCAGCAACCAGCGTTGCCACGGAATCATCCAATTCTGCGACGGCCCTGCGCGCGGCGCAGCGACCGCAGGTTATGCCAAGAACCCCAAAGCCATTCTGAACCTGAGCGTGCATTCGCAGCTCGACCTGGTGGACAAATACTTTGATGAAGTCGGGCTGAAAAACAAGGGGCCGGCAGGGCTGGAGGATTTGTACTTGTCGGTGCTCAACCCCGCATCGCGGGCCGAAAACTCGGCGACCCGGCCGCTGAATATTCCTGGCGCGCAAGCCCGCGACCTGCATGTCGGTGGCGACACCGACAACCCCATCACCCGCCAATCGATCCGCTTCGGGCTGCTGCAAAACGCGGCTGCCCGGCTGCGCGAAATCATTCCCTTCCCGCATGCGCAGCGGTGCACAGGGCGCGGTTGCGTACGCCGAAACCCAGGCCAACTAAAGCGGGGCCCGGGAGCTGGCTCCGGCAAGCTCTTGCCGCATATCCGCAGTTTCACACCATCGATTCGGCACGGGCGGCGGGAACTTGAGAGTGAGGTCTGCAAAAACTTCATATGGCACGCAATTTGCAATATTTCCCCCAAGGGCCGCGCACCGTGGCCCGAAGTGTCGGTATACCGGCGAAAAATGGCGATGCCCTGAGGAGTCTTCCCGATGAACATGATTGACAAGACCTTTGAAGCCCCTTCGCGTGCCTTGGCCTACCGCGGTCAGCGCATGGAAATCCTGGCCAAAAACATCGCCAATGCCGATACCCCGAACTTCAAAGCGCAAGACCTGGACTTCCACCAGTTGCTGAAAGACGCCCAAGGCGCCGACCTGCAAATGACCAGGCCGGGCCACACCACCCAGTCCCCGGACGCCGGTCTGAACGGCCTCAAGTACCGCGTGCCCTACAACACCTCATTTGACGGCAACACCGTTGAACTGCCGGTCGAGCAAGCCAAGTACGGCCAATACGCTGCCGATTACCAAACCACATTGAGCATTTTGGAGAGCCGCATTGGCGGAATCCGCAAAGCGCTGCGCGGAGAATAAACATGGCTTTAGACAATATTTTTGGCATCGCCGGTTCCGCGCTCAATGCGCAAACCGTGCGCATGAATGCCACCGCATCCAACTTGGCCAACGGCGGAACCGTGGCCGGCACCGAACAAGAGGCGTTTCGCGCCAAGCGCGCTGTGTTCAAGACCATCTTGGAAGGTCAGATGGGTGGCCAGGACCAGACTGCCAAGGGCGGCGTCAGGGTCGTGCAAATCGTGGATGACCCGAAACCCATTACCCGCCAGTCCGACCCCGGCAACCCGGCAGCTGACAAAGACGGCTATGTCTACATCTCCAACGTGAACGAGATGAGCGAGATGGTCGACATGATGGCTGCGGCCCGCTCTTACCAAAACAACGTGGAGGTGGTGAACACCGCACGCCAGCTCACCATGCGCACCCTGGACATCATCAAAGCCTGAATCGGCCAACTAACCCGACGCTGACCCACCATGTCCAACATCAATTTGCTTCCCAGCAACACCCAGGTGAATAAGGCCTGGACGACCTCGGTTCCCACTGGCATCACCACCACGGCTGCGGCAGCCGAGGCGGCCATGACCGCCAAGAGCTCCAGCATGGGGCAAACCGACTTTTTAACCCTCTTTACCACCCAGCTGAAAAACCAGGATCCGCTGGATCCGGTCAAAAACGAGGCCTTTGTCGCCCAGTTGGCGCAGTTCTCGCAGTTGGAAGCGACGACCAATATGTCGGCCACCCTGAAAAACTTTGTCGACAGCCAAGAGGGCCAAAACATCGTCACCGGCGCCAGCCTGATTGGTAAAACCATGTCGGTGCCCGACGCTCCGGCCGTGTTGAGCGGCGGCAAGCCCATCAAGGGCACGATCAGCTTGCCCAACGGCGCCGACGGCGTGAAGATCCAGGTGCTCAACGACAAGGGCGTGCTGGTGGCCACGAATATTCTGGGCTCGCAGCGCATGGGCGACATGAGTTTCTATTGGAATGGGGCCGACGACCAGGGCGCACCCTTGCCCGACGGCACCTACCGTTTTGTCGCCAGCGCCGTCTCCCAAGGTTTGACCAGTCAGCGGCCGGTGAGCACCGCAGCCATGATTACCGGCGTCAGCCAAGACGCGTCCAAAACCACCTTGCTGCAAATCCAAGGCGGCAAAACGATCAAGTTATCGGACGTGAGCACCATTGGCGGTTAAGCCCCTGGCGCCCAGCCCACACCTTTCACAGCACATCTCACACCCCATCTCGCACCATTAGGAGCCCTGAACCATGTCTTTTTATACCTCGCTGACCGGGCTGAATGCCGCCACCGCCATGTTGGGCGTGACGTCCAACAATATTGCCAACGTGGGTACCACCGGCTTCAAGCGCTCGCGCGCTGACTTCGGCGACATTTTTGCGACCTCGCCGCTGCAAAAAGCCTCGTCCACGGTCGGTCAGGGCGTTTCGCTGAAGCAGGTGAGCCAGGAATTCAGCCAGGGCAATATTTCGTTCTCGTCCAACGCGCTGGATCTGGCGATCACCGGCGACGGTTTTTTCCCCATGCGCTCGGCCGACGGTCTGCAAGAAACCTATACCCGTAACGGCTCGTTTCTGCTGAATGAACAGTACAACGTGGTGAACTCCGCAGGCCAGCGTTTGATGGCAGCGACGGTTGACTCGACCGGTAGCGCCAACGTCAATGACCGCGTGGTTTTGACCATTCCGCAAAAGACATCGGGCGAAGCCAAACAGACCTCGGCGGTGTCGCTGGGCCTGAACTTCCCCGCTGATGCGCCTGTTATCAGTGACGAGTTCAACCGCACCAACCCGGCCACCTACAACAAGAGCACGGCGTTTACCGTGTACGACGCCGGTGGTAACGGCTACTTGGCTACGGTGTACTACGTCAAGACCAAAAACGCCGACCAGACCAGCCCGACCAACACCTGGCAAACCCATGTGTATGTGGGCGAGGACTCGGTGAACGCGTCCTTGCAGCAGGCCAGCAACGTGAATGGCGAAAAGCTGTACGTCAACCAGTACGGCCAACTCGCTCCCTACAGCCTGGTGAAAGACGAGTTGACCACCGCCAAGACCATGTTGTTTTCGCTGAACGACCTGACCGACACCCAAAAATCGGTGCCAGCAGCGGTACCGGGCAAAAGCATCACCAGCTTTGACTTCAGCAACGGCGACAACTTCAAGATCCGCAATGACACGGCCAATGCGGCCGATTTGGCACTGGCCAGCGTGGCCGGGCTCAGCCGCCAATGACAGCACGGTTCTGACCACCAGTGACATGGTGAGTGCGGTGGTTACGGCGGCTGTCTCGGGCATGCGTTACCCCGAGGCGGAGCTGCCGGAGCGTTACGCCTTGGGCTTGCGCACAGCGGTTTTTTGTAGCCCATCCGAGCTGTCTGATGCGGCGGTCTTGCTGGAAATCCAAGACCAACGTGAATGACCGCGGTCACCATCCCTGTCGGGTACCGCAACCGACGGCACCGTCGCGACGACAGCGGAAATCAAAGAAGCCCGCGACAACATCAGTTACGCCAAAGTTTTGGCTCGCTGTCCAAACCGCCGAGGATGACACCACGCTGACCATTTCGGACATCCTCTCCACGGACTACGAGACCCAGCGCACTACGGCCATGGACGCTTTGGCTGCCGCGTACTGGGCAGGAAGCTGAGCCCGCAGCAGTACCTGACGTCGATGTCGACGCAGCGGTTGCCACCGCGGTTGAGCGATTTGGGAACGGGTGCCAGTGAAAACGCGATCGCTGCTGCCGGTTTGAGCGCAAAAGCCAAACTCATCGCAGCCGACAATGCCTTGCACGCCGGTATCAAGGCGGGTGCCGAAGCTTTGGGCATTGACACCACCACCGATCTCACGCCAGAACTGAAGTCAGAAGCGCTGATTGACCTTGTCACCGGCATAGGCGCAGTTGGTACGGCGGCAAAATTGACTGCCATCAAGGCCGTCATCACCGCCAGCCTGGGCGCCATGACCAATGACTATTACGACAGCGTCAAAGTGGGCTTGAGCCAGCTGCTCGAACTCGATGTCGATGGCTCCGGTGAGCCGGTGATTTTGAACCTCGGATTTTTAGCCGACACGGATAAAAAAATCATCGGCAACGAAATGGCAACGACGGTCACTAACTACTTTGAACCGCGAGTTCGGCGACGAGTCGTACTTTGACTTGTCCCAGGCCAGCGACCGGTATTTCCAGGTGTACAGCAGCGGCCAACAACATCGGTAGACCAGACGACGGGTGCGATCACCGAAAACCCCATCCCCATCAAACTGATACCAGGCGAAACCCCGGGCTTGGGTGTGATGCACAACAAAGACGGTACGGTACAAATCGACAGTTACGGCCAACCGGTGTTCAATGCCAAAAAGGTGACGATTGACCAGATGGTGCAGCGCCATCCAGAGCCAGCTCGACGCTGCCCATCCCGGTACCAACACCATCCGAAGCCAGCTACGATTTTTCGACTTCGAGTTTTAAGTTCATCGATGGCGCAAACGTGATCAAGCTCGATACCAACGGTGTCGATGGCGTGCTGAAAAATGAATTGTTCAAACTCAGCGAGACCTGCGGTGACCTTGTCGGGTAGTGGCCACTACGAGGCCAAGGTGATCCCCAATGGCCAGGCGATCCGCCTGGCTGCCGACCAGCGCTACGGCATGACCATGACCTACGACTCGGTGAACAAAAAATTCACTATGAATTCCGGCAAAACCGGCGACACGTCCAGCTTGGCCATCACCGGCGTGAAAGCCAACTCCTTAGGCACTGACATGCTGGGCTCTGACGGCCAACGGATTGGCCTCAGAGGCGCCGGTCAATTATGTGGCCCAGTCATGCATCGGCTTTGCGCGGTATTCCCTCGTCGCCGGCGGTGGCAGTGGGCACCACGCCCTTGAAGAACATCTCGAACAACTTCGCGGTCGATGAGACCAACAACAAGTTTGTGGTGACGGTGGACGGTGTCAAGGGCACGGTGATGATTCCGGTGCGCTCCGACTATTCGCTCGATACCTTGAAGGCAGAACTGCAAAAAGGCATCAACTGCCTTGGGTGGCAACAACGCATTCGGCGATCCGGTCACGGTCAATGGCGTGGAGGTCGACATATCGACGATACCGACAAGCGCTTTACCTTCACCAGCGGTACCACTGGTGCGGCCTCGTTCATCAAAATCTCAGGCAGCGCCGACTGGGGCCTGGACCAGGTGGAAGCGGCACGCGGAATCGATTCGACCTGGATCAAGCCAACCCAGCACAAAGATGTGGTCTCCGGTGTGTCACAACCCAAGTACATCGACGGACAGGGCAACGAGACCACCAGCGGTGACGGTTTTGACGGCACGCTGCCGGCCTGGTCGCCCATCTTCTTGACCAAGGGCGAACTGACCTTCAGTACCGGCGGTAAGCTGGTCTCACCGGTCGACGGCACGCAGTTGGAGCCGGTCTTCTTGGCGGGTGGTAAGGGTGTTTTGACCATCAATATCGACTACGGCGCTTCTACCCAGTTCACTTCACCATTCGCGGTGTTGTCGCAGTCGCAAGACGGCGCTCCCGAGGGTGATCTGGTGGGCGTGACCATTGGTAACGATGGACTGGTGAGCGCATCGTTCTCCAACGGTACCCAGAAATCGCTGGCCAAAATTCTGCTGGCCAACTTCTCCAGCCCGGTGGGCTTGCGCCAGATGGGTGACTCCACCTTCCTGGCCTCGGCAGCATCGGGCAAAGCCACACTGGGTAACGCGGGATCGGCCGGTTTCGGTACCCTGCGTGCCGGTGCCACCGAACGGGCTAACGTGGACTTGACGCAGGAGCTGGTGGACTTGATTACCGCCCAGCGTAACTTCCAGGCCAACGCCAAAGCGATTGAGACCAGCTCGACGATGACGTCGGCCATCATCAACTTGCGCGCTTAATCTTTTGAAGACTTGAATGTTTGAGGACTTGCCATGGATCGCTTAGCTTTTAACGCGGTTGCATCGATCAACGAGCAACGCGTGGCGCGCCAGATGGCGGTCAACGAGATGGCCAACGTCTCGACGGTTGGTTTCAAGCGCAGCTTTGAGGTTGCGACCCGTGCGGTGCAAGTGGAAGGTGCAGGCTTCAAGTCACGCTTCCAGCCCCAGTCGTTCTCAGAAGACTTCATCAGTCTCAAGGGCGGACCGGTGATTGCCACCGGTAACGACCTGGACATTTCCTTGTCGGGCTCGACGGTGTTGGGCGTCACGGCTTCTGATGGCCAACTGGCGTTCACCCGCCGTGGTGATTTGCGCATCAATGCCCAGGGAACACTCGAAAACGGGCAAGGACGCCTGATTCGCAGCGAAGGCGGTGGACCGCTGACCTTGCCGCCCGGTTTAAAAATTGAAATCCGCGCAGATGGAACTGTGATGGGAACCGATCTGGCGCAGGTGGGCGTGAAAGTGCCCGTCGCTTTAGGCAAGTTGATGCTGCGCGACGCCAGTGCGACCCCGCTGTTGCGACGCGAGGACGGACTGTTCAAAAACAGCGCTGGCGACGGCCAGGACATCACCCCCGGCCCCGAAAAACCAGGCCTCACGCCCGGCGCGCTGGAAGGCAGTGCCGTGAATGCCATGAACATCATGGTCAAGCTGATCGACCAGAGCCGGTCTTTTGAGCAGGCGGTCAATATGATCAAAGAGGCCAAGACCACCGACGAGGCGGGTGCCTCGATGCTCAAACCAAGCTAAATCCCTAGCCGGCGGGATGGCCGGAAAACCGGCAATTTCGGGTGGCATGTCTTTTGCATCGTCCTAGGTATTGAATTCACCTAGGAGCAAAAGATGGACGCATCAATGTGGGTCGCCAAGACGGGCCTGGACGCGCAGCAGACACGTATGAACGTGATCTCGAACAACCTGGCCAACGTCAACACCACCGGCTTCAAGCGGGATCGCGCAGTTTTTGAAGACCTGCTGTACCAAAACATCCGCCAGGCGGGCGGCCAGACCTCGGCGGCTACGCAAGCCCCCACCGGCCTGATGCTGGGAACCGGCGTGCGCGTGATGGCCACCGAGAAGCTCAACATCCAGGGCAACATGATCAACACCCAGAATCCCTTGGATCTGGCGATCGCCGGCGAGGGACATTTCCAAATTCTGCAAGCCGACGGCACCGTGGCCTACACCCGCGACGGCAACTTCAAAGTGTCGGCTACCGGACAGCTGGTGACATCCAGCGGCCAGCCCTTGCAGCCCGCGATCACGATTCCGGCCACTGCCCAGAGCCTGACCATCGGCCGCGACGGCACGGTCAGCGCTGAGTTGTTTGGCGGCGGTGCCGCCAACATAGGCCAGATTCAGGTTGCCCGCTTTTTGAACCCGGCCGGCCTGACCCCTGTGGGCCAAAACCTGATGAAAGAGACACCTGCCAGCGGTGCCCCGACGGCGACTAATCCCGGTTTGGCCGGCGCGGGCGCGCTGATGCAAGGCACGCTGGAGGCCTCCAACGTGAACGTGGTCGAGGAGATGGTCAACATGATCGAAACCCAGCGCGCGTACGAGATCAACTCCAAAGCCATCTCGGCGGTGGACGGCATGCTCAAGTACATGAACCAGAACATGTAAGGAATAAAAATGGCCGCGCGTCTTCTCTCCGCCCTCGTTTTCGGTGCCACCTGCTTGGCTGGTTGTTCGGTCTTGCCGCCGCAGCCGCTCACGCACTCCACGGGTTTTGCCCCGGTGTATCCGGTGCTGCGCGAAGCGCCGCAACAGGCTACTGGTTCTCTGTACAACGCCGATATGGGCGAAACCTTTCTCGGGCGTGGGCGCAACTTTCAAATCGGTGATGTGATCACCGTTGTACTCAGCGAGTCAACCCAGGCGGCGCGTACCCAAAGCGGCACGGTATCGCGGACCGCCAGCAATGACGTGTTACCCACCGCAACTCTGGGAGGTGGACTTCTGGGTAGCACCTCCGCCCTGCTTGGGTGGAACCATCAAATCAGACGGCACAGGTACTGCCGACCAGACGGCCACGCTGAGCGGCTCGGTTGTGGTCACCGTGGTGGACGTGATGGCCAACGGAAACCTGGTGGTGCGGGGTGAAAAACAGCTCGCCCTCACCGAAGGCTCCGAGATCATCCAGGTCGCGGGTGTGATCCGTCCGGATGATGTGGCGCCCAACAACACCGTGCAATCCAAGCGCCTGGCGAATGCCCAGATCACCTACCGCGGTACCGGTGACATGGCGGCTACAGCGCGCGCCGGCTGGGGCACCAGCGGCTTGCTCAAGCTCTGGCCTTTCTGATTCTTATTCATCTTGCGCGGAAGACCCATCATGACAAAGCTTCTCTCCTTGTGTGCGCGCTGCTGCCTGCCTGCCCTGATGCTTATGCTGGCGGTGGGCCCGGTACACGCCGACCGCATCAAAGACCTGACCAGCATGGCCGCCATGCGCAGCAACCAGTTGATTGGCTACGGTTTGATCGTGGGCTTGCAGGGCACCGGAGATGGCTCTGATCTGTCTTTCACCACCCAGAGCATGAAAACCCTGCTCAGCCGCATGGGCGTCAACCAGGAAAGCTCGATCGCGGACTACGAGTCGGCTACCAGCGGCGGCAAGATTAACCTGAGCGAATGTGGCGGCCGTCATGGTGACCGCCGAGCTGCCAGGTATGACCAAGCCGGGCCAAAAAATCGACGTCACGATTTCAGCGATTGGTAAAGCCACCAGCTTGCGCGGCGGCAGCCTGCTGATGACCAGCTTGCGCGGTGTGGACGGACAGATTTATGCCTTGGCGCAAGGCGCCTTGACGGCCACGGGCAATGATGTCAGCCGCGGCGGGTTCCAGGGCGAGCAGCCGGTGTGACGACCGCAGCGCGCATCCCGTCCGGCGCGATTGTCGAAAAGCTGGTCGACCAACTCCTTTGACAAAACCGACAGCGTCTTGTTGAACTTGCGCGATGGTGATTTCACCACCGCCAGCGCCATCATCCAGGCCATTAACACCAAGTTCGGCGCCGATGTGGCACGCGCTCTGGACGGCGTCTCGATTCTGGTGCGCGCACCCACCGATTTGAGCCAACGCGTGGCCTTTATGAGCATGGTCGAGAACCTGGACGTACAGCCTGGCGAAGGTCCGGCGCGGGTGGTGGTCAATGCCAAAACCGGTACGGTGGTCATCAGCCGCAATGTGCGGGTGACGGCGGCTGCCGTGACCCACGGCACCATCACCGTGTCGGTGGCTATGACCAACGAAGTCTCCCAGCCCGGCGCCCTGTCCAACGGCACGACCCAAGCTGTGCAAAACGCCGACGTGAAGATTGAAGAGCCGAACAAGCCCATGTTCTTGTTCCAACCTGGCGTGGACCTGCGGGCCATCGTCGACGCGATCAACCAGGTGGGTGCCACACCCTCGGCCCTGATTGCGATTTTGGAAGCGCTCAAGAGCTCCGGCAGCTTGCGTGCCGAGCTCTTGGTGATTTGAGTTCACACGCTGCGACACCGACTGCACCATGGACGCGCTCTCGAACAAACTCCCCCCGGCGGCCAATACGGCGCTTGGCGGCACAGGCGCAGGTTCCTACCTGGACTTTGACGCCCTAGGGCGGCTGAAGGGCAAGGCGGCGAAAGACGGTAAGAGCGCAGCGCGCGAAACCGCGCAGCAATTTGAAGCGCTGTTTTTGCAGATGATGATGAAGTCCATGCGCGACGCCAGCTTCAAGAGCGATCTGGTGGAGTCGCAGGCCAAGGACACGTTTGAGGGCATGTTCGACAAAGAAGTGTCGCTGGCCATGGCCAAAAAGAACACCTTAGGTCTGGCCGATCTGCTGCTCAAGCACATGCCCGATCCGGCGGTGCAGGCGGCCAATGCCCAGGCGATCAAAGACATCCAGGATCAGCAGGCAGGTAAGTCACAGGAGGCGCAACAACCCAGCTCCACGGCCAGCTTTCTGCAAGCCCGCGCGGCATCAGCCAAAGGTTTTTCCTTGGCTGCGCCGCAGGCCAAGCCTATGTCCCTGGAGCCGGTTGCACAGAGTGCACTGCCCTTGCCGCGCATGGGCGGGCCTTTGCCTTTGAGTGCTGCGCAGCGCCCTATTGCACGGGCCGAAGACGCGGCAAAAGCTGCCGATTCCGCTGACGGAGCCCGGCCATGAGCGACATCCTGGGCGTTGCATCGAATGCGGTGGCGGCCTACCAGCGCGCGCTGAACACCACCGCCAACAACATCGCCAACGTCGCTACGGTCGGTTACTCGCGTGAGACCGCCAACTTTGTGGCCAACCCGGTGACCCAAACCGGCAATATCTTCATGGGTACCGGTGTGGCGGTGGAGCGCATCACCCGCCAGTACAACGCATTTGTCGAAGCCAATCTGCGCAAAAGCCAAAGCGACTTGACCAGCCAAGAGCCCATGGTGAACTACGCCAACCGGGTGGTGGACATCATGGGCGGCGAAACCATGAGCCTCAACAGCTCTTTGGACCAGTTTTTCTCCTCGGCACGCGATGTGTCGACCGACCCGGCCTCCACCGTGCTGCGCAGCAGCTTTGTGCGCGATGCGCAAGGCGTGGCGGATCGCTTCGGTCAGCTTTCATCGCAGCTGGATTCGATCCAAGAGGAAACCAGCCAGGCCCTGCAAGGCCAGGTAGACCAGATCAACTCTTTGGCCAAGCAGGTGGCCATGGTGAACACCCAGCTCACCAAGCAGCGCACCGCCGACGCCCAACCACCCGGCTTGTTGGACCAGCGCGATCAACTGCTGCGCGACATGTCCAAACTGGCGCATGTCAACACCAAATTTGATTTGAACGGTACCGTCACCGTCAGCCTGGGCCCTTCGATCAACCAGGATTTGGTGGTCATCGGAAACAAGTCGGTGCCGATCGGTGCCAATTTCAATTCCGCATCGCCCGAGAAAGTGGCTTTGGTGCTGGATCCCTATGGAAAGACGCTGGCTTTGAGTGGCCCAACCAGTGGCAGCATCTCGGGGCTGATGACGTTCCGGGAGCAGGTGCTGGGCAGTTCCCGCGCCGCCTTGGACAACCTGGCAAAAACTTTTGCGGCTGCCGTCAACGAGGTCCACCTGGGCGGTATCGACGGCTACGGCAAACCGGCGGTCGCCTTGTTTGCATTCGATGCCTCGGCGTCCAGTGCGGCCGGTGGTATGTCGGTGGCGTTTGATGACCCGATGCGGGTCAGCGCTGCCGCGCAGTTCCGGGTGATTGAAACGGATACCAACACCAGCGGCAGCGATGCCACCTTGGTGTATCGACCCCAGCGTATCCCCCGTGCGCAGCAGCCCCAGCGGCCAGTTGCTGGTGCCCGCCGACGACATCACCAAGCTGTTTGTCAACAACTCCCACCCCAGCGCCGGTCATGCGGTTTCGGTGGCCAGCAGCGTGCCGGTCCAACCGGTGGCCTCGGTGGCGCGGGGAATGGAAGATGTGCACTTTTTTCTGGACGCGGCACAGAGTGGACAGCACCTGAATATCCTGACCCGCGACGGGCGGGCGCTGGTGGGCGGCACCCTCAGCGATGCCATGCAGGAAACCCTGATGACCACCGGCAACGGCTTTGCCTCTGGCGCGGGCTACAGCGAAACGTATTTGAATGTCTCCGGCACCAGCGGTTATCGCGACATCACGGTGTTTTACGGCGCGCAGGCCACGGTACAAGAGCAGCCGGTCTACAACAGCAAAGACCAAATCGACAGTTACAAAACCTTTCCTGCGGTCCTGCAGGGCAACCGGATCCAGACCGGGCAAACCGGTGCCATCGCCGCAGATGCCTTTGTCATCAACGGCGTCGCGCTCGATGCCTTAGATGCCCTGAGCGACGGCTCAACCCGCCAGGCCAGCGACCTGGCGACCTGGATCAATGCCAAAACCTATGTGAATGCGGATGCGTTGGTCGACACCGTGACGATCAATGGGCAGGTCGTCAGTGCCGATGACAGCACCCGCTTGCCAATTACCGTGGACGAAGATACATCCGATGGTGTTCCCACCATAGGCGGTGAGTCGGTTTTGAACATGGCCTTTGTCATCGGCGACGAGACCATCGACACCACCGAAGTGAACGATCTGAATGGCCTGGTGGCCGCGATCAACCTCAAGTCAACGGATACCGGTGTGACTGCCAGCATTTCCCGTGCTGGAAATGAGGTGCATTTGGTCCTCTCACCAACCTTGAACAGTGGTGTCACTGCGACGGCCTTCAATGAGATTCGCATACCGCCGAGCCAGATTCGATTGAGCATGCCTTTGTCGATTTCTGGTGTGGATATCGTGAGCTATGAAGGCGATGTGTTGACGCCTGCGGTCAGGAATATCCATGACCTGGCCGCGGCGATCAATGACCAGTCGGACAGCACCTACGTGAAAGCGTCGGTGACGCCGGCGGGCGAACTGGTGATCACCAACGTGGCGGGCTATGAAGGTCAGGACATCACCATCGGCACCACGTATTACGGCGGCAGCGAGGCCAATGCCCTGAGCACCTCCAGCGGCGTCTATGGTGGCAGCTTGCGCCTGACGCAACCGGTGACCGATGACGATAGCGGCACCGGCTACACACCCTTGCAACTGACTTTCGGCGCATCCTGGCACGCCTTACGAGATGGCCCAACTGGGCTTTCGCACCGAGGCCAGCATCAGCGGTGCTGCGCCCGATGACTTGCTGGTATTTGTGTCCGGCGCAGGTATCGCGTCTGTGGCCGCCAGTTATGCCGGCGCAGCCACCGATCCGCGCGCTGCCCTGCGCGAGCAAAGTTTGAAGGTGACGTTCACCTCGGCAACGACCTACACCATTACCGACAGTGCCACCGGCACCGAGGTGGCCGCCCGGGATTTTGACCCCGACCAGCTCGACCCGGGTCTGGAGTACCAGGGCCTGAGCCTCACATTCACCAAGGCCCCCGATTCCGGCGATGAATTCAGCATGGACGGCAACCAGGATGGCGTGGGCAACAACGACAACGCAATCGCACTTGCTGCTTTGGAGAACAAGCGTTTGGTGGGCAACAAGACCGTCAGCGCCGCCTATATCGACCACGTGAACGAGATGGGCAATATTGCCCGCCAAGCCACGATTGCGCAAACCGCCCTGACCGTGGTGCATGAGCAGGCGGTCGCGTCGCGGGACGAACTCTCTGGCGTCAGCCTGGACGCGGAAGCCGCCGACCTCATTCGTTTTCAGCAGGCTTACCAAGCGGCTGCCAAAGTTATCCAGATCTCCGGGCAGCTGTTTGACAGCGTCCTGGGCATCCGCTAAGCCATCCGTAGCAAGGCCACACCATGCAAATCTCCACCGCCTTCATCTTTGACCGCGCCACCACGCAAATGAGCAACGCGATGAACGCCTTGAGCAAAAGCCAGGCGCAAATTGCAACCGGTAAACAAATTCTCAACCCCAGTGACGCCCCGGATCAGGCGGCCATGATGGCGCGCATCAAGGCCACCCTGGCCCGCCAAGACAACTACAGCAAAGCCCTGGACACGGTGCAGGCCCGTCTGGACCTGGAAAGCACGACGCTGAGCAGTGCCAGTGATGTGCTGGTGCGTATTAAAGAGCTGGCCGTTCAGGTCAACAACGGCAGCCAAGGCACAGTCAGCCGCGCTGCGATTGCCACTGAGATGCAAGGCCTGCGGAACCAGTTGCTCAGCCTGGCCAATAGCCCGCGACACCACCGGCAACTATATTTTTGCGGGCAGCAAGGTCAGCACCCCGGCTTTTCAAGCCGATGCCACGGGTGCGGTCAGTTACCAGGGTGACCAGACCCGCATGAATATTGCCGTGGGCGACCAGCGCCAACTGCCGTTGAACCGACCGGGCACCAACGCCTTTGTGCGGGTGGTGCGTACCGATACCGATGGCGTTTCCAGCGGCACCGGGTTTTTTCAGGCTGTGGACGATCTGATCACGGCCGTCAAAAACAACGACAAGAGCGTTATGCAGCGTGGCCTCACAGAAATGGACGCCCTGCACAGTGGCGTGGTACTGGCGCAGGCCGACTCCGGTACCAGCATGAAGGTAGTCGAGCAGCAGGGCATCATGTTGGATGACACCAAGATCACGCTGAAAACAGCCTTGTCCAAGGTGGAAGATTTGGACATGGCGACAGCCATCACGCAAATGCAAAAGCAGATGGTGTCTCTGGAGGCGGCCCAGGCCAGCTTTGCCAAGATATCCCAGCTGTCGCTCTTCAAGTACATCTAAGCTACGTGCTTATTGAAGCCCAAGCGCTGCGTTGAACGACTAAGAAAAACAGACCATGGTCACCGCCGTTACATCCGACTCGCATCCGGCAGCACGGCGAGCGCCACTGCTGCAACCACTGCAACAAAGCGACCGCCAACATCACCAACACCCTGGGTGCGGGCTCCGGTATTGACACCAAGTCGCTGGCCGCCAGTTTGGTGGCCGCCGAGCGCGCGCCGCGCGAGGCGGCGATCAACAAAAACATTGCCAAAAGCGAAGGTGTGGTCTCAGGCATGGCGGCGGTGAAGTACGCGCATGAGCGCGGTCAAAGCGGCCTTTGACGACTTGAAGGACACCTCAGCGACTACAACAGCATCACGGCTCTCGAACAGCGCTTCCAGTGCTTTTACTGCGACTGCCAGTTCACTGGCGTACCGCCGGGAATCACTCGAGTAACTGTCACGACTTTGGCGAATGCCCCAGCGGCCTACTGTCGGACCACCACCTTGTACGGCCACAGACGCCACGATCGACGACAGCGAGTGACATCACGCTCACGCTGACGGCTGGTACGGACAGCACCAGTAACGGCTGGCACCATCACGGTGAGCAGTATCGGCTTCACACGCCCGCCGGCGTAGTGACCGCGATCAATGCGGCTAGGACTTGGGCATCATCTGCCTACCTGGTCAATACACCGGGTCAGAGCTTACAAAATCATGGTCACGGGGCCCGAGGGCGCAACCATACGGCTTCACGCTTGAGCCAGCAGACAACACGACCAACTTGCCTTTTGCACCACGACTAACTTGCAGGAGTCCTGTGATGCGGCATTGACAGTCGATGGGGTGAGCGATCACCAGCAGCAGCAATGCGGTGACCGATGCCATCGGGGGCGTGACGTTGAACCTCCTGGCGACCACCATCGTCTGCCACCTTGGGTCTGAGCAACGACACGACCACCGTCAAAACCAAGATTCAAGCCATGGTGAGCGCGTACAACGATGCAATGAGTATTCTTGACGAGGTCACCAATCCCAAATCGACCTTAGAGACGTACGGGGCGACCTTGGTCGGAAACTCCAGCGTCAGATCGCTGCGCGATACCTTGCGTTCGCTGATGACCGCCGAGTCCACGACGCCCAGCAGCGACGGCAGCTACAGCTACTTGCACGATATCGGCGTAGACATCGACAGCGCCGGCAAGTTGAGCCTGAATACAGCCACGCTGGACACCGCCCTGGCTAGCAACTTCAGCGATGTGGTCTACCTGATGACGGGCAACCAGGAAGCTTTGAGCACCTACGACACGACCACCGCCGCCGGTATTGCTGGTGAGGCGAGTCGGACTCTGACCACCGCGCTGAGCTCCAGTGGCACCATGACCGTGGAGAGTGCCAATGCCACCGACCGTATCGCCAAGTACAAAGAAGATCTGACCAAATTGGAAGACCGCATGACCCAGCTGCTGGCCCGTTACACCAAGCAGTTTTCGGAGATGGACAGCATGGTCGGCCAGACCAAGAGCACCCAAACCGGCCTGACCAGCTCCTTTGAAGGCCTTATGGCGATGTACACCAAATAGGTGATTGGTTTGATTTCGCCCCTGGGAATTTCAATCTCCAACGCTCAAGTTTAGAAAAGTCCGTCCGAATCATCTTGACCAAACCCTTGCACATGCAGCGGGAGAATCTGAATACCGCCAATGTGCGGTCAGTGGTTTTTGAAAGGACGGACAACTATGGTTTCCCCTGTAAAGGGCGCCTCTGCTCAGCAGGCAGCGCCTTCCCCAACAGATGTCGTCGCACCGCGCGGAATAAGCGGCGCGGTGGCCCGCCCCAGGACGGTCGATTTCGATCAGGCCCAGGCCAATCGGAATATCCATGCGGCAGTAGGTCTTCTGAACCAGCAGATGGCTGACAACCACCGCGGTCTGGGTTTCTCGTATGACGACTCGGTCAAGTCCCCCGTGATCATGGTTCGCAACACCTCCACGGGAGAAGTGGTTCGACAGATTCCTTCGGAAGATGTCTTGCGCGTGGCGCACAAGATGGATGCGCTGCGTGGAATTCTCTACAACAAAGCGGCTTAACAGAAATATCCCTGTTAGCACTCAAGCTTTGACCAACCCTGCCGATGCTTTCATTAACAAAGCGGAACTAACGAACCCTTACCTCAATTTTTTGGAGAACTGATATGCCCTCAATCAACACCAACGTAAGCGCCCTGAATGCGCAAGCGGCCCTGGCTAAGAACAGCCGGGCAATGTCGAACGCCATGGAGCAGTTGTCCACCGGCAGCCGTATCAACTCGGCCAATGACGATGCCGCTGGTATGGCGATTGGTCAACAGCATGACTGCGCAGATCCGCGGCCTGAACCAGGCAGTGCGCAACTTGAATGATGGCGTGAACTTGCTGCAGACCGCCGAGGGCGCGCTGAACGAGACCACCAACATGCTGCAGCGCATGCGTGAACTCGCGGTGCAATCGGCCAGCGGCACCTACTCCACCACCCAGCGCAGCTATTTAGCACACTGAATTTCAACGCCTTGGGCTCGCAAATCGACAAGATCGCCAGCGAGACAACCTGGAACGGCTACACCGTTCTGACCGGTACCACGGGCGGAACCACAGCTGGCACTTTCAGCTTCCAATCGGGCCAGACCTCCGGCCAAACGATTGATGTCGCTATCGGCTGCTATGACGCTGTCGGGCTTGGCCATGACAGCGGCACGCCGTGGGCGTCTCCACCGCCGCAAGTGCCTCGGCCGCACTAGCCACCATTGACGCGGCGCATCAGCACGGTGAACAGCCAGCGCGCAACGATTGGCGCTGCCGTGAACCGTATGACCTACGCCGCAGACAACTATGACCAATATCTCTGCCAATGTCTCCGGCATCGCGCAGCACGATCATGGATACCGACTACGCAACCGCGTCGACCAACCTGTCCAAAGCGCAGATCATTCAGCAGGCATGCCACCGCCATGCTGGCCCAGGCCAACCAGCAACCGCAAACGCGTGCTGGCGCTCTTGAAGTAATCCCCTACCGCAGTCAAAAGGAAAAAACATGTCCTCAATTAACACCAACGTCAGCGCCCTGAATGCCCAAGCGGCCCTGACCAAGAACAGCCGGGCAATGTCGACGGCCATGGAGCAGTTGTCCACTGGCAGCCGCATCAATTCCGCCAAGGACGACGCCGCTGGCATGGCCATTGGCAACAGCATGACTTCGCAAATTCGCGGCCTGAACCAGGCGGTGCGCAACCTGAACGACGGCGTGAATCTTGCTGCAGACTGCCGAGGGCGCGTTGACAGAGACCACCAACATGCTGCAGCGCATGCGTGAGCTGGCGGTTCAAGCAGCCAGTGGTACCTACTCCACGACCCAACGTTCTTATCTGCAAACCGAGTTTTATCGCTCTTAACTCGCAAATTGACAAAGTTGCCAGTGAGACAACTTGGAACGGCTATACCGTATTTGACCGGTACCACGGGCGGCACCACTACCGGCACCTTCAGTTTTCAGTCTGGTCAAACCTCGGGCCAAACTATTGATGTCGTCGATTGGTGGAATGACCATCTCTGCACTCGGTTTGACTGCAACGGCATCGACCGGCATCGCGCTTGTCCTCAGCGGCAAGCGCTTCGGCCGCCATTGCCACCATCGACTCGGCGATTAATACGGTCAACAGCCAGCGCGCAACGATTGGTGCTGCGGTAAACCGTATGACCTACGCGGCAGACAACATGACGAACATCTCCGCTAATGCCTCCGCATCGCGCAGCACGATCATGGACACCGACTACGCGACCGCGTCGACCAACCTGTCCAAAGCGCAGATCATTCAGCAGGCATCTACCGCCATGCTGGCCCAGGCGAACCAGCAGCCCCAGACCGTGCTTGGCGCTCTTGAAGTAATTCGGAGCAGTAGCACTGTGCTAGCGCTTTTCTGGCGCGTTAAAAGGCCTGTCTGTCGGACAGGCCTTTTTTTCTTGGTTCGGCTATGTCAGCGGGCTAAGGGAGCGGCAAATCTATTTCTAGCGCGCAAGCCATTCGCGTGAGAGCGGTATGCCAGTCCCCCGGAGTCTGTTGCCGAAACAGCCTTGCGCTGTTGTACCAGGGGCTGTCCTCCCGGTCCAGCAGCCAGCGCCAATCGGATGGGGCCGCCAGAAGTATCCATGTCGGTTTGCCCAGGGCAGCGCTGAGATGCGCAAAGCTGGTGTCTACCGTAATCAGCAGGTCCATCCCAGCGCATGCAGCGGCCGTTTCAGAGAAATCGTTCAGCGCCTGCCCCATATTGCGGATGTCGGGTCTTGCGGCCAGATCGGCGCGGTCGCTTTCCCGCACATCTTTTTGCAGGCTGATGTATTCATACCCATTGGGCAAGAAGGCGAGCAGGGTTTTGAGCGGCAAACTGCGCTTGTGGTCATTGCGGTGCGCGGGGTCACCACTCCAAACCAGGCCCACACGCGGAGCACGTTTCGGCCCAAGCCGGCAGTCCCATTTCACAAGCCGTTCGGGATCGGGCCTGAGGTAGGTGCCGCTTGCGGGAATAGTGTCCAGCGTGGTTTGAAAAGCCAGCGGCAGGCTGAGCAGGGGGCAATGGAAATCTGCTGGTGGTAACCCAGTGCCGCGAGCGATGACCTGTTCCGGGCCCTGCAAACTGCCAAGCAGCCCGACCAAGCTGGCATCAACTTCCAGCACGACATGGGCCCCCAGTTGTTGGACAAGCGCCGCGTAGCGGCAAAATTGGATGGAGTCCCCTAATCCCTGCTCGCCGTGCAGCAGAATGGTTTTGTTCTGCAAAGATTCTTGCCCTAACCAAAGAGGGCAATCGAAGTTGCGAAAAATGGGTGCGAATGCGCGGCGCTTCCATCGCCACTCGTGGAGCGCCCATCCTTGGGCGTAGTCACCGATCTGCAGCAGCGCCAGCGCTTTGTTCCAATAGGCCTCTTCGTAGTCTGGTTTGAATGCGATTGCCAGTTCGTAGCTGTCTAAAGCGGTCATCCGCTGCTCGGGATCTTCGTACCCTAAATCCCAAAGCGTGTTGCCGCGGTTGTTTGCGGCCTCGGCATAGAGCGGGTCCAATGCCAGTGCGCGGTCGTAACTGCCAACTGCTTCGTGTAGCCTGCCAGCGCCGTAGAGGGCAACGCCCAGATTGCAATGGGGTTCCGCACGGTCCGGGGCGAGTTCCACCGCGCGGGACAGA
>CAXNME010000009.1:0-91844 GCA_964203415.1 Rhodoferax sp.
CCCATTCAATAGTTACTTGGTCAAAAAACCCAGTATTTATGCGGGTTTCAAGCCATCCAAAATCAAGTGTGTAACTTTTGTGTAAGTTGCTACAGTAAATGCCAACAAGTTTCATACCCTAATTCTTTTCTTAATCAACGACTTAAGCAAGTTCAAGTTACACAGTGTGCGGTTTAATATTAATATAAGAAAAAGGAAGTTTTAATCGTTAAATTTATAAAATACGCTTTAATTCTTGCGAGCAACAACATAAGCATAGTCACCAGAAAGCGAAGAATATTTCTGTTTAATGCTTAGAAATTTTCCTGTGCTTAAATCTGCTCTTAGAGAACTAAGTCCATTAACAAGCTCTTCATTGTTGCATATTGACGCAAAAGAGGAAATATTGGAACGCACATTGGGATCAAAATATATCTCAGGCCGTTCTTTACCAGAATATAAAAACATATCTTGTAGTTCGTTGGTAACAAAGAACGGGGCAATGTTTTTTACCTCAAAACCGACAGATTGCAGTGATGTCACCAATATTTTTTGATCTGGCATATTGTGAATAGAACGTCGCATCATCTCTGGAAAATAATTGCACAACCAATAGCTTTGCATTTGATCTGGAAACGCTGTAAAAATAATAAAATTCCCTTTATCAATGACACGATAGACTTCCTTAAATGCAGAAGTCAAATCAGTAAAATGATGTATAGCGAGAGAGCAAACAGCGCCATTGAAATACTCGTCAGAGTAAGGCAGTGAAACTACATCACCTAAAGTCCATTTGATATTTGCATTTTTATCAAAAGCTTGTTTAAGCATAACTTCAGATATATCAATGCCATACCATTCGCCACCTAAAGTGGCTATTGCAGAAGTATAGTTTCCAGTGCCACAAGCAACATCAAGAAATCTTGAGCCTTTCTCATTGCAAACAAGTCGGGAAATTTCTTGAGTAATTTCAGTATCAGCCTGTCGAGTAAACGTGTATGTTGAACCAATAGAATCGTATAGTTTTTCCATATCGCCTTCCAAAATACGTAACTATGATTTCGAATAGTGTCACCAGTGTGTAAATTTATGTGGAAGTGAAATTTCCGAACTCAATAAAATCAATGACTTAGTAAATTCTTAGATTGACACTCAAAAATCAAAAGTCTTTACCAATCAATCACTTTAAAATTCCCGTCATTCCCACTCAATAGTGGCCGGCGGCTTGCTCGACACATCGTAAGTAACGCGGTTGATTCCCCGCACCTCGTTGATGATGCGACCCGACACCTTCTTGAGCAGCGCATACGGCAACTCGGCCCAATCGGCGGTCATGAAGTCGCTGGTTTGCACAGCGCGCAGGGCGACCACGTAGTCATAGGTGCGGCCGTCGCCCATCACGCCTACGCTTTTGACGGGCAGGAACACGGCGAAGGCTTGGCTGGTGAGTTCGTACCAGTTTTTTCCGGTTTCTTCATCGCGGAAGTTGCGCAGTTCTTCGATGAAGATCGCGTCGGCCCGGCGCAGCAGGTCGGCATATTCTTTTTTCACCTCGCCCAGAATCCGCACCCCCAGGCCCGGGCCGGGGAAGGGGTGGCGGTAAACCATGCTGTGCGGCAAGCCCAGCGCCACGCCGAGTTCGCGCACCTCGTCTTTGAACAGGTCGCGCAGCGGCTCCAGCAGTTTCAGCCCCAGCTGCTCAGGCAGGCCGCCCACGTTGTGGTGGCTTTTGATGGTGACGGCCTTTTTGCTTTTGGCACCGCCCGACTCGATCACATCGGGGTAAATCGTTCCTTGGGCGAGAAAGCTCGCTCCCTTGTGTCCGCTGTTGCCCGCCTTGAGTTTGGCCGCCTCGGACTTGAACACATCGACGAACAGGCCGCCAATGATTTTGCGCTTGGCTTCGGGCTCAGCCACGCCAGCGAGTTTGCCCAGGAACAAGTCTGCGGCATCGACGCGGATGACCTTGGCGTGCAGCTTGCCCACAAACATCTCCATCACCGCGTCGCCCTCATCAAGGCGCAAGAGGCCGTGGTCCACGAAAACGCAGGTCAGTTGGTCGCCAATGGCGCGGTGGATCAGCGCGGCGGCCACCGAGGAATCGACGCCGCCGGACAGGCCCAAGATGACTTCTTCGTCACCGACCTGTGCGCGGATCTGCGCCACCGCCTCCGAGATGTAGTCGCCCATCACCCAGTCCGCTTTGGTGCCGCAGATATCGAGCACGAAGCGCTCCAGAATCGCCGCGCCCCGTTTGGTATGGGTGACTTCCGGGTGGAATTGCAATCCGTAAAAACGCCGCTCTTCATCGGCCATGCCGGCGATCGGGCAGCTGTCGGTGCTGGCCATGAGCTTGAAGCCATGGGGTAGTTCGGTGACCTTGTCGCCGTGGCTCATCCACACCTGCAACATGCCGTGGCCCATGGGCGTGGCGTAGTCTTGAATGCCGTCTAGCAACTGCGTGTGGCCGTGGGCGCGCACATCGGCGTGGCCGAATTCGCGCTTGTTGCTGGGGGCAACTTGGCCACCCATCTGCACGGCCATCGTGAACATGCCGTAGCAGATGCCGAGCACCGGAATGCCCAGTTCGTACACCACCTTGGGCGCGCGCAGATCTTCTTCTTCATAGGTGCTGGCGTGGCTGCCTGAGAGGATGATGCCTTTCAAGTTGCCGTCGCGGGCATAGGCGCGCACCCAGTCATCGCTGACATCGCAAGGGTGCACCTCGCAATACACATGGGCTTCGCGCACACGGCGCGCAATCAGTTGGGTGACTTGGGAACCGAAGTCGAGGATCAGTATTTTGTGGTGGGACATGTAAAAAAGTTAGGAATGCAAAGTACCGTTGCAGCCGGGCGACTTCAATTCATACGCCAGCGTATGCGAGGATTCAGCTAAGTTTTTCGCGTAGATCACAGGGATGTCTTCAAGCGCGTCAAAAAGTTCAAAGGCGTGCAAATGCTGAAAGAAATGTGCTGCAGCTGTGGGTCATCCAGCACCAGAAGATCCGCATCGCCAGTGACCAAATAGTTCACCTGTGCGCTGTGTGCCAAATCAAGAAAAATTTGGTCTTTGGGGTCGCGGCACTGGGGTGTATGGGCCAAAGATTCGGTAGACGGATCGAGCGTGTGTACTTCGACATAGGGTATGTACAAGGCCAAGATAGCAGTCACATCCGATTGACTGAGTTTGAATTTTTTATATCCCATAACACGGACCAACTCGGCCATGGTTTGGCTACAAACGGCAGATACAAAGCGCTTGCCTTGCCAACCGTGCCTGAGCTGGCTCAAACGTCCAGAACGGAAAAGCAACGATGAAAGAACGACGTTGGTGTCCAGTACAACGCGAAGTTGCGACATGGTCTATTTGCGTGCCCACTCAAGGGCATCGCCAATATCTTGTTCCTTAATTCCCAGTGCTTCGAGCTTGTCCCACACCTCGTCCATACGGGTCACCTGCACGGGTGTTAGCACAATGCGCCCTGCTTCCGCTGTGACTTCGTAGTACTGCGCAGTTGAACACTGAGAGAGAACGGCCTTGGGCAGGGTAATTTGGTTTTTGGTGGTGATTTTGGCAAGCATGGTGAGCACACAAAGTAAGGAATTCTTACTTTACCAGAGGGGTCGGAGGCTTGAAATCAGTCAGCCCGGTAATTGGGCGCTTCTTTGGTGATTTGCACATCGTGCACATGGCTTTCGCGGATACCGGCCGAAGTGATCTCGACAAACTCCGCCTTGTCTTGCATATCCTGGATGGTGGGGCAACCGCAATAGCCCATGCTGGCGCGGATGCCGCCGGCCATCTGGAAAATGATGGACACCATAGAGCCCTTGTAGGGAACGCGCCCCTCAATGCCTTCGGGCACCAGTTTGTCGGCGTTGGGGTTGCCGGTGCTGGACTCCTGGAAATAGCGGTCCGCGCTGCCTTGCTGCATGGCACCTATGCTGCCCATGCCCCGGTAGCTTTTGTAGCTGCGGCCCTGGAACAGCACGATCTCGCCCGGCGCTTCTTCGGTACCCGCAAACACGCCGCCCATCATCACGCTGGACGCCCCGGCGGCAATGGCCTTGGCCACATCGCCGCTGTAGCGCACGCCGCCGTCGGCAATCAGCGGAACGCCGGTTCCGCGCAAAGCCGTCGCAACGCTGTCCACGGCCATGATCTGCGGTACGCCCACGCCGGCCACGATGCGGGTGGTGCAGATGGAGCCCGGGCCAATGCCGACCTTGACCGCGTCCGCGCCCGCATCCACCAGCGCCCGCGCCGCCGCGCCGGTGGCGATATTGCCGCCCACCACGTCGACATGCGGGTAGTTTTGTTTGACCCAGCGCACCCGGTCGATCACGCCTTTGCTATGGCCGTGCGCAGTATCAACAACGATGGCGTCCACCCCCGCCCTTACCAATGCCTCTACGCGCTCTTCGGTACCCTCGCCCACCCCGACGGCCGCGCCCACGCGCAGCTTGCCTTGGGCATCGCGGGCGGCGTTGGGGAAGCTGGTTTGTTTGGTGATGTCTTTGACGGTGATCAGGCCTTTGAGCTCGAACGCCTCGTTGACCACCAGCAGGCGCTCCAGGCGGTGCTTGTTGAGAAGCGCTTTGGCCTCAATCAGCGTCGTGCCGTCCGGCACGGTCACCAGCCGCTCGCGCGGCGTCATGATTTCACTGACCGGCTGGTCGTAGCGCGTCTCAAAGCGCAAATCGCGCCCCGTAACGATGCCGACTACCTTGCCGCCGTCGCACACCGGAAAGCCGGATACACCCAACTGGTCCGACAGCGCCATGACCTCGCGCACCGTGAAATGCGGCGTGATCACCACCGGGTCGCGCAAAACGCCCGACTCGTAGCGCTTGACCTTGGCGACCTGGGCCGCCTGTTCGGCCACCGTCAGGTTTTTATGCACGATGCCGATACCGCCCTCCTGGGCAATGGCGATGGCCAGCCGCGCCTCGGTCACCGTGTCCATGGCAGCGGACACCAAGGGCAGATTCAGGGCGATGTTGCGGGAAAACAGGGTGGAAAGCGAGGTGTCCTTGGGGAGGACCTGGGAGTACGCGGGGACCAGCAACACATCGTCGAAGGTCAGGGCTTTGCCTAGGAGGCGCATGGTGAAAGCTCCAAAAGACCGATTGTAGCTAAGGGGTTTTCGGCAGCGCTCCCTTAGTAACCGGCTTTAGCGCCCGGACGCTTCTTGGCAAACAGGCCCGCCGTTTTGGCACCCTGGCGGACGAAGCGCTGGCGGCGGGCTACTTTGGGGTCCACCGTGAGCGGGCGGTAGACCTCCAGCCGGTCGCCCTGCACCAGCACCCGGTCGGCCGAGACGGGCTTGCCCCAGACACCCATACGGCCGTCGTCCACCACAGCTTGGAGCGCTGCGGTGTCAAGGCACAGGGACGGCGACAACGCCTGCAACACGTGCAGGGCCGTGGTGCCGTCGGGGCATGTGTGCCGCAACTCCACCACCTGGCGCGGGCCGGTGGCGCAGACCACGGTAATCTCAGGCATCGCCGTAGACCTGCTCCGCGCGCTTGACAAAAGCGTCGACCAGCGTGGCGGCAATTTTGTCGAACACGGGGCCGACCAGCGCGCTGAGCGTGGCGCTGCTGAAGCCGTAGTTCAGGGTCAAGTCGATTCGGCAGGCGCGCTGCGTTCCATCGCCCACGGGGCTGAAGCGCCATTGGCCGTCGAGCTGCGAAAACGGGCCTTTGATCAACTTGACGTCCACCGAATCCGGCGCGTGGTGGCTGTTGCGGGTCGTGAAACTTTGGTGGATGCCACCAAACGCGATGCCGACTTCGGCCGTCATGCCGTCTGCGTCTTCGGCCAAGACCGCCGAGCGGTCGCACCAGGGCAGAAACTCGGGGTAGCGCGGCACATCCGTGACCAGCGCAAACATTTCCTGCGCGCTGTACCAGATCAAAACGGACTTGTGAACGGTTTTCATAGAATGGCAGGCTGCGCGGGATTGTATTCAGTCCCCCCTGCACCCCACGATGGCCAAAAAACCCGACACCTCCGCCCGCATTGCTGACAACAAGAAAGCCGCGTTCAATTATTTCTTTGAAGAGCGCTTCGAGGCCGGGATTGTTTTAGAGGGCTGGGAAGTCAAATCGCTGCGGGCGGGCAAAGTTCAACTGACCGACGGCTATGTGGTCGTGCGCAACGGCGAACTCTTCATCATCGGTCTGCAAATCAACCCGCTGAACACCGCATCCACCCACATCAGCCCGGACAAGGTGCGCACCCGCAAGCTGCTGCTGCACAAAGCCGAAATCCTGCGGCTGATCGGCAAAGTCGAACAAAAAGGCTACACGCTGGTGCCGATTAACTTGCACTGGAAAGCCGGAAAAATCAAATGCGAAGTCGCGCTGGCCAAAGGCAAAGCCGAGCACGACAAGCGCGACACCATCAAGGACCGCGAAGGCAAGCGCGAGGTGGAACGCGCCATGAAAACCAACCACCGCTAGCGCAGGGGCCGCAGCCCCTGCCGTTTACAGGCCGCGTGCGGCCTTTTTGCGGTCGTGCTCGCTCAGATGACGCTTGCGCAGGCGCACGCTTTTGGGCGTGATCTCCACCAACTCGTCGTCCTCAATGAACTCCACGCCGTATTCCAGGTTCAGGTCAATCGGCGGGGTGATCTTGATCGCGTCTTCTTTGCCGCTGACGCGGAAATTGGTCAATTGCTTGGTGCGGGTGGCGTTGACGATCAAGGTCGTTGTCACGGTTGTGGATGCCCACAATCATGCCCTCGTAGACCGGATCATTCGGTTTGACGAACATGCGGCCACGGTCGTCGAGCTTGCCCAGCGCGTAGGTGAAAATTTCACCGTCGTCCATGGAAATCAGCACACCGTTTTTGCGTCCGCCGATGTCGCCTTTGTGCGGCTCGTAGCTGTCAAAGATATTGGAGATCAGGCCGGATCCGCGCGTCAGGTTCATGAACTCGTTGGTAAAGCCAATCAGACCGCGCGCTGGAATCCGGTACTCCAAACGCACCCGTCCGCGCCCATCGGGCTCCATGTTCACCAACTCGCCTTTGCGCTCGCCCAGTGCTTGCATCACGCCGCCCTGGTGCTGCTCTTCGATATCGGCGGTGACCATTTCAATCGGCTCATGGCGCTCGCCATCGACCTCACGGAACACCACACGCGGCTTGGATACCGCCATCTCATAGCCTTCACGGCGCATGTTCTCCAGCAGAATCGTCAGGTGCAACTCGCCGCGACCGGCGACTTCAAAAATACCTTCTTCATCGGTTTCCTTGACGCGCAGGGCCACGTTGTGCTGCAGCTCTTTTTGCAGCCGGTCCCAGAGTTGGCGGCTGGTGACGTACTTGCCTTCACGTCCGGCCAGCGGCGAGGTGTTGACACAAAAATTCATGATCAGCGTGGGCTCATCAATCTTCAGCATGGGCAGCGGCGCAGGGCGCAGCGGGTCGGTCACGGTGACGCCAATGCCGATGTCGGCAATGCCGTTGATCAGCACAATGTCGCCCGGTCCAGCCTCGGTGGCCTGTATGCGATCCAGGCCCTGGAACTTCAGCACCTGGTTGATACGGCCTTTGACCGTGGGGCCGTCGGCGCCCGACATCACCAGCACGTCCATGCCGGGTTTGATGGTTCCTGCGCTGATGCGACCTACGCCAATGCGCCCCACAAAGGTCGAGAAATCGAGGGCGGAGATTTGCAGTTGCAAAGACGCCGCCGGGTCACCGGACTGCGCCGGCACGTGGCTCAAAACCGTGTTGAAGAGCGCCGACATGTCCGGCCCCCACTGCTCACCCGACTCACCCTGCTCCAGCGAAGACCAGCCATTGATGCCCGATGCGTAGACCACCGGAAAGTCCAGCTGCTCGTCGGTCGCTCCCAGCTTGTCAAACAAATCAAAGGCGGCGTTGACCACCATATCGGGGTTGGAGCCGGGTTTGTCCACCTTGTTGACGACGACGATGGGCTTCAATCCCAGCGCCAGCGCCTTCTTTGTCACGAACCGGGTTTGCGGCATGGGGCCCTCTTGCGCATCGATCAGCAGCACCACGCCATCGACCATGGACAAGGCGCGCTCGACCTCGCCGCCAAAGTCCGCGTGTCCAGGCGTGTCGACGATATTGATGTGGGTGCCCAGCCAGCTGACCGCACAGTTTTTCGCCAGGATGGTGATGCCACGCTCGCGCTCGATCGCGTTGTTGTCCATCACGGTATCGACCACTTTCTCGTGGTCGGCAAAAGTGCCGGACTGGCGCAGCAGTTGGTCCACCATGGTGGTTTTGCCGTGGTCAACGTGGGCAATGATGGCGATGTTGCGGATTTGTTTGCTACTCATGGATCAACTTTCTTAAAGAACTACAGATTCAAGTTGCGCAGCCGCGCTGTGCTGCGCCACGCATTGGGAAACCTCGACCGGGCTGAGCAGACGGGTGGGTATCAACTCCCCCGCCACGCTGTGCGCCGAACCCAGCAGCGCCGCATCCGGTTCAGGCCCATACACCGCGAGCTGCTGCGCAATCGGGCCAATCACCACGGCGGCGCAGGCCGCTCAAAAAGCGCCCGGCATTGTCGCTATCCAATGTGACGCGGGTAAAACCGTCCAGCAACGCGTCCACCGGACGCAGGCAGGCCAGGCGATCGGCCTCGTCCATGGCTTCCAAATCGGCCAGCGTCACGCACTGCGCGGCGCTGAAGTTACCGGTCGCCACGCGCCGCAGCGCGCTCAGGTGCGCGCCGCATCCCAGTGCTTCACCCATGTCTTCGCCCAGGGTGCGGATATAGGTGCCTTTGCTGCAGGTGACGCGGATGTCGATGGCGGGTTCGGTGGCATCCAAGCGCATAGCCAGCACCTCGAGCGCGAGGATGGTGACAGCGCGCGGCGCGCGTTCCACTTCGATGCCGGCCCGGGCGTATTCATACAAGGCTTTGCCATCTTTTTTCAGGGCGCTGTGCATGGGCGGCACCTGCGTGATCGGCCCGGTGAACTGGCGCACCACGACGGCCACCGCATCGGCGTCGATCTGGACCGGGCGGCGTTGCAGCACCTCGCCCTCGGCGTCACCGGTGCTGGTGGTCACACCGAGCGCCAGCGTGGCTTCATAGGACTTGTCCGCATCCAAATGGATTTGGCTGAATTTGGTCGCCGCGCCGAAACACAGCGGAAGCACGCCGCTAGCCAAGGGATCGAGCGTGCCGGTATGGCCAGCCTTCTCGGCGCGCAGCAGCCATTTGGCTTTTTGCAAAACCTGGTTGCTGGAACCCCCCAGTGGCTTGTCCAGCAGCAGCACCCCATGCACGGGGCGCCTTGCAACCCGTGCACGTGGCGCGTCCATGGCTTCAGGCCTCCTGGGCGCGCGAGGCCACCGCCCGCGCAATCAGCGCGTTCATGTCGGCAGCACGTTCGGTGGTTTGGTCGAACAAAAAATGCAAGGTGGGCACGGTGTGGATGTGCAGCCGCTTGAACAGGCCATTGCGCAAGAAGCCCGCAGCCTGGTTCAAGCCCGTGGCGCAAGCCACTGGATCGCCCTGCAGCAGGCTGAAATACACCTTGGCATGCGCATAGTCGGGCGTGACCTCAACCGACTGGATCGTCACCATGCCCACGCGCGGGTCTTTCAACTCGCGCGCGATCAGCTCGGTCAGGTCGCGCTGAATCTGATCGGCGACCTTGAAACTGCGGTTGGGCGTGGCGGACTTTTTGCGCATGTGGCAACGGGCGCTTACAGCGTACGGGCGATTTCCTTGATCTCAAAGAACTCCAACAGATCACCGGTATTGATGTCGTTGTAATTCTTGAGTTTGATACCGCACTCGAAGCCTTCTTTCACCTCGCGCACATCGTCTTTCATGCGCTTGAGCGATTCGAGCTCGCCGGTGTAAATCACCACGTTCTCGCGCAGCAGGCGGAAATGCGCGCTGCGGGTAACGAAACCGGCGGTGACCATACAACCGGCCACGGTACCGATCTTGGAGGCCACAAACACGGTGCGGATCTCGGCCATGCCGATGACTTCTTCGCGCTTCTCGGGCGCGAGCATGCCGGACATCGCTGCCTTCAACTCGTCGACCGCGTCGTAAATGATGTTGTAGTAATGGATCTCCACACCATTGCCTTCGGCCAGCTTGCGCGCGCCGGCATCGGCCCGCACATTGAAGCCGATGACGATGGCCTTGGACGCAATCGCCAGGTTGATGTCGGACTCGCTGATACCACCCACCGCGGAGTAGACCATCTGCACCTTGACCTCTTCGGTGGAGAGTTTGAGCAGGGACGCGGCCAGCGCTTCCTGGGAACCCTGCACATCGGCCTTGATGATGATGGGCAACATCTGGATATCGCCCGAGGTCATGTCGGCAAACACCGAATCCAGCTTGGCTGCCTGCTGCTTGGCCAGCTTGGTATTGCGGAACTTACCGGCGCGGTAAGTCGCGATTTCACGGGCACGCCGCTCGTCGGACATGACCATGAACTCGTCACCCGCTTGGGGCACTTCGGTCAAGCCCTGAATTTCCACGGGGATCGATGGACCGGCGGTTTTCGACGGTTTGCCGTTCTCGTCCAGCATGGCGCGCACGCGGCCGTAAGTCTGGCCTGCCAACACCACATCGCCGGTTTTGAGTGTGCCGGATTGAACCAAAACGGTCGCCACAGGGCCACGGCCCTTGTCCAGCTTGGCCTCGATCACCAGGCCCTTGGCCAGGGTGTCCACCGGCGCGCGCAACTCCAATACCTCGGCCTGCAGCAAGACCTGCTCCAGTAAATCGTCTATGCCCTGCCCGGTTTTGGCGGAGACGCTGACAAAGGGTGAATTGCCGCCGAATTCTTCGGGCACCACGTCTTCGACCACCAGCTCGTTTTTCACGCGCTCAGGGTTGGAGTCGGGTTTGTCGATCTTGTTGATCGCCACCACAATCGGCACGCCGGCTGCTTTGGCGTGCTTGATCGCCTCTTTGGTTTGCGGCATCACGCCGTCGTCGGCGGCTACCACCAAGATAACGATGTCGGTAGCTTGTGCGCCACGGGCACGCATGGCCGTGAAGGCCTCGTGGCCGGGGGTATCCAAAAAGGACACCATGCCGCGTGCCGTTTCCACGTGGTAGGCGCCGATATGCTGGGTGATGCCACCGGCTTCACCGGACGCCACTTTGGCGCGGCGGATGTAGTCCAGCAGCGAGGTTTTGCCGTGGTCGACGTGGCCCATCACGGTCACCACCGGAGCGCGCGGCAGCGATTCGGCGTGCGTTTGCACTTCGTCGTCGGTGAATGCCTCGGGGTCGTCCAGCGCGGCAATCACAGCGGTATGGCCCAGCTCTTCGACCACGATCATCGCGGTGTCCTGGTCCAGCGGCTGGTTGATGGTGACCATCTGGCCCAGCTTCATCAATTGCTTGATGACTTCGCTGGCCTTGATCGCCATCTTGTGCGCCAACTCGGCCACGGTAATCGTCTCGGGCACATGGACCTCGATGATGCGTGCCTCCGCCGGTGCCGCCGCGCTTTGGTGGTCGTCACGGTCGTGTCCGCGCTTACCGCGCGGACCGGCACGCCAGTTCGTGGAGCGCCCGGTTCCCGCGCCGGTATCGCCGCGGGTTTTGATTTCTTTCTTCTTGGCGGTATCGCCTGCCCAGCTGCTGGAGAGCTTGGCGGATTTCACCTCTTTGCCGGCACCGGCAGCCGGTGCGCCGCCTGGCTTGGCGGCCTTGGCCACGGTGCTGCCTGCAGCAGGTTTGTGCAAAGTGCCTTTGACGGCGGTTTTGCCGTCGGCTTCGGGTTTGGCTTCCTCCGGCTTCTTGGCCACCAACACCTTTTTGGGCGTGGACATCATCATGCGGATGGCCGAGGCCTCCGCTTCGGCCTTGCGGCGGCGGTCGCTCAAATCCAGAGCGCGCGCGGCATCTTCCTCCGAGGCTGCTTTGGAGGCAGCAGCGGCTTGGGCCAGGCTGTCCAAGCGCGCTTGTTCAGCAGCGGCAACAGCCTCTTCCTTGGCCTGCTGCGCTTGCATCTCTTCTTCAGAGGGCTGGATCTTGTTGCCCACGCGGCGCGAAGCCGGTTTGGCAGGTGCCTCACTGGCTTGCGCCACCTGGCGCTCCGCTGCAGCCTGCTCGGCGGCTGCGCGGTCACGGGCTTCAGCCTCTTCCCGCTCACGGCGGCGCTGGGCCAACTCTTCTTCCTGGCGGCGCAGCAGCTCGGCTTGGCGGCGCGCTTCTTCTTCGCGGCGGGCCAATTCAGCTTCATCGATAAGAGGCAGGTGCGGGACGAGCGGCTCCGGGGCCTCGGCAGCGCCCTCAGGACCATCCTCGCGGCGGATAAAGGTGCGCTTTTTGCGCACTTCCACCTGGATGGTGCGCGCCCGGCCAGAGGCGTCGGCCTGTTTGATTTCCGTGGTCTGTTTCTTGACCAGCGTGATTTTCTTGCGCTCCGGCGCGGCAGCGCCGCTGTTACCTTGCAAAAACGCCAGCAGCTTGTGCTTGTCGGCGTCGGTCAGGGTATCGCTGGCGGCGCCTTTGGGCACACCGGCAGATTTCAGCTGCTCAAGCAGGGCTTCTGTAGGCCTCTTGAGCTCATTAGCGAACTCGGAAACAGTGGTGATGGACATGTTGTGGGTAACCTTTCATGGCCATTACTCGTGAGCGGCTGCGTCATCGGCGAACCAATGTGCGCGGGCCTTCATGATCAGGGCGTGGGCATCGTCTTTCGACTGCCCCGTGATATCAATAAGTTCGTCAGTGGCGAGATCGGCTAAATCATCGCGGGTTCGGATGCCACCAGCTTGCAGTTGCGCAATGGTTCCGGCATCCAGGTCTTCGATATCGTGCAGGTCTTGCGACACGGTAGCAACCGTTTCGACGCCTTCCTGGGCGATTTCCATGGTCAGTAAAACGTCTTTGGCACGGCTGCGCAATTCGTTCACGGTGTCTTCGTCAAAGGACTCAATCTCCAGCATTTCCTGGATAGGCACATACGCCACTTCCTCCAGGCTGGTAAAGCCTTCGGCTATCAAGATGTCTGCAATTTCTTCGTCAACGTCGAGCTTTTCCATGAACAGGCGCCGGCCCGCGTCGGTCTCCGACGCCGTCTTGGCAGCCGACTCAGTGGCGTCCATGATGTTGATTTTCCAACCGGTGAGCTCTGAGGCCAGACGCACGTTTTGGCCGCCGCGTCCGATTGCAATCGCCAGGTTTTCTTCGTCAACCACCACATCCATGGCGTGGCGCTCTTCGTCCACCACGATAGAGCTCACGTTGGCCGGGGCCAGCGCGCCGATCACAAACTGCGCCGGGTCCTCGCTCCACAACACAATGTCGACCCGCTCGCCGGCCAGTTCGTTGGTCACACCGTTGATACGGGTGCCGCGCACGCCGACGCAGGTGCCGATAGGGTCTACGCGTTTGTCATGCGAGAACACCGCAATCTTGGCGCGCGAACCGGGATCGCGGGCGCAGGATTTGATCTCCAACACACCCTGTTCAATCTCCGGCACTTCCTGGCGGAACAGCTCAATCATGAATTCGGGCGAGGAGCGCGACAACACGATGGGCGCGCCGCGCAGCGTCAAGTCGACTTCCATGATCATGGCGCGTACGCGGTCGCCGGTGCGGAAGTTTTCCTTCGGAATCATTTCCGTGCGGCGCAAGCGGCCTTCGACCCGGCTGTTCTCGACAATCAAATCGCCCTTGTCCATGCGCTTGACCGTGCCGGTGAAAATTTTGTCGCCGCGTGACATGAAGTCGTTGAGCAGCATCTCGCGCTCAGCATCGCGGATTTTCTGCAGGATCACCTGCTTGGCGGCCATCGCACCGATGCGCCCGATGGGCACCGACTCAATGGCTTCTTCGATGTATTCGTCGACTTCAATGTCTTCGATCTGCTCTTTGGCTTCGAACAACAGAATTTCCTGGTCGGGCAACTGCAAGCCGGCTTCATCCGGGACCACGTGCCAACGACGGAAGGTCTCATAGTTGCCGCTGTCACGGTCCAGCGCGACGCGGATGTCCACATCGCCCGTGTACAGCTTTTTGGTGGCCTGTGCCAAAGCGGCTTCCACCGCTGCCAAGACCACGTCGCGCTCCACGTTTTTCTCGCGGGAGATCGCCTCAACCAACATCAACAATTCGCGATTCATGCCTGAACTCTCCAAAAATCACTGTGTGCCATACCGAAACTGTTCACTCCTGTGTGCCCGACTCGTCCTGCAATGCAGGTGACTGACGGCCTTTGAAATTCACCAAAGGGGCCAAGCGCGCTTCGCGCAACTCATCCAAGGTAAAACCCAAAGCCTGCAGTGGCACTGGCGCGCGCTTTTTGCTCACCCGCTGCCCCGGCTTCACCGGCGGCGCGTCGCTCCAAACGATTTGCCAGCCCGCCAGGCCCTGCGCATCCACCACTTTTTCCAGCGTTCCCCGGAACTTCTTGCGGTTGGCCCGGACCTGTCCAGCCGCCTGCTCGCCCATCGGTGCCTTCAATGTGACGTCAATCACCTGACCCGTAAAACGCTCGAAATCCTGTTGCGTCCGCAGAGGGCGGTCAATACCGGGCGAGGACACCTCCAGCCTGCGGTATTCAATGGCTTCCACTTCCAGACTGAATTGCAGTTGGCGGGTGACCTTTTCGCAATCTTCAACGGTGACCAATTCCGGCACGGCGGCCTGCGGGTTCCAAGGCAGATCGATCGTTACGCGCAACAGGCCCCCGGCGGAACGCTCGATGTCCACCAGTTCCAGCCCGAAGCCGGTCACGATCTGTTCAACAAGTGTCTTGAAGCGCCACGTATCTGCAAAATTCCCAAAAATTCAACCGGTGCACCGCCCCGAAAAACGGCACGATGAAAAACAATCGACCAAAAAAAACGGGCGGTAATTACCCGCCCGTTTGGTCGTGAGAGCCGCATTGTAACTGACATATTCAGGGCGACGAACCGGCTTTTTGCCTGGATTGGCCTGCGTGCGACAATTCTTAGCTCATATTCACGCACATGCTCAGCAAGGGGACGCAATGGGTTTTCTCAGTGGAAAAAAGATATTGGTCACCGGTGTGTTGTCCAACCGCTCTATCGCCTACGGCATCGCCAAAGCCTGCCACGCGCAAGGCGCGGAGTTGGCCTTCAGCTATGTCGGCGAACGCTTCAAAGAGCGGATCACCGAATTCGCAGCCGATTTCAACTCCACGCTGATTTTTGATTGCGACGTGGGCGACGACGCGCAAATTGAGAAACTTTTCGTAGATCTGGCCACCCACTGGCCGCAGTTTGATGGCTTCGTGCACAGCATCGGCTTCGCCCCGCGCGAGGCCATCGCTGGCAATTTTCTGGAGGGCCTGAGCCGCGAGGCTTTCAACATCGCCCACGACATCAGCGCCTACAGCTTCCCGGCCATGGCCAAGGCGGCCCTGCCCTATCTGCGCGACAAGTCCGCGCTGTTGACGCTGACCTACCTGGGTTCGGACCGCATCATCCCCAACTACAACACCATGGGCCTGGCCAAGGCATCCTTAGAGGCTTCGGTGCGCTACACCGCCGAGGCCTTGGGCCCGAAAGGCATACGCGTCAACGGCATCAGCGCCGGGCCCGATCAAGACCCTGGCGGCCAGCGGCATCAAAGATTTCGGCAAGCTGCTCAAAGTGGTGGCCGATGCATCGCCCATCCGCCGCAACGTCACCATCGACGATGTGGGTAACGTCGCCGCCTTCTTGCTCAGCGACCTAGCGGGCGGCGTGACCGCTGAAATCACTTACGTGGACGGCGGCTTCAACAAGACCATGGGCGTGATAACCGAGTAATCGGCGTCAGCATTCAAACCCGCACGCAGTCCGCAAAATACCGCGTCTTTCCGTCGGTATCCGCCTCTTCCACCAGCCCGTGGATGTCGGTCTCAAATCCCGGGCATAGGGCGTTGAATTCGCGGGCGAACTTCAGGTAATCGACGATCTGGCGGTTGAACACTTCGCCGGGAATCAGCAGCGGAATACCGGGTGGGTACGGGGTAATCAGGCCCACCGTTACGCGGCCCTCCAGGGCGTCAATGCCCACCCGCTCGGTTTTGCGCAGCGCAATGTGTGCATACGCGTCGCTGGGCTTCATGGCGGGGGTCAGGTCGCTGAGGTACATCTCGGTGGTCAGGCGCGCGATGTCGTACTTGGCGTAGAGCTGGTGAATGTGCTGGCACAAATCAGCCAAGCCCATTTTTTCGTAGCGCGGGTATTTCTGGCAGAACTCGGGCAGCACGCGCCACATGGGTTGGTTCTTGTCGTAATCGTCTTTGAACTGCTGCAAGGCGGTGAGCATGCTGTTCCAGCGGCCTTTGGTGATGCCGATGGTGAACATGATGAAGAAGCTGTACAGGCCGGTCTTCTCAACCACCACGCCGTGCTCGGCCAGAAATTTGGTGACGATGCTGGCCGGAATACCGGTCTTGGCAAACTTGCCGTTCAAATCCATGCCGGGCGTGACGATGGTGGACTTGATCGGATCCAGCATATTGAAGCCGGTTGCCATCTTGCCGAAGCCGTGCCAATTCACGCCGTTTTTGGCGCTGCGCGACTCGGCCTTGATGATCCAGTTGTCGGCGGTGCCAATGCCCTCTTCGGCGTGGATTTCGGGGCCCCAGACCTTGAACCACCAGTCCTGCCCGTATTCCTCGTCCACCTTGCGCATGGCGCGGCGGAAATCCAGCGCTTCCATGATGCTTTCTTCCACCAGCGCGGTGCCGCCGGGTGGCTCCATCATGGCGGCGGCCACGTCGCAGCTGGCAATGATGCTGTACTGCGGGCTGGTGCTGGTGTGCATCAAATACGCCTCGTTAAAGAGGTGCTTGTCCAACTTCACCGTTTGCGAGTCCTGCACCAGCACATGGCTGGCCTGGCTGATACCGGCCAACAGCTTGTGGATGGACTGGGTGGAGTACACCATGGCCTCCTTGGGCCGGACCCGCTTTTTACCCATGGCGTGGTAGCTGCCGTAAAACGGATGGAAGGCGGCGTGCGGCAGCCAGGCTTCGTCAAAGTGCAGGTTTTCCACGTAGCCGTCGAGCATTTTCTTGACGGTTTCGGTGTTGTAGAGCACGCCGTCGTAGGTCGATTGGGTCAGCGTCATCACGCGCGGCTTGATGGCGGCAGTGTCCACCCCGGCCAGATGCTCAGCCACCAGCGGGTTGGCCTTGATCTTGGCGCGGATCGTGGCGGGCTCGAATTCTTCTTTGGGTATCGGCCCGATGATGCCGAAGTGGTTGCGCGTGGGCTTCAAGAACACCGGAATCGCACCCGTCATGATGATGGCGTGCAGGATGGATTTGTGGCAGTTGCGGTCCACCACCACGATGTCGTTCGGTGCCACGGTGTGGTGCCAGACCATTTTGTTGCTGGTGCTGGTGCCATTGGTGACAAAAAAGCAGTGGTCGGCGTTGAAGATGCGCGCCGCATTGCGCTCGCTGGCGCCAATCGCGCCGTCATGGTCCAGCAACTGGCCCAGTTCTTCCACGGCGTTGCAGACGTCGGCGCGCAGCATGTTCTCGCCAAAAAACTGGTGGAACATCTGCCCCACCGGGCTCTTCAAAAACGCCACGCCACCCGAGTGGCCGGGGCAATGCCAGGAATACGACCCGTCTTCCGCGTAGTCCAGCAGCGCCTTGAAAAACGGCGGCTGCACGCCCTCTAAATAGCCCTTGGCCTCGCGGATGATGTGGCGCGCCACAAACTCCGGCGTGTCCTCGAACATGTGGATGAAGCCGTGCAACTCGCGCAGGATGTCGTTGGGGATGTGGCGGCTGGTCTTGGTTTCGCCGTACACATAAATCGGCACGTCCAGGTTCTTGCGCCGCACCTCTTCAATGAACTGGCGCAAATTCAGCACCGCCGGGTCCAGGTCCGGGCCGGGGGTGAATTCCTCATCGTCGATCGACAAGATAAAGGCGCTGGCCCGGCTTTGCTGCTGGGCGAACTGGCTCAGGTCGCCGTAGCTGGTCACCCCCAGCACCTCAAAGCCCTCGGTTTCGATGGCCTGCGCCAGCGCCCGAATGCCCAGGCCGGAGGTGTTTTCCGAGCGGAAGTCTTCGTCAATGATGATGATGGGGAAGCGAAACTTCATGGCAGGGGACTCCGGCAGAGAAAATAGAGCGCCTACAAGGGCGCACGCGAGTGTAAGGACAAACCCTGTGCGTATTACAGTCCCTCACCCGCAGGGCATTTGTGCCTGCACCTGACCCACGCAAAAAAGGACTTCCATGCTTGTCAAGCAGATTTGGACCGGTAATTCCTACCGCAATTTCAACTACCTCGTCGCCTGCCCCGAGACCGGCGAAGCGCTGGCGATTGACCCGCTGGACAGTAAAAAGTGCCTGGACGCGGCCAAAGAAGCCGGCTGGGAGATCACCCAGATCCTCAACACCCACGAGCACCACGACCACATCGACGGCAACCAGGCCATCGTGGACAAAACCGGGGCGGCGGTGCTGGCGCACCACGCGGCCAAGGACAGCATTCCGGGTATGACGCGCGGGCTCTCTGCGGGCGACGTCATCAAAGTCGGCAAAACCGTGGAGCTCGAAGCCCTGGATACACCCGGCCACACCTTCTGCCACATCTGCCTGCGCGCCCACACCGACCAGCCCGCGCTTGTTCTCGGGTGACACCCTGTTCAACGCCGGTGCGGGCAACTGCCACAACGGCGGCAGCCCGGCCGCGATGTACCAGACCTTCGCAGATCAACTTCATCTATTACCTGAAGATACGCTGATATACCCAGGCCACGATTACATTGAGAACAACTTGCGCTTCACCCTGGACCGCGAGCCCGGCAACCAGGATGCGCAGCAGTTGCTGGACGCGGTCAGCGGCCAAAACCTGGATCAACCCTTTGTCAGCACCCTGGCGCGCGAGCGCGAGGTGAACAGCTTTTTCCGGTTGCAAAGCCCGGGCGTCATCGCCCGCTTGCGCGAGGCGTTTCCCGATTTGCCCGAGCAACCCGACGCCAAAACCGTGTTTTTGAAACTGCGCGAACTGCGCAACCATTGGTAAGCGTAAGTCAGCGCGGATAAACCGAACCGGAGACCACCATGCTCAAAGGACTGCACCACAACGCCTACCGTTGCCGCGACTCCGAGGAGACGCGCCAGTTCTATAGCGACTTTCTGGGGCTGCCGCTGGTCAATGCCTTCCAAATCCGCGAAACCAAAAGCGGCCGCGCCACCAAGACCTTGCATTCCTTTTACCAACTCGACGACGGCTCCTGCCTGGCTTTTTTCGAAGCGCCGGATATGCCCTTTGATTTCAAGAAGCAGCACGACTTCGACCTGCACATCGCCTTGGAGGTGTCGCCCGAAGATTTGCAGACCATGTTTGCCAAGGGCCGCGCGGCGGGGATGGAAACGCGCGGCATCTCGGACCACGAATTCATCGACTCGATTTATTTCCGCGACCCCAATGGCTATGTGATTGAACTGACCGCCAAGCGGCCGGAACACGACGCCTACATGGCCCAAGCCACCCGCAGCGCCCGCACAGAACTCGACACCTGGCAGTCTGAAAAAGCTAGAGCTTGAGCGGCGCGAGGTAGCCGGTCAGCTCCAGAAAACCTTTGCCACCACCGGTGCCGCTGGCTGCGCCCTGCTCTTGGGCGCGCACCGCGCCCTCCCAGTACACCGGCCCGGCCGGGCGGCTGTCGAGTTCCGAATCGGGCATCAGCGGCTGCAGCGTCCAACTGCGCCAACCCTGCGCGGTGCGCAGCTCCACGTTGCGCTGCACCGGGTAGGCAGCACCGGTGCGCGGTGAGCGCCACCACTGCGCGGGTGCTGGCGCAGGCAGGCGCACATCCTGCGGGCCTAACACGCGCAAGTGCCCGCCCGCACTGCGCAGCGAGCCCCCGGCCCACAGCGGCTGGCCCTTCGCATCGCGCACCACAAACGCGGTGAGCGCGCCGCCGTCATCCAGGTTCACGCCCACCCAATCCCAGCCCACGGCCCGGGGATCGAGCAGCGTGGATGACCATTCGCGGTCCAACCAGGCCTGACCCGTCACGGCAATCGGCTTGCCCTGGCGCGTCAGGGTTCCGGATACACGCACATGCGGCAGGCTGAAATAGTGGCTGGCTTGTTCGGGCTGCGGGCCTTTCTGGCTGAACCCGGCTTGGCCTTGCAGCAGCGCTGGCTGGGTCGGATCCAGCGCGAGGTCCAGTGCAAAGTCTGCGGTCGCAACCCGGGTGGTGAAGCGGCCAGATGCATCGCGCTGAAGCCGCCAGTCATCCAGCGCGATATCGGTATCGGCTTGCGCCGCCTGGGCGAGGCCAAAGCCCGCGCGCGCGACCCGCTGTCCGTGCAGCAAATGGCCGACTGCGGGGTCGGTCAATGCGGCGTGGGCAAACAGAATCTGGCGCGGCGCAAATTGGCTGGGGTTGGCCGTCCCGACACCGGGCCGGCTGCGGAAGAAGGTCACCTGAAATGCCAGGTCTTCGCCCTGGGGCGTTTGCAACCAGCCGGTGAGATACCACCATTCGGTGCGGAAATCCGGGTGCGCGCCGTGGTCGCGCGGCAGCGTGATGGCCACGCCGGGCCGCACCTGCGCCATCGGCTGCGCCCACGCGCCCAAGGCTGCGCAGCACAGCAGCAAGCCCAGGCAAAAACGACTGAAGCTAGGCGAACTGCATCACCAATCCTCCCGCACCGCACGCACCGCGTCAGACGACAAGGCGCTGCGCCCGGCGACCACGGCGGTCAGCGCCGAAGCCAGCACCAAGCCCAGCCACAGCGCAGCAAACAAGCTCAGCGGCCACCGCGTATCCATGGTCCAGTGGAAAGACTGCGGATTCACCACCTGAATCAGCACCTGTCCCATCGCCGTGCCCAGCGCCAGTCCGGCCACACCGCCGACGCCACCGAGCAAAGCGCCTTCGAGCGCCAGCATGGCCAGCACCTGGCGGCGCAGCACGCCGATGTGGCGCAGCATGCCGAACTCGCGGGTGCGGGCCAAAGTCTGTGCGGAGAACGTGGCCGCCACCCCGGCCATGCCCACCAAAATGGCAATCGCCTCCAGCGCATAGGTGGCGGCAAAGCTGCGGTCAAAAATCTTCAGGGCGATGGCCCTTATTTCTCCGGGACGGGCGAATTCCGCGCGTCCGGCCAGCTCGGCGGGCAAGGCCTGGCGCAGGGCGGCTATCGTTTCTTCTGCCTGCGCGCCGGTTTGCAAATCAATGGCTGCCTCGGCGCGGGCGCGTGTCGCCGGTGAGCGCCTCGTAATCGCGTTCATCCATGGCCAGTGCGCCGAACTGGCGGCTGTAGTCCCGCCAGACCCCGGCCACGAATAAGGTGCGCATCTGCCCGCCCAGCGGTAACGCAAGGGTCTGCCCCGGCGCTGTCTCGTACACCATGGCGAAGGGCTCCGACACCCATACTGCCATCTGCCCCGGCGGCACGGCCAGTGCCGCACCGACCAAGGGCAGGCTGTGCTGCGGATCAGCGGGGTCGACCCGATGAATGGGGCTGGCCATCAGCGCCACCGGGGCCCGCTGCGGATCCAGACGCAAGAGCACGGTGCGGCGAAAAGCAATGTCCGCCACACCGGGCGTGGCTCTCAGGCGCGCCTGCGCCGCGGGGTCCAGGCCACCGTCCTCCCCGCCATCGATACGCAAATACACATCCGAGGCCAGAATGCTGTGCATCCACTCATCTACCGAGCCGCGAAAGCTCGCCACCATCAGCGCCATCGCCACCATCAGGCTGGTGCTGGCCACCACCCCGCTGAGCGCCACCGCCGCCTGTCCGGGTGCGCCCCACAGGCGCTTGAGCGCCAGATACAGCGGCGCAAACCGGGTGGCTCGCGTCTCCACCCGCTTCTGCCAGGGCGCCAGCAGCATGCGCGCCAGCCAGGGCGTTGCAGCAATGCCACCGGCCAGGATGATGGCAATCGACGCGTAGCCAAACAGCGGCAAACCCGCCACGGGCGGAGCCAGTGCCGCCAGCGCGCCCAGGGGCAGCAACACGGCGGCAGCGCGCAAGCGCGGCCGCTGGCGCGGGTCCGTGGCGTCCACGCCCGACTTCAGCGCCACAGCGGCCTGCACCTGCAAGGCCTGCACCGCCGGCCACAGGCTGCCGGCAATGGCCACTGCCACACCCAAAAGAAAAAACACCAGCGCAGCAAGGGGGGACAGGCTCAAGGCGGGACGGGCGGAGGAGAAGTAGCCACCGCCCAAATCACCCCCCAATAGTTGCAAGGCCAGCGCGGCTAAAGCCGCACCCAACGCCAGCCCCAGCACAGACCCCAACACGCCCAGCGCTGCACCCTCGACCAGCAACTGCCGCAACAAAGCACCCCGGCGCAAACCCAGCACCCGCAACAGCGCAAACGGGGCCCGGCGCCGAACCACCGACAAGGACTGCGCGGAATACACCAGAAACCCGCCCGTGAGCAGCGCCACCATGGCCAGCATTTCCAAGTTGACCCGGTAGGCGCGCGACAGGCTATCGCTGCGCTGGGCTTCCGATTGCGGGGTGACCAGCTGCGCATCTGCGGGCAAAACGGCACGCACAGCCGCTTGCACCGCAGCAGCATCGGTACCCGGCTCCAGCGCCAAATCGACGCGCTGCAAACGCCCCAAGGCACCGAAGCTTCCATTGGGCGGCTGCGATGTCCATGACCGCCAGCAGGCGGCTGTCCGACGCGCCGGGAAGCGTGCCGCGATATGTCCACTGCGCGTCTGGCGCGGATGCGTCCAGGCGCAGCGCTTGCCCGGCTTGGGCGTTCAACGCGCTGGCCGCCGCGCTGGACAGGTACACCGCGTCTTCTGCAAAAACATCGAAAGCAGCGCCTGCGCCATTGGTTGGAAAAGGCCGGCCCAACAAGGCCGGCGTGACCCGGGCCGCGCGCAGCACATCCAGCCCGAGCACCGTCAGGCGGCGGCGTTCCGGCAAAGGCAGCGTGAGCTCCACAACCGGGCTGGCCTGGGCTACGCCGGGAATGCGGGCCAGTACGGGGTACAGCTTTTCGTCAAAACCCCGTGCCTGCGTGGCTTGCACTTGCAGGTCGGCGGCCCCGTTGACGGTTTGCACGGCACGGGCAAATTCATCCAAGGCGGAGCGGTTAACCAAATGCACTGCGTAGCCCAAGGCCACGCCAATTGCAATGGCCAGCGCGGCGGTCAGCCAGCGCACCGGGTGGGCGCGCAATTCCGCCACGGCCATCCAACGCAGGGCCAGCGTTTGCCAACCGGGTGCCGAGGCCAGAGGCGGCGCTCCTCGCGCCGGCCCCTCAGGCCTGCATGGTGGGCGCGCAGGCCGTGCGCAGTCAGCACCAGCACCCGGTCGGCCACAGCGGCCGCACGTTCGGAATGGGTGACGATCAGGGCGGCGACGGCCGACTGCCGCACAGTGCGGGCAAAGAGTTCGAGAACCCGGGCAGCGGTCTCGGGGTCGAGGTTGCCGGTGGGCTCGTCGGCCAGGATCAGGGCCGGTCGGTGCACCAAAGCGCGGGCAATCGCAATGCGCTGCAGCTCGCCGCCCGATAGCTGCGCGGCGTAGTCCAAGCCGCGCCCGCCCAGACCGACGGCGTCAAGCATCTCCTGCGCCCGCGCCAGCGCGCTTGACCCGCCCTGCCCCGCCAATACCAGCGGCAGCGCCACGTTGTGCGCCAGGCTCAGGTGCGGCAGGATATGAAAGGCTTGGAAGACAAAACCGATGTGGTCGCGCCGCAGCGCGGTGCGGGCATCGTCATCCAGATTCGCCAGCCCTTGCCCCTGCACCGCGATCGCGCCAGCGTCGGGCAGGTCCAGGCCGGCAACCAGGTTGAGCAGGCTGGATTTACCGGCGCCGGACTCGCCCATGATCGCCACAATCTCACCCGGCTGCAGTTGCAAATCCAGGCCGTCAAACAACACCCGCCCGCCGGGCACAGTTTTACGCAGGCCGGTGATTTGCAGAACCGGCGGAATAGGCAGTTGCGACATAGGGCGATGGTAGTCGCCCGTCTGTAGGAATGTGCTTAGGCGGACAAATCGAACCTGCGGCCGCTGAAACCGCCAAAGAAGCCGCGTGGCGCGGGTGCCGCATCCACGCTTGGCAGCGCGGCAGCACTTTGGAAGGCCAGTGGAAACTGGCTGCGCAGTTCCTGGGCGATGCGCCAGGCTTCGGGCAAATGGCTGCTTTGCAAGGCGGTTCCGATGCGCGCGATCACCGGGTGGTGGTTGAGCTCGTTGTCATGCAGGGTGAGCGCCGTGAAGGCCAGGCGCGCCGCGTCAACGGGGCCGCTTTGAATGGCTTGGAGCAGGCTGCGCAAGCGCTGTGCGCGCAAACGCTGGCGCTCGTCCGGCCGCAGTGGCTGACCGCCTTGCGGGTAGGAACGTGCCATCGAAGAAACGTGGATATCAGGTGCCATGCTGCCACTCCGGTTAATGGGAGACCATTGCGCCGCGCCCGCGATGGCCGGTGTCAGGAATCAATCGCCCGTAGCTGTGACACAGCAGTATTCATGCCAATTTTTGGTGTCAGCTAGCGGCAAACGCTGTCCGCATGCCATCCGTTTCCTGCCTGTACACCCCTCAAACAGGGGTTTCCCCTAGGTCGAATGGCTTGCGGTCTTGGTAATAATTGGTTGTCCGCCCGAACTAAATCATGTGCTCCATGTTTGACGCCGGTAGGAAATCGACTCGCAACAGAAATCAACGCTGCCCCCAGGGGCCTATTCACATCCGGAGATAACGCATGAAATTCAAACGTCACCTCAGCGCGCTGGCTATCGCCATGGCCGCAGGCTCATCTTTTGCACAACTGGTCGTCGGCGTGAGCTACGACGCATTCCAGGAAGAGCGCTGGAAAACCGACGAAGCAGCTATCAAGGCGGAGCTGGCCAAGGCCGGTGCCAAGTACATCATGTCCGACGCCGGCGCTTCCACCGAGAAGCAACTGTCGGACATCGACGGCCTGATCGCCAAGGGCGCCAAAGTCCTGATCATTCTGGGTCGCGACAAAGACGCCATCCTCCCCGCAGTCAACAAAGCGGCCCAGCAGAAGATCCCCGTGATCGCCTATGACCGCCTGTTCGAAGCACCCGGCGTGACCTACATCACGTTTGACAACAAGGAAGTTGGCCGTATGACCGCGCGCGCCATCCTGGCTGTTAAGCCCAAGGGCAACTACGCCATCATCAAGGGTGACCCGGGCGATGCCAACGCCAACTTCCTGCGCGAAGGCCAGGGCGAAGTGCTGGCCGATGCCATCAAAAAGGGCGACGTGAAGATCGTTGGCGAAGAGTTCACAGCCGGCTGGAATCCCCAGAATGCGCAAAAGAACATGGAACAAATCCTGACCAAAACCGGCAACAAAGTTGACGCTGTGGTTGCCCAAAACGACGGCATGGCCGGCGGTGTGGTGGCTGCATTGGCTGCCAAAGGTCTGCAAGGTATTCCCGTTTCCGGACAAGACGGTGACCTGGCTGCGCTGAACCGCGTGGCCCTGGGCACCCAAACTGTGTCGGTCTGGAAAAACTCGGCGGATCTGGGTACCGCTGCTGCCAAAGCGGCTGTGGAACTGGGCGCTGGCAAGCCGGTAACCGGTGCAGCCGACTGGGCTGGCGGCGAGAAGAAGATGACCCTGAAGTCCATCTTCCTGAAGCCCATCCCCGTCACCAAGGACAACCTGGATGTGGTGCTGAAGTCCGGCCACATCTCCAAGGCAGCCCTGTGCAAAGGTGTGGACGCATCGAAAGTGGCCGTCTGCAAGTAATCAGCTGACATCCAGCTTTTAGACCCCAACGCCGCGGGCCACGAGCCCGCGGTGTTGTTTCTGACCCCCGGGAGTCTGTATGAATAGTGACTGGCAAACCCTGAAGCGCGCCCAGATTGACTGGCGCATGGTGCTCATGTCGACCGTGCTGGTTGTGATCGCGGTTGTTTTCAACGTCTTGTCCGAAGGCATCTTTTTGTCGCCGGAAAACCTCTACAACATCGCCCAGCAAACCGCTGTGGTGGGTATTCTGGCCACCGTCATGGTGCTCATCATCGTGGCGCGCCACATCGACCTGTCGGTCGGTTCGGTGATGGGCTTTGTAGGCGTGCTGATCGCTTTTTTGATTTACACCGCCAACTGGTCCTGGCAGGCCGCCTGCCTGATGGGCCTGGCCGCAGCCATCGCTGTATCCATGTACCAGGGCGCGCTGACCGCGTTTGTGGGCGTCCCCTCCTTTGTCGTGACCCTGGGCGGCCTGATGTCGTTTCGCGGTGCGGCGTATCTGGTCGCCGACGGTAAAACCCAGCCCCTGGCCGACCCCTTCTTTTTGAAGCTGGGTGGCGGCTACAACGGCGGCATCGGCACCACAGCGAGTTGGATTCTGGCCGCCCTGCTCTGCTGCGGCCTGCTGCTGGCCATGCTGAATAAGCGCCGTGCCAAAAAAATCTATGGCGTCCCGACCAACCCGGCCTGGGTGGACCTGGTGCTGGTGCTGATTCCCGTGGCTATCGTGCTGGCTTTTGTGGCCACCATGAACGCGTACCACATCCCCAATAAAGACGCACCGCAGGGCGTACCGATTCCGGTTTTGATCTGGGGCGCGGTGGCGCTGGTGATCTCATTTCTGGTGCACCGCACACGCTTCGGGCGCTATATCTTTGCCATTGGCGGCAACCCGGATGCGGCAGCGCTGGTCGGTATTCCGGTGCGCCGGGTGACGATGCTCTTGTTCCTGCTGTTGGCGGTGTTGATCACGATTGCCGCCATCGTGGCCATCTCGCGCCTGAACGCGGGCACCAATTCGCTGGGCAACAACCTGGAGCTGCTGGTGATTGCCGCCACCGTGATCGGCGGCACCGCCCTGGCCGGTGGCAGCGGCACCATCATTGGCTCGGTGCTGGGCGCGCTCATCATGCAGTGCATTGACAGCGGCATGCTGCTGCTCGATGTATCGATTGGTACGCGCTACATCATCATCGGCCAGGTGCTGATTGCGGCGGTGGTCTTCGATGTGGCCTACCGCAAATGGACGGGAGACGCGCTGTGAACGCCACCGACAACACACCCCACAGCAAGCCCGCGATCGATACCAGCCGCTGCCTGGTCGAGCTGCGCAATATCCGCAAAGCCTTCGGCGGCGTGCTAGCGGTTGATGACGTCAGTTTGAACCTCTATCCCGGCGAAGTGGTGGCCGTACTCGGCCACAACGGCGCAGGCAAATCCACGTTGATGAAGATGCTGGCCGGTGCCTACCCGATTGACAGCGGCGAGGTCTTGCTGTCGGGCGAGAAAGTGCAAATCCGCTCGCCGTCGGATGCGCAAAACCTGGGCATCGAATCGATTTACCAGACGCTGGCGCTGGCCGACAACCTGGACGCGGTGGCCAATCTGTTTTTGGGCCGCGAGCTGCTGACCCGCTGGCGCACGCTGGACGACCACCGCATGGACGCAGACGCCCGCAAGGTGTTCCAGCGCCTGAACAAAAACTTCACCAACATCCGCATTCCGGTGCGCCGCCTCTCCGGGGGACAGCGCCAGGTGGTGGCGATTTCGCGGGCGATTTATTTCAACGCCCGCATCCTGATCATGGACGAACCGACCGCCGCGTTGGGGCCGGAAGAAACCGCGATGGTGGGTAACCTGATCCAGCAGCTCAAGGCCGAAGGCGTCGGTATCTTTTTGATCAGCCACGACATGCACGATGTGTTCGCGCTCAGTGACCGACTGGCGGTGATGAAGAACGGCAAGCGCATCGGCACCTACCGTACCCAGGATGTGACCGAGGACGAGGTGCTGGGCATGATCATCGCGGGCAAGGCACCGGCCGGCAAAACCCAGACGGAACGCCCGGCGCGCTGACAGCCGCCCGCCCTATGCAAACCACCGGCGACCAGCAGCTGCTCAAGCGCATCAACCGCAGCGTGTTGCTGCGCCTGATTCAGCAGCAAAGCGGGCTGTCCCGGGCGCGTCTGGCGGCCCACAGCGGCCTCACCAAGTCCACGGTCAGCGCCTTGGTGCGTGAACTGCTGGACGAGCAGTGGCTGGTCGAGGCCAGCTCGCCAGTGACAGGTGACGCCCTGGGACGCCCGTCCACCCCGCTGCAACTGAATGCCGGGGGCCGGGTGTTGATCGGCATCGAAGTGGCGGTTGAATGCCTGCGCATGGTCTGCGTGTCTCTGGCTGGAGAGGTGCTCTCAGAGCACGAAGTACCGCTGCAAAGCCCCGACCCGCAGGCCGTCTGCGCCCAGGCGACCGGTCTGTTGCAGCCCTTGTGTGCGGATTTGGCGGCGCGGAGAATCACCATCAGCGGTGTGGGCCTGTGTTTACCCGGAGCAGTCCACGACAGCACGGGGCTGGTGCATTTCGCGCCCAACCTGGGCTGGCGCAAGCTGGATTTTTTGGGCCTGGTCAGCGCCGCCTTTGCCGCTGCGGGAATTGCCTGCGGCAAGGTGCATGTACAAAACGATGCCGATGCCGCCGCTTTAGGCGAATACGAGTTTGGCATCGGGGACAAAGACGATCCGCTGATATTTATCAACTGCGATGTCGGTGTGGGCGCGGGCATTGTGCTCAACGACCGGCTGTTCACCGGGGCCCGCGGTGCTGCCGGTGAGATTGGCCACACGATTTTGCAGATTGACGGGCCGCCATGCTCCTGTGGCCGGCACGGGTGCGCCGAGGCCTTCATCGGCGCACGCGCCATCAAGGGCGCTGCGGATGTGGCACGCGCGGGGCAGTACCTGGGCGTTTTGATCCAAAACCTGGATGCGCTGTTCAATCCGAAGACGGTGGTCATTGGCGGCAAAATCTGCGCCGAGCACCCCGGTCTGCTGGCGCAGGCGCAGGCCACAGTGGCGCAGTACACCCGCCAGTCGGGCATGCCCATGACCGAGATCCGCGCGGCGCGCTATGGTCTGCAGGCACCGGCTGTCGGGGCGGCGGCCTTGGTCTTGCACCGTTTTCTGCGCCCACTGTCACAAGGAGCAAGCCATGTTTTTGGGGATTGATGTCGGCACCTCGGAAGTCAAGGTCTTGCTGCTGGCAGACGACCACCGCGTGATCGACACCGCCGGCAGTGCCTTGGAAATCAGCCGCCCCCACCCTGGCCACAGCGAGCAAAACCCGGCCGACTGGTGGACGTGCCACCTGCGCGGCCCTGGCCACGCTGCGCGCTAAAAATCCTGCGGCTTATGCGGCGGTGCGCGCCATCGGCCTGTCGGGGCAGATGCACGGCGCGGTCTTGCTCGACGCGGCCGATCGCGTGCTGCGCCCGGCGATTTTGTGGAACGATGTGCGCAGCGACCAAGAATGCCTGGACATGATGCAGGAGCTGCCAGATCTGCCGCAACTGCGCAGGCTCTTTGGCCATGCCCGGCTTTACCGCGCCCAAGCTGCGCTGGGTCCAACAACATGAGCCGCTCATCTTTGCCCAGATCGCCAAGGTGCTGCTGCCCAAAGACTATGTGCGCTTGCAACTCACCGGCGAGTACGTCTGCGATATGTCGGACGCCAGCGGCACCATGTGGCTGGATGTAGCCGCGCGCGCCTGGTCACCGGCGCTGCTGGCGCTCACCGGTTTGCAGCAGCGCCAGATGCCGCGTCTGGTGGAAGGCAACGAAGCCGGTGGCGCACTGAGCGCATCGGCCGCTGCCGCGCTGGGGCTTGCTGCCGGCATCATCGTGGCCGGTGGCGGGGGCGATAACGCAGCCAGTGCGGTTGGCATGGGTGCGGTCGATGCGGGCGAAGGCTTTTTGTCGCTGGGCACCAGCGGCGTGCTGTTTGTGGTGACCCCCAGCTACCAACCCAATGCGGCCAGTGCCACCCACGCCTTCTGCCACGCCCTGCCCCAGCGCTGGCACCAGATGAGCGTGATGCTCTCGGCGGCCAGTTGCCTGCAATGGGCGGCCGGTGCGCTGGGCCTGGACTCCGCTGCGGCTGTGGAGGCCAAAGCCGCCAGCCTGCCGCCCGCTGCGCGCAACACTGCGCCCTTGTTTTTGCCTTACCTCAGCGGCGAGCGCACGCCGCATAACGATGCGCAGGTGCGCGGCAGCTTCCATGGCCTGAGCCACAGCACCGATCAGGCCGCTTTGGCCTACGCAGTGATTGAGGGCGTCACCTTCGGTTTGAACGATGGCTTGCGCGCCTTGCAGGCCGCTGGCAGTGCACCGAGGCAGCTCTCGCTGGTCGGCGGCGGTGCACGCAGCGCTTTTTGGGCGCAGCAACTGGCTTCGGCACTCGATCTGGACATCGTGACCCACCCCGAATCCGCCGCCGGTGGCGCGCTGGGTGCCGCACGCCTGGGCTGGCTGGCCACGGGCGCAACGGTTGCGCAGGTCTGCCGCAAGCCCGACATAGCCCACACTTACCGCAGTGATCCCGCAGAACATGCGATGCTGGGCGCACGTTTTCTGCGTTTCCGAGCCCTGTACCCGGCCTTGCGCGGCATCGCCTGAACCACTGCACCCCTTCATCTTCAACTGGTAGCAATTTTTATGAGCAAGACCTATTTCCACGGCGTAGACCCGATCCGCTACGAGGGGCCGCAATCCCACAACCCGCTGGCCTTCCGCTGGTATGACAAAGACCGCATGGTGCTGGGCAAGCGCATGGAAGAGCAGCTGCGTTTTGCGGTGTGTTACTGGCACAGTTTTTCTTGGAACGGCTTTGACCCCTTTGGTTACGACGGCACCTTTGAGCGGCCGTGGCAGCACATGGCAGACCCCATGGCGGCGGCGCATGCCAAGGCCGATGCGGCGTTTGACTTTTTCAGCAAACTCGGCGCCCCCTACTACTGCTTCCACGACCGCGATGTGGCGCCCGAGGGCAGCAGCCCGCGTGAGAGCGCCAACCATCTGCGCGCCATGGTCGACGTGCTGGCAGCCAAGCAAGAAGCCAGCGGTATCCGCTTGCTCTGGGGCACGGCCAATTTGTTCAGCCACCGCCGCTTCATGGCGGGTGCGGCGACCAACCCGGACCCGGAAATTTTTGCGCTCGCCGCGCTCCAGGTGAAAGAAGCAATGGACGCGACCCTGAAACTGGGCGGTGCCAATTACGTGTTGTGGGGTGGACGTGAAGGTTACGAGACCCTGCTCAACACCCGCATGGGCCAGGAGCTGGACCAGATGGGCCGTTTCCTGCACATGGTGGTGGATTACAAACACAAGATCGGCTTCAAGGGAACCATCTTGCTCGAGCCCAAGCCGCGTGAACCGTCCAAGCACCAATACGACTTCGACGTGGCCACCGTGTTCGGATTTTTGCAAAAGCACGGGCTGGAAAAAGAAATCCGCGTCAACATCGAAGCCAACCACGCCACGCTGGCCGGTCACAGTTTTGAGCACGAAATTGCCAGCGCGATTGATCTGGGCATTTTTGGCTCCATCGACATGAACCGGGGTGACATGCAATGCCAGTGGGACACCGACCAGTTCCCCAACAGCATCGCCGAGACCGCGCTGGCCCTGTACCTGATCATGCAGGCCGGCGGCTTTACGAACGGGGGCCTGAACTTTGACAGCAAAGTACGCCGCCAATCCATCGATCCGCAAGACATGTTTTACGGCCACGTGGGCGCGATGGACGTTGCCGCCCGCGCGCTGCTGGTGGCCGAGCAAATGCTGCAGGACGGCAAACTGGCTGCGCATGTGGATGCGCGTTACGCCGGATGGAAAGCGCCGCTGGGCCAGCAGATCATGGGCGGCAGCCTGGGACTCGATACCCTGGCCGAACAGGTGCTGGCGGCCAACCGCGACACCGCGCCGGTGTCAGGCCGCCAGGAGTACCTGGAAAACCTGCTCAACTCCTATTTGTAAATTCGCACCAAGGCCAACACACCATGAAAAAAGTAGTCTGGGGCGTGCTCAGCACGGCCCGCATCGGCTGGGAAAAAGTGATTCCCGGTATGCAGGCGGCGCAGCACTGCGACATCCGCGCCATCGCCTCGCGCGATCTGCAGCGGGGCCGCGCACTGGCCGACAAACTGGGTATCCCAAAGGCCTACGGCAGCTACGAAGAGCTGCTGGCCGACCCCGAAATCGAAGCGGTCTACAACCCCTTGCCCAATGACCAGCACGTACCCCTGACGCTGATGGCGGCCCGGGCAGGCAAGCATGTGCTGTGCGAAAAGCCCATGGCTTTGACGGCATCCGAGGCCGCGCAACTGCGCGAAGTCGCGCAGAAGGTGCACATCATGGAAGCCTTTATGGTGCGCTTCCATCCGCAATGGCTCACGGTGCGCGACCGCGTGCACAGCGGCGCGTTGGGCGACTTGCGCGCGATCCAGTCCTACTTCTCGTATTTCAACCGCGACGCGGCCAATATCCGCAACCAGGCTGATATCGGCGGCGGCGCGCTCTACGACATCGGCTGCTACCCCATCGTCACCGCGCGCCTGCTATTCGGCTGCGAACCGGTACGCGCGATTGCGCTGGTCGAGCGCGACCCGGAATTCAAGACCGACCGCCTGGTCAGCGCGCTGGTGGACTTCGGCCAGGGCCGCCGACTCGACTTCACCGTGTCGACCCAGTCGGTGCCTTACCAGCGGGTGCAGGTGTGCGGAACTGCCAAGCGCATCGAGGTACAGATTCCCTTTAACGCGCCTTTGGGCGGCAGCACCCAGATCTTCACCGACGACGGCTCGCAACTCGATGGCGGCTCGGTCCACAGCGAGACGATTGCCGCGTGTGACCAGTACGGCTTGCAAGGCGATGCCTTCTCGCGGGTGGTGCGCGGCGAGATCGCCTTGCCCTACGGCGTGGAAGATGCCATCGCCAATATGCGGGTGATCGATGCCCTGTTCGCGTCGGAGAAAACCGGTGCCTGGGTCACTATCTAAATCGCCAAGCGCTGTGCGCCACAGCGCGCGCGTGCTGCTGGCAGTGTTGTTGCTGCACGGCGCGTCGCCGGGCTGGAGTAACCCTGCAGCAAGTCCGGTGATTGCGCGTTTTGTCGAGGAAGGCGAGGCGGCCGGTTTGCAAAGCCGCTTTGAAGGCGAAGACGAATTCATGGTCGGCGGCGGCGTGGCGGTGTTGGACTGCGATGACGATGGCTTGCCCGAGCTGTATGTGACTGGCGGCGTCAACAAAGCCAAGTTCTACCGCAACCGCAGCACGCGCGGCGGCCCCCTCAAATTGCAAGAACAGCGCTCGGGCCTGGAGCTGACCAACGCCACCGGTGCCTATCCGCTGGACATTGACAGCGACGGCCAGATGGACCTCGTCGTGCTGCGCGTGGGCGAAAACCAGGTCTTTCGCGGCCTGGGCGGCTGCAAGTTCGAGCGCGCCAATGAACGCTGGAATATTCCGGCGGGCAACGACTGGAACACCGCGTTTTCCGCCACCTGGGAGCGTGGCCAGTCCTGGCCCACCCTGGCCTTTGGCACCTACTACGACCGCAGCCGCCCGGACTTTCCCTGGGGCACTTGCACACCCGGCGTGCTGTTGCGCCCCGATCCCGCAGGCGGGCGCTTTGCTGCGCCCGAGCCGCTGGCCCCAGGCTACTGCGCGCTGTCCATGTTGTTCTCGGATTGGAACCGCAGCGGCGAGGCGTCCCTGCGCGTGAGCAATGACCGCGAGTACTACAAGGGCGGGCAGGAGCAGCTTTGGAAAATCCAGCCCGGCAAACCACCCACCGCTTACACCGCCGAAGAAGGCTGGAAGCGTTTGCAAATCTGGGGCATGGGCATTGCCAGCCATGATATTGATGGCGACGGCTTCCCCGAAGTATTCCTGACCAGCATGGCCGACAACAAGTTCCAGAAGCTCAGCGGCGACGGCAGCCGCCCGGTCTATGTGGACGAGGCCTTCAAGCGCGGCATCACGGCGCACCGGCCCTATATCGGCGGCGACATCCACCCCTCCACCGCCTGGCACGCGCAATTTGCCGATGTGAACAACGACACCTGGAGTGACCTGTTCATTGTCAAAGGCAATGTATCGACCATGCCGGACTTTGCTATCCAAGACCCGAACAACCTGCTGCTGGGCCAACCCGACGGCAAGTTTTTCGAGGCTGGCAGCCAGTCCGGCGTGGCCAGTTTCCGGCGCGGACGTGGCGGCATGCTGGCCGACCTCAATGGCGACGGCTTGCTGGACATGGTGGTGGTCAACCGCTGGGAAAAAGCGCAGCTCTGGCGCAACGTGGGCAGTGGTAAGGCGGCTGCGCCCGCACCAGTGGGCCGTTGGCTGCAACTGCGCTTGCGCCAGACCGGCGGCAACCGCGATGCCGTGGGCGCATGGGTGGAAGTGCAGACCGGTGAGCGGGTGCAGCGCGAAGAACTCACCGTGGGCGGTGGCCATGCCAGCGGCTACCTGGGCTGGATGCATTTCGGTCTGGCTGAGGCCACGCAGGCCAAGGTGCGTGTGCAATGGCCGGGGTCCGGATGGAGCGATTGGATGACAGCCAATGCCGATGGCTTTTATGTACTGGACCGCCAAAGCGGTCTGCGCCCTTGGAGCGCGCCATGACATCGGCACTATCCTGCTTTACCCGTGCCTTTGCCGCGCTGATGCTGGGTGCCTTCGTGTTGCTGACCCCTGCCCGCGCCCAAACGCAGCCCACCAGCATGCTGGCACCGCCAGCCAGCGCGTACACCGCCGCTGTGGCCTACGAGTGGTTTTACCTGGTCTCGCAACTCCTGCAACAAACCCCGGGCAACAGCCCGCCCGTGGCGGCGCGCACCCTGGGCTATCTGGGGCTGACGCTGTATGAGTCGGTGGTACCCGGCATGCCGGGGCATCAAAGTCTGGCGGGGCAGCTCAACGAGCTGAGTTCGCTACCCTGGGCGCAACCCGACGAACCCTTGCACTGGCCGACGGTGGCCAATGCGTCCATGGCCACCATGACGCGCATGATGTTCAGCAACGCCAGCGCCGAGAACAAGGGCCGCATCGACCTGCTGGAGCGCAGCCTGCCGCTGAAATACCCGGACGACTTTGATCCGTCCACCATCACCGCTGACATCACCAACCGCTCCGAGACCTTTGGCAAGCTCATGGCCATGGCCATCATGACCTGGGCCCGCACCGACGGCGGCCACGAAGCCTGGGGCCCGCTGCGCCGCACCCGCGCCAACTATGTCCCACCCAGCGGTCCGGGCAACTGGAGCGCAACGCCCTCCAGATACTTGCCGCCGCTGCTGTCCTGGTGGGGCGAGGTCCGGCCTTTTGTGCTGAAGTCGGCGCAAGACTGCGTACCGCCGCCGCACCCACCCTACGCAGAAGAGAGCGATTCGCCCTTCTACCGCGCTGCCAAAGAGGTGTTCGACATCAGCAATGCCGCGACCCAGGAGCAGCGCCAGTTCGCCCTGTACTGGGCGGACGATCCGGGCAAGACGCCCACACCGGCTGGCCACTGGTCCTATATCGCCAATGACTTGCTGCGTGCGCAAAAGGCCGACTTGGGCCGTGCGGCTGCCAGCCATGCGCTGTTGAACATGGCGATGTCGGATGCTTTCATCGCCGGATGGGCTGCCAAATACCGCTACAACCTGATCCGCCCGGTGACGTATATCCAGCTGTTTATTGACAGCAATTGGGTCACGCCGCTGTTCACCACGCCCAATTTCCCGGAATACCCCTCCGGGCATTCGGTGCAGTCGAGTGCCGCCGCAGGCGTTCTGGAGCAGCAATTTGGCAAAGACCTGAAATTTGTCGACAACACGCATAACGACCGGGGCTGGGGCCCGCGCACCTTCCCCAGTTTCAGCGCCGCCGCCAACGAGGCATCGATTTCCCGGATGTACGCGGGATTGCATTTCCGCTTTGGCAGCGAAGGCGGACAGATCCAAGGACGGTGTGTGGCGGAGAAGGTGCTGGCCTTGCGCTTGCAGCCCTGAGCCCCGGGCTGGTTGGTTGACTGCTTTTTGCTTTGCCGCGGCGTCGTATCGAAACGATAAGATGCCCCCAGTGTGTGTGTGCCGGGGCCCGCTGCGGGTTTAAGCGTGCGCTGTCATTCATTTTTTGATTCGGGTAAGCGATGAGCAAGACTTTTGGTTGGGCCTTTTCGGTGGTGCGCGGAGGCTTCTTGGTGTGGGTGCTCGGCTCCTTGCTCGTGGCGTGTGGCAAGAAGGACGGAACCGACGCCCCTGCTGCCCCAGCTGCACCGCCGGCTGCGGCCACTTCAAGCCAGCCCACCGGCACAAGCTCTGCCAGTGGCGGCGCGGCAGCCATGCCGACCCCAGGTGCATCTGCGGCGCCAGCACCCCCGGTAAGCGTGACCACGATCAAGGTGGAGATGAAAGACCTTGCGGTGCGGCTGCGCTCGGCCGGTGTGGTCACCCCCATCCGCACCGTGGACGTCAAGCCGCAGGTGAATTCGGTGATCACCCGGGTCAACGTCAAAGATGGCCAGTATGTGAAAGCCGGCGATCTGCTCTTCACCCTAGACGCCCGCACCGAAGAGGCCAATATCGCCAAGGCGCAAGCCCAACTGGCCAAAGATTCGGCGGCGCTGGCCGATGCGCAACGCCAGCTCCGGCGGGCGCAAGACCTGCTGGCGCGCCAGTTCATTTCGCAAGGCTCGGTGGATAGCAATGTGGCGGCGGTTGAAGGCTGGCAAGCCACCGTCAACGCCGACCGCGCGGCTATTGATGCCACCAAGGTGGCGCAGTCCTACGCCCGCATCAGCGCACCGCAAAGCGGCCGGGTGGGCGTGGTCAACGTGAGCACCGGCTCAGCGGTGGAAGCCAATAAAACGGTACTGGTCACCATCACCCAAATCAGCCCGATTGCGGTGACCTTCACCTTGCCACAACGCAATATCGCGGACGCACTGGCTGGGCTCCAAAAAGACGGTGCCCCCGTCACCGCCACCCTGCCCGACAACGGTGGCGTATTCCAGGGCAAGCTGCAGTTTGTCGACAGCGTGGTCGACACCGCGTCCGGTGTCGTCAAAGCCAAGGCCCATTTCAAGAACGAGGACGAGAAGCTCTGGCCTGGCGCATTTGTCGAAGTGCAGCAGGTCTTGCGTGAAGTGAAGGACGCCGTGGTCGTGCCGCAAGTCGCGGTTGTTTACGGCGCGCGCGGAGCGACAGTTTACGTAGTGGAAAACGGCAAGGCTGTGGTGCGCCCCGTCAAGGTTCTGCAGCCGCAAGGTGCTGAGGTGTCAGTCAGCGGCTTGGAGGCTGGAGAGACCGTGGTGCTGGAAGGCAAGCAAAACCTGCGGCCCGGCAGCGCGGTGGTGGAACGCGCCAAAGACAACAAAGACGGCCCGCAAGCTGCTGCCAGCGCCGTAGCGCCCGGCGCGTCCATGCCCAAGGCTGCACCATGAATTTTTCGGAAGTGTTTGTCCGCCGTCCTGTGATGACGGTGTTGCTCAATGTCGCCATCGTGGCGGCGGGGGTGATCGGCTTCAACAATATTCCGGTATCGGCCCTGCCCAGTTACGACACGCCGGTGATCAATGTGTCGGCCTCGCTGCCTGGCGCGAATCCGGAGACCATGGCCACATCGGTGGCGCTGCCGTTAGAAAAGCAGTTTCAGACGGTTCCCGGACTGCGCACCCTTAGCTCGAGCAGCGGTTTGGGTAACACCTCGCTCACGCTGGAATTTGAAGAGGGCCGCGACATTGACGCGGCCGCTGTCGACGTGCAAGCGGCCCTGCTGCGGGCGCAGCGTTCGCTGCCGCAGGACATGACCAACCCGCCCTCCTACCGCAAGGTGAATCCGGCGGATGCCCCGGTGCTGTTCCTGTCAATGACCTCGCCCTCGCTTTCACCGCAAGAGCTGCAGGACTATGCGGATCACCTGGTCACCCCCACCCTGTCCACCGTGGACGGCGTGGCGCAGGTGAATATTTACGGCGCCAAGCGCTATGCGGTGCGGGTCCGCGTCAAGCCCGATGCGCTGCTGGCCAGCAACATCGGCCTGGATGAACTCAGCGCCGCTTTGCGCGCAGCCAATGTCAATACCCCGGTTGGCACGCTGGATGGGCCCAGGCAATCGCTGATCCTCCAAGCCAACAAGCAACTGACCAATGCGCGCGATTTCGGCAATTTGATCATCAGCACCAAGGGCGGCTATCCGGTGCGCTTGCGCGATGTGGCCAAGGTCGAGGACAGCATCGAAAACCTGCGCACCTGGGCGACTTTCAACGGCGATACCTCGATCACGATTGCCATTCAACGCCAACCCGGCGCCAACACGGTGAAAGTGGTCGACACGGTACGCGCCAGGCTGCCGGAGTTGCAGGCGCAGATGCCGGCCTCGGTGTCGATGACGCCCATCAATGACCGTTCCGCATCGGTGCGCGAGGCCCTGCACGACGTGACGCTGACGCTGATCGGCACGATTGCGCTGGTGGTCCTGGTGATTTTTCTGTTCTTGCGCCGTTTTGTGGCCACGGTGATTCCAACGCTGTCGCTGCCCATCTCGCTGATGGGCGCGGTGGCTTTGCTCTGGGGACTGAATTACAGCTTGGACAATATTTCCCTCTTGGGCCTGACCCTGGCCGTGGGGCTGGTGGTGGACGATGCCATCGTGGTGCTGGAAAACATCATCCGCCATGTGGAAAAAGGCGAGGAACCCTTCAGCGCAGCCCTGCGCGGCGCGCGCGAAGTGAGCTTCACCATCATTTCTATCTCGGTCTCGCTGGTGGCGGTTTTCATACCGATTTTTTTCATGCCCGGCGTGATCGGCTTGCTGTTTCACGAGTTTGCCGTGGTCGTGGGCTTGGCCATTCTGGTCTCTGCTTTTGTGTCGCTGACACTGGTTCCCATGTTGGCCAGCCGCTTCTTGACCGACGAGGCGCACAAGCATCCGCCCGGTGCGCTGGTTCGCCTGTTTGAACGCGCCTTCAACGCGCTGCTCGGTGGATACGTGCGGATGCTGGATCTGGCCTTGCGCTGGCGCAAACTGGTCTTGCTGATTGCGCTTGCCACCTTAGGCGGCACGGTCTACATGGTGAACGTCATACCCAAAGGGTTTTTTCCGGAAGAGGACATCGGTCAGATCATTGTCACCACCGAGGGCGGGGAGGACATCTCTTTCCCTGCGATGGTGCAGTTGCAAGAACGCGCCGCAGCCATCATCCGCAATGACGAGAACGTGGCTGCCGTGAACTCGTTCAATGGCGGCAGCAACAGCCAGAGCATTGGCCGCATGTTCATCTCGCTGAAGCCAGCCGACCAGCGGGTACCGGCCAAAAAGGTGATTGAAGGTTTGCGGCGCAAGCTGCGTGCGGTGGTGGGCTTGAATGTGTTCATGCGCCCGGTGCAAAACCTGCAGCTCGGTGGACGCCAAAGCAAAGCGCAGTACCAGTACATCCTGCAAAGCCTGCGCCCCGACGAGCTTGGCGGCTGGTCGGCCAAACTGCAGGAAAAAATGCGCGCGGACCCGATTTTCCGGGACGTCACCAGCGATGCGCAAATGCGCGGTCTGCAAGCGCAATTGAAGATCGACCGCGACCGCGCCAACGCGCTGGGCGTGAGCATGGAGGCGGTTCGCAACGCCTTGTACAGCGCGTTTGGCGAACGCCAGGTGTCCACCATTTACCTGCCCACCGACACCTACCAGGTGATCATGGAACTGGCGCCTGAAGCCAAGCAGGACGAGTTTGCGCTGAACAGCATTTATGTGCGCGCCAGCAGCGGTATGCTGGTGCCCATCAGCAGCTTTACCACGGTGGAGCGCAGCTCGAGCCCGACCGCGATCAACCACGTGGGCCAGTTACAGGCGGTAACCGTGTCCTTCAACTTGGCGCCGGGCTCGGCACTGGGGGATGCGACCGCCAAGATTGACCAGGCGCGTGAAGCGATTCAAATGCCGACGTCGGTGATCACCTCGTACGGGGGCGACGCGGCCGTATTCAAAAATTCGCAGGGTAGCCAATTGATTCTGGTCATAGCCGCATTGGTGGTGATTTATGTGCTGCTTGGGGTGCTGTACGAAAGCTATATCCACCCCATCACGATTCTGGCGGGACTGCCATCGGCGGCCATGGGGGCGCTGGGGACCTTGATGTATTTTGGGCAGGACTTGACCCTGATTGCGACCATCGGCATCGTGCTGTTGATCGGTATCGTCAAGAAGAACGCCATCATGATGATCGACTTCGCCCTGGAGGCCCAGCGCCATGAAGGCATGAGCCCGGAAGCGGCGATTCACGAGGCCTGCGTGCTGCGCTTTCGCCCCATCATGATGACCACGCTGGCCGCCTTGGTCGGCGCTTTACCCATTGCCTTGGGTTGGGGCGCCGGGGCCGAGTTGCGTCAGCCACTGGGCTTGGCCGTGGTGGGCGGGCTGGTGTTTTCGCAGGCGATTACGCTGTTCATCACCCCAGTGCTGTACCTGGCCTTGGATCGCTTCAGCGGAAAAGGACCCATCACCGCCCCGGCGGGATAGCCGCTCAGTGTCCGGCCCGCAAACCGGATAGGGGATCCGCAAAGCGCAAACGCAGACGCAACTCCTGTTTCATGCGGGTATTGCGCAAGCGGCGCGACTCGGACATGAAACTCATTTGGATCGCGCTGAGCTCCTGCGCCGCTTGCGTCCGCGAAACCCGTGGCGGACGCGCCAAGCCATACAGTTCGGCAGCCGCGTCAAAGTAATCGCCCATGCGCAGCTGGCTGTCATCGTTGATGTTGTAGACCCGCCGCGCGCGGCCCCGCCACAGCGCCAGCCAGCAAGCGCGGGCCAGGTCATCAGCGTGAATGTGGTTGGTGTACACATCGTCCTGCGCCACCAGCACCGGGCTACCGCGCTGCAGGCGGGCCAGCGGCGTGCCGCCTTCCCGGTCTGGCGCGTAAATCCCGGGAATGCGCAGCACGCTGGCACGGGTGGCGGCCGGGAAGCTGCGGACGCTGCGCTCAGCATCCACCCGGCGGCGGGCACGCGCCGTGGTGGCTCGCAGCGGCCGTGTCTCTGAAACCCAATCACCGCCGCAATCGCCGTAGACGCCGCTGGTGGATCCGTACACCACCGAACGCGGTAAGCGGCCCCGGCGCAGGCTGCGCAGCAGGTTGCGGGTGCGCGGGTCCTGTTCGCGCCTTCTCCGGGCGGAGGGGCCAGATGCACGATGCGGTGCGCCAGCCCGGCCAGGCGGCGCAAGGTGCGCGCGTCATCCAAGTTGCCGACCAAAGGACTGGCGCCCAGGGCACGCAGGGCGTCGCGCTTCTCACGCTGGCTGGTGAGCGCCAGCCAGCGCGGGCCACCGCCATTCCTGTGCCGGTCGCGCACCAAGCGCTGCCCCACATCACCACAGCCGACCACCAGCACCCGCTCACGCCGGAACCGCGCTGGCAAGGCAATACGCGGCGCGCGGGCGGCCCGCAAAACCCAAGCCGCTGGCGCCCGGACGAATGCGGGCAGAATCGCGGCTTTGTTTTCGGTTACTCGGGGCTTGGCTGCGGGACACATAGGATAAGGATAACCACTGTATGAGCGCGAGCGCGTCGCAATTTTCGGTTCTGGTGCAGCCCAGCGGGCGTGCGTTCAGCGTGGAGTCATCGGAGACCCTGCTGGCCGGCGGTATCCGCCAGGGCGTGGGCCTGCCCTACGGGTGCAAAGACGGGGCCTGCGGCTCCTGCAAATGCAAAAAAATCTCCGGCACGGTGGTCCACGGCAACCACCAAGAAAAAGCGTTGAGTGCGGCGGAAGAAGCGGCTGGCATGGTGCTGACCTGCTGCGCCACCGCTACCAGCGACCTGGTGCTGGAGTCGCGCCAGGTGTCGCTGGAGGGTGCTTTGCCGGTTCGCAAGATGCCAGCGCGTATCAGCAGCTTGGTGCACGCATCCCCCGATGTGATCCAACTGCAACTGCAACTCCCTGCCAGCGAGTCCTTCCAATACCGCGCCGGGCAGTACCTGGATGTGCTGCTGCGCGATGGCGCGCGGCGCAGCTACTCCATGGCCAACGCCCCCCACAAAGGCCCTGCGTTGGAGTTACACATCCGCCACATGCCCGGCGGGCGCTTCACCGATCTGGTGTTTGGCAGCATGAAAGAGCGCGACATCGTGCGCATCGAAGGGCCTATGGGCTCCTTCTTTTTGCGGGAAGACTCGAACAAGCCAGTGGTGCTGCTGGCCTCCGGCACCGGATTTGCGCCCATCAAGGCCTTGATCGAACACATGCAGGAGCGCCAGATCACCCGCCCGGCCACCCTGTTCTGGGGTGGGCGGCGTCCGCATGATCTCTACATGGATGACTGGGTGCGCGCCCAATGCGCCGTGATGCCCCAGCTGAGCTACGTGCCCGTGGTGTCAGACGCACTGCCCGAAGACAAGTGGCAAGGCCGTACCGGCTTTGTGCACCAGGCCGTTTTGGAAGATATGCCCGATTTGTCCGGCTACCAGGTCTATGCCTGCGGCGCACCTGTGGTGGTGGAGTCGGCTCAGCGCGACTTCAGTGACCTGGCAGGTTTGGACGAGGCGGAATTTTTTGCCGATTCGTTTACCTCCGAGGCAGACAAACACTGAGAACGGCGGCACTCAGCGGGTGCTCGTTTCCGCCCGCTGGCTCAAGATAACTGCAGCGATCACCAGCGCGCCGCCCAGCAGTGCCATAGGGGTCATCTGCTCGTTGATGTACCACCAACCGAAGGCGGCGGCGAAAACCGGCTCCATCGCATAGATGATGGCCGCTTGCTCGGCCGATACATGGGTCTGTGCCAGGGCCTGCAGAAAAAAAGTGGCGGCGGAGGCAATCGCGCCCAGAAAAAGCAAACCCCACCAGACTTCCGCACCCACGATGCCCGGCAACTGGGCCAGGCGTTCGGTACCGCTGTCGACCAGCATCCACACTGCTCCCAACAGCGCCATACAGGCAATCTGCGCCGTTGCCAGTTGCGCCGGGGCATGATTTTTGGCGCGCGCAGACATCATGATGGTGTACAGCGCATAGGCCAAAGCCGCAGCCAGCGTGGCGACATCGGCCCAGAAGTCGCCCTGCACGTCGAAGGACATCAGACCCACGCCCAGGCAGGCCAGCGCGGCCGCACAAAAAACCATCCAACTGGCCGGCGCTCCCAACGCCAGCCCAATCAGCGGAACCATGAGTACGTTCAAACTGGTCAAAAAAGCGCTGCGGTTGGCGCTGATGAATTGCAAGCCGTAGGCCTGGGCCACCATGGATGTCAACGCCAGCACGCCCAGTAGCAGACCGTCGCGCCAAGTCGAGGCCGGGATGCCGCGTACAAACGGACCCATGCACGCTGCGGCGATCAAAAACCGCAGGGCGGTGATCTCCACGCCGGAAAGCTGCCCGGTAGCGACTTTGAGAACGGGGAAGGTCAGGCCCCATACCACTGTCACCAGCAGCAGGACCAAGGGATAGCGGTAGCGCATCCCCGCGCTTTACTCGCCCAGGTAAGCGGCGCGCACTTTGGGGTCGTTGAGCATGGTTTTGGCATCACCCGTCATGGTGATCAGGCCCGACTCCATCACATAGCCCCGGTTGGCAATGGACAGCGCGCGGCTGGCGTTTTGCTCCACCAGCAAGACGGTGACGCCTTGGGCATAGACATCGCGCACCACTTCAAAGATCTTGTCCACCATCAGGGGCGACAGACCCATGGACGGCTCGTCCATCAGCAGCACCTTGGGCCGGCTCATCAGCGCACGCGCCATGGCCAGCATCTGCTGCTCGCCACCCGACATCGTGCCGGCGAGCTGCGCGCGCCGCTCTTGCAGGCGCGGGAAGATGGCAAACATCTTGTCGATATCGCGGGCGATTTCGGCATCGTCGTCGCGAATGTAGGCACCCATTTGCAGGTTCTCGACAATGGTCATGCGGGTGAACACGCCGCGTCCTTCGGGCACCATGGCCAGGCCCTGGCGCACCAGATCCCACGGGCCCTGCCCTTTGATACTTTTGCCCATGTATTCGATATCACCGGCGTGGATAGGCAGGGTGCCGGTGATGGCTTTCATGGTGGTGGTTTTGCCGGCACCGTTGGAGCCGATCAGCGAGACCAGCTCGCCCTCGCGGACTTCGAAATCGACGCCTTTGACGGCCTGGATACCGCCGTAGGCCACTTGCAGGGCGCTCACTTTGAGCAAGATGGGGGAAGTCATAACAGTGGGGTCCTACAGGCGTTCAGTGCGCGGCGGTGCCGAGGTAGGCTTCGATCACGGCCTGGTTTTTCTGCACCTCGGCGGGCGTGCCTTCGGCGATTTGCTTGCCGTAGTCCAGCACGGTGACGCGGTCACACAAGCCCATCACCAATTTGACGTCGTGCTCGATCAGCAAAATCGTCCGGTTGTCTTTGCGGATGCGGTCAATCAGCTCGCGCAGCATGACTTTCTCGGTGGCGTTCATACCGGCGGCGGGCTCGTCCAGCGCAATGAGCTGCGGGTCGGTGGCCAAGGCGCGGGCAATCTCCAGGCGGCGCTGGTCGCCATAGCTCAGGGTGCGGGCTTTGTAATCGGCAAACTTGCCAATGCCCACGTAGTCGAGCAGTTCTTGCGCGCGCGCGGCGATGGCTTTTTCTTCGGCCAGGAAGCTTTCTGTGCGGAACATAGCGCCGAGCAAACCGCTGTGGGTGCGGATATGGCGCCCAACCATCACGTTTTCCAGCGCGGTCATTTCCGCAAACAAACGGATGTTCTGGAAGGTGCGCGCAATACCCGCCATGGCCACGGTGTGCACTGCGGTGGGCTGATAAGCCTTTCCGGCCAGCTCGAAGCTGCCGCTGTCGGGCGTGTACAAGCCGGTGAGGACGTTGAAGAATGTGGTTTTGCCTGCGCCGTTGGGGCCGATCAGGCCGTAGACCTGGCCACGCTCGATGCGGATGCCCACATCACTGAGTGCTTGCAATCCGCCAAAGCGCTTGGAGACGCCGCTTACGTTCAAGATGGTGTCTGTCATAAGAATTCCGGTGCAGCGCAATCAGGCCGGTTTGGCCGCGGTAGCCAGCGATTTACCATGGTCGGGCGAGGGCCACAAACCGCGCGGGCGCAGCAGCATGACGCTGATCATGGCCAGGGCAATCAGCAACTGGCGCAGGATGGACGCATCCAGACGGCCACCGGACATTTGTTGCAAAGGCCCGGCCACGTAGCGCAAGACTTCGGGCAAAGAGGCCAGCAGTACCGCACCCAGGACCACGCCGGGTAAGTGCCCCACACCACCGAGCACCACCATGGCGACGATCATCACCGACTCCATCAGGGTGAAGGACTCGGGAGAGATAAAACCCTGGAAGGAGGCAAACATCGCGCCCGACACACCGCCGAATGTGGCACCCATTCCGAAGGCGGCGAGCTTGAGGTTGCGGGTGTTGATGCCCATGGCCTTGGCGGCGATTTCGTCTTCGCGGATCGCCATCCAGGCGCGTCCGATGCGCGAAACCTCTAAGCGGTGCGAGATCACGATGCTGACCAGCACCAGGGCTAAAAACAGGTAGTAGTACAGCGAGACGGATGCCAGCGCGTAGTCGCCGATCACCAGCTTTTTGCCCAAATCCAGCCCGAAGAAGTTCAGTGAATCAATCTGGCTCACGCCCTTGGGGCCGTTGGTGATGTTGTAGGGGTTGTCCATATTGTTCAAGAACACCCGGATGATTTCGCCAAAGCCCAAGGTCACGATGGCCAGGTAGTCACCGCGCAGGCGCAGAGTGGGCGCACCCAGCAAGATGCCAAAGACGCCGGCCACTACGGCTGCCAACGGCAAGCACCACCCAAATCGGCGAGTGCAGGCCCTCGGGGTACATGGCTGCCAGGCTGGTAAATGTCTCCAGCAGCTGGGGCGAATTGAGCAGCCCGTAAACATAGGCACCGATGGCGAAAAAAGCCACATAGCCCAGATCCAGCAGGCCGGCGTAGCCCACCACAATGTTCAGGCCAATTGCCAGCAGCACATACAGCAGGGTCATGTCGGCGATGCGCACCCAGGCGTTGCCAAAGAGCTGCAAGACCAGGGGCAAAACCAGCAGGGCGACACCGATAGCCAACTGGGCTGGTAGCTTGTTGTTGGTGTTCATGTTCATGTTCATGATTCTGCGTATCCTCACGCGCGATCGGCCACACGTTCGCCCAACAGACCCGATGGACGCAGCGTGAGCACGATGATGAGCACGATAAAAGCAAAGATATCGGAGTAGTGGCTGCCCAGCACGCCACCCGTGAGTGCGCCGATGTAGCCCGCGCCAATGGACTCGATCAGCCCCAGTAAAAGAGCGCCGACCACCGCGCCGGGCAAGTTACCGATGCCACCAAACACCGCAGCGGTAAAGGCTTTCAAACCAGGCAGAAAGCCCATGGCGTGCTGCGCGGTTCCGTAGTTGGATGCGTACATCACACCGGCAATGGCTGCCAGCACCGCGCCGATGACGAAGGTGGCAGAGATCACCACGTCGGGTTTGACGCCCATCAGGCCGGCAACCCGCGGGTTCTCGGCAGTGGCCCGCATGGCACGGCCCAGTTTGGTGGAATTGACCACCCACATGAGTATGGCCAGGGAGATGGCGGTGAAGACCAGAATCATCACCTGCGTGGGCGTGATGACGGCCCCACCGATGTGCAGGGGGTCGCTTGGCAACAAGGTGGGGTAGGACTTGTAGTTGGGCTTCCAGATGATCATGGCCAGGGTTTGCAGCAGGATGGACATGCCGATGGCGGTGATCAGGGGCGCGAGTTTGGGGCTGTTGCGCAGCGGGCGGTAGGCGACTTTCTCAATGACAAAGTTCAGCGCTGCGGCCACCACACAGGCAATGAGCAGGGCCATCACCAGAATCAGCCAGCCCGGGGAGTCGGGCATGCCCTCTTTCATCAGGCCGATCATGGTCCAGCTGGTGAGCGCCCCGACCATCATCACCTCGCCGTGGGCGAAGTTGATCAGGTTGATGATGCCGTAGACCATGGTGTAGCCCAGCGCAATCAGGGCGTACATGCTGCCCAGCACCAGGCCATTGATGATTTGTTGTAGCAATATATCCATAGAAACCGTTCTCCGAGGTGCTTGTCCGGGCCGCGCAGGCAAGCCGATGATTCTAAGTGCAGCCATCCATCCCAAGGCCCCTGCAATCTGCAAGATTGCAGGGGGTTAACCCGCGTCTTTGCGCGCCTGGCGGGCAGCGGCATTGCGTTGGCGCAGGTCTTCCAGCTTCTCGGCGATGCGCAACTCCAGCCCGCGTGGCACGGGGCGGTAAAAACCGGGATCGGCCATGCCATCGGGCAGGTAGTTTTCACCGGCGGCAAAAGCATCTACCTCGTCGTGTGCATAACGGTATTGCGTGCCGTAGTCCAGGTCTTTCATGAGCTGGGTCGGGGCATTGCGCAGGTGCAGCGGAACCGGCCGGGTTCCATCCTTTTTCACAAAGGCTTTGACCTCCTTGAATGCCTTGTAGACCGCGTTGCTTTTCGGTGCAACGGCCAGGTACACCACGCACTGCGCCAACGCGAGTTCGCCTTCGGGGCTGCCCAGCCGCTCGTACACATCGGCCGCATCCAAGGCCAGGCGCAGCGCGCGCGGGTCGGCCAGGCCAATATCTTCGCTGGCCATGCGCACCAAGCGGCGCGCCAGGTAGCGTGGTTCCGCGCCGCCATCGAGCATGCGCACCATCCAGTACAGCGCGGCGTCGGGGTCGGAGCCGCGCACGCTTTTGTGCAGGGCGGAAATCGTGTCGTAGAACTGCTCGCCCCCTTTGTCATAGCGGCGCAGGCGCTCGCCCAAGACCTGCACCAGCCACGCGTCGTCAATGGCGGCACGCTTTTCCTGGGTCGCGGCGCACGGCCAGCGTCTCCAGGGTGTTCAAGAGGCGGCGGGCATCGCCATCGGCATAGGCGATCAAGCGCGCCGTAGCTGCGGCATCGATCTCGGGCACTGCCGCAATCGCCTGTGCCCGTGCGCACGATCTGCGCCAGATCGGCTTCCTGGAGGGCTTGCAGCACATACACGGCGGCGCGGGACAGCAGGGCTGAATTCACTTCAAATGAAGGGTTTTCTGTGGTCGCGCCGATGAAGGTGAACAAGCCGCTTTCCACATGCGGCAAAAACGCGTCCTGCTGGCTTTTGTTGAAGCGGTGCACCTCGTCGACAAACACCAGGGTGCGCCGCCGCTCCAGCCCGTCGCGCGCAGCCTGCGCCTGCTCGACCGCTTCGCGGATGTCCTTGACGCCACCCAGCACCGCGCTGATGGTGATGAACTGCGCGTCAAAAGCGTCGGCCATCAGCCGCGCAATCGTGGTTTTGCCGGTGCCCGGCGGCCCCCACAAAATGCAGCTGTGCGGCTGGCCCGACTCAAAAGCCAGGCGCAGCGCCATACCCGGGCCCAGGATATGCGCCTGCCCGATCACATCGCCCAGGGTTTTGGGGCGCAGGCGCTCCGCCAGCGGCGGCAGTGGGGAGAGGGACTTGGACATGGCTTTTCAGTGGGCGGGTCAGGACGGCCACCGCCGTACGGGCCTTACTGCCGCAAAACGTCCACACCGGCAGGCGGCTTGAACTGGAAAATCCCAGGATCGAGCGCGGGGTTGGTCTCAAACGCGCTGAACTGCAGCACCGAGCGCTGCCCGAAGCTATCAACAATGTCCAGCGTGACCAGGGTGTTCCCCTTCAAGCCCACGCGGACGTTAGACAGGCTGCTGTCTTTGTTGCGCGGCTTGGCGTACACCCACGCCAGGCCGTCCATAGGCTCGGCGTCGCTGAGTTCAAAGTCGGCATCCAAGGCGCGCAGATCAGGGGCTGAGGCAATCAATGCTGCGGGGGTGGAACCGAGCACCTGGGTTTGTTTGCGCGCGCTCACCTGTGCCAGGTCCACGTCGTACAGCCACAGGGTTTGCCCGTCGGCGACGATGGTTTGCTCAAAGGGCTTTTTGTAAACAAAGCGAAAGCGGCTGGGGCGTAAAAACTCGAAGGTACCGGTCGACACCTTGGGACGCGAAGCCTGTCCGTCTTTGGGCGGTGCGGTCACAGTCTGCACAAAGGTGGCACGTCCGGAGCGTGTGCTCTTGATGAAGCCATCCAGATTTTCCAAGCCGCCGGCCCACAACGGAGCAACGAGGAGCAAGCCCGTTAGGAACAGTACGCGGCGCAGCATCAGTTCTCCGCCCGCGCAGGCACCAGAATATCGCGTTGGCCGTTGGTGCTCATGCTGCTAACGAGACCGGCCTTTTCCATGTCTTCCACCAGACGGGCAGCGCGGTTGTAGCCGATCTTGAGGTGGCGCTGTACCAGCGAGATGCTGGCTTTGCGGTTCTTCAGCACCACTTCCACGGCCTGGTCGTACATCGGGTCTTTCTCGCCCCCAGCATCCGCGCCGAAGCCGTCGCCGTCTTCGCCGTCCACGGTGCCGCCTTCGAGCAGGCCTTCCACGTAATTGGGCTCACCGCCCTGCTCTTTCAGGTATTTGACAACCCGGTGCACTTCTTCGTCGCTCACAAACGCACCGTGCACGCGAATCGGCAGACCCGTTCCGCTGGGCATGTAGAGCATGTCGCCCATGCCCAACAGCGCTTCGGCACCCATTTGGTCCAGGATGGTGCGGCTGTCAATCTTGCTGCTGACCTGGAAGGCGATACGGGTTGGGATATTGGCCTTGATCAGGCCGGTGATCACATCCACGCTGGGCCGCTGGGTCGCCAAAATCAGGTGGATGCCGGCGGCGCGCGCTTTCTGTGCCAAGCGGGCAATCAGCTCCTCAATCTTCTTGCCCACCACCATCATCAAGTCGGCCAGCTCGTCGATCACCACCACGATGTGCGGCAGGCGCTGCAGCGGCTCCGGGTCTTCCGGGGTGAGGCTGAAAGGGTTGGAGATGAACTTGCCCGCAGCGGTGGCTTCGTCAATCTTGGCGTTAAACCCGGCCAAGTTGCGCACGCCCATTTTGCTCATGAGCTTGTAGCGCTTTTCCATCTCAGCCACGCACCAGTTCAGGCCATGGGCGGCCTGGCGCATATCGGTAACCACGGGTGCCAGCAGGTGCGGGATGCCTTCGTACACCGACATCTCCAGCATCTTGGGGTCAATCATCAGCAGGCGCACATCGCGCGCCTCGGCCTTGTACAGCAGGCTCAAAATCATGGCGTTGATACCCACCGATTTACCCGAACCGGTGGTGCCAGCCACCAGCACATGCGGCATCTTCGCCAAATCGGCCACGACCGGGTTGCCCACAATGTCTTTGCCCAGGCCCATGGTCAGCATGGACTTGCCTTCGTTGTAGACCTGCGAACCCAAAATCTCCGACAGCTTAATCGTCTGGCGCTTGGCGTTGGGTAACTCCAGCGCCATGTAGTTTTTGCCGGGGATGGTTTCCACCACGCGGATCGACACCAGGCTCAGGCTGCGCGCCAGGTCTTTTGCCAGGCCCACAATTTGCGAACCCTTCACGCCGGTGGCGGGCTCAATCTCATAACGCGTGATCACCGGGCCGGGTTGGGCCAGCACCACCCGCACTTCCACGCCAAAGTCTTTGAGCTTTTTCTCGATCATGCGGCTGGTCATCTCCAGCGTTTCCACCGAGACCGTTTCCTGGTTCAGTTGGGCCTCATCGAGCAGCGCAACCTGCGGCAAATTGCTGTCCGGCATCTCCACGAACAAAGGCTTTTGTCGCTCTTTGGCCACGCGCTGGCTGGGGGGCAAATCCAGTGGTTTGGGCTTGGCGATCAGCACCGGCTCCACGTGCTGCTCAACGATTTCTTCGCGCTCTTCGCTCACGATCTCTTCGCGCTCGCGCATGGCCTGCAGACCGATCTCGCGGTCCTGGGCCATCTCCCGCTTTTCACGTACCCCCAGCCAGGCCGATTCGATGCGTGCGCCCAGGTTTTCACAGACCCCTAACCACGAAAAATGAAACACCCAAGGCATCGCAATCAGGCACAGGGCCAACTCTAAGACACCAGATCCGGCAAAGCCCAGCATGGCCGACGCAGCGCCGCCCACCCCGTAACCCAGCACACCACCGCTGTGGCCTGGCAGATGCGCCTCAAACGCGTACAGGCGGCTCCACTCCAACGCGGAGCTGGCGATGAGCAGAACAGCCAGCGCGGGCCAGAACGAAAGCCCGATGGCCGGGCTGCGGCGTCGGGCGTCTGGACGCAGTCTGCGCCGCAAAGCGCCCCATGCGGCCTAGCGCACCCGCAGCAAACAACCACCACGACGAGTAGCCGAACAAGAAATAGTTGAAGTCTGCCAGCCAGGCACCCAGCCAGCCGCCCCGGTTCAGCGCGGGAGCACCCGTGCCGGAGGTAGACCAGGCCGCGTCCTGCGGCGAATAGGTGAGCAGCGACACCAACCACCATGCCAGAACCACAAAAACCACCAACAAACCCAACTCGGAGGCAAAGCGTCTCAGTCCGGACGGTGCAGGTGCCTCATCGGGGGCGGACGTCTCAAAATGATGGGGGGCGTAACGCATGCAGCCAAGCTTACCGCAAGGCCCTGTGCAAGCCCTAGGGGCTTGTACTTCTTACAATCAGTCTCTTTTCGCGGCGTTGTGCTGCGCATCTCCCTGTCGCTATCAGACCACCCTTACCCCATGACCACCACCCAACACGCCAAAGTCCTGATTCTTGGTTCCGGCCCCGCAGGCTACTCCGCAGCCGTCTATGCCGCCCGCGCCAACCTCAACCCGGTGCTGGTCACCGGCATCGCCCAAGGCGGCCAGCTGATGACCACCACGGACGTGGACAACTGGCCAGCTGATGTCAACGGCGTACAAGGACCGGAGCTGATGCAGCGCTTCCTGGAGCACGCCCAACGGTTCAACACCGAAATTGTGTTTGACCATGTCAACAAGGTGGACCTGAGCAAACGCCCGTTCACGCTGACCGGAGACAGCGCGGTCTACACCTGTGACGCGCTGATCATTGCGACCGGCGCCTCGGCAAAATACTTGGGGCTCCCCTCAGAGACGGCATTTATGGGCCGTGGCGTCTCGGGCTGCGCGACCTGCGACGGTTTCTTTTACCGCGATCAGGTCTGCTGCGTGGTCGGAGGCGGCAATACCGCAGTCGAAGAGGCGCTGTATCTGAGCAACATCGCCAGCAAGGTCTACCTGGTACACCGCCGCGACAAGTTCAAAGCCGAGCCGATTCTGGTGGACAAGCTGATGGCCAAAGTGGCAGCGGGCAAGGTGGTGCTGAAGACCTTCCAGACCCTGGACGAGGTGCTCGGTGACGCCAGTGGCGTAACAGGCATCCGGCTCAAAAGCACCCGGGACGGCAGCACCGAGGACCTGGCCCTGCAAGGCTGTTTCATCGCCATCGGCCACGCCCCCAACACCGACATTTTCCAAGGACAGTTGACGCTGGAGAATGGCTACATCGTGACCCAAAGCGGGCTCAAAGGCTTTGCCACCATGACGAGTGTGCCCGGCGTGTTTGCCGCAGGCGACGTGCAGGACCATGTCTACCGCCAGGCCATCACCAGCGCCGGCACGGGGTGTATGGCTGCGCTGGATGCCCAGCGTTTCCTCGAGCAGGAATAAGCGCCTCCTCGGGCTGACAGGGCACCTGAAGTCCTGCGGTTACAATGGCAGGCTTTGCTGAGTTCGGCCTACCTGGGGAACTCTCTGCAAAACGGGTTACCGCCACCCTGAAATTGGCGAGGTGAGGTGGCGCAGATATGCGCTGCTGTTTTGAGTATCGGAGTGTCCACATGGCACGCGTATGTGAAGTCACGGGCAAGGGCCCCATGGTCGGGAACAATGTTTCCCACGCCAACAACAAAACCAAACGTCGTTTTTTACCCAATTTGCAATACCGCAAATTCTGGGTCGAGTCAGAAAACCGCTGGGTGCGTTTGCGCATTTCCAACGCCGGTTTGCGCCTCATTGACAAAAACGGTATCGATACCGTGCTCGCTGATCTGCGCGCACGCGGCCAGGCATAAGGAGCATCACCATGGCAAGCAAAGGCGGACGCGAAAAAATCAAGCTGGAATCCACTGCGGGAACCGGTCACTTCTACACCACGAACAAAAACAAGAAAACCATGCCCGAGAAGATGCTGATCAAGAAATTTGATCCGGTGGCTCGCAAGCATGTGGACTACAAAGAAACCAAGCTGAAATAAGTAGAGTCTTCTATCCCAACAAAAAACCCGCCTTGGCGGGTTTTTTAATGGTCCGCGCGAAGAGCAGCGCGGCGTCTTCCCAATATCAGGCGTGTGCCGTACGCAGCTTGACTGAGAAATCGCGCAACGCCGCGATACCGCTGTCTTCCGCGCGGTGACACCAAGCCGCCAGGTTGGCCACCAGTTGGTCGCGGTTGAGCGCCGTGTTCAGCCACAGTTGCCGCAGCTCCTCGCGCATGACGACCATTTTGTCCAAAGCCGGCAAGACCTTGCGCGCCGCTGCCAAATCGGCAACCACGGCAGCGGGCACCTTCTCTTCATCGCGGTGTGCCCACAATTTCACGGCCCTGATCACGGCGGTATTGGCACTGCGCGCCTGCAAGGTCTGCACTTCCGAACGCAAGGCTTCCCGCATACCGTTTGCATAGGCGGCCATGATTTCGTAGCGGTTGGCGATCAAAGCCTCCAGGGTATTGCGGTCGGCAACCGGGCGGATATCGCCGTAAGCGGCCTTGGGTGGCGTTTTCTTGGCCTTGGCCAAACCCGCCATTTGCAGCAGGCTGATGTACATCCAGCCGATGTCAAATTCATAGGGCTTCACCGACAGCTTGGCCGATGTGGGATAGGTGTGGTGGTTGTTGTGCAACTCTTCACCCGCAATCAGGATGCCCCAGGGAGAGATATTGGTGCTGGAATCGGGCGCTTCGAAGTTACGGTAGCCCCAGAAGTGTCCCGCGCCATTGATGATGCCGGCGGCCATGATGGGTGTCCACATCATCTGAACAGCCCACACACTCAGGCCCAATGCACCAAAAAGGTACAGGTTAACAATCATCATCAAGCCCACGCCCTGCCAGGAATAGCGGGTGTAGAGATTGCGCTCGATCCAGTCATCGGGGGTTCCGTGTCCATAGCGGTCCATGGTCTCCTTGACCTTGGATTCCGCACGGTACAACTCGGCACCCTCCAACAAAACTTTGCGGATGCCATAAATTTGCGGGCTGTGTGGATCGTCCACGGTTTCGCACTTCGCGTGGTGCTTGCGGTGGATGGCTGCCCATTCTTTGGTCACCTGCCCGGTGGTCAACCACAGCCAGAACCGGAAAAAATGCGCTGGCAACGGGTGCAAGTCGAGCGCGCGGTGGGCCTGATGGCGGTGCAGGTAGATCGTCACGCTGATCATGGTGATGTGCGTGAGAAGCAGAGTGAACAAAATAACTTGCCACCAATTGAGGCTCCAGGCACCATGGGCCAACCATTGCAGCGCCGCATCGCGCACGATCCAAAGGGATTCAGGCATGTTTTATCGTTCTCTCAGAAGGTTGATTAGCGGCCCCGCGCCCAGTATGGCCGGCTTACCCGGCCTGTCCAATTGTAAGTGGCTGCGGGGCATCACACTTTTTGCCAGACGGCAGCAAAAAAACCATCGGTGGCATGCACATGGGGCCACAGCCGAAGGTAGTCCGTGCCCGCCTCACCGCCGGCGCACAGCGTCCCTGCTTGGGGGACTTTGAGGTTCTCCAAAAGACCGGCAACCGGCAAGAGCGCGAACTCTGGATGGGCCGCACTGAACATCTGGGCAATGGCCTCGTTTTCCTGCGGCAAGACGCTGCAGGTGGCATAGACCAAGCGCCCGCCAGACTTGACCATGCGCGCCGCGCTGTCCAGGATCGCGGTTTGCTTGGCCGCCATCTCGTCGACCGCTTGCAAACCCTGGCGCCATTTCAAATCCGGGTTACGGCGCAGCGTGCCCAGGCCGGAACAGGGGGCGTCGACCAATACCCGGTCGATCTTGCCAGCCAGGCGCTTGACGCGGTCGTCCCGCTCGTGGGCCAGGGCAGCCGGATGCACATTCGACAGCCCGCTGCGCGCCAGCCGGGGCTTGAGCGCATCCAGGCGATGGGCCGAGGTGTCAAAGGCGTAGAGCCTGCCGGTGCTGCGCATGGACGCTCCAATGGCCAGCGTTTTGCCACCCGCACCAGCACAAAAATCCACCACCATTTCGCCCCGCTTGGCGTCCAGCAGCAAGGCCAGCAGCTGCGATCCCTCGTCCTGCACCTCAAAGTCGCCGCGCACAAAGGCCTCATGCTTGTTCAGCGCAGGCTTGCCTTGGATGCGCAAGCCCCAGGGTGAAAAGGGCGTGGGTACCGCCTTGATGCCGCTTTTGGCCAGCTCTTTTTGGATATCGGCCCGGCGCGCTTTGAAGTCATTGACCCGCAAATCCAACCCCGCACCGGCGTTCAAACTTTCCACCAGCGGCCAAAAGCCTGCGCCGAGTTGCGCCTTCAGAGGCTCCACCAGCCATTCCGGCAGGTTGTGGCGGTGCCGTTCCATCAAATCCTGCGGATTGACCTGCTCGCAGGCGTCCAGCCAATTCTTTTCCTGGTCGGTGAGGGCACTGCGCAAAAAGTCGCCCGGACCATAAAAACCCAGTATCGCCAGACGCCGCTCTTTGGGACCACTGCCCGAAGGTGCCAAATGGTCAAACAGCAGTTTTTTCCGAAGAACCGTGTACGTGGTTTCCGCCAGGGTGGCCCGCTCGCGTGGGCCCAGGCCCCGGTTGTCGCGGAAAAATTTGGAGACGATGGCGTCGGCCGGGTGATCGAGCCTCAAGGTCAGTCGCACCAGCTCGGAGCAGGCGTCTAATAAGGCTTTTGGATGCATAAGCCCGCGATTGTCCCATGCACAATGAACAACACCTCCCTGCCGACGCCCTGCCCCCCATGCCGCCCACCGCGGCGCCGGGCCTGTACCGCCACTACAAGGGCAATTTGTACGAAGTGATCGACACCGTGCGGCATTCCGAGACGCTAGAGCCCATGACCTTGTACCGCGCGCTCTATGGTGAACGTGGCTTATGGGTACGGCCGGCCGCGATGTTTTTGGAAAACGTGGAGTTGGACGGCTCCGTCCAACCGCGTTTCACGCGACTGGGCGACGCACAAAAGCCTTGATGGCGCGCGGGTAGAGCCGATGCTCCTGGCTGAGCACCCGCGAAGCCAGGCTCTGCGCACTCTCGCCGGGGATGACCGGAACCACGGCCTGATCCAAGATGGGGCCATGGTCCAACTCCGCCGTCACTTCGTGGACCGTGGCACCGGCGAAGCGGCAACCCGCATCAATCGCCCGCTGGTGGGTGTGCAAACCCGGGAAAGCCGGCAGCAGCGAAGGATGGATATTGAGCAAACGCCCGGCGTGGGCCGCCACAAAGCCAGGACCGAGAATGCGCATGAACCCGGCCAGCACCACCAGCGCGGGTACGTCAGCGCCGCCATCGAACTGCGCAATCTGCCGCCCCAATGCCGTGTCAAAAGCCTCGCGACTGGGAAACCCCGCATGGTCCACCACTGCGGTGGCCAGCCCCGCCTGCTGTGCCAGCGCCAATCCGCCGGCATCCGCGCGGTTGCTGATGACTCCCGCGATGCGGGCACGCAGGGTCGCTGGCCAGTCCTCCTGATGCGCCGCGCGCATGATGGCTGCCATATTGGAACCACCGCCAGAAATCAAAACCACGATATTGCGCATGCCGGCATTATCCGCAGCGGCGCTGGCGCCTATTCCTCTTCCCGCACCCGCAGCAAAGTCGCAAAGCGGGGGACGCCGCCGGGCGTCAAGCCCCGATAGCGGTAGGTCACCTGCGCGCCCACGGCTGGCGGGTCGGCGCGCTGTGCGTCGCTCAGTCCGCTGCCAATAGCGAAGCGAACGCCCTGGGACGACTCCACCAGCAGTGCGCCGGTACCGCCCGTGTACTTGCCCTTGCCTGGAAGGTGGGCCAACACCGTGGCTTCGGCATCGGGCTCTAGCTTGAACTTGTACACAGCTTGGCTGCGGCCCGGTTGCCAGGGTGCGTCCCAGCGGTGCAGAACCAGCCCCTCACCACCCGCCTGCGTGAGCTCGCGCAAGTGCCGCTCCAGGCCTGCCGCGTCACCGCCCGGCACCTGTTCAACCGCCTGCAGCCAGGGTTGCGCGGCTTCGGCCACCAAGGCCTGCAATCGGGCATACCGCTGGGCGAAGCTGCCCGGCTGCGCAGGCATATCAAACACCATGTAGCGCACGGATTGCCAGTGGCTGGCATCTGCCAGGTTGCTGCGCACGGTGGCGCTCAGGCTGTCAAACCGCCCCCGGCCCAGCCACAGCTCGCCGTCCAGCGGCTCGGGCGGCAAAGCGGCCAACAGCCAGTCCGGCGCGGCCAGAGGGCGGCCACTGCGAAAACGCATGCGTTCGCCATCCCACACCGCCCGCACACCATCGAACTTTTCGCTGACCGCAAAGCCCGCCGCAGAGCGCTTGCGGTTCCACTCGCTTGCCAGTTCCAGCCGGCCCGTTAGCGCTGGTGGAGGCGGCGTAGGACTGTCAGCCGCCCGCAACCAAGCGGGCAGCAAAGGCAGGCAGGCACCCGCGATCAGGCGGGCGGCAGCGCGCCGACGGGACTGGCGGTGCGCAGATTCAAGGGCAGGGTTATCGGACAGGGACATGGTTCCTCCAAACCAAACCGCGAGCCCTGGAGGCTTCTATGCGGGGGTGCCGTCCAACGGCAGCGCAAAACCGGGTCCGCCGGAGGCGGCCCGGAAACGACCTAAATCAGCAAACGCGAGGAGCGCGGCACATGCGACATCAGGAACTCCATCTGATCGGCCAGGATGCGGCGGTTGCGCAGAATGAAGTCTTCCCAGAGGCTGGGCACATAAGGCGCGTAGAGCAGCGGCATGTGCGCCTGCTCTGGCGTGCGGTGGCTTTTGCGGTGGTTGCAGGGCCGGCAGGCGGTCACCACGTTCATCCAGGTGTCGGCTCCCTTTTGGGCAAAAGGAATGATGTGCTCGCGGGTCAGCTCGGTTTCGTGGAAAGGTGCGCCGCAATATGCGCAGACATTGCGGTCACGCACAAACAGTTTGGCGTTGGTGAGCGTAGGGCGCAGGTTGAAGGGGTTGATGCGGGGCACGCCGCGGGTGCCGATGATGCTGTTGACCCGAATCACCGACTGGATGCCGGTAATGGCGTTGTGCCCGCCGCGGAACACGGCCACCTCGCCGCCGGACTCCCAGCGCACCTCGTCCGATGCGTAATGAACAACCGCCTGCTCCATGGAAATCCAAGACTGCGGCAGCCCCTGGGCCGACAACTTCAATACTTTCACACAGAGCCTCCGGTAAACGGTTCACATTGCGCGGGTATCCAGGGCTGCCAGCGGCGGATAGCCGCCTGTGCCCTGTCGGAGACAATATACCCTGTTTACGTGAAGGCACAGACGTTCCCCCATGCAGGTATTCCGCGGTTTCCAGCACCCCACCGTCGCCCCGGCCTGCGCGCTGACCATTGGCAATTTCGATGGCGTACATGCCGGGCACCAGGCCATGCTGGCGCTGCTGCGCGCCGAAGCGCAGCGCCGCCGGGTCCCGAGCTGCGTGCTGACCTTTGAGCCGCATCCCCGCGACTATTTTGCAAAAAGCTTGCAACAAGCCGGCCACGCTCCCGCCCGCGTGGGCACGCTGCGGGACAAGCTCGAGGGCCTGGCCCAATGTGGCGTCGACCAAACCATCGTTCTCCCCTTCAACGCCCACTTGGCCGCGCAGCCGCCAGACAGCTTCATTCGCACTGTTTTGGTGCAAGGATTGGGCGTGCGCTATGTGCTGGTCGGGGACGACTTCCGCTTTGGCGCCAAGCGTGCGGGCGACTACGCCATGCTGGATGCCGCCGGTTCCGCGCAAGGTTTTGATGTCGCACGGATGAACAGCTACGAGGTCCATGGCCTGCGGGTCTCGAGCTCGGCGGTGCGCCAGGCGCTGGCCGCAGGCGATATGGCGCAGGCCGCGAAACTGCTGGGACGGCCCTACGCGATCTCGGGCCACATCGTCCACGGCCGCAAACTGGGGCGGGAACTCGGTTTTCGAACCCTGAATATGCGCTTTGCCCATTGGAAGCCCGCCGCCAGCGGCATCTTTGTGGTGCTGGTCCACGGCCTTGCGGCCCAAGCCCTGCCCGGCGTGGCCAATCTGGGGGTGCGACCTTCGCTCGATCCAGACGACGTCAACGGCGGGCGGGTGCTGCTGGAAACCCATTGCCTGGACTGGCCCGCCAGCCTGGGCGCAGAGGGGGCCTACGGTAAAATTGCCCGCGTGGAACTGCTGCACAAACTACACGATGAACTGAAATACGAGGGCCTGGACGCCCTCACCCGTGGCATACACCAAGACTGCGACGACGCCCGCGCCTGGCTGGCGGCCCGAATTTGACGGGGCCCGCACCGACGCACCTGGCCCCGCGTCCCCTAGCCAAGCTGACCAGCACACCCGGCGCATCCGCCTGATACACCCTCTGGCCCGCCCCCGCAGCGATTTTTTGAGACACCCATGACCGACGCCACCGACTACTCCAAAACCCTGAACCTGCCGGACACGCCCTTCCCCATGCGCGGCGACTTGCCCAAGCGCGAGCCAGGCTGGGTTAAGCAATGGGATGAGGCCGGCCTATACCAGCGCCTGCGGGTGGCGCGCAAGGGCGCACCGCTGTTTGTGCTGCACGACGGCCCGCCTTACGCCAACGGCAAATTGCACATCGGCCACGCAGTCAACAAGGTCTTGAAAGACATGATCGTCAAGTCACGCCAGCTCGCTGGTTTTGACGCGCAGTACATCCCCGGCTGGGACTGCCACGGCCTGCCGATCGAAAACGCGATTGAAAAACTGCACGGCCGCAAGCTCAGCCAGTGACGACATGCAGGCCAAAAGCCGCGCCTTCGCCACCGAGCAAATCGGCCAGCAGCGCGAAGACTTCAAACGCTTAGGCGTGCTCGGCGACTGGGCCCGGCCCTACCGCACCATGGATCCGGCCAACGAGGCGGGCGAAATCCGCGCATTCAAGCGGGTGATTGAGCGCGGCTTCGTCTACCGGGGTTTGAAGCCCGTGTACTGGTGCTTTGACTGCGGCTCGTCGCTGGCGGAGTTTGAAATCGAATATGCGGACAAGAAGAGCGACACGTTGGACGCGGCGTTTTTGTGCGCCCAGCCCGAGAAACTGGCCGCCGCATTCGGCCTGCCCCGGATCGAGAAAGACGCTTTTGCGGTGATCTGGACCACCACCGCGTGGACGATTCCGGCCAACCAGGCGCTGAACCTGAACCCGGCCCTGGTCTATGCGCTGGTGGATACGCCCAAAGGGCCTGATGCTCTGCGCCGAGTCCCTGGTGGACAAATGCCTGGAGCGCTGGCAGCTCAGCGGCAGCGTCGTGGCCACCGCGCTGGGTGAGAAGCTGAACCTGATCGAATTCCACCATCCATTGGCCCATGTAGACGCGGGCTTTGCCCGCACAGCGCCGGTCTACCTGGCCGAGTACGCCACCGCCGACGACGGCACCGGCATCGTCCATTCTTCGCCCGCCTATGGCGTGGAAGATTTCAACTCCTGCGTGGCCAATGGGCTGGCCTACGACGACATCCTGAACCCGGTGCAGGGCAACGGCGCGTATGCCGCTGACTTCCCGCTTGTTCGGCGGGCCAACACATCTGGAAAGCCGTGCCGGTCATTTTGGAAGCCCTGCAAAACGCCGGCCGCTTGATGGCCACGCACCCGATTACGCACAGCTACCCGCATTGCTGGCGCCACAAGACGCCGGTGATTTACCGCGCCGCCGCCCAGTGGTTCGTGCGCATGGACGAGGGCGTGGGCGTGTTCACCCACGACAAAGCCCCCAAAACCCTGCGCCAACTGGCGCTCGACGCCATCGAGCAGACCCAGTTCTACCCCGAAAACGGCAAATCCCGCCTGCGCGACATGATTGCCAACCGGCCGGACTGGTGCATTTCGCGCCAGCGCAGCTGGGGCGTTCCCGTGCCGTTTTTTCTGCACAAAGATTCCGGCGAGCTGCATCCGCGCACCATGGAAATTCTGGATCTGGCCGCCGAGATGGTGGAGCGCGGCGGTATCGAGGCCTGGAGCCGCGCCACCGTGCACGACATCCTGAACCAGCCCGGTGACGAAGCGGACAACTACACCAAAAGCACCGACATCCTGGAAGTCTGGTTCGACTCGGGCTCGACCTTCGAGCATGTTCTACGCGGCAGCCACAAAGACGCCTATGCGCGCGCACCCTTCCACGACCAGGGTCCGGAAGCGGACTTGTATTTGGAAGGCCACGACCAGCACCGGGGCTGGTTCCACAGCTCGCTGCTGCTGGGCTGTGCCTTGTACGACCGCGCGCCCTACCGTGGCCTGCTGACGCACGGTTTTGCCACCGACGGCCAGGGCCGCAAGATGAGCAAAAGCCTGGGCAACACGGTAGAGCCGCAGGTGCTCAACGAAAAACTGGGCGCGGAAATTGTGCGCCTGTGGGTCGCAGCCACCGACTACTCGGGCGACCTCAACATCGACGACAAAATCCTGGCGCGGGTGGTCGACAGCTACCGCCGCATCCGCAATACCTTGCGCTTTTTGCTCGCCAACGTCAGCGATTTCGACCCGGCCAAGCACACGGTCGCGCCCGCCGAGATGCTGGAGATCGACCGCTACGCGCTGGCGCGGGCGGCGCAACTGCAGGCCGAAATTGTTGGCGTACGCAACCCGCAAACCGGCATGTTCGAAGGCGGCTGCTTCGGCCGCTACGAATTCCATCCGGTGGTCACGCGCTTGCAGATTTACTGCTCCGAAGACCTGGGCGCGTTTTACCTGGACGTGCTCAAAGACCGGCTCTACACCACCGCGCCGGAGTCGCTGGCGCGCCGCTCCGCGCAGACCGCGCTGTGGCAGATCACCCAGGCCATGCTGCGCTGGATGGCACCTTTCCTGAGCTTCACGGCTGAAGAGGCCTGGGGCGTGATCGGTACATCGGAGTCGATTTTTCTGGAAACCTATGTTCCCATGGACGCGCCGGATGCGGCGCTGGTGGCCAAATGGGACCGGATTCGCGAGATCCGGGATCTGGTCAACAAAGACATCGAAGTACTGCGGGCTGCCGGTCAAATCGGCGCGTCGCTGCAAGCCGAGGTCACGCTCACGCTGGAAGCCGGCTGACCACGCGCTTGCTCAGCAGCCTGGGCACGGACCTGAAATTTGCCTTCATCACCTCGGCCGTCCGCCTGCAAACCGGCGCGGCGCTGGCCGTGCAAACCGAGGCCTCCAAGGCCGTGAAGTGCGCCCGCTGCTGGCATTACTGCGATGACGTGGGCGCAGCGACCGAACACCCGGCGCTGTGCGGGCGCTGCGTCTCCAACCTGTTTGGTGCGGGCGAATCCCGCCACTTCGCCTGATGGCGCGGCGCGGCGGCGCAGCTGGGTTCAAGCTGCTGCACTGGCTGGCGCTGGCGCTGGTGCTGGTGCTGGCCGACCAGATCACCAAGGTGCTCATTGCAGGCCTGTACGAACTGGGCGAAGGCACACCCATCACCAGCTTTTTCAATATCGTGCGGGTCCACAACACCGGCGCGGCGTTTTCTTTTCTGGCCGACGCGGGCGGCTGGCAGCGCTGGTTGTTCACGGGCCTCTCGGCGGGCGCGTCGATTTTTATCATCTACCTTTTGTACAGCCATGCCGGGCAGCGCCTGTTCTGTTTTGCGCTGACCTGCGTGCTAGGCGGCGCGGTGGGTAATTTGATCGACCGGGTGGTCTACGGCTATGTGATTGATTTTCTGGATTTTTATGCCGCAGGCTGGCATTTCCCGGCGTTTAACGTGGCCGACAGCGCGATCACGCTGGGGGCCGCCTGCTTGATTTTGGACGAGCTGCTGCGGGTGCGCCGGGGCGGCTAAAACAGGAAACCGGTCGACAAAACCTGCTCGCTCATCCAAATGACTTGATCCGCCGTGCCTTTGTAAACCGGCACGCCGCGCAGCACACCATAGGCCCCTTTGGCGGTCAGTTCCACGTACAGGGCTTTGTACACCCGGTAGCGCAAGCCCACCTCCACACCGGCTGTCCAACCATTGATCTGCCACCAGTCGGTGCTGGAAAAACAGCACACATTGGTATTTTTGGGGCCTACTTCGTTGGCATTGCCAAAAATTGTGTTGTCTGCGTGCGGAATCAGGAGCCCCGCCCCCACCCGGCTGATCAGCTGTAAATCGCCCGGTTGATTTTCAGGCCCGCGCAGATGGCGCAACCAGACCGCATTCATCATCACGTGGTTCAGTCCGTTGTGCAGGGTGTAATTGAAGTTGTCGGCCGTCAGCACCACATCTTTGTTGTAGGCCACGTTTTTAACGGTTCCGTCTATCGTCACCGTCTGGCCGAGATCGACGTTGTATTTGCTGTGGTCGATCGAGAGCTCCACCGCAAAGGTTTTCTCCAGATTCAAAAATTTCCCGATGCGCACGTTGTTTTGCGGGTTGGTCAAATCCAAATTGAACAGGGAAGTCAAGGTGTCTTCCGGGCTGGACGGGAAGTCACTGGCGCGGGCGTTGCGCACCACAAAATCGCTCCCGATGTCGGGCTGCGACACATGGATATCCGTCGGCGCATATTGCTGCCGGCTGTAACCCCAGGAAAAATACCAGTTGCCGTCCTTGCGCAAGGCGCGATCAAAATTGGCCTGGGGCACCGCCGCGGCTCCGGGTGCGGGCGGGCTCGCCCCGTCCTGCCCGAAAGCCGCAGCCAACGGAGCCGCCGCGAGCACCACACCCAGCAGCCACGCCAGCCAGCGCGTTGGCATCAACCGGCACCCCTCCCCATCGCGAATCTTGAACACGTTGACGCCGTCTTACAAGGTAAACACGGTGCAACCGGTGGTCTTGCGCGCTTCCAGATCCCGGTGGGCTTGCGCGGCGTCTTCCAGCTTATAGGTTTGGTCGATACGGATCTTGACCTTGCCGCTGGTGACCGCTTCGAACAAATCATCGGCCATTTCCTGTGTGCCCTCGCGCGTGGCGATGTGCATGAAAAGGGTTGGGCGGGTGACATACAGCGAACCCTTAGGAGCCAGGATACCGGGCGAAAACGGGGCCACGGGGCCAGATGCGTTACCAAAGCTGACCATCAAGCCAAACATGGACAGGCAATTCAGGGACTTGTCCCAGGTGTCTTTGCCCACCGCGTCGTACACCACTTTGACGCCCTTGCCGCCGGTGATCTCTTTGACCCGCGCCTCGAAGTCTTCGGTGGCGTAATTGATCACATGGGCAGCGCCGGCTTCACGCGCCAAGGCGCACTTGGCGTCGCTGCCAGCCGTACCGATCACGTGGATACCCAGGGCTTTGGCCCATTGGCAGAAGATCAGCCCGACGCCACCGGCAGCCGCGTGGAACAGCACCGTGTCCCCGGCATGCAAACCGCCTTGCGGCTGGGTGCGCTTGAGCAGGTACTGCACGGTCAAACCTTTGAGCATCATGGCCGCCCCGGTCTCGAAGCTGATGGCGTCGGGCAATTTGCACACGCATTTGGCCGGCATCACGCGCAGCTCGCAATAGGCGCCGGGGGGCTGGCTGGCGTAGGCGGCGCGGTCACCGACCTTCAGGTGCGTCACACCCGCGCCCACTGCCTCGATCACGCCTGCGGCTTCCATGCCCAGTTGCAAGGGAACCGGCAGCGGATACAGGCCGGTGCGGAAATACACGTCGGTGTAGTTCAAGCCCGCCGCATGGTGGCGAATGCGCACCTCGCCAGGGCCGGGCTCGCCCACGCTCAGGGTGACTACGTGCAACTGCTCGGGTCCGCCGTACTGGTTGACCTGGATCGAGCGGGACGTTTGGGGGGAAGCCGACATACAAACTCCAAATAAAGAATACACATAACGGTGCAATGCGTCCGAATCTACTCCACCGGCGATGGCAGCGGCCTGCTGGACCGGTCCTGCCCCCGGCTGCAAATGAAAACGCCGGACATCACCAGTGCGGTTCCAAGCAACAGCCAGGGGCTGAGCGGCTCATCGAGCACCAGTGCCGCCATCACCAGGGTGGACATAGGCCCCACCATGCCCGCCTGCGAGGCCAGCGCCGAACCGATGCGCTCAATCGACAGCATTACCAACACAACCGGTAAGACCGTGCACAGGCTGGCATTGAGCACCGACAACCACCACACCTCGGCACCCAGCTCCGCGACTACGCTCATAGGCCGCAGCAGCACAAACTGCCCCACACACAGCACGCAGGCCACGCAACTGGCCAAGCCGACCAGACGCAAAGCACCCAGGCGGCGCACCAGTTCCCCGCTGTAGGACAAATACAAGGCGTAGCTCACCGCGCTGCCAAAGACCAAGGCCGCGCCCAGGCCCACATCGGCTCCGGTCAGGCGCACCTCATGCGCAAAAACCGCCACCACACCGACATAACTCACCGCCATGCCCATCCACTGGTGGCGGCTGGCGCGCTTGCCGTACAGCAGGATGCCCAGCAGCAAAACCAGGGTGGGATACAAATACAAAATCAGCCGTTCCAGCGAGGCGCTGACGTACTGCAGGCCGGCAAAGTCCAGCAAGCTGGCCAGGTAATAGCCGCAAAACCCCAGCCACACCACACCCAGCCACTCGCGCACGCTCAAGCGCACCGGAACCGACCCTTTGCGGTGCTGCGTCCACCAGACCATGGCCATGAAAAACGGCAAAGCCAGCAACATGCGCAGCATCAACAAGGTGACGGTGTCCACCCCATGCCGGTAGGCCAGCTTGACGATGATGGCTTTGCCCGAAAAACCAATGGCACCCAGCATGCCCATGGCAAGCCCTAAGGCCATGGGCGAGTTGGCCACGGGGGCCTCAGTCTGTGCGGATGGATTCAACGCGGCGTGACCAGCGGGCTGTTAGCCCAGGGCGCGCTGCAGGCGGATTTCTTCGACCTTCACGCCGCCAATCGGCACCGTCTTGGCGGTGGCCATTTCGCGTTTGAAACCGGCCAATTCGAAAAAGCGCAAAGCGCGGTCATTGGCCAGCGGCACCCAGACGCTCACATGGGTGCATTCCTCGTCAACAAGGCCCTCCAGCGCCGCATCCCACAAGGACAGGCCGGCACCCAGACCCCAGAAATCGGTATCCACATACATGGCCCAAATTTCGCCCATGGTGGCTGGTGTGCCCTCGTCGCGGCTGCGGTCATAGCCCACAAAACCGATGATCTTCGCGCCGTGCAGGGCTACCTGCACCTGCGGCTCGGCGTACTGAATGGCCTCAGACCAGTAGCGCTCGCGCTCGGCCAAGGGCATGATGGCCACGTCCAAGTCGCCCAGCATGCCTTTGAACGCCTCTTTTACGGTGGCGTTGTGCAGTTGGGCAATGGCTTTGGCATCGCGGGTGGTGGCGGGACGGACGTCGAAAACAGAGGTAGCCATAAGCGGAAAAGGGCAGCAGCGCCCTGGTTGGACAAAACAGCGCCCATTGTCGCAGGGCGCTAAGATGCCGCGCGCAACAGGCCACGCTGGGAGGCGTAACTGGTGCGCATCCGCCCCCTACCCCAACCGCAACGAGATTTCTTCATGACCATTTCTATGTACCTGGCCAGCGCACCGCGCATTGCCAACGCCCTGAACAACCTGATCCACCTGCTCGATCTCGCGCAAAAACATGTGGACGCCAAAAAAATCGACGTCACCACGCTGACCCATTTCCGCCTGTTCCCCGACATGCTGCCCATGAGCCGCCAGGTGCAGATTGCCTCCGACACCGCCAAGGGCGTCATGGCCCGACTGGCCGGGGTTGACATCCCCGCCTACGAGGACAAGGAAGTCACGCTGGCCGACCTGCAGGCCCGCCTGGCCAAGACCGTGGCTTTTGTGAACAGCTTCACACCCGCGCAAATTGACGGCACCGAAGACAAAGCCATCGTGACCAAGCGCGGAGAGACTGAGACCCACTACACCGGCATGCAGTTTTTGCTGGGTCATGCCCTGCCCAATGTCTATTTCCACAGCTCCATGGTCTACGCCATCCTGCGCCACAACGGCGTGGAAATCGGCAAGCGCGATTACCTGGGCAAGCCCTGAAACCTGCCGCGCCGGCCAGCGGTGTGGACATCGTCTTTGCCGACGCCAGCCTGCTGGTCTTGCACAAACCGCCCGGCCTCTTGGCCGTGCCGGGCCGTGGCGCCGACAAGCAAGACTGCCTGAGCGCGCGGGTGCAAGCGCTGCACCCCGATGCCGTGGTGGTCCACCGGTTGGACATGGCCACCAGCGGTTTGATGCTGATGGCCCGTGGCGCGCACATGCAGCGGGCTTTGAGCGCGCTGTTTGAAGCCCGCCAAGTCGATAAAACCTATGTGGCCATCGTGGACGGCCTGCTCCCCGTGGACCCCCTCTGGCAGCTGATCGATCTGCCGGTTTGGGCGGACTGGGAAGCCCGCCCCCTGCGCCGCGTGGACCCGCGCGGCCAGCCCAGCCAGACCCGCTGGCGCTGTGTGGCGCATGTGGATGGACCAACTCCCGCCAGCCGATTGGAGCTGCAGCCCGTCACCGGTCGCAGCCACCAACTGCGCGTGCACCTGCAGGCCCTGGGGCATCCGATCCTGGGCGATGCGCTGTACGCGCCGCCGGATATCGCCGCCCAAGCACCCCGCCTGCTGCTGCACGCCCGCGATCTGGCTTTTGTACATCCTGCTAACCGGTGCCCGCCTGGCCTTCACGCGGCGGCTGGCTTTTGACGCCAGCGCGCCCAAAGACCCAGCGCCTAAAATCCACCAGTGACCTCCATCCTGAACGCCGACCTGCACTGCCACTCCGTGGTCTCTGACGGCACCCTGACCCCCGAAGCACTTGCCGCGCGCGCAGCCGCCAACGGCGTGGAGCTATGGGCCTTGACCGACCATGACGAAGTCGGCGGTCAGGAAAGGGCCGCAGCAGCCGCCAAGGCCTGCGGCATTCGCTACCTTTGCGGGGTCGAGATTTCAGTCACCTTTTTGAACCAGACGGTCCACATTCTGGGCCTGGGCGTAGACCCCGAAAACATAGCGCTGCGCGAGGGCCTGACCGCCACGCGCGGCGGTCGCACCGCACGGGCACGGGATATGGCAGCCGAACTGGCGCGGGTGGGCATTCCCGGCGTCTTTGAAGGCGCGCTGAAGTACGTGGGCAACCCGGAGCTGATTTCGCGCTCGCACTTTGCGCGCTACCTCGTCGAGGCCGGAATCTGCCCGGACACCAATTCTGTCTTTCGCAAGTACCTGGCTCAGGGCAAACCCGGCTACGTGCCGCACCGATGGGCCAGTTTGGGCGAAGCGGTGGGCTGGATCACCGGGGCCGGTGGCGCGGCGGTGATTGCGCATCCGGCGCGCTACAAGTTCAGCGCCAACGAGGAATTCGCGCTGTTCACCGAATTCAAAGGCCATGGCGGCGCCGGTGTGGAGGTGGTGACCGGCAGCCACACCAGCGCCGAGTACCTGACCTACGGAGCCGCCGCCAAAGACTACGGCCTGGCGGCATCCCGTGGCAGCGATTTCCACAGCCCCAATGAAAGCCACACCGATCTCGGCAGCCTGCCCTACCTGCCGGGGTCGCTCACGCCAGTCTGGGAGTTGCTGGCTTCGCGCATCCACTGAGCGCATCCTGCGCACAGCCCGGCATGGCCCAACTGTTTGAAGTCCACCCGGACAACCCGCAAGCGCGCCTGCTCAAGCAAGCCGTCGCCATGCTGCAAAAAGGCCAGGTCTTGGCCGTACCCACGGACTCCAGCTACGCCCTGGTTTGCCACCTCGACGACAAAGCCGCCGCCGACAGCCTGCGCCGTATCCGGGGCGTGGACGACAAACACCACCTCACCCTGCTGTGCCGCGACCTGAGCGAACTGGCGAGCTACGCCCGGGTCGACAACCGGCAGTTCCGCTTGCTCAAAAGCGCCACACCCGGCCCCTACACCTTCATCCTCGAGGCCAGCAAAGAGGTGCCGCGCCGCCTGAGCCACCCGGCGCGCAAAACCATAGGCCTGCGCCTGCCGGACCACAAAGTCTTGCAGGAACTGCTGGCCCTGCTGGGCGCGCCGCTGCTGGCCACCACCCTGATTCCGCCGGGAGAAACCGATGCGCTGAATGATGCGCAAGACATCCGGGAACGCTTCGAACACCAGATCGCCGCCGTGCTGGACGCGGGCGCCTGCCCGATGGAGCCGACCACCGTGGTCGATCTCAGCGGCGACGGCGTGGAGGTGCTGCGCCAGGGGCGCGGGGCGCTGGCCGCCCTGGGGCTGTAGAGTCCCCCCTGCACCCGAAACGGACCCGCTTGTGGACATTGCCCATCTGATTCAAACCGTCGCGATCTACGCGCTGCCGGTGGTATTTGCCATCACGGCGCACGAAGCCGCGCACGGTTATGCCGCGCGCTACTTCGGCGATGACACCGCCTGGGTGCTGGGGCGGGTCACGCTCAACCCGCTGCCGCATATCGACCTGGTGGGCACCATCCTCATGCCGCTGCTGCTGTATTTCGCCACCAGCGGCGCACTGATCTTCGGTTTTGCCAAACCGCTGCCGGTGCGCTATCGGCAACTTGCGCAGCCCCAAACGCGACATGGTCTGGGTGGCGCTGGCCGGTCCGGGCTCCAATTTCGCCATGGGCTTGATCTGGGGTGCAGCGCTGTATCTGCTGCAGGGCGCGGGCGTGAGCGAGGTGTTTTTCATCAAAATGTGCGAAGGCGGCGTGCTGGTCAATGTGGTGATGTGCGTGTTCAACCTGTTTCCCCTGCCCCCGCTGGACGGCGGGCGTGTGCTGACCGGCCTCTTGCCTTTCCGCGCGGCGGTGGCATTCTCCAAAATCGAACGCTGGGGCTTTTTCATCGTGATGGCGTTGGTGGTGACCAAACTCATCGACGACTACTGGATGCGCCCCCTCATGGCCCTGAACTTCATCGCCCTTGACTTTTTACTCAGCCCCCTGGCCGCAGTCTTGAACGCGGCACCCGCCCCATGACCGCAAACATCCGCTTCCTGACCGGCATCACCACCTCCGGCACGCCCCATCTGGGCAACTACGTGGGCTCGATCCGTCCCTCGGTCCAGGCCAGCCTGCGCGACGGGGTGGAGAGCTATTACTTTCTGGCCGACTACCACGCGCTGATCAAAATCGACGAGCCGGCGCGCATCCAGCGCAGCACGCTGGAGATTGCCGCAAGCTGGCTGGCCGCCGGGCTGGATCCGGCGCGGGTGGTTTTTTACCGGCAGTCGGACATTCCCGAGATCCCGGAACTCACCTGGTTTCTGACCTGCGTCACCGGCAAAGGCATTCTCAACCGCGCCCACGCCTACAAAGCGTCGGTTGACAAAAACAACGCAGCCGCGTTGGACCCGGATACCGATGTGAGCGCGGGCTTGTTCATGTACCCGGTGCTGATGGGTGCGGACATTTTGATGTTCAACGCCCACCACGTTCCCGTGGGGCGCGACCAGGTGCAGCACATCGAGATGGCGCGCGATATGGCGCACAGCTTCAACCACCGCTACGGCGAACACTTTGTGCCGCCGCAGGCGGCAATTGAGGAATCGGTGGCCACCCTGCCCGGGCTGGATGGGCGCAAGATGAGCAAGAGCTACGACAACACCATTCCGCTGTTTGCGCCGCGCGCCGAACTCAAGAAATTGATCGCGGGCATCAAAACCGACTCGCGCACGCCGGGCGAGCCCAAAGACACCGAAGGCAGCGCCCTGTTCCAGATTTACCAAGCCTTTGCCAGCGGGGAAGAGACCGCAGCGTTGGCGCAGGCTTTCGCGCAAGGCATTGCCTGGGGCGAGGCCAAGGACATGCTGTTCGAACGCATAGACCGCGAAATTGCGCCCATGCGCGCGCGCTACGAGCACCTGATCGCCCACCCGCAGGAAGTCGAGGCCTTGCTGCTGCAAGGCGCGGTCAAAGCCCGCGCGGTCGCTACGCCGTTTATGGCCCGCCTGCGCCAGGCCGTGGGCCTGCGCGGTTTGGCGCAGAGCGTCAAAACCACCGCCAAAGCCGTCAAAACCGAGACCGCCAGCCTCAAGCAATACCGCGAAGCGGACGGCCGCTTTTATTTCAAATTGGTGGACGCCAAAGGCGCGGTGTTGCTGCAAAGCCGGGGGCTGGACAGCCCGCAAGTGGCCGGTCAATCGATTGCGCTGCTCAAAGCGCGTGGCATCGACGCGCTGGCCGATTTGCTGGAGCGGCTGGAGCCTTTCGACGCGGACCATGCCCCGTTGCGCCTAGCCCTGCAGGCGCTCAGCGCGCCGAACGAATAGCCCGCAGTCCAGGCAAGAGTCCCGTTGCAGGCGAAATACTTTTTCCAGCTGCTGGCGCTCTCGGCGCTGTGGGGCCTGTCCTTCATCATGACCCGCGTCGCCGCACCGGCCCTGGGGCCCAATGTGTCAGCCGGTTTGCGTATGTTGCTGGCCACCATCACGCTGAGCATCCTCATGCGCGTGCTCAAACACCCCTGGCCCTGGCAGCACTGGCGCGAGCTTGTGCTCCTGGGTTTTCTGGCCGTTGCCGGGCCGCATTTTTTGTACTCCTGGGCGGCGCTCACCCTGCCTAGCGGCTATGGCGCGCTGTTGTCCATTACGGCCGTGCTGTTCGGGGCCTTTGCGTCGAGCTGGTTGAAAGAAGAAGATCTCACCCGCGTTAAGTGGGCCGGTTGCGTGCTTGGCATGCTGGGCGTGGCCTTGCTGATACGACTCGGTCCGATGGACCCCACTGCCGCCTTGGTGCAGGGCGCGCTCACCTGCATGGCGGCAGCGGCCATCTCGGGCACGGCCACGCCCTTGCTGAAGCGCGCCACCCAAAATATGGAGCCGCTGGCCGCCACCACCGGCATGCACGCCGCCGCCGTGCTCATGCTGGCTCCGGGCGCGCTGTACGGGCTGCCACAGGCGCAGTTCACAACCCAGGCGCTGCTGTGCGTGGCGGTCCTGGGGATTGCCACCTCGGCGCTGGCCTATTGGATGTTCATGCGCATCGTGCAGCACATTCCGCCCATGGCCTCCATGTCGGCGAATTTTTTGAGTACCGGTTTTGGCGTGTTGTGGTCGGTGCTGCTGCTGGACGAACCGACCAGCCTGACGATGGCGCTGGGCGGCGCGATGATTCTGGTGGCGTGCATGATGGTCTCCAGCCTGCACCCGCGCCAGTTGATCAATGCCTTGTTACCCCAGCGGGCCTGACCAGTTGTTAAGCCAGCAGCCCACACTCCACGGAACGCCGCCCATGACCTCGCCCATGACTACAACTGACACCACCACCGAACCCCGCCTGACCTCGCTCTCCCACGGCGGGGGTTGCGGCTGCAAGATCGCGCCGGGGGTCTTGAGCGAAATTCTCAAAGGCACGGCTGCCATGCCGGTCCCGCCCGAATTGCTGGTGGGCATAGGCACGGCCGATGACGCTGCCGTCTACCAGATCAGCGAAGACCTGGCGCTGATCGCCACCACCGATTTCTTCATGCCCATCGTCGATGACCCGACCGACTTCGGCCGCATCGCCGCCACCAACGCGATCAGCGATGTGTACGCCATGGGCGGGCGGCCCATCATGGCGCTGGCGCTGGTGGGCATGCCGATCAACGTGCTGTCCACCGCCACCATAGGCCGCATTTTGGAAGGCGGCGCGCAGGTTTGCCGCAGCATCGGCATCCCGATTGCGGGCGGGCACACCATCGACTCGGTGGAGGCGATTTACGGTCTGGTGGTCATCGGCCTGATCCACCCTAAACAAGTCAAACGCAATGCGGACGCGCGCGCCGGCGATTTGCTGGTGCTGGGCAAACCGCTGGGCGTGGGCGTGTTGTCGGCGGCGCTCAAGAAAAACCTGCTCGACGCAGCCGGTTACGCGCAGATGATCGAAACGACCACCCGCCTGAACACGCCGGGGCCGGACCTGGCCGCGATTGACGGCGTGCACGCGCTCACCGACGTGACCGGCTTCGGCCTGGCCGGCCATGCGCTGGAGTTGGCGCGCGGCGCGCAGTTGCAGGCGCAGCTCGATTGGGCCCAAGTGCCGCTGCTGGGCGGCGTGCTGCCGCTGCTGGAGCAAGGCTGCATCACCGGCGCGTCCGGGCGCAACTGGGCGGGCTATGGCGCAGACGTGGCGCTGCCCGAGGGCTTCAGCCCGCAGGCGCAGGCGCTGCTGACCGACCCGCAAACCAGCGGTGGGCTGCTGGTGAGTTGCGCGCCAGCGGCCTTGGATCAGGTGATGGCGGTTTTTGCCCGCCACGGGTTTGCGGATGCGGCTGTGGTCGGATCGATGCAGGCCCGCGCGCCCGGGGCGGCGCTCTTAACAGTGCGCTGAGCGCCTGCGAGCCCGCAAGGCAGCGTCTCTGCTTTCAAGACGGCCATCGCTCCCAAGCAAACTGCAGCAAACCGGCGGCGATGGACAGCATCACCAGGCCGATAGCCGCGTCCAGCAACTGCCAGGTGCGCGGCTGCTTGAACAGCGGCCGCAGCAGCCGCGCCCCGAAACCTAGCGCCATGAACCACAGAAAAGAAGCGCTCACCGCACCGGCCATAAAGCCGAGTTTTTCGTCCGCCTGCACCGTCGCAGCCACTGCACCCAGCAAGACCACCGTGTCCAGATACACATGCGGGTTGAGCAGGGATACGGCCAGGGTCGCGCGCACGGCCAGCCACAGGCCGCGCTTGGCCTCATCCGGTGCAGCGTCCACTTCCAGCGCGCTGCTGCCCAGGTAGGCCGCGCGCCAGGACAGCAGCGCAAAGCGCAGCAAGTAGGCAGCGCCGAAGACAGCCAGCGCGACGGTCACGGCGGGGCTGTCGGCCACCAGTGCGCCCAGGCCCATCACCCCCAGCGCCATCAGCACGAAGTCGCAGAAAAAACAGGTCAACACCACCGCCAGCACCTGCCGCCCCAACAAGCCCTGGCGCAGCACAAAAGCGTTTTGCGCGCCAATGGCGACAATCAGGCCCGCTGAGACCGCCATCCCCTGCACAAACACATCGCTATTCCAGACTTCCATGCGCATCCAACCCGAATCCATAAAGCGCCTGAGCATACGGCGCTGCACCAGCGCTCTTGTGCTCGCCGCCTGTGCCCTGAGCGCCCACGCCACCGCTGTGCTGCGCTGTGACGTGAGTTACGCCGGAACCACGCACCACATCACCGCCCGCCCGGTGGCCGACCCCTACGGCGTCGAATCGGTGGACATCGGCGGGCGCTTTTTCTTCAAGCCGGTCGTGGTCGGGCGGGGCAGCCGGGTGGACTACGTCCTGCTCTATGCCTATCTGGACCAGGACCCGCGTCCGGTCATGGTGCAGGAAGCCAAATACCTGCCGCCTTTTCGCAGCGGCAAAAAACCCTATTTGCTCACTGGCGAGCAGCACCTGTACGCCGGACCGGTCGAGCGCGAGCTGATCTATAGCTGCTGGCTGGGCGGGGTGGCACCATGAGCGCCCAAAAGGCGCTGGCCGCCTGGCTGTGCGCACTGAGTTTGTTTGTCGCTCCGCTGGCACAGGCCGCAGGCGCATCCCGCACGAAACCTGCGCCAGGCCCAACTGTCAGCCTGGTCTTTGCCGGTGACAGCGTGCTCGACGCCGACGCGGGCGAGCTGATCGCCCAGGGCGGCGACCCGTTTGCCAGCTTTGCCAGCTACTTTGCTGACGCCGACATCCGCATCACCAACCTCGAGTGCGTGGTCGCCACCCAGGGCAGCGCGGGCGACAAGATGTTCACCTTCCGCGCCCACCCCCGGGTGATCCCAGTGTTGCAACGGCACTTTGACGCGGTCACCCTGGCCAATAACCATTCAGGTGACTTCGGCCCCGAAGCTTTTGCAGAGATGCTGGGCCTGCTGCAAAACGCCGGTCTGGCGCAAGTGGGCGGGGGCATGAATTTGCGGCAGGCGCACGCGCCCCTGGTGTTTGAGCGCAAAGGCCTGCGCATCGCGGTGCTGAGTTACAACGAATTCCAGCCCCGCAGTTTTGAGGCGAACCACAACTTGCCCGGCACGGCCTGGAGCGAAGACGAGCGCGTGGTCGCTGACATCCGCGCTGCGCGCCGCGTGCACCGCGCGGACCTGGTGATTCCCATCATGCACTGGGGCTGGGAAAACGAGCCAGTGGCCAATGCGCGTCAGCGCCAACTGGCACGCCGCATGGTGCAGGCCGGTGCCGATGCGGTGATCGGCGGCCACCCGCATGTCACGCAAGACATTGAGCACTACCGGGGCAAACCCATTGTTTACAGCGTGGGCAACTTCATCATGAAAGAAACCGACAACGCCAACCAGCGCATAGGCTGGGTTCTGCGGCTCGACCTGGACCGCCGGGGCGTTACCGCCTTGAGCACCCGCGTGGCACGCATCGATATGGTGGGCATCCCTACGCTGGATACAGCCGCAGCCAGCCCCTGCTGGCGGCGCGGCCACAAAGCGGTTGGGAGTTGTCATCCACAAGATGCAAACCCGCCAGTGCATAAATAGAAAGTTGCCCCATGCCCCGTTTTGCCGCCAACCTAACCATGATGTTTACCGAAGTGCCGTTTCTGGAACGCTTCGAGCGCGCCGCTGCGGCTGGGTTCAAAGCGGTGGAGTTTCTGTTCCCCTATGCCTATGAGGCCACAGAAATCCGCGCCCTGCTCGAGCGCCACCAGTTGCAATTGGTGCTGTACAACCTGCCCCCAGGTGACTGGGATGCGGGTGACCGGGGCCTGGCCTGCGACCCGCAGCGGGTGGACGCGTTCCGCGCCAGTGTGGCGCAGGCCGTGCGTTACGCGGGCATCCTGGGCGCGCCGCAATTGCATTGCATGTCCGGCAAACGCCCTGCCGGTGCCAGCGAGGCCGCCATGCGCCAGACCCTGGTCGAGAACCTGCGTTTTGCCGCCGCAGCGCTCAATGAGGCCGGTTTGCGCCTCGTGATTGAGCCGATCAACGCCTATGACATGCCGGGCTACTACCTCAACCGCACCGACCAGGCGCTGGGCCTGATCGATGAGGTCGGCGCGGACAATGTGTTTTTGCAATACGACATCTACCACGCCCAGCGCACCGAGGGCGAGATCTGCGCCACCCTATCCAAGCACCTGCCGCGCATCGCCCACATCCAAATAGCCGCCAACCCCGGCAGGCATGAGCCGGGAAGCGGCGAACTCAACGACGCCTTGGTGTTCGCACACCTGGACAAGCTGGGCTATAGCGGCTGGATAGGCTGCGAATACAAACCGGCTACCAGCACCGAAGCCGGTCTGGGTTGGCTGCAGACCGTGGGCCGGTCCAGCACCACCTAATCCCAACGTATCGCCACGACGCCCATCCCACCCATCACACCATTCGGCCAAGGTGCAGGTCGGAGCGCAGAGGGTCTTTTATCCTTGCTTTTCTGGCATATTGATGTATAAAATGCAAGGATGTTAGAGCGCAGCGCCCTTGCCAATCTCCGGGAAGACCTCGCCCACCATCCGGCCGTCGCACTGCTGGGCCCGCGCCAGTCCGGCAAAACAACGATGGCGCACCAACTCGCACGGCCGGGCCATAGCGTGTACCTGGATCTGGAGTCTGAGCTCGACCGGGCCAAACTTGCCTCACCCGAGCTCTATCTGGGCGAACGGCTGGACCGGCTGGTTGTGCTTGACGAAGTACATCGGGTTCCGGGTCTGTTTCCGGTGCTTCGCGGGCTCATCGACCGCGCCCGGCGCGAAGGCCGGCGCAGTGGCTTGTACCTGCTGCTGGGCTCGGCCTCGCTGGATCTGCTGCAACAAGCGGGTGAAAGCCTGGCTGGGCGCGTCGCCTACCGGGAACTGACCCCGTTTCACGCGCTGGAGCTGCCCGAAAACGAACTTACCCGCCTGTGGGTGCGCGGCGGCTTCCCCGATAGCCACCTCGCCCGCACGCCGGCCGTGAGCCTGCAATGGCGTCGGGACTTTATCCGCACCTATGCGGAACGGGACATCGCACTGCTGGGTGGGCGGGTTGGCAGCGATGCATTGCAGCGGCTGTGGCGCATGCTGGCGCACCAGCAAGGCGGCCTGTTTAACGCATCTGTACTGGCGCGCAGCCTTGGGCTGGACACACGAACCGTCAACCGCTACATCGACCTGCTGGTGCAGATGTTTTTGCTACGCCGCTTGGAGCCCTGGCACGTCAACCTGGGAAAGCGATTGACCAAGTCGCCCAAACTCTACGTGCGTGACAGCGGCTTGCTTCACGCACTGCTGGGCCTACCCGACGAAGAGACGCTGCTGGGCCATCCGGCCGTAGGCGCGAGCTGGGAAGGTTGTGTGTTGGAAAACCTGATTACCGCCGCCGGCCCCAACGCCAGCGCCCACTTCTACCGCACCAACGCCGGCGCTGAAATCGATTTGCTGCTGCGCTGGCCCGACGGCGAATGCTGGGCAATAGAGACCAAGCGCAGCCTGTCGCCGAAGGTCGAGCGCGGTTTTTATGTTGCGTGCGACGACCTCCAACCCAGCCGCCAGTGGGTGGTGTACCCCGGGACGGACAGCTTTGCACTGGGACCGAAAACCGAGGCGGTACCTCTGGCTGCACTTTGCCGTCAACTCGCCCTCAAAGCCCAACCGTGAACAAGGCCAGTTGGCCTGATCAGGCCCAAAGCCAGACACCCATCAGCCACTGCCAGCCAAAAACCAGCACCAGGTAGCGCAAGCCTTTGCCAATGGCCATGTACGCCGCGCAAGGCAACAAGGGCAAACGCAGATAGCCTGCCAGAACGCACAAAGGGTCACCAATGACGGGCAGCCATGAGCCCAGGCATGCGGCGGGGCCGAGCTTGTTCAGCCAGCGCAGGGCGCGTTCATAACGGGCCGAGCGTTCGGGGTCCAGCCGTTGCGCCATCCAACGGGCAGTGCTGCGCCCCATCCACCACCCCACCACACCGCCCAGGGTATTGCCCAGCGTGACCACACCCAGGGCGGGCCATAACAAATCCGGTTGCAGTGTGATCAAGCCCAGCAACAGCGGCTCTGAACCCAAAGGCACAAAGGTCGCGGCGAGCAGGGAAACAATAAAGAGCAATGCCAGCGCATAGGTCGGATCGGACAGTTGCACCAGCAGCGCTTGTAAAAAATCATGCATTCAGATGAGTGTAGTGAAGCGGTATGACGGGGCTGCGGTACGCGCAGTGTTACAGCCTGCGGTAGAACGCACAATTCCCCAAAAGGATCAAGGCTAAGAAGTTGCATGCTGCGCGACTGCACCGCTTTGCAGTGCAATAACGGCCTGTCGTATATCTATATCTGGTAGTACCCACCATGTACCCTCTCCTGAAAAAGTCCCTCTTCGCGTGGATCACGTGCCTGCTGGTAGTTGGCGCATGCGCCAAGGAGCCCGAATGGAGCCTGGGTGTGTACGGCGGGCCTTACTACGACACCATGCCGGCCGGATTTTTAGTTGGTGATGCCCACTTCAAAGACCAATACCTGATTGCACTCACCACATCCAAAACCTTGTGGCGTTCACCCACGCTGCCCCTATCACTGGAGATCGATGGCATGGTGGGGCTGCAATTCGGCCAGGCTACCGTGACGGAGGTGGCCGTGGCGCCAGTTTTGCGCTGGAGCGGCTTTCCCTGGAACCATGTGCTGCAAACCGATCTGCGTCTGGGCCCCTTGGGTCTGTCCTACACGCCGTACGTGAGCCCGCTGGAACGCGGAAGCGACGGTCGGGGTAGCCAGTTCCTTAACTTTTTGATGATCGAAACGGCGTTCTCTCAACCCGGTAACAAAAATGACGAGGTGTTTCTGCGCCTGCACCACCGCTGCACCATTTACGACCTGATGAACGACTATGGCGCGAATGGCGAAGACTTCTTTGGCATAGGCTACCGGCGCTACTTTTAGATCGGGCAGTCGTTCGCACCACAGAGGGCGGGTGCCGAGCCAAGGACATTGGACCGCGGACAGGCCAATGGGGTGGCTTCGGATGACAATATGTTGGATTGGCAATCAATCTATACGCCCTGTAATTGAACGAAATGCAAAAAAATAATAGGTCGATACCCGAGGGCCTTATCCCTACGCAGCATCCCACAACAGAGGCAAATCCCCAAGCCCCTGTAGCTTTGGTGATTGGCAGTGGTTTTGGGGGGCTGGCGGCAGCGGTGCGCATGTGCGCCAAAGGTTGGCGTGTACAGGTGCTCGAAAAGTTAAATGCGCCAGGCGGCCGGGCCCGCGTGATGCGCGTCGATGGCTACACCTTTGACGCTGGCCCGACGATCATCACCGTACCATTTTTACTGGAAGAACTCTGGAGCCTGGCTGGGCGCAAACTAGCCGACGATGTTGAACTGCGTTCGCTCGACCCTTTTTACCGCATCCGATTCGACGATGGTGATCACTTCGATTACAGCGGAGACCCCGAGCGCATGCGCGATGAGGTGCTGCGCATCGATCCCACTGCCTGGCCGGGATACGCCGCTTTCATGGCAGAGGCGGACCTTTGTTATGCAGTTGGGTTTTGAAGCTTTAGGCTGCCAATCATTTGTCGGCATGGGCGATCTGTTTCAAGGCAGTGCCTGCCATGGTGCGGATGAAAGGCTGGCGAAGCCTGCATGCGATGGTCGCCACCCACATCAAACACCCCAAGTTGCGCCAAGCCTTGAGCCTGCAGTCGCTCTTGATTGGCGGTAATCCGTTTTCCGTGACCTGCGTGTATTCCCTCATCAATGCGCTGGAGAGACGCTTTGGCGTGCACTGGGCCATGGGCGGTACCGGGGCTTTGGTCAACGGCCTGGTGGATGTGATCGAAGGCATGGGCGGCAGCCTGCGCACGGGCGCTGAAGTTCGCCGCATCGATGTCAACCAGGGCCGCGTCAGCTGGTGTCACGCTGGCCACCGGCGAAACGATTCCTGCTGATATCGTTGTTTGCAACGCCGATACGGCGTGGACTTACAAGAACCTGATCGACCCACAACACCGCAAGGTGTGGACCAACGCCAAGGTCGAGAAGGGTAAGTATTCCATGAGCCTTTTTGTTTGGTACTTTGGCACCAACAAACGTTTTGACGACGTGCCGCATCACATGATGCTGCTGGGCCCACGCTATGAAGCGCTGTTGACCGACATATTCAAAAACTACCATCTGCCTGAAGATTTCAGCCTTTACTTGCATCGCCCGACCGCCACCGAAGCGGCCATGGCGCCTGCGGGTTGCGATACCTTTTATGTTTTGGCACCGGTACCCAACCTGCAAAGCGGTACCGACTGGGCTACCCATGCGGAGCCGTACCGCGCCGCCATTGCCAAGGCGCTGGAAGAAACTGTTCTGCCCAACTTAAGCGAGCATCTGACGGTGTCCTTCATGACCACCCCGCAAGATTTTCACGACAACCTGCTGTCGTACCAAGGCGCAGCCTTTGGGCTGGAGCCGATTTTGTTGCAAAGCGCCTGGTTCCGGCCGCATAACCTCAGCGAAGACATTCAAAACCTGTTCATGGTGGGTGCCAGCACCCACCCAGGTGCTGGCATACCCGGCGTGCTGATGTCTGCAAAAGCTTTGGAGACCGTGCTTCCGGATGTGGCCAGTTTTCAGCGATCTATGTGATGCAGCGCAGCCATCTTTTCGTATTGCAAACCCGTGCGGTGGCGCAAAGGCTTTTGCTGGAGCAATGGCGGCAAAAACGCGGGCTGATTTTTTGGGCCGTGTTTCCATCGGCGATGATGCTGCTGTTCGGCTTGGTCTATGCGCACAACGCCAGCATGCGCGCCGGGCTTGATGCCGCTGCGGCGGGTATTTTGATTGGTGCCGCGCTTTTTTTCAGCTGCCTGGGCGGCACCGTCGCGGTGATTGCTGCCGAACGTGAACGAGGCACCCTGCCCCGTCTGCTCACCACACCGCTGCACCCCGCAGCGTACTTTCTGGGCGTTGTGATTGCGCAGTTGTTGCTGGCTTTGATGCAAGTGGTCATGCTCTACAGCATCGCGCTGCTCATTGGCGCCCAATACCACGGCAGCATTTTCTTGGGCGGCGTGATTTTGCTGCTCTCCGTGTTTTCCTACGTGGGCATGGGATTTTTTCTGGGCGCACGGTTTGCGCGGCGCAGCGAAGAGGTGGTGGTTGCCTTGTCGGCGATTGGTGTGCCTCTGTTGGTATTGGGCGGCACGTTTTTCCCGCTCGAAATCATGCCCCAAGGTATGCAAAACCTGGCCCAAATCAACCCCATGCTGCACATGAACCAGGCCTTCAAAGGCGTGGCAGCGTATGGCATGGGCGTCCATGAACTCCGCTTCGAGTTGGCTTTTCTCGTTGCGTTTTGCGGCCTGTCTCTGGCTTTAGGCGTGCAGTCCTATCAGCATCTGCTGGGCGGGAATAAATCCCAATGACCACAGCGCTACAAATCGACGATGTTCACAAGTGGTTTGGGAACCACCATGTCCTGGACGGCTTTAGTCTGCGGGTCGAGCAAGGAGAGCTTGTGGGTCTTTTAGGCCCCAATGGTTGCGGTAAATCCACGGTACTGAAGATCGTGTGCAAGCTACTGTCCTTGGATGCAGGACAGGTGCGACTGATGGGCCAACCATTGAGCGAACTCAGTTACCGCGCACGCGGACTGGTGGGCCTGTGCACGCAGCACAGCGCCTTGTACCCCGATTTACTGCCCGCCGAAAACCTGCACTTTTTTGCCCGCTTGTATGGCCTGTCTGACCAGGACCGTCAACAACGGGTTGCAGAGTTGATGAAAAGTTTTGAACTGGACAATTTTGCCAACACCCGGGTCGGTCAACTCTCAGGGGGTTGGCAGCAACGGCTGCACCTGGCAGTGTCCTTGGTACACCGCCCCAAGTTGCTGGTGCTGGACGAGCCCACCGCGGCTGTGGACTTAGAAGCGCGCATGGATCTTTGGCGGCTCATCGAAGGTTTGCGAGACAGCGGAACCACCATCTTGTTAACCAGCCACCATCTCGCCGAGGCAGAGCGTCTGTGCAGCCGGGTCGCGCTGATGCGCAGCGGTCAAGTCGTCGCCGAGGGCAGCGTGCCTGAGTTGTTATCTCGCATCCCAGGAAAAGCGGTGGCCAAGGTGCAATCCGAGGACACCAAGGCAGTCATTCAACGGGCACTTGATCTGGGATGGCACGTTCGTCAGCCAGCCGATCAGATCCGGCTTTTGCTGCCCCGTGCTTTGAGTTTGCGTGAAGTCGTTGATGCGCTAGATGGTACGCAGGTCAGCGCGGTGAGTGTTCATCCGGTGGCATTGGAAGATGCCTATCTTGAGCTGGTCGGTGGCAGCCCATGATTTCATCGCTACCATGCGCGCATTTCAGTTGGCATGAAGTCACTTTCTTGGAAGAGGTCCTATGGCAAAAGTAGCAAAGCTCAGCAATCCTTTTGAGCAGTCCTTCATGTTCCACATGATTCGGGACTTTTTTCTTCTGCTGGTGCTGGTGGCTACGGTTGAAATGAGCATTCGTTATGCGGCGATGCGGCTTGAATTTGCCAACCAGGAGCAAACCCGTGTGGACCTGGCAGCGCAACAGTTAGCGAACGATGTGAAATCCATCATGCTCAATTCGGGGGGGCCTTTGGCGGCCCAAACGGTGTACCCCATACTCAACCGCAACTACGATGATCTGGGGCTGTCTATTGCTGTTATTCCATCTGCAGTGACCGTAGAGTCCATGAAGGAGTCGTTCAAGTTAGATGTCAAAGGCTTACAGCCCACCTGGAAAGTCGGGCAACATTTGGAATCGGCCGTCAATCTCACCGCTGAGCAGTTTTGTTTAGGTTGCCACGTCAAGGCGAAAGTCGGCGATGTGTTGGGCACAGTGAAGGTTGGCAGCTACCTGGACCGGAAAGAGGCCGCTTGGTGGACGGAGGTAAAGCTCACGGCCGGAGCCCTGAGCCTGAAAATTTTGGTTCATACGGTCCTGCTTTTCTTCCTGCTCAAGGTCCGGATGGCCCCGCTCTTGTCTTTGCGCAGCACGGTCTCGCGCTTGGCAAGGGGGCTGATGGACTTATCGCCCAGAGCCAAGGTGAATGGTGCAGACGAGTTTGGTGAGCTGGCACAAGACCTCAACCATTTTCTAGACCGCATCAACCTGGTGGTGACGGATCTGGATCAAATTTTGAACAAAGTGGTGGATGCCAGCGGCCGCCTGAGCAGTTTGAATCGCAACTTGGAGCAAACCGTTGATGGCATGCGCGAGGCGTCCTCTCGTGTTGCCGATACGCCCTTGGTGGACCAAACTGCCCAGTACCGTGCGCTGGCGCAGACCCTCAGAGAAATGGCCATGCTAGAAGGCAATATGCAGAACATTGCGCAATCGGGTCAACAGGTGCTGCACCGCCTGACGCACGCTGACAATTCCAAATAAGCCGATTGGGGGCTAACTGTTTGCGCGTCTGTGGTCTGCGATGTTGCGATCCGCGTATTTCATCGCTCGGGTCTCGCAGCGCGCGGTGCTTGGTGACGCGGCCCTTCATGCGGATACGCCACACCACAAATGAGCCTGGATTCAATTCCTGTCGCATCAGTCGAACCACATCCGACTCCGACAATCCGAAACGTTCTTGGATGGTTTCAAAAGAGGTCCTGTCCTCCCAGGCCATTTGAATCACGGCAGAAATATCACCCGGCGTCAGACCGCTAAGCGGATCCATCGATTCAGCTTTCATGGGAACTGCAAGCCTGCCCCCGATCAGGTCAGATGCTTGCCTGCAATGCCGGTCAGCTCGAACATGCCGACCTGCGGCTTGCCGAACACCGCTAACAACTTGGCGTCGGCATTGATCTGGCGCTTGTCCTTGGCGTCTTGCAGGCCGTTGGCTTTGATGTACTCCCACAGCTTTTTGATGACCTGGGGCCGCAAGATCGGCTCGTTGCCGATGACCGCAGCCAACGCCGCGCTGGGTTGCTTGCCCGGGGCACTGCTGGGTTTGCGGGGGGCTTTGACGGCCGCCGCCTTGACCGCTACTTTTTTGGCTGCTGCTTTCTTGGCCGGGGCTTTTTTAGCAGCCACTTTTTTCGCTGCGGGTGGCAGTGCCGCCTTGGCTGCGGCCTTAGCCGCCGCTTTGAATGCAGGTACGCGCGGCGGGAATTTGCTGGGCGCGAACTCGAAGTTCACTTTGCCGGCCTCGGCGTCCCAGGTCAGCATGGCTTTGAATGCGCGCCGGGTCCGCATGCTGACAAACTTATCGAGTAAGTCGGTCTTGCCGGTGGCCAACAGCTTGTGCATTTGCTCACGCGCAATCGGCTGCTGCAGAATGATCTGACCGCTCTTGAAATCACAACTGGGCACGGTTTGCACCAGGCTGGGAACGGCGTGGTCACAGACGTAGTTTTTGCCGTGCTCAAAGACCAGGCCGCCGGTTTGCGCGCCGCATTTGGGGCAGCCGCCCAGCGGCTCTTGCGCGCTGAAGTCGGTGAGTTCGCCCGACTCTTCGCCCGCCTTGTCGTCGCCGAAATCGAATTCGAGTTTGTAGTTCTTGGTCTCGTCGTCAAACTTGAGAATGATCTCGGAGGTGAAAGGCCAACCGGCCTTGGAGCGGAAGCCTTCGAGCGGCCCGATTTTCTTGTCGCGCAAAAACTGCTCGACTTCCGCAACCTCGAAGGTGCGGCCTGCTGGGGTTTTGCCGAATGAAAAACCGCAGCCTGCTTCCACCCCGCCCTTGCCGGTGCAGGTGTAGCGGCGGTAGTTTTCCTTGACCACGCCGCCGCAACCGGGGCAGCTGGCTTGCAATGTGGCGTAGTCACCGGGAATCGTGTCGCGGTCGTATTCCTTGGCCTTGCGCACCATGCGCTCGGTCATGGACGCAATCTCTTGCATAAAGGCGTCGCGTGCGAACTCGCCTTTTTCCATCTTCGCCAGCTTGTATTCCCATTCACCGGTCAGCTCGGCTTTGGAGAGTTCCTCAACCCCCAGGCCGCGCAACAGCGTCATCAGCTGAAAAGCCTTGGCCGTGGGAATCAATTCGCGGCCTTCGCGCAGCATGTATTTCTCAGCCAGCAAGCCCTCGATGATGGACGAGCGCGTCGCCGGCGTGCCCAGGCCTTTTTCGCGCATGGCTTCGCTGAACTCTTCGTCTTCCACGGTCTTGCCAGCGCCTTCCATGGCGCCGAGCAAGGTGGCTTCGCTGTAGCGCGCAGGCGGCCGGGTCTTGAGACCCTTGGCCTCGGCGCTGTCGGTGTTCACCATCTCGCCGGGCTGTACCGGAACCAGGTTCTGGCCTTTGTCGCCGTCCTTGGCGTCATCGACTTCGGCTGCCGCTTCCTTGCCGTAAATAGCCAGCCAACCCGGCTCGACCAGCACGCGACCTGTGGTTTTGAAATGATGGCTGTCAGCGCCTACGTCCACGGTGCTGATGCGCGTGGTGACCTGGTACTCGGCCGCCGGATAAAACACCGCAATGAAACGGCGCACCACGAAGTCATACAGCTTTTGCTCGGCATCCGATAAACCGCTCGGTGCTTCCAAAGTGGGAATGATGGCAAAGTGATCGCTGACCTTGCTGTTATCAAAGACCTTCTTGCTGGGCTTGATGTACTGCTTGCTGATCGCGGTGCGCGCGAAGGGGGCCAAGTGGCCCATGCTGCTGCCCGCGAGCATGGCCATGGTCTCGTTGACTGTGGGTAAATAGTCCTCGGGCAGGTGGCGCGAGTCGGTACGCGGGTAGGTCAGCGCCTTGTGCCGCTCGTACAGGCTTTGGGCCAGGGCCAGCGTGGTTTTGGCGGAAAAGCCAAAGCGCCCGTTCGCCTCGCGCTGCAAGGTGGTGAGGTCAAACAAGCCGGGGCTGCTCTTGTTGCTGGGTTTGCTTTCTTCGCGCACGCTGGCCGCTTTGCCGCGCACCGCATCGGCAATCGCCTGGGCTTGGGGCTGTGACCACAGGCGGTCTTCTTTTTTCTCGGCGTCATCGGCGTCTTTTTTGTGCGCCGGGTCAAACCATTTGGCGGCGTAGCTGCCGCGCTTGTGCGCCGAATTCGGCGTGGATCTCAAAATAGTCACGGCTGATGAATTTGCGGATCTGCTCTTCGCGCTCGACCACCACCGACAGCGTGGGTGTTTGCACCCGACCGACCGTGGTCAGGAAAAAGCCGCCATCGCGCGAGTTGAACGCCGTCATAGCCCGCGTGCCGTTGATGCCGACCAACCAGTCCGCCTCGGAGCGGCAACGTGCCGCATCGGCCAGGGGTTGCATTTGCGCGTTGCTGCGCAAGTGGGTGAAGCCATCGCGGATTGCCTGCGGCGTCATGGACTGCAGCCACAAGCGGCGCACCGGTTTTCCCAAGGTCTTGGTACCCCCGGCGTATTGTTCGATCAAACGGAAGATCAACTCGCCCTCGCGCCCCGCGTCGCAGGCGTTGATGAGTTGGTCCACGTCTTTGCGTTTGGCCAGTTTCACCACCGCGTTCAGGCGGGTCTTGGTTTTATCAACCGGCTTCAAATCGAAGTGCGGCGGAATCACCGGCAGATGGGCAAAGCTCCATTTGCCGCGTTTCACATCAAAGGCCTCCGGGGCCTGGATTTCCACCAAATGCCCCACGGCGCTGGAGACCACGTACTGCGCATTCTCAAAGTACTCATCATGCTTCTCGAACTTGCCGCTCGATGGTGTGAGCGCCCGCACGATGTCCTGCGCCACGGAGGGCTTCTCCGCAATCACCAGGGTTTTGGCAGCGGCCATGGGGGCGGCGGAATCTTTGGTTTTCATGTGACTACAATCCATTTCTCGCGCGCCCGCAGGCGCACGCTCACGCAGGTACGCGCACGCGCACCCATACGATTCACCATACCAAAGTTTTTGCTCCGTGGCCTCAACAGCATCGCGTGCGCGCACGCCACAGCCCTCGCGGCGTACCGAAGTGCGGGTATCGGGCGTTCATGGCAAAGGGGTTTTTGCACTGCGTGCGATACCCGCCGGGCAGCGCATCATGGAATACCGCGGACAGCGCATCAATTGGGAAGAGGCCTTGCAACGGCACCCGCATGACCCGACCCAGCCCCATCACACTTTTTACTTCCACGTGGATGCCGACTGCGTCATCGACGCGCTCTTTCAGGGCAACGCGGCACGCTGGATCAACCACGCCTGCGACCCCAATTGCGAATCCGAGGTGCGCAATGGCCGGGTCTTTATCCGTGCCCTGCGCGACATCGCGCCCGGCGAGGAACTGAATTACGACTACGGCCTGGTGCTCGAAGCCCGCCATACGACCAAGGTGAAGGCCGATTACGCCTGCCGCTGTGGCAGCCCCGCGTGCCGCGGCACCATGCTGGCGCCCAAGAAGCGCCAGCGCTAGCGCATTCCATTGCATGCAGAACCCAATCCGTAACGATGCACTGTCCTGGCCTGTGGCGGCCTTGCAGCGTGAACTGGAACCCCTGCTAGCCGGGCTCAGCGTGGAGGTGATGGCCGACGTGGACTCGACCAACAGCGAACTGATGCGCCGCATCCGCCAAGGTAAGCATGCGCCGGTGCTGCTGGTGGCAGAGCGCCAAAGCGCCGGACGCGGCCGCCAGGGCCGCACCTGGCTCAGCCACACCGACACGCATGGCGAAGCGCATCCGCAGGCGTCGCTGACTTTTTCCCTGGGCCTGGCCTTGCAAGGCAGCGACCTCTCCGGCCTGTCGCTGGCCGTTGGGCTGGCGCTGGCAGAAGCCTTGCACCCGGACATCGGCCTGAAGTGGCCCAACGACCTGTGGTGGGAAGGCCAGAAACTCGGTGGCATCCTGATTGAAACCGCCAACCAGGGGCCGCAGCGATTCGCCGTCATAGGCGTCGGTCTGAACCTGATTCAGCCCCCGGGCAGCGGTTTGCGCAACCCGGCAGCGGGATTGCAGCATTTACTCCCTGGCCTGGATGCCGCCACGCTCCTTGCGCGCGTAGCGCTGCCCCTGGTGCGGGCGTTGGTGAATTTTGAGGCCTTGGGTTTTGCGCCTTTGCAAGCCGCCTTCACCAGCCGCGACATATTGCGGGGCAAAGCGCTGGTCTGCGGCGATGGCCGCAGCGGAACCGGCGCGGGGGTAGACACACGCGGGGCACTGCTGCTGCATACTGCGCGGGGCCTGGAGACCGTGCTCAGCGACGAAGTCAGTGTGCGCCCACTCCCCCACAGCCCCCTGCCCTGACCCTAGCCGCACGCCCACCTTCCATGCTGAGAAATCTGGTTTTCAGTCCTGCTGAGCGCCAACATCCTGTACTTCGCATGGAGCGAAGGTCTGCTCGAAAGCTACGGCCTGTCGCCGACGCACGGCAGCGAACCCCACCGGATCAACGAACAATTGCAGCCCCAGGCGATTCAAATCACACGCCTGCAGGACCTCCCGGATTTGGCGCAGACAGCGACCACAGAATGTCTGCGCAGCGGCCCCTGGGACAAGGAGCAACTGGCCGGATTGCGTACCGCCTTAGAAGCAGCCTTGCCGCAGGACAGTTGGAGACTGGACGCGGTGAGCCCGCCACCGCGTTGGATTGTGTACATGGGTAAGTTTTCAAGCCCGGAAATACTCAAACGCAAACTCGCCCAACTGGCTCAGATCGACGGCGTCAAGCCCCAGACATTGCGCGACCCGGCCTTGTTACCTGGCATTTCCCTGGGTGGTTTTAGCACCGAGCAATTGGCCCAAGCCGAGCTGGAGCGGATGACCCGTTTGGGCGTACGCACGGCCAAAGTGGTGCAAGAAAACGAGCCGCCTGAGAAAAACATGCTGGTTCTTCCGTCTGTGACCAAAGACATGCAGCCCGCATTGATCGGGCTCCAACCCGCGCTCGCTGCACACGCGCTGCAGCCCTGCGAGTAGAGCCCCTGGCGCTCGGCCGCTTAGGCCGAAACCGCTGCGGGTTCTATTCCCGCGAAACGCACCGTGAAGCACGCGCCGGGGGGACTATGCCCAGGGCGGCTGGCGTCCACCGAAACCGATGCCGCATGCTGGCGGGCGATTTCCAGCACGATGGGCAAACCCAGACCCGACCCGTCCATGCGGGTCCCGAGCGCGCGGTAAAAAGGCCGGAAAACCAGTTCACGTTCGGCCTGCGCAATACCGGGTCCGGAGTCCTCAATTTGCAAAACCACGGCCCGGCTGAAAGGGTCTACCAGCAAGCGGGTGGTAATCACGCCAGGCACTTCCTGCGAGGATGGCGTGTAGTTGATGGCGTTATCCACGAGGTTGGCAACCATCTCCCGCAGCAGCGTGGGATTGCCCCGTATGACGGGGCCAGGCGTACCGGGATCGGGACCTTCATAGCCCATATCCAAAAACTTCAACAAGGCGCGCGGCGCGCAGTCGTGCATCACGTCCACTGCAATTTGGGCCAGGTCACAGGGTTCGTGCTGCAGTACCACGCCACTGCTCTCTGCGCGGGCCAGTGAGAGCAACTGGTTCACTGTGTGCGTGGCCCGAACGCTGGAGCGGCCAACCTGGCGCAGCGAGAGCTTCAAGTCCTCGGCGCTGGCACCTTCGCGCTGCGCCAGATCGGCCTGCATGCGCAAGCCCGCCAGCGGGGTTTTGAGTTGGTGCGCGGCTTCGGCCAGGAAACGCTTTTGCGTGGCGATGGAGTCAGTCAATCGCGACAACAAGTCGTTGACGGAGGACACCAAAGGCATCAGTTCCACTGGCACAGTCTGGGCCTCCAGCGGACTCAGGTCCTCGGGATCGCGGGCGCGGATTCGCTCCTCCAAACGGTGCAGGGGCTTGATCGCCTGCACCAGCGCCAGCCACACCAGCAAGACCGCTAAAGGCAGGATCGCAAACTGCGGCAGCATCACGCCCTTGACGATTTCGGTGGCCAGCAGCGAACGCTGTTCCATGGTTTCCGCCACCTGAACCAGCGCGGGGTGCCCGGGTGCCACCGGAAGCTGCACCCAAATCGCCGCGACCTTCAGCGATTTCCCGTTCAGTTGCACCTCGCGCAAAAAGGGGCGGCCGCTGCCGTATTCCTCGCCAATGTCCTCGGGCTGGGGCAGGCTGCTATCCCCGCCGAGCAGCGTACCGTCGGGGCCCAGAATTTGGTAGTACGCGGTGTCGGATTCAGCAGCCCCGAGCAGGGGGTGGGCAGCCGGGCTGGGTTGGAAGCGGGGCTTCTGGTCCTCCACGGTAATCAAACGCGCGAGCGCCACCGCATTGGTCTCCAACGCCCGGTCAAAGGGCTTGTCGGCCAGCCCCTGCGCGACCAGCCATGTCAGCAACAGACTGATGGGCCAGAGCAGCAAAATCGGTGTGAGCATCCAATCCAGGATCTCGGAGAACAGAGAGCTTTGCTCTCGCCGGAAAATCTTCACAAATCAGCCTGGTATTTTTTCCAAACAGTAGCCCAGGCCGCGCACCGTGGCGATGCGGATCGGACCTTTTTCAATCTTTTTGCGCAAGCGGTGGATATACACCTCAATGGCGTTGTTGCTCACCTCTTCGCCCCATTCGCAGAGCCGCTCGACCAGTTGGTCTTTGCTCACCAGCCGCCCGGTCCGCTGCAACAACACTTCCAACAAGCCGAGCTCACGCGCAGACAAATCCACCATACGGCCATCAATCGCCGCTACGCGCCCAGTCTGGTCATAGGTCAAAGGCCCGTGCTTGATCATGCTGGAGCCAGCACCGGTTCCGCGCCGCACCAGCGCGCGGGCGCGTGCTTCCAGTTCCTGCAGGCTGAAGGGCTTGGCCATGTAGTCATCGGCACCGTAATCCAGGCCCTTGACCCGCTCGTCCACGCTGTCGGCGGCGGTGAGGATCAGCACCGGAAGGGTGGAGCCGCGTGCGCGCAGACGTTTAAGTACCTCCAAACCGTGCATACGGGGCAAACCGAGGTCCAGAATCAACAAGTCAAATTCGGTGTTGGTCATCAAAGCCGCATCGGCTTCGGTGCCGCTGGCCACGTGGTCGACGGCCGCCCCGGCGCTGCGCAAGGCCCGCAACAAACCGTCGGCGAGCACCTGATCGTCTTCTGCAATCAATATCCGCATGGTCTGTCCCTCGGTATGGCCGTGGCGGGGTGAAAGATCATTCTAGGCCGCAGACCCCTTATTCGGGTTTGCACTAATGGCCGCAATACGCCTCCAAACCCAGCGCCACCACGGTAGCCACCTCGTCCCCAACCGCCTGCGCCAGCTCCGCCTGGGCCTGGTCAACTGCCGCCCGATAAGCCTGCAGCCAAGCCATCCCGCTGGGAGTGAACACGATACGCCGAGCCCGCGCGTCCCGGGGGTCGTCTTCGCGCTGCACCATGCCCCAGGCCTCGCACTGCGTGACCAAGGCCGCCATGGCCTGCTTGGTCATCCCAGCGCGCTGCGCCAACTCGGTCAGCCGTGCGCCCTCGGGTGGCAAATGGCGGGTGATGTGGATGTGCGCGGCGCCCACCTGCGCCCGGGCGGCTAAGTTGGACAAGCCCAGCGGTACCGCCGGGTTGCGCGCCACCAGATCCAGAACCCGTGCGTCAAAGCGCTCCAAAGCCAGGCGCAACCAGTGGCCGACATGGGCTTGGCCCCAGGGCTGCTGACTTGGCGGAACTGAACTGGAAGACGGACGCATAGCGGTCTATATGGTAATGCAAACTGACTAATAAATTCAATAAATTGCATTCATGAGGCCCTACAATGCTGTTCAAGCATACAGGCTGTATTTAAAAGCAGACAGCCCAATGCCCCGGTTTCCACCCACCCCACTTCAGGAGAAATAGCATGGACGCAGTCGTCAAACCCCTCGCCGCCAACGCGGAAAAAACCAAAGCGCTACAGGTCGCGTTGGCCCAGATTGAAAAGCAATTCGGCAAAGGCACCATCATGCGCCTGGGCGAAGGCGAAGTCATTGAAGACATCCAGGTCGTCTCCACCGGCTCGCTGGGCTTGGACATCGCGCTGGGCGTAGGCGGCCTGCCACGCGGACGGGTGATCGAAATTTATGGCCCCGAGTCCTCGGGCAAAACCACGCTCACCCTGCAAGTGGTCGCCGAAATGCAGCGCCAAGGCGGCCAGTGCGCCTTTGTGGACGCTGAGCACGCGCTCGACATCCAGTACGCACAAAAGCTGGGCGTCAACCTGCAAGACCTGCTGATCAGCCAGCCCGATACCGGCGAGCAGGCGCTTGAAATCGTAGACAGCCTGGTGCGCTCGGGCGCGGTGGATTTGATCGTCGTCGACTCGGTAGCCGCGCTCACCCCCAAGGCCGAGCTCGAAGGCGAAATGGGCGACTCGCTGCCCGGCCTGCAAGCCCGGCTGATGAGCCAGGCTCTGCGCAAACTCACGGCGCACATCAAGAAGACCAACTGCATGGT
>CAXNME010000010.1:0-87672 GCA_964203415.1 Rhodoferax sp.
TGACGGCTCGGGCGACACCATCAAAAACACGGGTATCGGCACCGGCCCCTTCAAAATCGAAAAACTCGACCCACAAGGCACTACCGTGCTGGTCGCCAATAACGATTATTTTGACGGCCCGCCCGGCGTGGCCAAAATGGAAATTATTGGTATCCCCGACGAGCAGGCCCGCTTCCAGGCCTTGATGGGCAAGCAAATTGACCTCATGCAAGGCATTACCCGCCAGCAGCGCCAGTTGCTCGAGCGCAGCGGCAGCTTCTCGCTTAACGACATCCCCACCGGCAACTGGCGCGGTATTGTTTTCCGTACCGATACCAAGCCCTGGGACGATCCGCGTGTGCGCCGCGCGGTGCGCATGGCCGTGGACCGCAAAGCCATGGTGGACTTGGCAGCCGGTGGCGCCGGTGTGATCGGCTGTGATACCCCGGTTGGCCCCAAGGACCAGTACCGCTCCACCAAAACCTGCGCGCAGGATATTGCAGGCGCTAAAGCTTTGTTAGCTGAGGCAGGCTACCCTAACGGCATTGACCTGGAATTACCGGTCAGCACTTTGCAGGACGTGTGGCCGGCAATGGCCGAGGCCTTCCAACAGCAAGTAGCACCGGCTGGTTTCCGCGTGAAAATTTCGCAAGTGCCCAGCGATGGCTACTTCAATGAAATCTGGATGAAGCGCCCTGTCAGCATGACCCGCTGGAATGACCGTCCGGCAGATACCTCGCTCAATGAGGTGTACCGCAGCACCGCGAAGTGGAATGAAAGCTTCTTCAAAGACACTAAGTTCGATGCCATGCTCGACGCTGCCCGCGCCGAACTCAATTTCGACAAGCGCCGCGCCAAATACATCGAAGCGCAAGACTATCTGTGGGCCAACAGCGGTACGCTGGTCGGCTTTCATGCGACCGTGATTACCGCCACTACCGGACGGGTGAAAAACTTTGATCTCGTGGAAAACATGGGTATCCGCTGGCACAAAATTACGGTGGACTAAGCCCACTGGCTGATTCGCACATCCCCCTTTGCGGAACCTGCAAGGCCTAAGGGCCTTGCAGCGACTTGCCGAGCCCGACCATGCTCAAACTTTTATTGCGCCGCATTTTGCTTGGTGGCCTTACCGTGGCCATCGTGTCGGTGATTATTTTCGGCGCAGTGGAAATGCTGCCGGGGGACGCCTGTACCGCGCTACTCAGGCAGGACGCGCAGGGCGACACCTTGCGGGTGTGTCGCGAAGAGCTGGGCTTGGACAAGCCGGCCACGGTGCGTTATTTGGATTGGATGGCCGGTGCCGTCAAGGGCGACTTAGGCCTCACTGCGCACCGCAATAAAAAAGTCAGTGAGCTGGTGGGCGATCGACTCAAAAATTCCTTGTTACTAGGGCTGTGCGCGCTGGCGCTGGGCGTGCCTTTGGCCTTTGCCCTGGGCATTGCAGCGGCGCTCAAGCGGGACCGCTGGCTGGATTTAACCGTGTCTTCGCTCGCCATTGCGGCGATGACGATTCCGGAGTTCGTGTCCGCCACATTGTTGATACTGGTTTTCAGCGGCTGGCTGGGTTGGTTACCCGGCATCGTGACCGCCTCGGCTAATGCGCCGGTGTCTGCATTTTTTCCTGAAATTATTCTGCCCGTCGTAGTGCTGGCCATGGTGATGACGGCGCACATTTTGCGCACCGTACGCTCCAGTATGCTGGAGGTGCTCGACAGCGACTACGTGCGCATGGCTACGCTCAAAGGCGTGCCGTACCGGCGCATGATCCTGCACCACGTACTGCCCAATGCTTTGTTGCCAGCCATCAATGTGGTGGCGCTGACCGTGGCCTGGTTGCTCGGTGGCGTGGTGGTCATAGAAACCGTGTTCAATTACCCCGGCCTGGGCCGCTTGATGGTCAGCGCTATCTCTGACCGCGATCTGGGTCTGGTACAGGCGATTGCGCTAATCGTTTCCACGGTTTATGTATTGGTGAATCTGAGTGCCGACATTCTCAGCTTGCTGGCCAACCCGCGTTTGCGAACCTCCTTGGGGCGCAGGCACTAAGGCCATGCGCGGCATTTTTCAAATCTTGAAAGAAGTGGCCGCACGGCCCTCGGGCGCCATCGGTCTGATGTTGGTGTTGCTGCACATCCTTATTGCGTTGGGCAGCCCGTGGGTGGTGCCCTACGATTTCAAGGCCATCAGTGCGATAGATATCCTAACGCCACCGGATGCCAAGCACTGGTTTGGCACCGACCAGATGGGCCGCGACGTTCTGACACGCACGCTGCTAGGCGGACGCGAGGCTTTGCTGGTCACCGCGATTGCCACGCCAGTGGCCGTTTTTTGGGGCGGCTTGCTAGGCATTTATCTGGGCTTAGCCGGCGGCAGGCGCGACGACATCATCATGCGCGTAGTGGATGCATTCTTGTCGCTGCCCTGGATTTTGAAAATGCTTTTGCTCATCGTCACCTTTGGCAATGGCATCCATGTGCTGATTCCCACCTTGGCCTTTTTTTATGGCATTCCGGTGATACGCATTGCGCGGGCTGCGGCCCACACGGTGGTGGCGCGCGACTATGTGCTGGCGGCGCGTGCGCGCGGCGAAAAGCGCATCACCATCATTCGCCGCGAACTACTGCCCAATGTGCTGGATGCGCTCATGGTCGAAGGCGCCATGCGCTGGTCCTGGATGCTGCTGGCTTTTAGCTCGTTGTCTTTTCTGGGCTTCGGCGTCTCACCGCCCACGCCCGATTGGGGCCTGATGGTGGCCGACTCGCGTACCTTTTTGCCCCTCGCGCCCTGGGCTGGTTTGTTCCCGATTGTGTTCTTAAGCTCTTTGATCATCGGCATCAATATGCTGGCCGATGCCCTGGCCAAAACGTCTGGGTGTGGACCGCGCGCAAAAGGCCCCGATCTGATATGCCGCAAGAGGCAATGATTGACATCCGCGACCTGAGCGTCGGCTTTAGCGGCAGCGATGGCCGGGCGCGGGCCGTTTTGCGCAATATCGATTTGCAAATTCAAGCCGGCCAAAGCGTGGGTCTGGTGGGCGAGAGCGGCTCGGGCAAAAGCACGCTGGCACTTGGCGGCTATGGGTTATTTGAAAACCGGCTTGCACGTGTTTGGCGGCAGTGCGCATTTTTTTGGCACCGACATGTTCAGCCTGGCCAGACCGCAGTTGCAGGCATTGCGCGGCGGCAAGATTGCCTTGATACCGCAAAACTCCGGCCAATCACTCACGCCCACCATGCGCATAAGCGCGCAAATGGCCGAAGCGCTGGCCTTGCACAGTGCGCTACCCGCCGCAGTCCATGGGCAGCGCAGCCTCGAATTACTCAAGCGGGTGCGCTTGCCGGACCCGCAAGCCATATTGGCCCGCTATCCGCACGAACTCTCGGGCGGCCAGCAACAAAGGGTGGCGATTGCGATGGCGTTAGCCGGTGAACCTGCGGCCCTGCTGCTTGATGAACCGACCACCGGCTTGGACGTCACCACGCAAGCGCACATCTTGGAGTTGCTGCGCGAGATCAATGTGCAAACTGGCACCGCCATGGTCTATGTCAGCCACGATCTGGGTGCTATCGCCCGCGTGTGCGATCGGGTTGTGGTCTTGTACGCCGGTGAAGTGGTGGCCGATGGCAGTGTCCGCGCCGTCTTGCGCGCGCCCGCTCATCCTTATGCCCATGGCTTGTTGGCGTCCATTCCGCGTCTCTCCGATGCGCGCATGCCTGCCGCGCTGGATGGGCGTCCCCCGGCGCCCGGTGAGGCGGGCCCGGGCTGCGCCTTTGCACCGCGCTGCGCCTTGGCGCAAGACCGCTGCCGCACGGAGCGGCCGCCACTGCGAAGCCTTGCCAGTGGTGAGCAAGTGCGTTGTCACTTTGCCGAGCAGACGCCCACTATCGCGCGTGTGCAATCGCGCCCTGCGCGTACCGCCCAGCAAAGCGAAGTACAGGCGCTGAATTTGGAACAATTAGGCGTTAGCTATGCGCGGCCCAACTGGTGGGAGCAGTTGCTGGGGCGCGCGCCTTCCGCCAGCCTAACGGTGCAGGATGTGAGCCTGCAATTGGGTCCCGGCGAAACATTGGCGCTGGTAGGGGAGTCGGGCAGTGGCAAGTCCACCATCTTGAAAGCTCTGGCTGGCCTCTTGGCACCAGCGCAAGGCCGCATAGCGTTTAGCCATGAAGCGCCTTTGGGTGCCGAAGTCGAGCAGCGCAGCCCCTCAGCTTTGCGAAAAATTCAGCTGATTTTTCAGAATCCCGATGACAGCCTGAACCCGCGCCATACGGTGGCACAAATCCTGGCCCAGCCTTTGGAGTTGTATTTCCAACTTGGGCGCGAAGAGATCATGCAGCGCTCGATTGCGCTATTGGAGCGCGTGCGCCTGGGCGCACATTACATGGACCGCTTGCCCAGCCAAATGTCCGGTGGCGAAAAACAGCGCGTCGCTATAGCCCGCGCGTTTGCCGCTGAACCGGATGTGGTGTTGTGCGACGAAGTGACCTCCGCTTTAGATGTGTCGGTGCAAGCGGCGGTACTCGATTTGTTGGACGAACTGCGTGCCCAACGCGGCACTGCGTATTTGTTTGTGTCGCACGACCTGGCAGTGGTGCGCGCGCTGGCCCATCGCGTGGCGGTGCTCTATCAAGGTCGTTTGTGCGAAATCGGCCCCGCAGCGTCGGTATATGCGCAGCCCCTGCACCCTTACACGCGCGTGTTGCTGGGCGCGGTGCTGGAGCCGGACCCGGACCATGTGCCGCAATTGCTGGCCGACGATGTGCTGGAATCGTCGCCCCCGGCCCAGGGTTGCCCTTTTCAGCGGCGCTGCCCTAAGCATCAGGGTGCCTGCTGCGATGGCGAAACACCGCCCTGGCAAGACGCAGGGGGCCACCTGGTGCGCTGCCATATTCCGCTTGCGCAACTCAGCCAGGTTTTAGCGCCAGGCACGGAGGCCCGCCATGTTGGATAGCGACCCGCGCGTTCCGGTTGCGGCCTTGCAGCGCTTTGGCATGGCAGCCATGCAGGCCATTGGCTGTGATGCGGCGATAGCGGCTGAAATTTCAGACCACTTGGTCGATGCGGATTTGTGTGGCGTGTACTCGCACGGCATCTTCCGGCTGGATTGGTATGCCGAGCGATTTGCCCAAGGCAGATTCAACCCGCAGGCCCAGCCGGTCTTGCGGCAAGCCGAAGGCGGCGGCGCGTTGATTGATGGTGGCAACAACCTGGGGATGCCGGCCTTCCGCTTGGCTACCGACTACCTGATTGAACACGCCCGGGCACATGGTGTGGCAGCGGTGGGCGTTGCCAATGTGGACCACACTGGCCGGGTCGGCGCCTATGTGCAACGGGGCGCCGAGGCCGGTTGCCTCACCATCATGTTTGGCGGCGGCGCGCGCAAAGACTGGCGCCAGGTTGCGCCCTATGGCGGCGCCCGTGGAATGTTGCCTACCAACCCCTTCGCCTTTGGCATTCCCGGCGGTGACATGGGTCCGGTGGTCAGCGATTTCGCCACTGGCATGGCGTCTGGCGGCAAGGTCTACGCCGCCAAAATGGCCGGCCGCCCACTTACGGCAGGCCTGTGTATTGATGCGCAGGGCCACCCTACCACCGAGCCAGACGACTACTTTAATGGCGGAGCTATCTTGCCTATGGCCGGGCCTAAGGGCTATGGCATGGCGCTGGTGGCCGAACTGCTGGGCGAGGCCATACTGGGCCAATGCATGGATGGCTTGAACTGGATTTGTATTGGCCTGGATCTGCGCCGTTTCCGAGGTCCCAGCGCCTACCGCCGTGCAGCCGAAGAATGTTTGGCCGAATTGCGTGCCTGCCCGCCTGCGCCGGGTTTTGACCGGGTAGAGGTACCGGGTGAGCGAGAGGCACGGCTGCGTATAGAACGGTTGGCAAACGGCATACCCATCCCACCCAAAACCCTAGAGTCCTTGCGTGCCCTTGGAATTCGTCTGGGCATTGGTGATAGCGATTTAGTGCATTCAGCCGCGGGACGGATATGACCGTACAGCCCACTCGTCACTCCCGCCGTCGCGAGCGTGAGCCTGCTGCTGCGCCCGCGCGTATACGTACCACTGGTGGGCGTTACGCGCCTTTGGATACACAGGCGGTGCTGTCTATCGAGCGTGCAGCATTCCAAATTTTGGCCACACTCGGTCTGTCTGACGCTACGCCACGTGCCGTTTCGCTGGTGTGCGCTGCCGGGGGATCTCTCTCTCCAGAAGGGCGTCTGTGTTTCCCCGAAGACTTGGTCAAGCGTTGCCTGCGTGAACTGCCACGCGAGCTTGTGCTGTGCGGACGTGAAGCGCGCCATGATTTGAACTTGGGTGGAAGCCGCGTCCATGTGGGTACCGGCGGTGCTGCACCGATGGTGGTGGACTTGCAAACCGGCGTGTACCGCGAGTCACGCCTGCGCGACTTGTACGACGCGGCCCGCATTGTGGACACGCTGGAGCATGTGCATTTTTTCTCGCGCTCACTGGTCGCGCGCGATATGCCCGACCCCTTGGCGCTAGAGATAAACACCGTATTTGCCTGCCTGGCCGGTACCAGCAAGCATGTCTGCGTGTCCGCGTCCACCCCCGACCATGTACGCCAGATTGCACGTATGTGTTACCTGGTGGCCGGGTCTGAGGCGGCCTTTCGCGCCCGGCCTTTTCTTTCGCTCAATATCAACCACGCGGTGCCGCCCCTGCGCCTGGACCCGGACGCCTGCGAGGTGTTGATGGCTGCCGTAGAGCTGGGCATTCCCGCCATGGTCAATACTTTTGGCCAGATGGCTGCGTCCAGCCCGGTAACGATTGCCGGTTGTGTGGCCCAAACGATTGCCGAAACCCTGGCTGGCATGGTGATCGCTTGGCTGGTGGATCCGCAAGCCCGCCTGGTCTTCGGCCCGCGCCCCATGGTCACCGATTTGCGCACCGGCGCCATGTCTGGCGGCAGCGGTGAGCAGGCGTCCTTAACCGCCGCTTGCGTGCAAATGGCAAGGCATTTCAATTTGCCCAACTCCACGATTGCGGGCGCCACCGACAGCAAAATTGCGGACGTCCAAGCCGGCTACGAAAAAGCCCTGAACGTGACTCTGGCCGCACAGGCCGGTTGTAATTTCATTACCCAGGCCTGCGGTATGCAGGCCAGTTTGATGGCCGCTTCGCTAGAGTCCTACCTGATCGACAACGACATGCTGGGCGCCATCCTCAAATCGCTGGCACCGGTTCCGGTGGATGCATCCACACTGGCTTTGGAAAGCCTGCGTGCGGTAGTGCAGGGCGAGGGCCACTTTTTGGGTCAGCCCGATACGCTGGCGCGCATGAACAGCGATTTTTTTTATCCGCATTTGGCCGACAGACGCTCACCCGCCCAATGGGAACAAGCTGGTGCCCACGACCTGCGCACCGTAGCACGCCAGCGCACCCTGGACTTGCTGGCCACTTATTTCCCGCGCCATTTAGACAGCGCTACCGAAGCCGCATTGCGCGCCGGTTGGGACATCAAGCTTATGCCGCAGGAGATGCACGCACCATGAAAATTGCAGTCATAGGCACAGGGGCCATGGGCTCGGTGTATGCCGCTTTGCTAGCCGATGCCGGTAACGAAGTGTGGGCGATTGACACCTGGGACGCGCATGTGCGCGCGATTGCACAAAACGGTTTGCGCGTGGAAGGCGCTAGTGGTGAGCGCGTGGTGCAAGGCATACACAGCTCGGGTGATGTGGCCGATGCCGGTGCCTGCGATTTGTACATCATTGCCACCAAAGCGTCGGCCGTGGGTGCGGCAGCGCAAGCCATTGCGCCGCTGATGCAGGCATCATCCCTGGTGCTGACGATTCAAAATGGCTTGGGCTCGGGCCAGCGCATTGCGCAGTACATGCCTACGGACAATGTATTGCTGGGCGTGGCCGACGGTTTCGGAGCCTCTATGAAAGGCCCCGGTCACGCGCACCATAACGCCATGAAGCTGATACGCCTGGGCGAAATGAAGGGGGGGATGAGTGAGCGTTTGCGCCGCGTGGAAGCGGTTTGGCAAGCCGCTGGTTTCAAGGCCCAGGCCTTCGAAGACATCAACCAGTTGATTTGGGAAAAGTTTGTTTGCAACGTCACGTTTTCCGCGCCCTGTACCGTGTTTGACTGCACGATAGGTGAACTGATGGCGCAGCCGCAGTGGTGGGAAATTGCCACGGGCTGCACCCGCGAAGCCTATGCCTGCGGCCAGGCCCAGGGCATTAAATTCGGATTTGGTGACGTTTTGCACTACGTGACGCAATTTGGCCAAGGCATGCCGCTGGCGCGCCCGTCTATGTTGCTGGACCACCAGGCGCGGCGGGTGTCGGAAATCGACGCCATCAACGGCATGGTGCCGCTGCTGGGCCGCGAGCTGGGTATCCCCACGCCCTATAACGACACCATGACCGCAGTGGTGCGCAGACGCGAAGAGGCATTTTTATGAAAATTGCACGCTTTATGCACCAGGGGCGGAGTGCCTACGGGGTGGTGTTGCAAGACGCATTCATTGCTGAGCCTTCCCTTGGTTTTCTGGCGCGCCACCCGGATATGGCAGCCGTATTTGCGCAGGATGCCACTGAGGCGCTGTCGCAGGATGTGGCGGGCCGAACAACAGGCTTGCCGCTGGGCGATGTGCAGCTGCTCGCGCCGCTGTCCGCGCACAACAAAATCATTTGCGTCGGCATCAACTACCGCAAGAAATACCCTGTCGAAGGCGTGGCGCCGCCCGACCCGGATCACATCATTCTGTTTGCCAAACACCACGATGCCATCGTCGGCCAGGGCGAGGCACTGGAGTTGCCACAAGGCGATGCGGCCCAGACCTTTGACTACGAAGGCGAGATCACCTTAGTTGTCGGCAAAGCCGGGCGGCACATCACGCGCGAAACGGCTATGTCGCATGTGGCGGGCTACACCATCTTGAACGACGGTTCGGTGCGTGGCTGGCAAAAACACTCTTTGCATGCCGGTAAAAATTTCGCCAAGTCCGGCGGCTGCGGCCCCTGGATCGTCACCGCTGACACCATGGACGCGCTAAGTGAAATGACGCTATCCACGCATATCAACGGCGAACTGCGCCAACACACCACTGTGAGCGAGATGATTTTTGGCATTGACGAGCTGATCGCCTACATCTCGCACTTCACGCCCCTGAACCCGGGCGACCTGATCGCCACCGGCACCCCCGAAGGCGCGGGCGGCAGCTTTTCACCAACGCGTTTTCTCAAAGCTGGCGATTTGGTCGAGGTCAGCGTGAGTGGTGTGGGTACGCTCAGCAACCGGGTAAAGGCCTAAAACAGCGCGGCTCGTCGTGCCTGTCTGGAGCGCATACTAAAAACCATGAACACCATAGACCAACTTAGCCGTATCCTGCGCCGCAGCCACACGATTGCGGTTGTGGGCCTGTCTGCCGAATGGCATCGCCCTAGCTTTTTTGCCAGCAAATACATGCAAGACCATGGCTACCGCATCGTGCCGGTCAATCCGCGCTATGCCAAAGCCGGCACCGATGTGCTGGGCGAACACTGCTATGCCGATCTGGCGGACATTCCGTTTGCCGGTGGATATGGTGGATGTGTTTCAGCGCGGTCCGAGGACGTGTTGCCCATTGCTCGCGCAGGCCATTGCCATGGGTGCGCGCTGCCTGTGGCAGCAAATCGGTGTGGTCAATGAAGAGGCGGACCAATTGGTGCGCCAGGCGGGGATGGACTCAGTCATGAACCGCTGCGTCAAGATTGAACATGGCCGCTTGTTTGGGGGGCTCAACCTGGTGGGCGTGAGCACCGGCATTATTTCGGCTAAACGTCGCCTGACCAAGGCCTGAGGAAGATCACCATGGCAGACCACCAGTTCCAACCCGAGACCTTGGCCATCCACGCCGGGCAGGTACCCGACGCGGCCACCGGCGCACGCGCCTTGCCGATCTACCAGACCAGCAGCTTTGTGTTTGATAGCGCCGACCATGCGGCCAGCTTGTTTAACTTGCAGACCTTTGGCAATGTTTATTCCCGCTTGTCCAACCCGACCGTGGCTGCGCTAGAAGAGCGTGTCGCCGCCCTCGAAGGCGGGCGCGCAGGCCTGGCTTCAGTGCCAGCGGCATGGCTACCGAAGCCATGGCGCTGATGACCATCTTGCAGCAAGGCGACCATGTGGTCGCGGCTGGGGCTTTGTATGGCGGTAGCGTCACCATGCTGGCTGTCAATTTGAAGCGCTTTGGCATCGACACCACCTTTGTCGATGCCACTGACCCGGCGGCCTTTGCCGCGGCCATGCAGCCCAACACCCGCGCGGTGTATGCCGAAAGTCTGGGCAACCCCAGCCTGGCGGTGCTGGACATTGCCGCCGTCGCGGATGTGGCCCATGCGCATGGCGTGCCGTTGATCGTCGACAACACCGTGCCTTCGCCCTTTTTATGCAACCCATTGCGCTTTGGGGCGGACATCGTGGTGCATTCGGCCACCAAATACCTGTGCGGGCACGGCACCACGCTGGGCGGTGTCATGGTCGAGGCCGGTACTTTTCCGTGGGACAACGGCAAGTTTCCGGGTATGACCGAGCCCTCGCCGGGTTATCACGGGGTCAAGTTTTACGAGACCTTTGGCGACTTTGGCTTTTCCATGCGTGCGCGCATGGAAGTCTTGCGCGTTTATGGGGCCTGCCTGTCGCCGTTCTCGGCCTGGCAAATATTGCAGGGCACCGAAAGCCTGCATGTGCGCATGGAACGCCATTGCAGCAACGCGCGCAAAGTGGCCCAATTTTTAAAAGATGATGCGCGTGTCAACTGGGTCAATTACCCCGGACTGCCGGACCATCCGCAATACGATTTGGTGCAGCGCCAGATGCGTAGCGTGGATGGGCTGCCTGGCGCATCGGGCTTGCTGGCCTTTGGCATTCAAGGCGGCTTAGAGGCTGGTGTGCGCTTTATCGAAGCGGCACAGTTCATGAGCCATCTCGCCAATATCGGCGATACGCGCACCCTCATCATCCACCCTGCGTCCACTACGCATCGTCAACTCGAGCCTGAGCAACAAATCAAAGCTGGTGTGATGCCCGACATGGTGCGCATGTCGGTGGGCATTGAACACATAGACGACATCTTGTGGGATATTGATCAGGCCTTGAGTGCAGGGGCGCGCTCTTAGGATAGGCTTATCCCGAAATGGTTAAGGCACTGCGCCTGAAGCGCCCCAGCTTCTTTCCACAGCTAAACTGTCTCTAAATACGCCAACGCGCTAAGCTGCAACGGACGACCTTTTGATCGCTTTGACCGTGCAATAAACGTGTAATAAACTGACTTTTCAGGTAAGCAAAGATCCCCTTAGGGCCTGCCCGACACTGCGGGGATCTCGCAGGTTCAGGACTCTGTTTTTCAGGAAATCAATAAGCCTTCGTGCAACCTGACGGTCTAACTTGGCCAGCTCTTTTTTTGCAGACTCATCAAATTCAATTTGCCAAGCCAAGCTCTGCCTCCACCGCGTTCAGGCTGACTGTTTTGGTCTTTCCACTCCGAACTTTTGCCAGGCGCTTTTCAGCGAGGTAGAGGTCTTCCAAATCAGCGAGATGTTCGATGATCGCTTCCCGCGCGTAGAAGCTCTTGGTGCGCCCAGTGGATTTGGCCAGCTTCTCCAGCCGGATTTCAATTTCTTCAGGTAGTCTCAGTGCGAGCATGTTGGCTCCTTTCAGTTGCTATACGTGTATAGCTTACACCCACAAGCTTAGTAACGCAGTGGCATCGAATACCGGGGAGAGTGTTGTGTCTTTAGCCTCCATACGGCAGGCTAGGCTCTCAGGAAAATTATTCCAAAGAAAGGCTTGGCATAGGCACTCAGAAGCCCTCTTTTTCTGGGTGTTAAAAAATGTTGTTCATGCAGTGAGAGCAAAGTGGGCCTCGGTGATCCAAGGGGAGTGTTGACAGGTCATCTAGAAGATCTTATCGACGACGCCAGTATTCGGCGTTTTAGCCATTTAGCCCTTCAGCGGTAACTGCGTCGTATTTTTGACCTCTTCCATCACCGGGTAGGTGCGGGTCTCACGCACGCCGGGCAGCTGCCAAAGCACAGTACCGGCAAAGTCGCGATAGGCCCCCATGTCTGCCATGCGGGTTTTGAGCAGGTAGTCAAAACCGCCAGCCACCATGTGGCACTCCATGATTTCCGGCCTAACCTGGACCGCGGCTTTGAAGGCCTCGAACACATGCGGTGTAGTGCGGTCCAGCAACACTTCCACAAACACCATCAGCCCCGCACCCAAACGGGTTGGATCCAGTAGCGCCTGGTAGCCCCGTATGTAGCCCGTCGCGCTCAGCCGCTGAACCCGCGCCAACACCGCCGTGGGCGACAGGGCGACGGCTTGGGCCAGCTTCAGGTTGGAGATGCGCCCGTCTTCCTGCAAGCAGCGCAGGATTTTCAAATCGGTACGGTCTAGGGAGTCTGTAGATTCGCTCATGGATGAGTATTTCACTATAAAATAAAGTTAATTTAGAGGAAAATTTACTTTAAATTGCTTGATTATCGCTTTATCCACTATTCAAACGCACTTCCATGCGATCGGAACAAAGCCATGACAAACCATCAGTTCTTACCTTCACCCTATCAACCCGAAGCCGAGGTGGTTACCCACCGTTTGCAGCAATTGCACAGCATGCTGGATTGGGCCGCTGCGGCGAAGACCGCGACGCCGTGGGTGCAGGCGGTGCGGTCCGAGCCGGCACCGCTGTGGGCGATAGAAAGCCTGCTGCGCGAGTACCCGATTTCCAGTGCCGAGGGCCTGGCTTTGATGCGCCTGGCGGAGGCGCTGTTGCGGGTGCCTGACATGGACACAGCGATCACGCTCACGGCGGACCAGCTCGGGCGGGCCGACTTTGCCCAGACCGGCGACCAGGTTCTCGCCCGCTTGGCGCGTGCCGCCATTGCTCTGTCCAAGCACTTTCTACCCGATGCCGACAAACCGCAGGCGGGTAGCGGCCTGATGGGGCGCCTGGGTGCCCACACGGTAGTGGCTGCAGCCTTGCGTGCGGTGCAGTTGATGGGGCGGCAGTTTGTGCTGGGCCAGGATATGGGGCAGGCGATGGACCACGCCGACGCCGCGCGTCGGCAGCAGGCAGGGCTTCGCTTTTCCTACGACATGCTGGGCGAGGGCGCACGCACTGCGGCCGATGCGCAGCGTTACTGGCACAGTTACGCGGATGCGATCAGGGTCCTGGCGGCGGCGGCACAGGCCGGTCGCGGTCCGCAGGGGAATGACGGGATCAGCATCAAGCTCAGCGCCTTGCATCCGCGTTATGAGGAAAGCCAGCGCGACCGTGTGATGCAGGAGCTGCTGCCCTGGGTTTGGGATTTGTGTCTGCGGGCGGCCCGGGCCGACATCAACCTCACCATAGACGCTGAAGAGGTGGATAGGCTGGAGCTGTCGCTGGCGGTGCTAGAGGCTTTGATGGAACGGGTGGCCGCGCATTACCCGCAATGGCGGGGTCTGGGTTTGGCGATTCAGGCGTACCAGACGCGTGCGCTTGAATGTGTCACCCATGTGGTCAACCTGGCACGCCGTCACCGGGTGGGCTTGATGTGCCGCTTGGTCAAAGGCGCTTACTGGGACGCAGAAATCAAGCGCGCGCAAGAGCTGGGGCTGGCGCACTACCCCGTCTTTTCGCACAAGCACCACACCGATATCTCCTATCTGGCGTGCGCCGGTGCGCTGTTGCAGGCCCCCGATGTGGTCTACCCCCAATTTGCCACCCATAACGCCGCCACGATTGCGGCCATCGCACAGATGGCGGCCCGGACCGGTGCCACCTACGAGTTGCAGCGCTTGCACGGGATGGGCGAGGGCGTGTACGCCCAGGTTCTGAAAAATCCGCTGCTAAAGTGCCGCGTCTATGCCCCGGTGGGCGCGCACCGCGACTTGCTGGCCTACCTGGTGCGCCGCCTGTTGGAGAACGGTGCGAATTCGTCATTCGTGCACCAACTGGCCGATACGCAACTCAGCGTGGAGGAGCTGCTGATGTCACCGCTGCGCCTGGCGCCGCAGAGTTCTTTGCCCTTGCCGACAGCGCTGCTGGGGCCACAGGCCGGGCGCGCCAATAGCGACGGTGCGGACTTTTCACAGGCGCATATGCGCGCGCCTTACACGCAGGCACTCGATCACCCGCTCGACGCACCGCCCCCGCCAACGTCTGTGGCCGCCTTGCCCGCCGCCTTGGCGCAAGCACAGAGCGGCTTTGTGCGATGGAGCCAGGTTCCGGTTCAGACGCGCAGCGCCATCTTGCAGCGCGCCGCTGATGCCATGCAGGCGCAATGCCCGGCCTTGTGCGCCGTGCTGGTCCGCGAAGCCAAAAAAAACTGGGTCGACGCGCAAGCCGAGGTACGCGAGGCGGTGGACTTTTTGCGCTACTACGCGGTGCAGGCGGAGCGCATCATGCAGCCGGTAGACATGCCCGGTGCGGGCGCTGGCCTGACCGGTGAGACCAACACCTTGCAACTCTGCGGGCGCGGTGTGTGGGTGTCCATCAGCCCCTGGAATTTTCCCCTGGCTATTTTTGTAGGGCAGGTGGCTGCAGCCTTGGCAACCGGCAACGCCGTCCTGGCCAAGCCGGCGGAGCAGACCCCGGTGATCGCGCAACAGGCTGTGCGCATCTTGCACGAAGCCGGCGTACCGCCCGACGCACTGCAGGCGCTGCACGGCAGCGGGCCCAGCCTGGGGGCGGCACTGGTGACTTTGCCTGGCGTGGCGGGCGTGGTGTTCACGGGCTCGACGGCGGTCGCCAAATTGATCCAGCGCGCACTGGCCAGCACTGACGGCCCGATCGTGCCCTTGATCGCTGAAACCGGAGGCATCAATGCCATGCTGGTTGATTCCAGTGCTTTGCCGGAGCAGGTGGTGGACGCGGTGGTCAGCAGCTCGTTCCGCTCGGCGGGTCAGCGGTGTTCAGCTCTACGCCTGTTGTGCCTGCACAGGGATATTGCGGACCCGGTGTTGGACATGCTGCAAGGCGCTGCGGCCGAACTGCGGGTGGGCGACCCGGCCGATTGGGCGACCGATCTGGGTCCGGTGATTGACCAGACCGCCGCAGATCGGATTCACGGACACATCGCCCGTTTGCATGCCAACCATCGCTGTCTGTTTGGGCCGGACTGGCAGCATGCTTTGGCCACCGATGGCGTTGCCGTGGCGAATCGCATTGCGCCGCATGCCTTCGAGTTGTCCCAGATCTCGGATGCCGACACAGAAATTTTCGGGCCGGTGCTGCTGGTCGCACGCTGGGGTGGTGATCCGCTGGACGTGGTCTCGCAAATCAATGCTTTGGGTTACGGCCTGACGCTGGGTGTGCAAACCCGCATCGATAGCCGTGCCGCTGCCGTGGCAAACGCCGCACATGTCGGCAATGTGTATGTCAACCGGAACATGATTGGTGCAGTCGTCGGTGTCCAGGCCTTCGGTGGTGAAGGCCTCAGCGGCACGGGCCCCAAAGCGGGCGGTCCGCACTACCTGTATCGCTTTTGTGCGGAGCGCAGTTTGACCGTGAACACGACGGCAGCCGGGGGCAATGTGGCATTGCTGGCTTGAGGCACTCGTGCTCTTGAGGGACGAGAAAACCCGAATGCTGAAAAACCCTTATAAATCAATGACTTATATGGGTAAAATGGCACCGTGTAATAAACCGTGTAATAAGCTATTTTGTTGCATTATTTAACAAATTGACCTTTTGCTGGGTTTTCACTCGGGTCGAATCACAAAAGCACGTCTACAGGAGCGATTTCACTAGGGTCACCAGCACCAGCGATTAAATCACCGAATTAAATTCTTCTGCGCTGACACCGGCTTGGCGCAGCACGCCGTTGACCGTACCCACCTTGACCTCTTTATGATTTGGGACAACGCAACCTTGACCATTGCGGCGCATCACAATGTGGCTGCCTGATTGGCGCGCCACCACAAAGCCAAGTCTTTCGAGCGCCCGCACAATCTGCGCTCCCGACAACCCAGGGAATTTAGGCATGTGCCACTTCAAAGGTCGTTACTAGGGGATGCGCGTGAATGTTCAATGGAAATTCTTCCAAATAAAGGCTCGTAGCCTCTTTCAGATTTTGTACCGCTTCAGCAATAGTTTCGCCCTGGGTCGTGGTGCCAGTTTCAGGGTTCAGGGCGATAAATCCACCTTCGTCGGCGGCAGTTAGTACGGCTGTAAGTAACATGGTCTTCTCCAGATGTGGGTGCATTATGCGAGAAGGCTGCTGAAATGTTCAAGGCGGCGATCAGCACTCGTGTTCCGGTCCAGCCGCCTCAATTCTCGGCGACGTCCCCCCTGATCTGAGTAGCACCTAAGCTTGGAGTCCAATCCCAGACATGGGAGATTGGACGTGAAGAAGAGATTTACCGAAGAACAAATCATTGGCCTCCTGCGTGAAGCGGAAGCGGGCCTGCCGGTTGCCGAGCTGTGCCGCAGGGCACGGCTTTTCAGAGGCTAGTTACTACCTCCAGCGTAGCAAGTTTGACCACATGAACGTGTCTGATGCCAAGTTCTGTCTCAAGCGTACTTAACTGTCACAAGCCGCATCTAGTCTTCGGATCGAGCCATCACGCGCGGTGCGTCTGGCTCAACAGTTGGTCAAGCCACTTTAACCCTGCCGATCTATTCGGCGATACAGGAGTATTCACATGACTGAAGAACAAGGTTTGGTTTCTGAAGATGCTCACACGGTGGAACACGAGCACCACATGCAGGCGGCCGATTTGCATCGCTTGGCGGCGCATCACTTTGCCGCGGCTGCAAGGCACCAGTTGGTAGCTGCTGAGGCCGACGAGGCTGATGACGTTCAGGGCGCCGCCTACCAGGCCTACCTGGCCTATGGGCACCAAATTCAAGCGGTGTCCTACGCGGAGGAGGCTGCGTTAAGAGACGAGGAAGCCGATGAGGATGATGTTGAGACAGACTAAGCTCTCCCACGGCGTGGCGCGATAGTTTGCTGTGAAGCGCTACCCGCGCAAGCTAGGCAGCAAATACGTTTCGCCCGTGTGGTCATCACACGGGCGTTTTCAATTCTCAGTACATCAGTCCCATGCCTGAAAACTTGCAGATTTAGCCTGCGATGCTTTCCAGATCTTCGGATTGCTCAAGGCGCTGCCTGCGTGAAGGGAAAGGTTTGAAGTTCTCCACAACCATAACCTTTTGATCCGATTCAAGAACCTGTAGCTGATTTTTCAAATCAATAACGATGGGATCCTGTTCGCCGTAACGAACCGAATACTTGTCAATGAGGCGGCGCAGATTTGTAGTTCGATTTTTCATTTTGAATCGTTATGGCACGGTACAGGGAGGGGGGCCACCGATACTCTAGCCGAGAGCGAGCGCAAATAAAGTGATTTGCATTAAGAGAGCCGATTAAAAAGCAATAAATGTTTGCCAAAATTGATGCTTAATTTAGCGAGTATCAGTGAGGCATCAAACCCAGACTGCCCGCAGCAAAGCGCAGAGTTTGGGAATCGTTTTGACACCTCTTCGGCTCCACCCACCAGTCTCCCGGCGTGGGAGCGCCCGGCCGGGTGTGCGGCTCAAATGGTGATTGTGAAATGCTCTAAGCCGCCCTCGGTCCAATGAACGCCATTGCGCTCCTCGACCTTAAACCAATGCGCCGCGTCGGAGTCAGACGGCTCGGAGGCAATGGTGGTGATGGGATGCAGACCAGTCTCGCTGGCACGGGTGTGGGGTGCGCCAAAGTACATGCTGGGTGACTTGTCATCGCTTGAATACCGAAAGGCCCACATCTCTTTGCCATCGGTCAGAGCGCAAGAAATCCGCATGGGTTCGTCTGCGTGGTGCCGGTCCATGATGGCGCTTACATCGCGCAATGTTGCTTGGATGGCTTTGACGGGATCATGGATCAACCCTTTGCTCAGGGCGACCAGAAACAAGGCCTCGCTGTCCGTTGTTCCTTCGCGATGTGGGTAGTGCACATGGTCGATCAGATCTTCCACATCTTTGCGGCAGTTATGCCAGTTACCAATCTTGCCGTTGTGCATGAAAGTCCAGTTCTGCCAAATAAACGGATGGCAGTTGCTCCTGTTCACCGCCGTACCCGTGGTGGCGCGAACATGGGCAAAAAACAGCCGGGTCTGGATATGCGCGGCAAGCGATCGCAGGTTGCTGTCGTTCCAGGCGGGAAGGATGTCTTTGAACAGCCCAGGTGCGGTGCGCTTGGTGTACCAGGCCACGCCAAACCCATCTCCATTGGTGACCCATGCAGACTGGTTCGCTGCCAGGCTTTGGTTCACGATCGAATGTTCTTGGTGGAAGATTAAGTCTTCAAGATAGATCTCTGGCCCAGCATAAGCAACCCATCTGCACATGATGACCTCGGCAAAAAGTAGACAGCTTCCAGAGTCTATCGAGAGCATATGTCGTCGCTCGAATCCGGGCAAACTCTTTTTGACCCCCTGAAGTTCTGGTTGAAGAGCGCGACGTCCCCCCTGATCCTCGACTGAACCTAGTCGTCAGGTGGTGCGAATGGCATTCGGCAGGCACAGGGGCGCCCTTTGCTGTATGTCTTTGGGCAGAGCCAGCCCACCTTAAAAATCTGAATCAAATGCTGATCTTTTAGAGCGACTGTTTGGACGCTATTTGGATCAACTTATCTACTTTTACCCATGTTAACGCCAATCTTCAATTCATTTACCCACATTTCTGTCACATCACGTTCATATAAGTGGCATCTACTATATAAGTATTTACCCTAATACGCTGAACCTAAGGAGCCTTAAATGACACGATTACTAAGTCTCTTGCGCAACGTTTTTGGAAGCCACACCAAAAGCAATGATTTGGAACAATTTATCAATCGCCGCAATCCTCAAACGCATGGTGAAGTGGAAGCGCTTACCAGCTACTACCTTTATCACTACACCCGGTTGTAGTCATGGGCCCAAAAGGTATTGCATTAGCTGGAATCTACCAATAAAATGGATATGCAGAAAGCATGGCTTAGCCCCCCAGGAACATGTTGGGAGATTCAGAAGCTAATTTTCAGCTGGAGCCTCCAAATGCGGTTACCTTCTTCAAAGAACTACTGGTTATTCAACGCAATTGTTTGGAAATTTTTTCAGTTTCCGCGGTTTGCCTATACTGAAAGGTAATAAGGTCGCTTTAGTTTAATTATGTAAAACATTCGCATATTCAATACGATGAATCACATAAAACAACTTACGGACAGTGAAGTGTGCGCTTTGCTGGAACAAGAGGTCAGAAGTGCTGCCTCGAGGGTAGGGGTTGACCCAAAACTGTTCCCCGTAAAAGCAATGCTAAAAATAAGAAAATACCAGTCAATGAAGTGCGGCTTTTATCTGCCACTACAAAATTTCAGCACTCTTAGCTCCGCAAAAAAATCCAAAAATGAATCGTTCTACCGCTATTATTTCAGAATAATAAGATTAAAAAATAGAAATGAACCATTATTAGAAATAGCCAAATGGACGCCCTCCAGAGGACCTGTAAGTAACAGTAAAGTATTTTTTAGAAGTGATGACCCGGAAAATGAAAGAACAGACTTCGGCAGAAAACTAGTTTCTATACTTGCCGATATAAAGGCGAAAACAGAGTGAATCGCCCCGGTCCCCAGTAGCCTGAGATAGATAGCCGACGCCGTCTATGAACCGAAAAGTTGCCCTCATTACCGGTGGAAATTCGGGTATCGGGCGCGTCACCGTATTGCGTTTGCTGGATGAGGGCTGGCATGTTGTGGTGGCGGGCAGAACGCCGTTGGCGTTCAGCGACCAGGAAATGTCCCAACGTCCCCATCTAAAGATTCAGCCGAGCTTGAGCTTTTTGCCTTTGAATCTGGCCGACTTGGATTCTGTTAAGGATTGCGCAACAGCCTTCCTATCTTTAGACCTACCGCTAGACGCTTTGGTGTTGAACGCTGGCGTTGCTGGCATCCACGGTCAGACAAAACAGGGCTTTGAATTAGCCTTCGGTATCAACCACCTGGGCCATTTTTTACTCACCCAACTGCTACTTGAAAAATTGCGGCAAAGTGCTCCGTCCAGAGTCGTCACGGTCGCAAGCAGGGCCCACTATTTCGCGCGTGATGGAATTGAATGGTCCAAGTTGCGTATGCATTCGAAGTCGTGGTTTGGTAGTCAAAGACTACGCTGCCTCCAAGCTGGCAAATATCTGGTTTAGTCGTTCTCTAGGGGCACAACTTGCATCCGACAATGTCTCCTGCTACTCCCTGCACCCTGGAGTAGTTAAGACGGGAATTTGGCGCTACGCGCCAGTGTGGTTTAAGCCAGCATTGGGTTTGCGCTCCATGCTCACGCCAGAGGAGGGTGCAATGACCACGCTGCATTGCATCCTGAATGCGCCGCAGCGGGAAACCGGCCTGTATTACGCAAACTGTCGACCGACTCTTCCGTCGACGATGGCGCTCAACGACGAAGAGGCCGAAAAATTGTGGACCTGGAGCCTAGAGTTTTGTGCCGATTGGCTCTAAAGCCGGTGTTCTTATTGGTGGATGAATCCGACTAGCAGCAGTACGCCCCCGTATCAGGTTTTTCCACATTCGCCACCAGGGTGTGATATCCGGGACAGGCATGTGCGGTTTGCGGCGGCGGACCCGGGTCATGGCTTGCCGTGTTCCTGGCGGTTGGTGCTAGTACCCGCGCCGCACGCCAATGAGTAACAGAGAAAGCACCGGGTTTTATTCCGGTGCCCCAAGGCTGGCTGCGCAGTTGACGACTATTTGGCGTTCACCAGCGCTTCAATATTGAGCAGCGTGAACTCGTTGTCGTCTGGTTTACCAATCGTGCGTCCCGATGAATACGGGAAGTTATTGTCATTGACAAGCACGATGTGCTTGCTGTCCACGATCGTCAGGCCCTCTGGCCCTAGGTGGGGCAGAGCAAAACTGGCGTCGTTGGGGCCAATTTTGGCAAGGCGCTGAGGGTTGGCCATTTTGGTCAAATCAATGTAGGCGACCTTGCGAACAAATCCGGCTGCATCGGTTTGCGCCAGGTCAATTTTGTACACCCGTTTGAATTTGGCCGGGCGGGTGAAGCAATCAACACGTGGCTCATTGGGGCAGTTCGGGCCCGCGCCTTCGGTGGTGTCGTCGCGCTCGATGACCAAACCGGTGGTGGCGTCCAGCATTTGAAAGTCAGCCGCCACATGGCCGACTTCCTCAAACTGGTATCTCCATTGGCGATTTTTGTAGCTGCGGCTGGCGACATCGAGTTCCAAAATCCGGGTAAAGGGCTTGCCGTCACGCGCCTCTTGCGCTTTGGCTGCGCTGTCCCACATAGGCCATTCGAACATGGGGTACAGCGTGGTGCCGTCGATTGACTTGGCCATAGGTTCGAAGCCACCCGAACGGCGCGATTCAAACACCGTATCCGCCGGGTAGTTGCTGGGGATGCGCCCAATCATGTAGTGGTCCGGACTGCGGTAGGCTTTGCCCGCAACCACGGTTTCGATGACGCCGAGGACTTTGCCTTGTGGCGTGACGCGCAGCACATAGGGGCCAAACTCATCGCCAATCCACCATTCGTCGCCCACGATCTGGATTGACTCAGGGTCAAAGTCTGATCCGGTCAGGTAGCGGCTTTGCGAATTTTCGTTCACGATAAAGAAAGGGATTTTCTTGTCCGGGTCGTGCAGAAAGGTGGTTTTCTCCAGGGTGACGGCGCCGCTTTTCCAGTCGGCGCGGGCGTGGTGCACCATCAACAGCGCATCCTGTGAATTGATTTTGTTGCCGAAGCCGTTGTCGGTCAAAACCAGGAAGCGGTCTTGGCCCAAGGACACCAAGCCGGAGAAGCCTTGTACGGCTTGGCCCTGGATGGGCAAGGTGCCGCCGGAGTTGCGTGGATGTTTTGGATCGCCCACAAAAGTCACGCCCTGCAGGCTGTTGAGTTTGTCCACGCGCGCGCGGCTGGCGTCGGTGAATTTCCCAGCTGTGGAAAACAGCGGCCCAGCGTCCGGGGGCGCAGTGACGGTGCTGGTAGACGGCAGGCTGGCATGTCCGGCCAGAACGGCACTGACTTCAGTTTGCGCTTGTGCCAAGCATAGGCCGCTCAGACTGAGTGCGGCTGCTAATAGGCGTAGGCGAATGCGGTTGGGGTGTTTCATGGTGCTTCACTCGTTGGTTGTCGGATGGATGATTTGGCATTGCGCCAAACTCGCCGTAGGCTAGAAATCTGTGGTTACACCACCATGACAAAGCCATGAAGTTTCCGTTCTCAAACAGAAAACCTGGATGCTGAAAAAACCTTATAAATCAATGACTTATATGGGTAAAATGGCACTGTGTAATAAACCGTGTAATCAGCCATTTTGTTGCATTACTTAACAAACTGACCTTTTGCTGGGTTTTCACTCGGGTCGGATTGAAAAATCAAGTCGGCGAGGCGATTTTGCTTCGGTCGAATTACTCGTATCGCCTCGGACTTGGTTCGGCACCCCTGGGTTCAGCTCTGATAAATCCCGTACTGGCTTCGGAGTGGCTAAAAAGTCGCAACCAATCTCGATCCATCTGTAGGCGCGGGCCTTGATACTATGAAAGAGCTTGTAGAAAGTGGGTGCGGTCGTGGGGCGTGGCGCTCATCCTTGCAGCAAAGCCAGCGCCTCGGCATGTCTGGCTGGGTCGCCTGCCGCGAGGATCTGCGGGCCGGAATGCATGTCGATGGCTTTGCCCTGCCAGTCGGTGACGATGCCGCCGGCACCAGCGAGGATTGGCACAAAGGGCGCAAAATCATAGATATCCAGCGCACTGTCGATGCACATGTCGATCCGCCCCGAGGCCAGTAGGCCGTAACTAAAACAACTACCGCCATAAATGCGCCACTGCGTGCGCGAGCGGATACGCTCGTATAACGGTTGCTCCTCTGCGCTGAAGAAATCCGGGTTGCTGACCGCCAGCATCGCCTGCGCCAGGCTAGGACATTGACGTGTGTTCACCGCAGTACCGTTGTGCGTCGTCGGTTGGCCTAAGGCTCCGACCCAGCGGTCATTGGTCATCAGGTGATCGATGACTCCAATTACCGGGACGCCCTCATGCAGCAGTGCGATGAGGGTGCCGAATACCGGTAACCCGGCTACAAACGCTGCGGTGCCGTCGATCGGGTCGAGCACCCAGACATATTCGGCATCGGCGTTTTGCGCGCCATACTCTTCTCCGAGGATGCCGTGCGTTGGAAACTGCGTCTGGATCAAGGTGCGCAAGGCGCGCTCGATGTCCTTGTCGGTATCGGTGACATAGCTCGAATCCGGCTTCAGTTCGACGGAGGGCCGCGCCAGCAGCGCCCCAGACATGATTTGCCGGCTCTGGGCCGCTAGTGCGATGGCGAACGTGACATGGGCTTCCTGGTAGCGTGGTGCGGTTCCGTGGCTGGATCGACCTGATCCTGTGCTGTCGCTTGCCGGGGTGTGTTTGTTAGACATGTGGTTTGCTTACCTTCCTGTGGTTTGGGCTAGTGGGTCAGGATTTGCTGCAGGAAAGCCTGTGTTCGCGCGTTGCGCGCGCCACCGAAGAACTCGGCTGGCGGCGCCTGCTCGACGATCTCACCGGCATCCATGAAGACTACGAGGTCGGCGATCTGCCGGGCAAAACCCATCTCGTGTGTGACAACCACCATGGTCATCCCGTCGCGTGCAAGATCGGTCATCACGTCGAGCACCTCCTTGATCATCTCGGGATCGAGCGCGGAAGTCGGCTCGTCGAACAGCATGATCTGCGGCTTCATGCACAGGGCCCGTGCAATCGCAACCCGCTGCTGCTGCCCGCCGGAGAGCTGAACCGGAAATTTATCTGCTTGCTCGGGAATCCGGACCCGCGCCAGGTAGTGCATTGCGATCTCGCGTGCCTGCGCCCGGGGCATCTTTCGCACCAGCCGAGGTGCGAGCATCAAGTTTTCGACTACCGTCAGGTGCGGGAACAAATTGAACTGCTGGAACACCATACCGATCTCGCTCTGCACTGCGGCGATGTCGGGCATGTTGCGTGTCAGCTCGATGCCCGCCACCACGATACGCCCGCTGTCGTGTTCCTCCAGGCGGTTGATGCAGCGAATCAGGGTTGATTTACCCGAGCCCGAGGGACCGCACAGGACGATCTTCTGCCCCTTGTGAACCAGCATGCTGCAGGCTTTGAGCGCCTGGAAATCGCCAAAGCGCTTGCCAACGCCATCGAGCATGATGATCGTCTCAGTCGGTTGGGTGGTCGGCATCGGGTGGCTCATTTCTTGATGTACCGGTTGAAGTGCTGCTCGGCCAGGCGGATCCCGTGCTGTATCACCCAGGTGATCGACAGATAGACGATGGCCGCGGCGATAAAGATTTCGTAAGGCGCAAAGGTCTTAGCCACGATGGTGCGCGCCACGCCGGTGATGTCGTTCATGGCAATCATGCTGACCAGCGCTGTACCCTTGAGCAAACCGATCATTTCGTTGCCATAGGCGGGCAGAGCCAAGCGCACGGCAATCGGCGTGGTGATGAACAGGAAGCGTTGCCGCGGGGTCAAACCGAGCGCGCGCCCGGCCTCGTGCAGGCCATGGTCCACGCCACGGATAGCCGCACGCAGGATCTCCGCCGTGTAGGCGCCACAGTTGAGCGACAGTGCGATCACCGCGCACCAGAACGGCTCGCGCAGGATAGGCCACACCATGCTGTTGCGCAGCCATTCAAACTGGGACAGACCGTAGTAGATGATGAACAATTGCACCAGCATCGGTGTGCCACGAAACACGTAGCTGTAAGCGAAAGACGGCCACGCGAGAAGCCGTTTACCGCTGATGCGCATCAGGGCCGCGCCAATACCCAGCAAAGTGCCGGTCAGGAGCGACACCACTAGCAGCTTCAAGGTGAGCACGATACCGCCGGCAATTTTCGGCAGCGAAATGGCGATCAGCATCAGATCGAAGTTCACCGGGTGTCCTCCGAGCGACGCTTGGTGGCGTGAGCGCCATCGAACGACGGCGCAATACTCATCGGGTCTTCACCAGGTAGCGGTTAGCGCGTGTCTCCAAGCGCGCCACCGAGAACACCACCAGCGTGGTGAAACACAGGTAGATACCTGCCACGATCATGTACATCGAGAACGGTTTTCCGGTTAGCGCCGTCGCCATCTCGGCTGTGTAGGTGATCTCCTCGACGCCGATCACCGACAGCAAGGCAGTGTCCTTGATGATCGACGTCATGTGGTTACCCAGACCGGGCAGGGCGAGACGCCACATCTGCGGAAGCTCGACGTGGGCGAAAATCTGCCACCGCGTGAGGCCGAGCGTGCGAGCGGCTTCTGTTTGCCCGGCATCGATCCCCTGCAAGGCGCCTCGGAATGTCTCGGTGGCGTAGGCCCCGACGATCAGGCTGATGGCCAGCGCTCCAGCCCAGAATGGCGGTATGTCAACGAATTTGACTTCTGGGTTGACCAACTTGACCAGCCAGGTCAATGTGATAGCCGAACCAAAATACAGGATCAGCACCACCAGCAGCTCGGGCGTGCCCCGGAACACCGAGGTGTAGATACTGGCTACCCGCCTCAGCAGCCAGTTCTTCGACAGCTTTGCGGAGGCACCCAGCATGCCCCATACGACGGTCAGGATCAGCGCGACAGAGAAGACCCTCACGATGAGGAGTGAACCCCACAGGAAGCTCTCGACCCATGCGCTGGACATGGCCGCCGTATCGATGCGGCCTATTTAATAGATCGTGAAGGGGAAGTACTTCTTGCTGTAGCGCTCCAGCGTACCGTCTTTCTTCATGTCGTTGAGCGCCGTATCGATGCGCTTGAGCAACGCTTCATTACCCTTGCGCACACCGGCACCGACGCCGATACCGAAGTATTTTTCATCCTTGATCTGCGGCCCGATCACCTCAAAGCCCCCGCCGTCGGGTTTGCTCAGGAATTCAAGATAGATCTTCAGCGGATTGGTCATCAGCACGTCCACCCGGCCGGCCTTGAGTTCGAGGTACATCTGCACGTCGGTGTCATATCGAACGAGGGTGGCATCGGGCACCTTGGCCTGCATCCAGTTGTCGTAGGTGGTGGCGCGCGCTAGGCCCACCCGCAGGTCCTTGAACCCAGCGGGGTTCGGTGTTCCGTCGGCGTTGAACAGCTTTTGTACCTTGCCCTTGGGGCCAACAAACTGGCCCACCGAAACCCGGTAGCTGACCGAGAAGTCGATGCTTTTACGCCGCTCGTCGGTGATCGACATCGTTGACAGGATGATGTCGAACTTGTTGGACAGCAGTGACGGGATCAGGCCGTCGAACTTCTGGCACACCCACTCGATCTTGAAGTTGGCACGACGCGCCATCTCTTCGCCAAGGTCGACCTCGTAACCCTTTAGCGCCCCATCGGTGTCGCGGAAACTGAAAGGGAAGTAGGCGCAGTCGGTGGCGGCTTTCAGGGTTTCTTGCGCCGCGACCGGCGCGACCGAGGTGACTGCCAGCGCCAGAGCCATGGCGGCGGGGCGGGTCCATGCCGGCAATTGGCTGCGAATGAGATTGAACGAAAACATATTCATTGAGTGACTCCGTGGGTTAAAAATAGACAAACTTATGGTGACCGATCGAGGGTGAATCGACCATCCTCCTGCAGTAGGAGGCATGCTTCTCTGGCGTCAAATCCTGTGCGCCGGCGGTTGTTTTGGAGAACGAGGTGGATATGAATCGCCTATACCGATATTCATACCTGAATTGACACAGTCTGAAGGCTAGGCATCTACTTTTCATCACGCAGCCTTAAAGCGTTTTCTTGCGCAAGAAAGAACTGACCCGTTCAACCAAAACCACTAGCGCAAAAATTGCCAAAATGATCGTTGCGGCTTCGTCGTAGTTAAACAAGTCCATGGCGACCTTTAGCTCGATGCCTATGCCTCCGGCACCCACCAGGCCCAAAACTACGGACGAGCGCGTTGCTTTTTCCAGGCTAAAAAGTGAGGTGTTGATGAATGACGGCATGGCTGCGGGAAACACCGAACACATGATCAGGGAGAAGCGCCCTGCACCCATGGCAGACAGTGCTTCTTGGGGACCACGGTCTGCCTCCTCCATCGCTTCGGCAAAGAAACGGCCACAAAAACCTATTTTGTCGATGACGATGGCTAACGTTCCGGCGAATGGTCCGAGACCGACCGAAACTACAAAGAGCAGCGCCCAGACAAGGTCCGGTACCGTACGAAAGAAGGCAATCAGGTTACGCGCCATGTGATAGACCACCGGGTGCGGAGACAAGTGAGGTGTCGCCAGCACGGCGATGGGCACGCTCAGGATGACGCCCACCACCGTACCTACAAAGGCCATCTGGAATGTCTCCAGCAATGCCCAACCCACTGCCTCTAGCCGTGCAGTGGAGGGTGGAAGCATTTCGCCGATCAGCCTACCCATCTGCGGAACGCCGCCGATCAGGTCGGAGATGGAGACCCCCGTCTTTTGCACCGACCATATGAAAAACGCGAGAACCACCAGGTAAGCGATGAACGCGCCTGCGCTCATGCGATCAAATCGGTCCGGCAATGCTGCTGCGGCCGGGCACGTCCATTGCGTCACTCATAAAGCGCCCTCAATGTCGTTACATCCAGTCCACTGCATGGCGCATCCAGCACCACCGTGCCACCCCGAAGGGCTACGATACGGTCGGCATATTTGAGGGCATGCGTGAGGTCATGAGAAGTAAAGATCATGGTTAATCCCTCGACCCGCACAAGTTGCGAAAACAGCGCCATCACTTCATCGCCTGCGACCGGATCCAGGCTGGCGGCCGGCTCATCGGCAACGATCAGCCGGGGCCTTTGCATCAGCGCCCGGGCAATAGCGATTCGCTGTGACTGTCCGCCAGAGAGCTTGTCCGCCCGCTGAAGCGCCACATGCGCAAGCCCCACGCGCTGCAGGCAGTGCATGGCTTCACTTCGGAGCGCCTCCGATGCGAGGCCTTGGAACCAGGCGCGGCCAAAACCGGTACGAGAGACTGCGCCGTGCAACACATTGGAAAGTGCCGACAACCTGGGCACCAGGTTGTGTTTCTGAAAAACAAAACCAATCTGGGAGCGGACCGACCGAAGCTTGCTCGCGCTCAGACCCTCGAGACGAATTCCACACAAATCCACATCGCCCGCGTCTGGGCGTATGAGATACATGCAGCAACGCAGCAATGTGGACTTGCCTGCACCGTTGGCACCGATGAGGGCTACACGCTGGCCTGCAGGTACTGCGAAGTCGATTCCGCGCAGAACGGGGGTATGTCCGTCATAGCTTTTTGTCAGCCCACGCACCACAAGATCTGCCGGGCCGAACTGACTTAACAAGACGGCCCCTGAAAGATGCGATTTAAACGTAGGCTTAATTGCCGACGAATGTTGCGTACTGCGGCTGTCCGATGGTCACATACATCTTGCGGATGTAGTCGTAATCCTTGTCTGCAATGTTGGGGATGAATTTCATGCCCTGGAATTTCTGATTTTCATCCGGTCCAAGCAGAACGGCAGCGATGAGCGCTTCAGAGTTATCACTGAAAACTTTTTTCATCTTTTCAGTGATTTCATCAGGCACGTGTTTTCCAGCCAGCAAAACATCGTTGGGCAGGTCACGGCCACGCGCTATCACTTTGAACACAACATCAGGATGTCGCTTGGAAAGTCCTGGTAAATCAGTGCGATTGATGCCGATCGCCGCCAAGTCCCCACGTTTCATGGCTTCGACAGCGACATTGCGGTTGATGTGCATGATCTGCACGTCTTTGCCGGGCTGCAGGCCCAGGTCTGCGAGAACCTGGATCGGCGAAAGGTGACGTGAAGTGGAACCGACATCTCCCAGCCCAACCTTCTTGCCCTTGAGGTCCTCAACGCCGTCTATACCGGAGCCGACCATCGTCACGACAGAGCCGTAGTACTCAGGGCGGCTAAAGCCAACGACCAGTTTCGCATCCGTGCGTTTCTTAAACACCACGTACTCTGCGGGCCCTGTCAATACGAGATCAACCTTCCTTGCGTTGAGCGCTTCAACTGCAGCAGTGCGGTTGGGTACGGGAAACAGTTCTACCGCCATGCCAGATTTTTCGGACAGGATTTTTTGAAATCCTGCGTACTCGCGCTGAAGGTTCTCCAGCCCCACGATGTCAGTCACCGCCAAGCGCAGCACTAGGGTCTGGGCATGGGCAGAAATGGAAGACAAAGCGGTCAGGCTCAAGACCGCAGCGATGGAGACGAGACGACGGGTTAAGTTCATGGCTAAGGCTGCTCGAGCAGTGTTGATTAAAAGCCGGAAGTTAGTGCCACAAAATGACGTAATGATGAATTCTGCAGAATTTGTCCCTCCGGACGCGTAGCTGCAGAGGTGCGTAGCAAATTTGTCACATTGAGGTCCTAATTTGACGGTCTTTTATCGAAGGTTGTTCATCCATGGCAAACGCAGACCACTTTTCCATTTGTGGGGGCAATGTCCTGTTACCCCAAGGCCTTTGCCAAACGATATCTCGTCATTGAAGATGGCCTGATTTCTCAATCAGGCAGTGCGTCACAGTCGCACGGGAATGTCATTGACGCGACGGGGCTTGTATGTATTGCCGGGGATCATTGATCTGCACGGTGATGCGTTCGAGCGCCAGATCATGCCGCGCCCTGGTGTGCATTTCGATTTGCAGCTGGCGTTAGCAGAGACAGATCGACAACTGGTTAGCAATGGTATTTCTACCGCCTACCATGGAGTCACTTATTCGTGGGAGCCGGGTCTACGCGGCAGGGACACCTTGTTACGCATCATGGATGCCATGGCAGAAACGGCGCGCTATCTGGCCTGCGACACACGGCTGCACCTGCGCCATGAGACCTTTAATCTGGACGCAGAGGCCGAAATACTGGATTGGCTAGCCGCTGGAAAAATTGATCTTCTTGCATTCAATGACCATACCCCCGACATCTTGCGAAAGCTCTCGCGACCCAGTGACGCAATGACCGTGCTTCAACGCAGCGGGCTGGAGCTCAGGGCGCTGAGCGATCTGGCGGAGCGCGTGAACGCGCGGAGTGCTGAGGTAGGTCCGTCTATCGCCCGGCTGGCTGCCGCGGCAGTGGCGGCTGGTGTTCCCCAGGCCTCCCACGACGATCCCTCGCCGGAGATCAGGCAGTGGTACCAGTCGATGGGTTGCGGTATTTCGGAATTTCCAAAGACGCATGAGACAGCGGCACTGGCGCGTCTATTGGGGAACCACGTGGTCTTTGGTGCACCCAATGTTGTCCGAGGTGGCAGCCACCAGTCCAATTCTGTTTCCGCCGCAGCTATGGCCAAAGATGGCTTGTGCACGGTTCTGACGTCGGACTACTACTATCCAGCCATGCTTCCCGCAGCATTCCGCCTGAGCGATGATGGCGTGTGCACCTTTGCAGAGGCATGGGCCATGGTCTCTTCCAACCCAGCGGAGGCCGCTGGGCTCAAAGACCGAGGGTCTTTGGCGCCCGGGATGCGCGCAGATATTTTGCTGGTGCAAGCGCCTGAAGGTCGGGTCCCGTCGGTGGTAGCCCACCTAATCGGCGGACGGGTTGCATACGCTGTCACTGGTTCGAGGGCGACACTGTTTACAGAAAACTAGGCGGCTGAGAAACCCTTATAAATCAATGACTGATACGGGTACAACGGCACCGTGTGATAAGCCATTTTTCATAGATTTTTCCCAGGGCAGGGCACTCTTTCAGTGCGCAACACGGGCGCGAGCCCAAATCAGCCCTACAAGCGGTGATCGCCCATGTCAGCACCCAGCGTATTCGGCCCTGGCGTTTGACGCAGCGTTGACGGGTTTTAGCGCTGATTTTTAGCTGGTCCGCGCATCCCGCCGCAGGAATTGGGGGCTTTTGCGGGGCAATGAGCCTGACCTCAGGCTTTACCTGAACTTGCGCGTTGGGGTGGTCAGGGCAGGGTGCCAATTTCCCACAGATCTGCAGCCCAGAGACCCGCCAATTGGCCAGGACTTCGGTTGTCCTTTTGACTGTCTGAAACAACACTGCATGTGTCCAAGTTCAACAGCACAGGCAGCACATGCACACAGATCACGATTTACAAGCACTGGGCCTAGACCACGCCAGCCTGGCCCAGTTCACCGGCACCATGCACTACCACCGGCTGAGCCGCAGACACCTGTTGACCGATGGCGCTTGCTACCTGAGTGAGCGCGCACAGTGCTGGTGGATCATGGACGCCATAGCCAGCCATGTGGACGAGATAGGCACTGGCGACTGGTTCATCCTGGTCAAGATCTTGGTGCAGGGCAGGGCGGCTCTCATGGTCTATGAAGACGGCAATGGGCATGAACACGCCCGCCAGATGATTCCCTACACAGACTTCCCGCTGTCCGAGATCGCGCTCTACGTGTGCTGGGATGGGGACCACTGGGTGATCATGCTGCCCAGTGAGTACTGATTTCTAGTTCAACTAAAAAATAGGACGACGAATTTTTCGCCGCCCTGGTTTTGTTATTTGATTTCCCAAACTGCCACGGAACCGCTGACTTCATAGCCAGCCAACAGCAAAGGCTTTCCTGTAGGGCTTTTCGCGGCGGGCACAAATTCCATGCCCTCAGGCGAAATGTCGCCATTGGTCATGTCAGTCGTGTTCTGAAGCCACTGCACAAAAATCGGAGTTGCTGGATTGCTCACGTCATACATCAAGATGGCGCTGGTGCGCTCCAGTGCCACGAAGGCATAGGTCTTGCTGCCAATCTGGCCGACCACCACGCTCTCTGGCTCGGGGCCTTTGTTGTCCAAGCGACCAATCACCTGGCTTTTGCTCAGCAAAGCCGTGGGCAATGTGGCGTAAGCCCGTTTCTCCAGATCAAAGCCTGAGTCAAACACCTGCGCACCGGTGGTGGCGTTGTAGATCGAGAACGAGCGACCACCCAAAGCGTAGAGTTTTTCGTATTGGTTATTGCTGTTCAAGCCCATGGTGCGGATCACGGTCAGGCGGCCCAGCTCAAGCTCACCTTTGAGCGTTGCTGCGTTGGGGAATGCGGTGGCATCCAAGGTCAGGCCAGATACGCTGCCAGTTTCCTTGGTGGCCAAGAAGTCGTCGCGGTCATCGCCTTCGTTGGCGGTGATGAAGTAGGGCGTATTGCCAATGCTGAAGCTGGCAATCGCGTCGGGCATGTAAATGCCGAACAAATTGGCATAAGACTTCAGTGCAAACGGCGCTGTCGCGCTGACCTTGTCAGACGGCGCCAGGGCATTGGCCGCCAAGCCGTGGTTTTTGAAACCCAAGGCCAAGATACGCTCGATGCGTGCGCTGGCCAGGTCCACGATGGCCACAGCGTTGTTCTCTTGCAGCGTCACATAAGCTTTGCTGCCGTCGGCCGTAATGGTGACGTATTCGGGTTCAGCGTCGCGAGAGAAGTCGTTACCAGCTATTCCGATACGCACTTCAGAAGGGCGTTCGCTGGCACGCGCGCCACCGTTATCAAAAGCGGTGAAGTCCAAGCTTTGTGCCGTGTCGGCGGGCGTGCCGTTGGCGATCGCAATGATGGAGATGGTGCCCAGAGGGTCATTGGATTTGTCACCCGCCAGCACAAAGTCTTTATTGCCATCAATCTCGCCTTCGTTGGCCACCACCAGCCGACTGCCATCAGGGCTGAAAGCCATGCCGTCAGGCAAGCTGCCGACAGTGACCTTCTTTAAAAAAGTAGCGTTGCCTTGGTTGTCAAGTTTGTAGAAAGCCACCACGCCATTGTTGATCTTGGGTGTCGCTTTGACGGCAATGGCCAATAAATTACCCGAGATGGCTAAAGTTTGAACTCCACCAGCTTTGAAATTAGCGTTGTTGACATCAGTGGCCACCTGCGTTCTGAAACCGCTTTCCAAGTTGCTGGTGGTGGTCGGGTTGGCCAGCGCAGTACCGCTTAAGTTGCGCAGGCTAATGCGCTGAAACGACGTTGGCGCATTGGCTGTGTCAACGGTTATAAACATAGAGTTGCTGGCAGTATGCATGGCCACTATCTCCGACATGCCTTCAGACACATTGTGGGCGTAGCGACCTATCAGAGCGGCTTGGAGTGGTGTTTCCGCCATAGCATCGTTACCACCGCAGGCAACCAATGTAGCCAAAGCTGCAGCAGCAATGAAAGTATGTGTTAGCAAGGATTTCATTATTTCCACCTAATCTTAAAAGCACGAATTTAAGATTTGGATGTGAATTGTTTATGACAATTTGATCTCAACTCAAAACACTTTTTGCGAGGGAATTGAATCGCTGCGAAGATTGAGGAGGCTCCACACCTTGAGGAGATGGAGAGCACTGGGTGATCATGCTGCCAAGCAAGTACTGACTAGAAATCGAACCCCGAAAGGCCGAAGTTCGGCTCTGCATGGGGCAGTCGGCGGGCATGCCGTCCATGGAGATTTGCGCATCTGCTACTTCTGCGACCGTCTGGCTGTAGGCCATTTGGATGACCATGCGCTCCGCGCTCCACCCGCGCAAGGGTATCAGCATGACGAGGAGAATGACTAAAAGGCGCCCCATGGCTGAATGGTATCTTTAAACGTCAAAGTTCGTGCAAAGGAGTAGCCTAGATCGTTAAGACTCAGGTGCCAATTGGCTTGGAGGCGTTCGAAAGATACTGGAAGACTTGTTTGCTTGAAGACATTGCGTTTTCTTGCTCCCGCATCTTGATCAGGTCTTGCGCGGTCAGGCGGACTTCTTTGCCGTCCACGCAAACGACGATGCCGGTGTTGGTTCTGATGGCTAGATCCTCTGCCGAATGCGCGGCGCGTAGCATGGCCGCGTAAGAGCCTGCCAAATCTGGGTCCGACGATGTGCGAATGTCTTTGGGGTTCATTTTGCGCTCCAGTCTACAAGTTTAGGTGGCCGCAAATAGCTGTCATAAAACGCCCACGAATCGACCACCTGGCTGTATCGCTCATGGAAATTGGTTAGCCCGGCTTTGAAGCGCCTGCGGATCACGGTCTCGGGAATATTGTGCCCGCCCTGTGCCACCCTCAACGCAACACGGGAAACCGCGACATCATCGCTGGGTAGCGACAAGAACCATAATTTGACCTGGTACCCAAGCCCTTGCCAGATGGCGATTTTTCGCAGATAGCCAAGACCGGAAAGAGTAGTTTCAAATGCGAAGCTGCTGCCTGCGGCCACGCACGCGTCTATCTCTTCCAGCATCAATCGGCCAGCTTTTATCGCGGCGGATTCGGGATTAAACGGTGCCAGTCCGGCAGCGATCAGATCAGCGTTGATAAACCGAAGTGTCTGTGCCTCTGCAGGCAAAAAGTCACGGGCAAACGTGGTTTTACCCGCGCCGTTGGGTCCTGCAATGATGATGATCTTTTTCAAACTGGGTTTGTCCAATCGGGCTCAGAGTCCAACTATCGGTGGGAATGCGCTGGATTTTATGCCCAGCATTGCGTCAGGACAACCGCACTAATATGGGCATTAAGACGCAATCGCGTTGTCTATTTTCATAAAGATGGGCCGGCCATCGGGCGTGCTCAAAGGTACGACCTGATCCTGTGCTCCGGCGACGCCGGGAATCACTGCGCAGAGGGTAGGGCTGTTGTGGACATTCTGACCAAGGTGTACCTCCAGTTCGGCAATGACCAAACGGACTTCGCTGAGTATGCGGAGGACTTTCATTTTGATCTCCTGAGTTTTGTGTTGGATGAATTGAAGATAGCCGTGGATTAAAACCACCCCGCGACTGTGTTGAGTATCAAGCGTCTAGCAGCGACTGGGCAATGAAAATGGCCGCAGAGCCTGTGTTACCAGGCAGTGGTGCAAGGGGCTAGGGCTCCCCGGACGCGGCGTCTCAGACGCCAATCAAGGCTGCTGCGCCAGCGCCTTTTTGATATCGGCGGTAATGCGGTTGCTTTGCGGCGTGGTCATACTGGCGTAGCTGTTGATGAGCTTGCCGTCGCGCCCGATCAGGTATTTGTGGAAGTTCCAGCTAGGGGCACTGCCGCCGGCTTTGATCAGCTCGGAAAACAGCGGGTTGATTTCTTTACCGCTGACTACGGTTTTGGAAAACATAGGAAATTTGACGCCGTAGGTGTTGTAGCAAAAGTCAGCGATTTCTTTGGACTTGCCGGGCTCCTGCTTGCCAAAGTCATTGGACGGAAAACCCAGCACGACGAAGCCCTGAGCGGAGTAGTCACCGTAGAGCTTTTCCAGGCCTTCGTACTGGGGCGTGAAGCCGCAGTAACTGGCAGTGTTGACCACCAGCAGTACTTTGCCGGCGTATTGGCAGAGGTTTTGCGGCGTATCGTCCTGCAGGCGGGGAAAGGTCTTATTCAGCAGAGCGGGACAGCTTGCGGTGCCTTTGCTGCTGCTGCCTGCTGCGGTTGTCTGAGCAAAGAGCGAGCCGCAGAAAAGGGCAGTAAGGCCGATCAGCATTGCCCCTGCCCGGCGCGGTAGGAGTTTGGCGCGGGACAAGCGTTGCGCCCTGAAGGCCATCTTGTCGGTGATAAAAGCAAGCAAAGACATAGAAACTCCAATGACGATGGGCAAGATGGGCAATGTCTCTTTCATTGCGTCGCGTATTTCGCCATCAGGTTCGGCGGTCAAACGCTGCGTCATAGTTGGACGCGGTGAAAGGCTGTTTGTAAATAATGCTAACCGATATTGCTAACCAAGAAAGCATGTCAAAAAAAGGCCTGGCTAGCGCATGGCATGGCGGCTAACACTGCTCCGCCAGAGCCCTGAAAACTTTCCTCTGTGATCTGAGCCTCCTTACGTTAATACATCATGGAGGGCCACGTGTCGCAGCGATTCGATGAGGCCTCAAAAAATTACCGGTAAGGCGACTTGCGCATCTGGTTATAGATTGAAACAAACGCATTGAGAGCGAATGAAAGCGGCTTGGACTTAGCGTCGTCCGAGAGCAGGTTCATCACAATTCCCATGGCCGATAACGGCATGCGTGATTCGATTTCTGAAGTACCTACAAACCCCATAGACCATTCGCTAAAGCTGCGATGCGTAATTGCATTTACAAGCACTTTATTGATAGCCGTATGCCTGGTATCTGTGCAGATGAATTTTTCGTAGACGTTCTCGATCGATTTTTTCTCGCCCTCTAATATTTGAACAAATTCTCCTCGGTGATAGATCATCATTCCTGTGATGTCTTGAGTCAAATTTCGCCGCCGCGCCGATACCAATATACGATCTAAATCTGCATTCGTCAGATCGGGTGCTACGGATACGCTGCAATACAAGAGCTCCACCAACACTTACTACCTCACGATCGAATACAGGATGAAGAGGTCACTATCAATTTTTTCGATCGAAGAACATCTGTCCACAAATTTGTCGCAGCCTAGGCAGCAGACCCAACTTGTGGTGTAGGGTGCGCGGACTGGCTATGGGCTCAAGTGCCAAAGCAGCTGATACGGTCAGGGGAAGGTTTTGGGCGTAGCTGAGGGCAATGACTTCCAAAAGTCGTTTAGCGCTCTCATCGATGACGGACGGGTAGCAGTCTGAGCCATTAACTTTTTTGACCAGTGCGAGGTAACGCATGTAGACATTCCTCATCGTTCGTCGACTACCACTAATAGGGCCGCTTTTTCGTTAGTGGACCTCAGTTCTTGAATGTTTTCACAATCAGACATCTTTTTTAAAGTGGATACCTCAAGGGCTGAAAATGTGGCGCTGTTTTCGGTTGGTCTGGCGATGACGGCGGACGGGCTCAGTAACGATCCCAAACTCAGTATGCGAAGTGGCATTTCTGAGAAGAAAGGCGTCCAATGCTTTTTTGTCCAGGATGCCCGTTCTTCCAATGCCGCGATTGTTTCTGCACGTTCCATGCGTTTTCTCCGGTGCATGCGCATTGGTGTAGCGCACGGTATTCAGTTCAGACTAAGCCTTCACTCTTGTCCAGTCTCGCCAAACTCCTTAGGCGAATCGCCTGCGCTTTTGGCATCACGTCAGCGACAAACCTTTGGACGAAGGACTTGTCGCGTTGTCGCAAGATCACCGAATAGGATCTTCATGCGCAGTGGAAATTTAAGGCTTTTGTCGCGGACAAAACAGTGAGGACAAATGTTTCTTTTCTTGTTAGTCTGAGTCATGCCAAACAATTCTTTTATCTTGCAGTCCGAAATCGAGCGTTTAACGGGCTTTGGCATTGAACAGCTCCGAAAGTGGCGCCAACGGTTTGGCTTTCCCCCAGCGCAATATGGGGTGAACGGCGGGATGATTTATTCGCGTGACTCCGTTGATAGGCTGATGGTGATCAAACGCCTTTTAGAGGCTGGGCTTCGCCCCGGTCAAGTCGTAGCTAAAACGGCAGCTGAAAATTTGAAAATGGCTGCTGATCTGAACCTACTGAAACCTTATGTAGAGCGCTCAGAGACCACAAACGCTTTCATCACACTACTGAAGCACGCCGACAGTGAGGCATTTAAGGCCTTGCTGCGTAAACAACGTGGTAAGCGCACTTTGTTGGACTTTGTCCAAGAGACCATCGCCCCGCTGATGGTCGGCGTGGGAGATGCCTGGCTCAGCGGTGAAATTGATGTGTTTCACGAACACCTGTGCTCCTCCATGATCGAGCGTTATTTGATCACGCAGACATTCAAATCAAAACCAAAAATTGCTTTCCCCATTTTCTTATTTGCTATGCCACCGGGTGAGCGCCATCAGCTGGGCCTACTGATGGTCGAGGCTGTGATGGCAGAAGCGGGTGCTTACATCGTGAACGTTGGAACCGATATTCCCTTGAACAGTTTGAAGCTGGCCGCCGTAGAGTGCAAGGCCGATGTGGTCGCGCTGACATTTAGTTTTTCGTATCCCCCGCGTGATGTCGTGCCAACGCTGGCGCATTTGCGGCGTTTGCTCCCGCCAAATATGTTGCTGTGGGCGGGAGGGGCTGGCTTGGTGAAGGTCAGGAGAGCGCCCACAGGCGTCCGGGTCATCACCGATTTTGTCGAGGCCATTACGGCCCTGGGTGATCTGGTGCGGGTTGGGCAAGCTCAGCAATAGAACGGCATCCTTAAAACTGCCCGATTTTTCTGATCAAAACAATCGCCCCAAGCTTTTCGTATAGACCACCGTTTTCTTCATAAACTTTTCGTGGTTGGACTCAATCTCATTGAGCTCATACAGGTAATTCACCATGGTCGCGCTGGATTGCGCGAGTCCTTTTTTAGACAAATCAGCGGTACTATCGTCAAAGTCAAAAATCAACCAACGACCTACACTCAAATCGTGTAATAACCGTGTAATTGAGACTTTAAATAAAAACAACGTTCTAAGTCGTTGTTTTTAAAGGGATTTTTGGCTCCTCAACCTGGGCTCGAACCAGGGACCTACGGATTAACAGAAAACCTGGCTGCTGAAAAACCCTTATAAATCAATGACTTATATGGGTAAAACGGCACCGTGTAATAAACCGTGTAATAAGCCATTTTGTTGCATTATTTAACAAACTGACTTTTTGCTGGGTTTTCGCGAGGTACTGTGAATCGCCCCGGGAATTGAGGAGGCTCCGAACTTTGAGAAGATGGAGCCATGAACAAGAGATTAAACAAATTTTCCCCGGAAGTCCGCGAACGAGCGGTGCGCCTGGTGCAGGAGCACCGCGGTGAGTACCCTTCGTTGTGGGCTGCTATTGAATCCATTGCGCCCAAGATCGGCTGCGTGCCGCAAACGCTCAGTGACTGGGTCAAGCGCTATGAGATCGACAGTGGCCAGCGCGAAGGCTTGAGCAGCAGCGAACGCGAGCAGCTCAAGGCATTGCAGCGCGAAGTCAAGGAACTGCGTCGGGCCAATGACATCCTCAAGACGGCCAGCGCGTTTTTCGCTCAGGCGGAGCTCGACCGCCGACTCAAGAGTTGAAGGCCTACATCGACCAACACCGCGACATCTATGGGGTCGAGCCGATCTGCAAGGTTTTGCAGATCGCCCCATCGTGTTACCGGCGTCACGCAGCCCAAATACGCGACCCGGCGCTGCGGTGTGACAGGGCCAAGCAAGATGACGAACTTATCCCGCAAGTCCAACGGGTCTGGCACGCCAACATGCAAGTCTATGGGGCAGATAAGGTCTGGAAGCAACTCAACCGTGAAGGTAGTCGCGGTAGCCCGCTGTACTGTGGAGCGGCTGATGCGCCAGCTCGGCCTGCGCGGTGTACGCCGTGGCAAGGTCGTACGCACCACTGTTTCAAATGCTAACGCGCCATGCCCGCTGGATCGGGTGAACCGGCACTTCAAGGCAGAGCGGCCTAACCAGTTGTGGGTGTCGGACTTCACCTACGTCTCCACCTGGCAAGGCTGGCTGTATGTGGCATTCGTGGTGGATGTGTTTGCCAGGAGGATTGTGGGTTGGCGGGTGAGCAGTTCGATGCACACTGACTTCGTCTTGGACGCACTGGAGCAAGCCTTGTTTGATCGGCAGCCTGAGCGCCATGCATCCTTGATTCACCATTCCGATCGGGGCTCTCAGTATGTCTCCATTCGCTACAGCGAGCGCCTAGCCGAAGCAGGCATCGAGCCCTCAGTGGGCAGTCGTGGTGACAGCTATGACAACGCACTGGCCGAAACCATCAACGGGCTTTACAAGGCTGAGTTGATTCACCGCCGGGGACCTTGGAAGACCAAGGAATCCGTGGAACTGGCAACCCTGCAATGGGTGCACTGGTTCAACCACATCCGACTGCTTGGGTCCATTGGATATATTCCACCAGCCGAAGCTGAGGAGAACTACTATCGGCAACTTGCCAATAGCCGCGAGACAAATGTCTCAACTTAAACCAATTGGCCTCCACCAAACCCGGGGCGATTCAAGTGTGGCTGACGTGCCGAGAGTGTGCGCAGCTACGCAAGCGCGTCTCACGGAGCAATCTTGTCGCGAGATGACGTCATCTGTCCAGATAGCCGATGGGGATGAATTGGCGGCGCTCGGAAGAAACTTTCGGGATCGCCAAATAGCGTTTTGATTTGGGCTGGCGAATTTCACCGAACAACATAGGTGTACTGGCCAGCGCCACGGTTGCAGCTTTGGTGCTGGCTTCGCGCATGGCGCGTACTCCTTCGACGCGCTTGAGCACATGGGGCATTGCGCGAAGTTCCGCTGGTGGGATGTTGACCAGCCACAAACACCAACGGCCAATGTTGTTGATGAATTCATCGCCCATCAAATACGGGCGAATCCATTTGGCTGCTTTGAGGTTCAACAGCTAAAGAGTGCTCTTTTTCTGAATCGCTCATCAACAAGTTACCGCCATCCACGGGCGAGCTGCCTCTTGTCATTTGTGCTGATGTGAAAAGCGGTGAACGTTGCTTTTCTAAAAAAACTGTCGGGGCATCTATGAGATAAGGGTTGATGTTTTTCGCGGGGACGGCAAGCGGTAGTCCCTTGATGTCTTCGTATTCGTAAATGGTTTTGCCTGCCCGATCTTCGTGACCGAAACCCACAATCACGCAATGCACGGCAGCGTTGCCCTTTGCTTCATTGCTCCACTGAAACGTGCGGTGGGCAAAGTGGATGTGCATGCCCAGGCGTTGCATCTCGCCCCAAAGCACGGCCACATGTTCGCCTTGCGTGATGCTGTTGGTAGAAACAAATGCAGCGAGTGTTTTGCGGCCTTGGCAATACCTTGCGGCCAAGATGTACCAGCCACACACAAAGTCCAGAACGCCCGCGCCGTGTATGCCTTGCATCACGGCTGCGAGGTCTGCTTTTTGGTCTTTGCTTTGGTAGCTGTATCCCAAGAAGGGTGGATTACCCAACACATAACTACACCTCTCCGCTGGCAACACATCGCTCCAGTCCAGCCGCAGCGCGTTGGCGTGGCGTATTTGCGGCGTACTTTTGAGTGGGATGCGGGCAAAGTACAGGCCAAACTCTTCGCTCACGCGCAGGTTCATTTGGTGGTCCACCAGCCACAGGGCCACTTGGGCAATTTGCGCCGGAAACTCTTCAATCTCTATGCCAAAGAATTGGTCCACGTTCACGCCCACTAGGCTGTGCACGTCCACCGTCAATTGGCCTTTGTGGGCGCTCAGTTCGTGGCTGGCCCGCAGCACTTTGAGCTCAAGCTCGCGCAGTTCGCGGTAGCTGATGACCAGGAAATTTCCGCAGCCACAGGCCGGGTCAAAAAACGTGAGTTGCCTCAGCTTTTTGTGAAACTCAAACAGCTTGTTGCGGTTGCCTTTGACGCGCTCAAACTCGGCGTGCAGTTCATCCAAAAACAGGGGCTTGATGAGCTTGAGGATGTTGGCCTCTGACGTGTAGTGCGCGCCCAGGTTGCGGCGGGCTTTGTCGTCCATGATGCTTTGGAACAAGCTGCCAAAGATGGCCGGGCTGATGGCCGACCAGTCGAGCGCAGTGGCGTTCAGCAGGGCTTCGCGCATGGCGGTGCTGAAGTCGGCCATGGGCAGGGTTTCTTCAAACAGGCGGCCGTTGATGTAGGCGAACTGGCCCAGTTGTTCGTCAATGTTTTTGCTGCGTTGGCTCTCGTGCGTGTTGAGCACCTGAAACAGTTGCCCCAGGCGCGACCCCAGGTCTGAGCCGTCGGGCGCGGTGCGTTCTTCAACAAAGTCTCTGAAGGATTGCGCGGGCTGAAAAATGCCGGTGTCGTCGGCAAACAAGCAAAACAGCAGGCGCACCAGCAGCACTTCGAGCGCGTGGCCGCTGTAGCCGCTGGCTTTGAGGGCGTCGTGCAGGCGGCCCATGCGCTCGGCGGCCTTGATGTTGACCGGGTCTTCCGGGCGAATGGTTTGCACCTTGTAGCCCAGCAACACGCCAAAGTGCTTGACGTGTTTGTGCAGGTCTTTGAGCTTGAAGCGCAGTACCTCGCCACCCGTTCAAGGGCAGCAGCTCAAACTGCCCAAAGTCGCACACCACCACCAAGTCGGGCAGTTCGTGATCGGGGATGTTGTGCAGGTAGTCCATCGCCTGCGTGTTGGCAACGTCAGGTCTTTGCCCAGGGACTTTTGCTCCACCAGCAACTTGCCAGGCCAAAACAGGTCAACAAAGCCTTGGGCACCGCTGAGCTTTTTGACGTTGTGCTCGAAGGTGGCCACCCGCTTGTCGGTGATGCCAAAGATCTCAAAGAAGTCGATCCAAAACGGGGTGCTTTGGCTCTTTTCGTTGCATGCATCCGCCCACGTTTGGCTGAAAAGCAATGCTCTGGATTTAATCTCGTTCCAGTTAAGACCCATTGAGTACTCGTTACGTGAACTTGGATAGTTATGAAAAGCTCTATTTCTTGCATACTATAGTTGCATAAGGGTGGCTAATTGGGCTGGGAGACGCGAAAGCGCGGTTCAGTGAGTTTTTGGATGCTTGCCTGCTGGAGGGGCCTCAAATGGTCACCCGGCGCGGCACTGAGGCTGCCGTGCTGGTGCCGGTGCAGGAGTGGCGGCGACTGCAGTCGGCAGCGCGCCCCTCGTTAAAACAACTGCTGCTGTCAGACCAAGCCCGTACCGACGTGAGCGTTGCACCACGGGGGCGAGCCCAGCGCCGGCCCGTGGAGCCGATGCTGTGACGCAGCGGTATTTGCTGGACACCAACGTGGTGTCTGAATTGCGCAAGCCGCGCCCGCACGGGGTGGCGGGCGCATACAACGTCTTGCCCATGGACGCAGCAGCATTCACCGCTTGGGCGCGCTTGATGCACCGCAAATCAGACACGCTGTATGAAGACGCCATGATGGCCGCTACCGCGAAAGTGCATGGTCTGACCATCGCCACCCGGAATGTGGCGGATTTTCAGGCCTTGGGGTTGGAGGTGTTGAATCCTTTTAAACAGGCCTGATGTTGCCAAGCTTCGATTAACTTGACTCGCTCGTAACCCGCCTGCGTCAGGCCGCTCCCGGCACCCGCTGCGCCGACTTGGGCCTGAACGCTGCGCACACCGCCTCATCGGTTTCCAAATACGGCCCCCCGATCAGGTCGATGCAATAGGGCACGGCGGCAAAGATGCCGGGCACTTTCACGCTGCCATCGGCGTTCTTTAGGCCTTCCAATGTCTGGGCAATGGCTTTGGGTTGGCCGGGTAAATTCAGGATCAAGGCCTTGTCACGCACCACCGCTACTTGCCGCGACAGGATCGCAGTCGGTACAAATTCCAGGCTGATCTGGCGCATCTGTTCGCCAAAACCGGGCATATCTTTGTGCGCCACCGCCAGCGTGGCCTCGGGCGTCACATCGCGCAGGGCCGGACCGGTGCCGCCGGTGGTCAGCACCAGGCAGCAACCGGCGTCGACCAATTCAATCAGGGTCTGGCTGATGTGGGCCTGCTCGTCGGGAATCAACCGCGCTTCCCAGTGGATGGGGTTGCGCAGTGCGCGGCCCAGCCAGTCTTTCAGGGCGGGCAGGCCTTTGTCCTCGTAGACGCCGGTGCTGGCGCGGTCGCTGATGGAGACGATGCCGATTTTGACGGGGTCGTGCATGGCGAGGGTCAGGCGTCAAAGCCTGGGTTGGTGGGCGGTGCGGTGTCGGCCAGTGCAGCACTGTCGCCTGGGTTTTCGCCGGACAGTTCGGCATGCACCAGCTGGAATATCTCGCGGTAGGCGCGGCCGTGGCGAGGCGCTGCGCCGCGCTTTTCGGGCAGCGCGTCTTTGCGGGCCTGGCGCACCAGCGCGCGCAGTTGCTGGCTGTCGGTGCGCGGGCTGAGGTTGATCCATTGCCCCAGCGCGTCGTCGTCTGCCACCAAGCGGGCGCGCCAGTCTTCAGCGGCGTGCAGGGTCTGGGTTTGCAGAGCCGACGGAGTGTGTTGCTCTGCCAGCGCTTGGCGGATGGCAGCGTGTTGCTCTTCGGGCAGCAGGCGCATCAGCTTGCCGATGAACTGCATCTGCCGGCGCTTGCCCTCGAAGTTGGTGATGCGCTTGGCCTCGGCGACCGCGTCGCTGAGTTTGTCGGGCAGGCCCAAACGCTGAAACAATTCGCTGCGCAGCGTCAGCAGGTCTTCGCCGAGTTTTTGGATTTCCAGGCTTTCACGCTTGAGGTCGGTGCGCGTGGGCTCGTCGGTTCCTTTGAGCTCGCGCTTGAATTCCAGATCCAAGGCGCTGCCCTCGGCTACGAAGTGGCCTTTGACGTAGTAGCCCTTTTTCAGTTTTCTCGACATAGCCAAGTATCATAGCCCTCGCTATGAAGAACACCCCACGCGCCGCCGCAGCGGCCTCCCACACCGGCCCATCCCACACAACTTCCCCCGCACCGACCGCCAAGCGCCCGCGCAGCAGCGCCAAGCCCCTGGAAGGCTTTGCCTACAGCCGGGCCTTTTTTGAGTCGCGCGTCGATGCAGCCCTCAAAGCCGCTAAGAAGCTGGGTGCGACCGACGCGGCCGCTGAAGTATCCGAAGCCTGCGGTCTGAGCGTATCGGTGCGCAATGGCTCGCTGGAAAACGTCGAGCGCAACCGCGACAAGGGTTTGAGTGTGACCGTGTATTGCGGCCAGCGCCGTGGCAACGCCAGCACTTCGGATTTTTCGGATACGGCGATCAAGCAAACCGTGCGTGCCGCCTACGACATCGCGCGTTTCACCGCCGAAGACCCTTTTGCCAACCTGCCCGATGCCGCAGACATTTGCCCCGAACCCGATCGCAGCCGGGACCTGGAATTGTTTTACCCCTGGGATCTGGACAGCGAAACCGCCACCCTGATCGCGCTGGAATGCGAAGCGGCGGCCTTGTCGGTGGACAAGCGCATCACCAACAGCGAAGGCGGTGCGGTATCGGCCCAGCAGTCGCATTTTTTCAGCGCCCATTCGCGCGGATTTCGCGGCGGTTTTGCCAGTTCGCGCCATTCCATCTCGGTCTCGCCCATCGCCGGCAAAGGCAGCAAGATGCAACGCGACGGCTGGTACAGCTCGATGCGCCGTGCTGAAGATTTGGCTTCGCCGCAGGCCGTGGGTCGCTATGCGGCCGAGCGCGCCTTGTCGCGCTTGAATGCGCGCAAGATTCCCACCACGCAGTGCCCGGTGCTGTTCGAGTCGCCGCTGGCTGCGGGCTTGGTGGGTACGCTGGTGCAGGCGCTCAGCGGTGGCGCGCTGTACCGCAAGAGTTCTTTCCTGCTCGACTCCCTGGGTAAGCGGGTTCTGCCCGCGCACATTGATTTGATGGAAGACCCTTTCGTCGTTGGTGGCAAAGGTAGCTCGCCGTTTGACGACGAGGGCGTGCGGGTGCGGCCACGCCAGGTGATTGAGGCTGGGCGCGTGCAGGGTTACTTTTTGAGCAGCTACACCGCGCGCAAGCTGGGCATGGCCACCACCGGTAACGCCGGCGGCTCGCACAACCTGGTCTTTCGCTCGCGCCATACCCGGCCCGGCGACGATTTGGAGGCCATGTTGCACAAACTCGGCACCGGTTTATTTGTGACCGAGCTGATGGGGCAGGGCGTCAATTACGTGACCGGCGACTACTCGCGCGGTGCCAGCGGCTTTTGGGTCGAAGGCGGGCGCATCGCGTTTCCGGTGCAAGAAATCACCATTGCCGGCAATATGCGAACCATGTTCAAGGGCATCAGCGCCGTGGGCGCAGATGTCTATGAGTACGGGGCCAAATCGGTGGGCTCCATCCTCGTGAACCGGATGAAGGTCGCGGGCAGCTAGCTTGCTCCGTCCCGAACTGCTGGCCCTGGCCGCCGCCCTCTGCTGGGCCGTCGGCAGCCTGTTCTCGGCCCGCGCAGCCTCGCGCATGGGCACGATTGGATTCAACCGCTGGCGGCTGGTGTTTGCCTGTTCCGTGCTGTGGGTAGCCGTTGGTATCGGCGGGCATTGGACTCCCCTGGCCTGGTCCGATGCCGTGCTCTTGTCGCTGTCCGGCTTGGTTGGTATTTGCATCGGCGACACCGCCTTGTTTGCCTGCATGAACCGCCTGGGGCCACGCCGCAGCGGCGTGCTGTTTGCCTGCCACGCCCTGTTCTCCGCGCTCTTGGCTTGGTGGCTGCTGGGCGAAACCCTCTGGGGCGCTGCGCTGGTGGGCAGCATCTTCCTGGTGGCTGGCGTGATGGTGGCTGTGCTGTGGGGACGCCGCGATACCGAGCAACACATCTGGGAGGCAACCCGGGGGCGTTTGCTGGTGGGTGTTGCCCTGGGCCTGACCGCCGCGCTGTGCCAGGCCGTGGCCACCCTGATGCTCAAACCCTTGATGGCTGCTGGCGTGGATGCGGTTGCCGGATCGGCCGTGCGCCTGAGCGCTGCGCTGGCGCTGCATGTGCTTGTGCGTGCATTGCGCTATCCCCCTGCGCAGTTGAATGCGCCGCTGCAACTGGCCGACCTGCGCAATACATTTTTCAGTGCCGCTATTGCCATGGGGCTGGGCATGACCCTGATTTTGCTGGCCTTGCAAAACGGGCAGGCCAATCTGGTGGGCATGTTCTCGTCGGTCTCGCCGGTGTTGCTGCTGCCCATGCTGTGGGTGGTGTACCGCGCCCGTCCGGCGACCGGTGCGTGGTGGGGCGCGGGTATGGCGGTGGCAGGAACGGCCTTGATTTTGTGGCGCTGAACAGCGCCTGGGTGGGCACAGGCCCGTAGCGCTTTAGCCCGCCAGCGCCGCCTTCACAGCCGCCGAGACCAAGCCCATCTCGGCTTTGCCTGCCAGCCGGGTTTTCACTGCGCCCATGACTTTGCCCATGTCGCCGGGGCCCGTCGCGCCGAGTTCGGTCACGATGGCGCGCACCGCCAGCGCAATCTCGTCTGCGTCCATGCGCTGGGGCAGGTAGCCCTCCAGCACCTTGATCTCCGCACTTTCCTTGTCGGCCAGGTCCTGGCGCTGCGCTTGCAGGTAGGCGGCAACCGAATCCTTGCGCTGTTTAATCAGCTTGTCCACCAGGCCGACTACGGCTGCGTCGTCCAGGACGATGCGCTCGTCGACCTCGCGCTGCTTGCAGGCGGCCAGCAACAAGCGGATCGTGCCCAGGCGCTCACTGTCTTTGGCGCGCATGGCGGTTTTCATGTCTTCGGTGATTTGTTCTTTGAGGGTCATGGCGGGCGGACTCCTGATGGGGTGCTTGGGGGGCTAGTGGGGCGATGGCATGAAAAAAGCCTGCCAAAGTTGTCTTTGGCAGGCTTTGCAGTTTTTTGAAAACGTTCTTTAGAACATCTTCTTGGGCAATTGCATGCTGCGGATGCGCTTGTAATTGCGTTTCACCGCAGCGGCTTTTTTGCGCTTGCGGATGGCAGTGGGCTTTTCGTAAAACTCGCGGGCGCGCAGATCGGTCAGCAAACCCAGTTTTTCAATAGTGCGCTTGAAGCGGCGAAGTGCAACTTCAAACGGCTCATTTTCTTTCACACGGATCGTTGTCATTACGTCATATTGTCCAAAATGTGTCCACGTCGGTTACGCAAAGAAGATCGGGCTCTGTGCACCATGTGAAACGATTGATCCCCGCAGATTTGTGGATCGGCAGCGGGGCTTTGCCGCAAAAGTGCGCGATTATAGACGGGCACGCAGGCCCTGGGCGCAGGCGTAGGCGCTGGCCCAGGCCCACTGGAAGTTGTAGCCCCCCAGCCAGCCGGTGACGTCGACCACTTCGCCAATGCAATACAGCCCGCTGTGGCGCGATTCCATGGTCTGGCTGGACAGCGCGGCGGTGTCTACGCCGCCAGCGGTGACCTCGGCTTTGCGGTAGCCCTCGGTGCCGGTGGGCTGCAATTCCCAACGGCTCAGGCGCTCGGCCAGCGCGCTCAGCGCCTTGTCCGGCACCTCGTTGATCGGCCGCTCCCAGTTCTGACCCCAAGCCGCGCCCATGCCAACCCAGGCGTCTGCCAGCCGTGCCGGAACCCATGCTGCCAGTTCATTGGCCACGCGTTTGCGCGAGGCAGCTTTGCGCTCCAGCAGGGCCTGCGCCGTGTCCTGCTGCGGCAGCAGGTTCAGGCGGATCGCGGTGCCGCTGCGCCAGTAGCTCGATATTTGCAACACGCCCGGCCCGCTCAAGCCCCGGTGGGTGAAGAGCAAGTCCTCGGTAAAAACGGTGCTGGATTTCTTGTCGCCCGTGGCGATCTGCACCGGCAGCGACAGGCCGGAGAGCGCGGCAAACGGGGCCCAGGCGGCGGCATCGAAGGTCAGCGGCACCAGCGCTGCGCGGGTTGGCACCAGCGGCAGCCCGAACTGCTGTGCAATGCGGTAGCCCCAGTCGGTGGCACCGATGGCCGGAATCGACAAGCCGCCGGTAGCGATCACCAGCGCGCGGCTCTGTACCGGCCCTCTGCTGGTTTGCAGGGTGTAGCCGGCTTCAATGCTGTGGTTGACAGATTGCACCGCGCAGGGTTGCCAGCGGGTCACCCCGCCTGCGGCACATTCGGCCAGCAGCACGTCGATGATGTTCTGCGCCGAGTGGTCGCAAAACAGTTGCCCTTTGTGCTTTTCATGGAAGGCCACGCCGTGGCGCTGCAGCAGTTCCACGAAGTCCTGCGGCGTGTAGCGCGCCAGCGCCGAGCGGCAGAAACGCGGGTTCTGCGAGATGAAGTTGGCCGGCGTGGTGTCGCGGTTGGTGAAGTTGCAGCGCCCGCCGCCGGAGATGCGAATTTTCTCGGCGACTTTCTCGGCGTGGTCAATCACCAAAACCCGCACGCCCAGTTGCCCGGCAACCCCGGCGCAGAACAGGCCTGCGGCACCGGCACCCACAATCACCGCGTCAAACGTCTCCATGGCAGCGAGTGTAGGCGCTGCCTCCACGGCGCAAGCCGGGCCGACTTGCGTGACTGGGCTTTACTTGACCAGCACCACCGGCTGGGACGCGCTCGATGCCACGCGCTGCGCGACCGAGCCGAGCAGCAGATCGCTGAACCCGGAGCGCCCCTTGCTGCCTAGCACCACCAGGTCAAATTTGCCAGCATTCGCAGTTCTGACGATTTGTTCCGCCACATGGCCGACCTTGATCACCATGTCATGCGGCACGCCCGCTTTATCGAGCAATCTACGCGCGGCCTTGAGGTCGGTTTCGCTGAGTTCGCGCAAGTGGTCTTGGATGCTGCCTGCGGGCACGTGCTTGCGCACATGGCGCAAGCCGGTGTCATCGTGCGCGCTGACGAGGGTGATGTGTGTGGGCTCACTCAGCTTGGTGCTGAGATCGATAGCGTATTTGACTGCGTGCAGCGCGGGCTTGGAGCCGTCAACAGCGACAAGAATTTTCATGGCATGTCCTTCAGGATGCTGCCCTTCGGTTGAAGCGCATGGCCTGGAGCATCCGCTTAAAAGGCCCTGTCAGCCTTGATGCGGATCAAGCTGTGTCGCGAAAGCCCGTCCGGGCTGTGGCGTCGGACTGCGCAGCCTGCACTCCTTGCAGCACATCGCCCACCACCAGCACGCTGGGGCTACCCAGTTGTTCGGCTTGCAGCGTGGCGTGCAGCGAACCCAGCGTGCAAACCGCATAGCGCTGCGCGGGCAGGCTGGCGTTTTCCACGATGGCGGCTGGCGTGGAGGCAGGCAGCCCCTGCAACAAGCCTTCCTGGATAGCCGCCGCGCCGCGTATGCCCATGTAAATCACCAGCGTGAGCCGGGCTTGGCGGGCCGTATGGGCCAGCGCGGCCCAGTCGGTGCCCGCATCACCCGGCTTGGCGTGGCCGGTCACAAACACCACGCCGTGGGCGTGATCGCGGTGGGTCAACGAGACCTGCAATGCCCCCATCGCAGCCAAGCCTGCGGTCACGCCGTTGACCACCCGCGCCTCAATGCCCGCGGCCTCCAGGGCCTCTATTTCTTCGCCACCGCGTCCAAAAATCAATGGGTCGCCGCCTTTGAGCCGCACCACGGTTTCGCCGCGCAGCGCTTCGCTGACCATGAGTTTTTCAATAAAGGCCTGCGGCGTGGAGCTGCATCCGCCGCGCTTGCCGACAAAGACGATGCGCGCGCCGGGCTGCGCATGCTGCAGAACGTCCTCATTCACCAAATCGTCCACCAGCAACACGGTGGCGGCGGCAATGGCTTTGACGGCCTTGAGGGTCAGCAAATCCGGGTCGCCGGGGCCTGCGCCAACCAGGGTCACGGTTCCAGTTTTTTGTGGGGCTTTCATATTTTTTTGCTCAGTTCAACCAGGTGCTGCACTTGCAGCGCAATCGGTTCGGGCAGCGGCTGCGCGCCGTCGAGTACCGCGCGGATGTAGGCCGCAGTGCTGGCGGCGTCAATGGCAACCGGTAGGTCCGGCAGGCTGCTCAGGCTGCCGCTCTGGCCTTCTTGCAGCGCAAGCGCCTGGCCTTTGACAAAGGCCTGCCAGCGCGGTGCGCGGCGTGCGTCGGCCACGGCTTCGCCCTCGGTGCCGCGCAGCAGCAGCGCGTTGGTTCCGGTGAGCGCGAAAGTCTCGGCCATGGAATGCGCGTATTCGGGGTGGGTGTAGCTGCTCACCAACAGGCTGCGGCCCGCGCAGGGGTTCATGAGCTTGACCACGCTGTGGGCGGAATTGCGCAAATGCACCACGCGACGCACCTCCAGCAGGCGCTGCAAACCAGGGCAGAGCAGGGCGGTGGGCGCGAATGCCACCTTGCCTGGTGCAACTGGCTTGACTTGTTCCATTGCTGGAATGCCCAAGGCCGCAAACACCGCGCCGCTGAAAACGCGTTTGTCCTCAGTTGCTGCGCCGTGCACCAGCACCGGCAGACCTGCGCGCGCCAGCAGCAGCGCCAGCAGCGGCGTGAGAACGGGTAATTTGCGCGCGCCGTTGTAGCTGGGGATGACGATGGTCGGCGGTGCGTCATCAGCACCAGCCGGGATGGCGTGCATGCGGGCGTGGGTGGCATCCAAAAACCCAGCCATCTCTTGCGCGGTTTCGCCTTTGATCCGCATGGCCAGACAAAACGCGCCGACCTCCAGGTCGCTCAAACCGCCGTCCAAAACCTGACCAAACAGGTCGGCCGCCTGCGCGCGGTCAAGCGGACGCGCGCCGTCTTTGCCGCGTCCGATTTCTCTGATGTATGCGCCTATGCCCATCGGGGGATTGTCTTTGATGCCTTATGGATGCCTGGAATGAGCATATGCACAGCGCCTGCGTGACTGGCCGACGCGCTCAAACCGTCTGGTGCGCGCAGCAAGCGCGAGGCGGTGGAGCGAACACTCTCCACCTTGCATACCGTCAACCTGGGTGGCCTGGAACTCGCCATCGAAGCCGCCAAGAATTTTCGCAAGCTGCGTGCCCTTGGCTTTACGGTGCACAAGACCATCGACACCGTGATCGCGACCCGCTGCATCATGGACGGCCTGGAGTTGCTGCACAGCGACTGTGACTTCGATCCGTTTGAGAAGCATCTGGGGTTAAGGTGCGTTTGGTGTGAGATTTAAGCCGCCAGTTAGGTGGCTTGCTTTTGGAGATCCGCTTGGGCCAGGGGTGAGGCCCCACCGAGCAATTCAAGCAGCCTGAAGCAGAAACTCGACTTTTACGGCTTCGTACGGAAACTCGACCTGGCCTGACTCGTTGCGGCTGAGCACACCAGCAGATAGCAGGGCAGACAGGTCGGTGTGAACTGCCTTCACGTCTCTTCCGACCCGGCGCGATGCTTCGCGGACGCTGACCGGGCCAGCGCCGCACAATGCCTTGAGTAGTTCCCAGCGCTTGGCCGTGAGAACTTTCCATAGCAGCTCCGGGCTGGCAAAGGAGATCCGATCTGTTTTTGAGCCCTTGCCGGTTTTCCAGGCGTGGGCAAAATCAGCCATCGCCTCTGTCGGCGGCCGGACGTCAAGAGTCACTGTTTTCATGGTTGATCCTTTTAATATCCCGTTGGAAGGCCGCGAGTAACTCGTCTACTCCGTCAAATGCGTATTTGGACTCTTTTTCCCTGAAGTGCCGGTGATCGCCCTTGCCAGATTCGTTGTCATACCGAAGCACGCATATTCCACCGACCACGTAGGCCAGACGGTACTTGTAGGAGTGCGTCGATCCCGGAAGTGGTTTCGGAAGCTGCCACAGAACAAGTTCCGCGAATGCCACCTCACTGTACGGAATACGTCTACGGAGTAACTCAGTCGCCTTCATGTTGTTGAGTTTGTCAACATGTGCCTGCGTTGTCAAGAACAACAACGCCGCGAGTCTTCTTGGTTCCTACCGGTTTGAGTTCACCGCCCTAACGGTAGTTTCAGAACTTCTGCTTCGAGCGTTTCTAGCGAAATAGACATGTGGACTCCAATTCAGCGTGAACCTTAAGCTTGCCACAAACGAGTGGACAGTTTCACGCTCCACCTTGGGTAGGCCAAGTCTCGGGGCGAGACGGAGCGGGTGAAACGGCGCAGCCGCACCTATGTGGCCGTGGTTCAACTAGCCGCTCGCGCCGTCCCCACTCTCCGGCAGTCACCCGCCAATAGTGATACCGCCAAGCCGTCCCAAACCCCGCCTTGCTATACAAGCCTTGCGCCACCGGGTTGTCATCCTCCACCTGCAAAAACACGCGGCGTACGCCTTGCGCAGCCGCATGCGCTGCCAACCCGGCCAGGATGCGTGAGGCGAGTCCCGCGGCCCCGGGCGCTGGGCACGGTGCGCATGCCGTGGATGCTGAGCCAGCCCTGGCTGATGGAGCCGGTGCCGACCGCCAACGCCTGGCCGCCTTCGCTTGCGTGCGCATACACCACATGGCGGCTGCGGCTGAGGAGTTGCACGCGATTGGCGCCGTCCACCGGGTCAAAGCCGTCTGCGGTGTAGACCGAGGCCCACGGCGCGCTGGGCGTGGCGCTCAGGGTGGCGGCATCAGCCGGGGCCATGCGCAGCAGCCCGGCCACATCAGTCACTTGCACCAGCACACCGTGGTGTGCAAAGTAGCCCATGGCGTGCAGCGCGTCACGGATGTTGGTGGTGATCAGACCTTCTGGCAGGCGAAACACCGTGGGCCGCTGGCGCTGTTGGTAATGCGCCTCAATCTCTCGCAAGGCGGGCACGGAAAGCGGTGTGTGCGCCAGCGGCACCGCGCTTTGCGCGCGGCCAATCGGCAGCGGGTCATAGGGTAGGAGCCAGCCGGGAATCTCGTGCACTTCGGCCGGGCACACGGCGTCCAGCGTGGCGCGTTCAATCGATGCAACATCAGCGGGGCTTGTCATGCGGGCGATTGTTGCCCAGGCGCTGCCATAAACTCCCCGCCCACCATGCAACTCGCCGCACCCGCTTCCCCCGCCGATGCTCGCGCGCAAGACGGCTCCACCACCCTGGTGCTGGGCTTTGAGTCCTCATGCGACGAAACCGGCGTGGCCTTGGTGCAGTTGGAGGGCGACGCACCGCCGCGTTTGCTGGCCCACGCTTTGTACAGCCAAGTCGAGATGCACCAGGCTTTCGGCGGCGTGGTGCCTGAGCTGGCCAGCCGTGACCATATCCGCCGGGTGGTGCCTTTGACGCGCCAGGTGCTGGAGCAGGCCGGGCGCACATTGGACGATGTTGACGTGGTGGCTTTCACCCGCGGGCCGGGGCTGGCCGGGGCGCTGTTGGTGGGTGCGGGCGCGGCCTGCGCGTTGGCGGCGGCGCTGGACAAGCCGGTCATCGGCATCCACCACTTAGAAGGCCATTTGCTCTCGCCCTTTCTGAGCACCGATCCGCCCGACCTTTCCTTTTGTGGCGCTGCTGGTCTCCGGCGGGCATACGCAGTTGATGTGCGTCGACGGGGTGGGGCAATACGCCTTGTCTGGGCGAGACGATTGACGATGCGGCGGGCGAGGCGTTTGACAAGTCGGCCAAGCTCATGGGCTTGGGCTATCCGGGCGGCCCGGCGCTGGCTGCGCTGGCCGAGCAGGGAAGGGCGGACGCCTATGCGCTGCCGCGCCCCTTGCTGCACAGCGGGAATTTGGATTTTTCATTCGCCGGACTGAAGACGGCGGTGCTGGTGCAGTCGCAAAAAATGGTGGCGGCGCACCGGGCCGATGCCCATGCCGTGCACGCCGGGGCCACGCTGGCCAGCGGCGCGACGCCGGGTTTTGATGCGCTGCCCGCAAGCCAGCGCGCGGATTTGGCGGCCTCGACCCAGGCCGCGATTGCGGATGTGCTGGTGAAGAAGTCGATGACCGCCTTGGCGCAGACGGGCATGAAGCGCCTGGTGGTGGCCGGGGGTGTGGGTGCCAACAAGCGCCTGCGCGCGCAGCTCAACGCTGCCTGCGCGGGGCGCGGTGTGCGGGTGCATTACCCGGAGCTGGCGCTGTGCACGGACAACGGGGCGATGATTGCGCTGGCGGCCGCCATGCGTCTGCAAAGCGGCACGGAGGCGGCGCACCGCGACTACGCTTTTGATGTGAAACCGCGCTGGCCTTTGCAGACAACGGTGGCCGGTAGCAGTGCTGTATGAAAAAGAGGATCTCGTTTTGTTGATGAAGATGTTCGTGAAGTGGTGGGTAGCGATGTGGCTGATGCTGGCGGCTGCGGTGGCTTGTGCGCAAACGGCACCGCCCATCAAGCTGGCTTTGATTGAGGGCCTGAGCGGGGTGAATGCCAACGGCGGCGAAGCGGTGTACCGCAATATTTTGTGGGCCGTGGAGCGGGTCAATGCGCGTGGGGGCGTCAAGCTCTCCAGCGCAGCGGCGGCCCCCATGGTGCTGGAGCGCTACGACAGTAAGGGGCAGACCGAAGAGGCGCTGTCGTCCTTGCGCGCCGCCATCGATAGCGGCGCGCGTTTTATTCTGCAAGGCAATTCATCGGCGACGGCCAGCGCGCTGGTGGACGCGATTAACAAACACAACGAGCGCGAACCAGCCAAGCGGGTCGTGTTCCTGAACTATTCGGCGGTCGATCCGGCCCTGACCAATGACAAATGCAGCTTCTGGCATTTCCGCTTTGACGCGCATTCGGATATGCGCATGGCGGCTTTGATGGACGTACTGCGCGAAGACCGTATCGTCAAAAGCGTCTATTTGATCGGTCAGGACTACAGCTTTGGGCAGGCGGTTTTGCGCGAGGCGCGGCGTCAACTGGCGGTGCAGCGGCCGGATATCACGGTGGTGGGTGAGGAGTTGCACCCCATGCTGCGGATCAAAGACTTTTTGCCCTACGCCCAGAAAATCAAATCCAGCGGCGCGCAGGCGGTGATCACGGGCAACTTCAGCGCGGACCTGACCTTGCTGGTCAAAGCCGCCAAGGACGCCGGGTTTGAGGGCAAGTTCTACACCTTTTATGGCAACGCGCTGGGTGCGCCGGCGGCTTTGGGCGAGGCCGGCGTGGGCAAAGTGCTGGCGGTGGCCGACTGGCTGCCCAATGTGCCGGGCGCTGCGTCCGAGGCGTTCTACAAGTCCTTCCGCACGCGTTTTCCCCGGGCGGACGACGATTACGTGCACATGCGTATGCAACTCATGGTGGAGGCGCTGGCCCAGTCGGTCGAGGCGGCGGCCAGGGCTAACCCGACGGCCGCAGGTGCGCCGGACCCGATGGCCGTGGCGCTGGAGCTGGAGCGTGCCCGCGTTACGCTGGGCGGGCAGAGCGGGGCTATGCGGGCTGCCGACCATCAGTTCCAACAAGCCTTGGTGGTGGGGCAGATGGAGCGCCAGGGCGCGCCGGGTGTGCGCTTTGATGTGGAAGGCTCGGGTTTTGGCTTCAAGGTCATCAAGACCCTGTCGGCCGCACAGGCGGAGCAGGCCAGCACCTGCAAAATGGTTCGCCCCCTATAATCGCGGGCTTCGCCGTTGATGGCGGGGATCACGCCAGCAGCAGTTCCAGCCGCTGGCGCAAGTTACAAAATCTATACAGGAAATGAAACCATGATTGCTTCCAGCATCAAAGCCGAGGTCGTAAAAACGCACGCTCGCAGCGCCGGCGACACCGGCAGCCCCGAAGTTCAAGTGGCGCTGCTCACAGCCCGCATCAACGAACTGACCCCCCATTTCAAGACCCACGCCAAGGACCACCACGGTCGGCGCGGTCTGTTGCGCATGGTCAGCCGCCGTCGCAAGCTGCTGGACTATTTGAAAGAGAAAGACGGCGAGCGCTATACCGCGCTGATTGCCACGCTGGGTCTGCGCAAGTAAGCGGTTCGCAGATTGGCGGCAAGATTCATCAAACGCCTGGGTTAGGTCACTAGCTCAGGCGTTTTTTACTTCGGAGCCTGCAAAAACGGAGCGAAGCTGTGTCATTCCAAGGCAATCCATCCGGCCCCATAGCCGGGTTTCCTTGGAATGGCATCGTGTTCTGTGATGTGGATTCCGGGCTTGGGTGAGGTGGCCTGCACCTCCCATACAAACGGAGATATTTCTATGACGATGTTCAATAAAGTTAGCAAGACCTTCCAGTGGGGCCAGCACACGGTCACCATGGAAACCGGCGAAATCGCCCGCCAGTCCACCGGCGCAGTGATGCTCGACATGGACGGCACCGTGGTGTTGGCCACCGTGGTGGCGCGCACCGAAGGCAAAGCCGGCCAGGACTTTTTCCCCCTGACGGTGGATTACCTGGAGAAAAGCTACGCTGCGGGCAAGATCCCCGGCAGCTTCTTCAAGCGCGAAGGCCGCCCCAGCGAATTCGAGACACTGACCAGCCGCCTGATCGACCGCCCGATCCGCCCGCTGTTCCCTGAAGGTTTTTTCAATGAAGTGCACGTCGTGGTGCACACCCTGTCGCTCAACCCCGAAGTGGACGCCGACATCGCAGCCATGATCGCGGTCAGCGCGGCGCTGAGCGTCAGCGGCGTGCCCTTTGCCGGCCCGATCGGCGCGGCCCGCGTGGGTTACGTCAATGGCGAATATGTGCTCAACCCCGGCCAGACCGCGCGCAAAGATTCGATCATGGACCTCGTGGTCGCTGGTACCGAAGCGGCTGTGTTGATGGTCGAATCCGAAGCCATGCAGCTGTCCGAAGAAATCATGCTCGGCGCGATTGTGTTCGGCCACACCCAGGGCGCGGTGGCGATCAACGCGATCCACGAGCTGGTGCGTGATGCCGGCAAACCCGTGTGGGATTGGAAGCCAGCCGCCAAGAACGAAGAGCTGATCGCCAAAGTCAGCGGTCTGGCGCTGTCGGCACTGACCGCGGCCTACCAAATTCGCGACAAGCAGTTGCGTACCAAGGCCTGCCGTACAGCCTACGCTGCCGTGATGGATGGCTTGAAAGCCGATGGCGTGGCGTTTGACGGCGTGGCCGTTGAAGGCATGCTGTTCGACATCGAAGCCAAGCTGGTGCGCAGCCAAATTCTGGCGGGCGAGCCCCGTATCGACGGACGCGATACCCGCACTGTGCGTCCTATCGAAATCCGCAACAGCGTGCTGCCCCGCACCCACGGCTCTGCCCTGTTCACGCGTGGCGAAACCCAGGCGCTGGTCGTGACCACCTTGGGTACCGAGCGTGACGCGCAGCGCATCGACGCTTTGAGCGGTGACTATGAAGACCGCTTCATGCTGCACTACAACATGCCTCCGTTTGCCACCGGTGAAACCGGCCGCGTCGGAACGCCTAAGCGCCGCGAAATCGGCCATGGCCGTTTGGCTAAGCGTGCTTTGGTTGCCTGCCTGCCGAGCAAAGAAGACTTCCCGTACACCATGCGCGTGGTGTCCGAAGTGACCGAGTCCAATGGTTCTTCGTCCATGGCGTCGGTCTGCGGCGGCTGCTTGTCTTTGATGGACGCTGGCGTGCCGATGAAGGCGCATGTGGCTGGTATCGCCATGGGCTTGATCAAGGAAGACAACCGCTTTGCGGTGCTGACCGACATCCTCGGTGATGAAGACCACCTCGGGGATATGGACTTCAAAGTCGCCGGTACCACCGACGGTATTACCGCGCTGCAAATGGACATCAAAATCCAGGGCATCACCAAAGAAATCATGCAAGTCGCGCTGGCCCAGGCCAAAGAAGCACGCATGCACATTCTGGGCAAGATGCAGGAAGCCATGGCCGAGGCCAAGACCGAAGTCTCCAACTTCGCGCCGCGCCTGTTCACCATGAAGATCAACCCCGACAAAATCCGCGACGTGATCGGCAAAGGCGGCGCAGTGATCCGCGCGCTGACCGAAGAAACCGGTACGCAAATCAACATCGAGGAAGACGGCACGATCACCATCGCATCGAGCGATCCAGCTAAAGCTGAAGAAGCCAAGCGCCGCATCCAGGAGATCACCGCAGAGGTCGAAATCGGCAAGATTTACGAAGGCCCTATTACCAAGATTCTGGACTTCGGCGCGTTGGTCAATTTGCTGCCCGGCAAGGACGGTTTGCTGCACATCAGCCAGATCGCGCATGAGCGTGTTGAGAAAGTCAGCGACTACCTGACCGAAGGCCAGGTCGTCAAAGTCAAGGTCATGGAAACCGACGAAAAGGGCCGTATCAAGCTGTCCATGAAGGTTTTGCTGGACCGTCCCACGCACGACCACGAGCAGGGTTGATTCCAGCCTGACTATCCGCGCTGACTGATGTCTGCCAGTATGCAAGCCATTGAAATCGCCAGCTTTGGCGGCCCTGAGGTCCTGCGCCTGACGCAGCGCCCGATGCCGGTTGCTGCTGCGGGCGAGGTCTTGGTGCGGGTGCACGCCAGCGGCGTCAACCGGCCGGACTTGTTGCAGCGCGCCGGTGGCTATCCACCGCCGCCTGGCGTTTCCGACATTCCAGGCCTGGAGATTGCCGGACGAAATCATCTCGGGCGATGCGCCTGCTATGGCGGCGGCCGGTTTGCAGGTCGGTGACATGGTGTGTGCATTGGTCGCGGGAGGCGGTTACGCGCAGTACTGCGTGGCGCCGGTTCCGCAGTGCCTGCCGGTACCGCGCGGCATGACGGCGGTGCAGGCGGCTTCGCTGCCGGAAACCTTCTTCACGGTGTGGAGCAATGTGTTTGACCGCGGTCAGCTCAAAGCCGGTGAAACCCTGTTGATCCAGGGTGGCACCAGCGGTATTGGCGTGACGGCGATTCAGTTGGCCAAGGCTTTCGGTGCCACGGTGATTGCCACCGCAGGCAGCGATGACAAATGTGCGGCCTGCACCGAGTTGGGCGCGGACCACGTCATCAATTACCGGACCCAGGACTTTGTGGAAGAGATTGCCCGCATCACTTCCAAGCGCGGGGTCGACGTGATTCTCGACATGGTGGCCGGCGACTATCTGGCCCGCGAAGTGCGCTGCCTGGCCGAAGACGGCCGGATCGTGATCATCGCGGTTCAAGGCGGAATCAACAGCGAAGTGAACGCCGGTTTGGTGCTGCGCAAACGCCTCACCATCACCGGTTCCACTTTGCGGATTCGGTCTGTGGCTTTCAAGGGTGCGATCGCCACCGAACTGCACGCCAACGTGTGGCCGCTGCTGGAGAGCGACAAGGTCCGTACCGTGATCCATGCGGTCTTGCCGGCGGCAGAGGCCGCCGCTGCCCATGCGTTGATGGAAGCAGGCCACCACATTGGCAAAGTGGTTTTGCAGTGGGAGACGGTGTGAAAAAGCGCATCTTCGGTAACTGGAAAATGAACGGCTCCTTGGCGGCGAATGCTGCGCTTTTGGATTTACTGAAGCAAGGCCTGGGGCATGCCGATTGCGAGATCGCAGTCTGCGCGCCAGCGCCCTACCTGGCGCAATTGCAGTCGCTGCTCAGCGGCAGTGCGATAGCGATTGGGGCTCAGGATGTGTCTGCCCAAGCGGGCGGCGCATTCACAGGTGAAGTGTCGGGCGCGATGCTGCGCGAATTCGGTGTGCGCTATGTGCTGGTGGGGCATTCTGAGCGCCGCCAGTACCACGCGGAGAGCGATGAACTGGTGGCGCGCAAAGCGCAGGCTGCGTTGGCCAGCGGCATCACGCCGGTGGTGTGCGTCGGCGAAACCCTGGCGCAGCGCGAGGCCGGTGAAACCGAGTCCGTGGTGCGTCGGCAATTGTCTGCCGTGGTGCAGCGCAATGGGCATTGCTTGAGTGAAATTGTGTTGGCATACGAGCCGGTGTGGGCGATTGGCACCGGTCTGACCGCGACGCCCGAACAGGCGCAATCGGTGCATGCGGTGTTGCGGGCGCAGTTGCTGGCGGCCACTACGGCGGCGGCGCGCGTTCCGATTTTGTATGGCGGAAGCATGAATGCAGCGAATGCTGCTGAACTGCTGGCCCAGGCCGATATCGATGGCGGCTTGGTCGGTGGAGCGTCGCTGAAAGCGGCTGATTTTTTGGCTATTGTGGCCTGCGCCGGATAGCGCCGGGCCTTTCAGGTTTATCAGGGGTTTGATGTGAATTATTTGATTACTACGTTACTGGCGGTGCAGATGTTGTCGGCTGTGGTGATGATCGGCTTGATCCTCATGCAGCACGGCAAGGGCGCCGATATGGGCGCTGCTTTTGGCAGCGGCGGTTCCGGCAGTCTTTTTGGCGCTTCGGGCAGTGCGAATTTCATGTCGCGCAGCACGGCCGTATTGGCCACTGTGTTTTTCTGCGCGACCCTGGCTTTAGCGTATTTCGGCAACTTGCGGAGTACCACGGACGGAACCAGCGTGTTGGAGCGCCAAGCCGCAACGCAGGCGACTCCTGCACCCGCTGCGAGCGCTCCATCTGCGCCTGCTGTGCCGGCTTCGGGTGCTGCCGCTATTCCGGTCAAGTAAGACGATTCTGTCCAGGGTTGTCAACCCTCATGGACATGCAAATAGGGGTAAACTCGCCGGGTTGCCGGAGAGCAAATAGTCGCAAGGCCCCTCATGCCATCCGCAGTAGCAAAACCGCCGTCGTGGTGAAATTGGTAGACACGCTATCTTGAGGGGGTAGTGGCGAAAGCTGTGCGAGTTCGAGTCTCGCCGACGGCACCAGAGCGCATTACTATTTATCGTTGACCTGAACCTGGACATGAATTTAGAAAACTACCTCCCGGTACTCATCTTCATCTTGGTAGGTATAGGCATCGGCATCGTGCCCCAGGTTCTGGGCTACTTTCTCGGGCCGAATCGCCCGGACCCTGCGAAGAACTCCCCCTACGAATGTGGCTTTGAGGCGTTTGAAGACGCCCGCATGAAGTTCGACGTACGCTACTACCTCGTCGCTATTCTTTTCATTTTGTTCGATCTGGAAATTGCTTTTCTTTTTCCATGGGCCGTGTCGCTGCGCGAAATCGGCCCCGTTGGTTTTTGGACCATGATGATTTTTCTGGCTATTCTGGTTGTGGGCTTTATCTACGAGTGGAAAAAAGGCGCTCTCGATTGGGAGTGATGCACCATGATTGAAGGCGTTTTCAAAGAAGGTTTTGCCACGACGAGTTATGACTCTGTGGTGAACTGGGCCAAGTCAGGTTCGATCTGGCCTATGACCTTTGGTCTGGCCTGCTGCGCGGTCGAAATGATGCATGCTGCGGCTTCGCGCTATGACCTCAGCCGTTTTGGCTCGGAGGTCTTCCGCGCCAGCCCCCGGCAGTCGGACGTGATGATTGTGGCGGGCACCTTGTGCAACAAAATGGCTCCCGCATTGCGTAAGGTGTACGACCAGATGTCCGAGCCGCGCTGGGTGATCAGCATGGGCTCCTGCGCCAATGGCGGCGGCTACTACCACTACAGTTATTCCGTTGTGCGGGGCTGCGACCGGATTGTTCCTGTCGATGTCTATGTGCCCGGTTGCCCGCCCACTGCTGAGGCATTGGTCTACGGAATTTTGCAGCTCCAGCAAAAAATCCGGCGCACCGAAACCATTGCCCGCGCCTGAACCGGCGCCGCTCCATGTCTGACAATTCTGTTCATCCCCAGGCGACGCTGCACGCGGTAGAAGCTGCATTGGGTGCGCGTGTGAAGCATATTGCCCTGGCCTTGGGTGAAGTCACCGTGGTCGTTGATGCAGCGCATTACTTGCAGGCGGCAGAACTGTTGCGCGATGCTGCAGGTTGCCGTTTTGAGCAGCTGCTGGATTTGTGTGCGGTGGACTATTCCACCTATGGCGACGGCGCATATGAAGGCCGGCGTTTTTGCGTGGTAAGCCACTTGTTGTCGGTCAGCCTGAACCAGCGGGTACGCCTGAAGGTTTTCGCGCCGGATGACGATATGCCGATGGTCGAGTCGCTCACCACGGTGTGGAATTCAGCAAACTGGTTTGAGCGCGAGGCCTTCGATTTGTTCGGCGTGATTTTTGAGGGGCACGACGACTTGCGTCGCTTGTTGACCGACTATGGCTTTATCGGCCATCCCTTTCGCAAAGACTTTCCAGTATCTGGCCACGTGGAAATGCGCTATGACGCCGAGCAGCGCCGGGTGGTCTACCAGCCCGTCTCGATTGAGCCGCGTGAAATCACGCCGCGCATCATTCGCGAAGACAACTACGGAGGCCTGCATTGAGCGTGCGCCGACATGGCTGATATCAAAAACTACACCCTGAATTTCGGGCCCCAGCATCCTGCTGCGCACGGTGTCTTGCGCTTGGTTCTGGAGCTCGATGGCGAAGTGGTGCAGCGCGCCGATCCGCATATTGGTTTGTTGCACCGCGCCACCGAAAAACTGGCGGAGAGCAAAACCTTCATCCAGTCCTTGCCCTATATGGACCGTCTGGACTATGTGTCCATGATGTGCAATGAGCACGCCTACTGCTTGGCGATTGAAAAATTGCTGGGCTTGGAGGTACCCGTACGCGCCCAGTACATCCGCGTGATGTTTGCCGAAATCACCCGCTTACTCAACCATTTGATGTGGCTGGGCTCGCATGGCAACGATTGCGGTAGCTCGACGATTTTGATCTATACCTTCCGCGAGCGCGAAGACCTGTTTGACATGTACGAGGCGGTGAGTGGCGCGCGCATGCATGCCGCCTATTTCCGTCCCGGCGGCGTATACCGTGATCTGCCCGACAGCATGCCCCAGTTCAAAGCCAGCAAGGTGCGCAATGCCCAAGGCGTGACCGACCTCAATGCCAACCGGCAAGGGTCCATGCTGGACTTCATTGAAAATTTCACCCAGCGCTTCCCCGCCTGCTTGGACGAGTACCACACGCTGCTGACCGACAACCGGATCTGGAAGCAACGCACCGTGAACATCGGCATCGTTACACCCGAGCGTGCTTTGAATATGGGCTTCACGGGCCCCATGCTGCGTGGTTCAGGTATCGCCTGGGATCTGCGCAAGAAGCAGCCCTACGAGGTCTACGACCAGCTCGACTTCGATATCCCGGTAGGCCATACCGGGGACGTGTATGACCGCTACTTGGTCCGCATGGAAGAGATGAAGCAGTCCAACCGGATCATCGCCCAGTGCGTGCAGTGGCTCAAAGCCAATCCCGGCCCGGTGATTACCGACAACCACAAGGTTGCGGCACCGTCGCGTGAGGCCATGAAGAGCAATATGGAAGAGCTGATCCACCACTTCAAGCTGTTCACCGAAGGTTTTCATGTCCCCGCTGGCGAGGCTTATGCGTCGGTGGAGCACCCCAAAGGCGAGTTCGGTATTTACCTGATCAGCGACGGTGCCAACAAGCCGTACCGCTTGAAGATCCGGCGCTCCGGGATTTGTGCACCTGGCGGGTCTGAACGAAATGGCGCGGGGGCACATGATTGCCGATGCGGTTTCCATCATTGGCACCATGGACATTGTTTTTGGAGAGATTGATCGATGATCTCGGACGCCACCAAAGCGCGCTTTGACCGCGAAGTTGCCAAGTACCCGCCCGACCAGGCGCAGTCCGCCGTGATGGCCTGTCTGGCTATTGTTCAGCAGGAGCAGGGCTGGGTCAGCTCTGACAGCGAACGCGCTGTGGCAGAACATCTGGGGATGGCCCCGATAGCGGTCCACGAGATCACCACCTTCTACAACATGTACAACCAGAAACCACTGGGTACTTACAAGCTCAATGTGTGTACCAATTTGCCCTGCCAGTTGCGTGGCGGTGCGCAGGCCTTGCAGCATCTGGAGGCCAAGCTGGGTATCCGTCTGGGCGAGACAACGCCCGACGGCTTGATCACCCTGCAACAAAGCGAGTGCCAGGGTGCATGTGCGGATGCGCCGGTCTTGCTGGTCAACGACCGCACCATGTGCAGCTTCATGAGCCACGAGCGCTTGGACGCTTTGGTCGACGGCTTGCGCGCAGAAGGAGGTGCGGCGTGAGTATCGAACAACTGCTGGCCGGCTTTGCTGCCACGGGCGCTGAGAGTTCATTCCACGGTCGCCATATTCAGCCGCAGATTCTGGCCGATCTGGATGGAAGCAATTGGGGTCTTGCGGCCTATGAAGCGCGCGGTGGATACCAGGCCTTGCGCAAAATATTGGCGGCGTGACGGTGGCGAAGGCTTGACGCAAGACCAGGTGATTGCCACGGTCAAAGAGTCGGGCTTGCGCGGACGCGGCGGCGCGGGTTTCCCGACCGGCTTGAAGTGGAGTTTCATGCCGCGCCAGTTCCCCGGTCAAAAGTACCTGGTCTGCAATTCCGATGAGGGCGAGCCCGGTACCTGCAAAGACCGCGACATCATGCAGTTCAACCCGCATGCAGTGATCGAAGGCATGGCGATTGCCGCCTATGCCATGGGCATCAGCGTGGGCTACAACTACATCCACGGCGAAATTTTCACGACCTATGAGCGCTTTGAAGCGGCGCTTGAAGAAGCCCGTGCAGCCGGCTACCTGGGCAACAAAATCATGGGCAGCGCTTTCAGTTTCCAGCTGCACGCCACCCACGGTTTTGGTGCCTACATCTGCGGCGAAGAGACAGCGCTATTGGAGTCGCTCGAGGGCAAGAAGGGCCAGCCGCGCTTCAAGCCGCCATTTCCCGGCCAGCTATCGGCTTGTACGGCAAGCCGACCACGATCAACAACACCGAAACCTTTGCAGCGGTGCCATGGATCATCCGCAACGGCGGCGCGGCCTATCTGGCCTGCGGCAAGCCCAACAACGGCGGCACCAAGATTTTCTCGGTCAGCGGTGATGTGCAGCACCCTGGCAATTTCGAGGTGCCGATGGGCACGCCATTTCCGGTGCTGCTCGAGTTGGCAGGCGGCATGCGCCCCGGACGCACGCTCAAGGCGGTGATCCCCGGCGGTTCGTCGGCACCGGTTCTACCCGCGGCCATGATGATGGACATCACCATGGACTACGACGCCATCGCCAAAGCGGGCTCCATGCTGGGCTCAGGCGCGGTGATCGTGATGGACGATACCCGCTGCATGGTCAAGTCTTTGCAGCGCCTGTCCTACTTCTATTCGCATGAGTCCTGCGGGCAGTGCACCCCATGCCGCGAAGGCACGGGTTGGTTGTGGCGCATGGTCGACCGCATTGAAAACGGCCACGGCCGCGCCAGCGATTTGGAGCTGCTGGACAGCGTTGCGGGCAACATCATGGGCCGCACCATTTGCGCGCTGGGCGACGCCGCCGCTATGCCGGTGCGCGGCATGCTCAAGCACTTCCGCCATGAATTTGAACACCACATTGCGCACAAGACCTGCGTGGTCGGTGCCTATGTCTGAGGCGCAATACCATGGTTGAAATCGAACTCGACGGCAAAAAAGTGGAAGTGCTCGAAGGCAGCATGGTGATGCACGCCGCCGAAAAAGCGGGCACGTACATCCCGCATTTTTGTTACCACAAGAAGCTCAGTATTGCGGCCAATTGCCGCATGTGCCTGGTCGATATCGAAAAAGCCCCCAAGCCCATGCCCGCCTGCGCCACCCCGGTGACCCAGGGCATGGTGGTTCGCACCAAGAGCGACAAAGCGGTGAAGGCGCAGCAATCGGTGATGGAGTTTTTGCTCATCAACCACCCCCTCGATTGCCCCATCTGCGACCAGGGTGGCGAATGCCAGTTGCAAGACTTGGCGGTCGGCTACGGTGATTCGTCCTCGCGCTACCAGGAAGAAAAACGTGTGGTGGCTGTCAAAGACGTGGGCCCGCTGATCAGCATGCGCGAAATGAGCCGCTGTATCCATTGCACCCGCTGCGTGCGCTTTGGCCAAGAAGTTGCCGGCGTCATGGAGCTGGGTATGTCGCACCGCGGCGAGCATTCCGAGATTGAAACCTTTGTCGGTGATACGGTGGATTCGGAGCTGTCGGGCAACATGATTGACATCTGCCCGGTCGGTGCCTTGACCAGCAAGCCTTTCCGCTACAGCGCCCGCACCTGGGAGTTGTCGCGCCGCAAGTCCATCAGCCCGCACGACTCCACCGGTGCCAATTTGGTGGTGCAGGTCAAGAACAACCAGGTCATGCGCGTGGTACCGCTGGAAAACGAAGCGGTCAACGAGTGCTGGATTGCCGACCGCGACCGCTTCTCCTACGAGGCACTGAACGGCCCGGATCGCCTCACTGCGCCCATGATCAAGCAGGGTGGTGTGTGGAACACGGTGGACTGGCAAACCGCGTCTGGAATATGTGGCCACAGGCCTCAAGAGCATCATTGCCGATAACGGCGCGCGCTCAGTCGGCGCACTGCTGAGTCCGCACAGCACCCTCGAAGAATTGCACCTGGCAACGAAGCTGATGCGTGCGCTGGGCAGCGACAACATCGACCACCGCCTGCGCCACGCCGAATTCACGACCGCGCCTGGTATCCGTTATCTGGGCATGCCGATCGCCGATTTGAGCCGCTTGGACCGCGCCTTGGTCGTGGGCTCCAATTTGCGCAAGGACCACCCCCTGTTCGCCCAGCGCATCCGCCAGTCGGTGCGCAACGGCTGCCAACTCAACACCATCGTCGATGCGCCGCCCCAATGGGCCATGCCGGTGGCAAATGCCTACGTGGCGTCGCCGGCCGATTGGCTGGCCCACCTGAGCAATGTGGCATTCGCCCTTGCCAACGAATTGGGTGTTGCATGTCCTTTCGATGGCGCACCCGACATGCAAGCCAAGGCGATTGCGCTGTCTCTGCGTGGCGGACACGCCAAAGCCGTTCTCCTGGGTAATGCTGCTGCCCACCACCCCCGCGCCGCTGCGCTGCTGGCGGTGGCCAATTGGATTGCCGAGCAAACCGGCTGCCACGGTGGGCTATTTGGGCGAGGCCGCGAACACCGTGGGTGCCCAGTTGGTGGGTGCCGTGCCGCAGACTGACGGCATGGATGCCGCTGCCATGTTGGCCGGCGGCTTGAAGGCGGTCTTCCTGATGCAGGTCGAGCCGGGGCAGGACAGTGCGGGCGGTGCGAATGCGGTCGCCCAGATTGCCAAGGCCCAGATGGTGGTGTCGCTCAGCCCGTTCAAGGCCAACCTGGACTGCGCCGACGTGCTGCTGCCCATTGCGCCGTTCACCGAGACCCCTGGCACATTTGTGAACGCCGAAGGCCGCATCCAAAGTTTCCACGCGGTTGTGCGTCCCTTGGGCGATGCGCGTCCAGCGTGGAAGGTCTGGCGCGTGCTGGGCAATATGCTCGGTTTGGCTGGTTTCGAATTCGACTCAGCGCAAGATGTCTTGAAAAGCATTTTTTCCGCCGACGGCATTCCCGCCATGGTCGACGCCTCACGATTGAATAACGCAGCGCCCGCGCATCCTGATTTCAGCGCCAGCGCAGTCATCCCATGCGTAGCCCCGATTTACGGCTTAGACGCTTTGGTGCGGCGGGCCAGTTCCTTGCAAATGACGGCGGATGCCCAAGTCGCTGGAGGGGCCCGCCATGGGTGACATGCTCTACGCCGCCGGCTTAGGGCTTTCTGCGTCCTACGTGTGGACGGCGCTGGCCTGGCCGGTGCTGTGGACTTTGCTGAAAATTTTGCTGGTGTTGTTGCCGCTCTTGGGCGCTGTGGCCTATCTGACCTTGTGGGAGCGGAAATTTTTGGGCTGGATGCAGGTCCGTATCGGGCCCAACCGCGTCGGCCCCTGGGGTTTGCTGCAGCCGATTGCCGATGCGCTCAAGCTCTTGACCAAAGAGATTTTGGTCCCCACCCAAGCCAGCAAGGGTTTGTTTTTCATCGGGCCTGTGATGACCATCATGCCCGCGATGGCGGCTTGGGCGGTCGTACCTTTTGGTCCGGATGTGGCGCTGGCCAACGTCAATGCGGGACTGCTATTCGTGATGGCGATTACCTCCATGGAGGTGTATGGCGTGGTGATTGCGGGTTGGGCATCGAATTCCAAGTACTCGTTCCTGGGCGCGCTGCGGGCCTCCGCCCAAATGGTGAGTTATGAAATTGCCATGGGTTTCTGCCTGGTTGTGGTGCTGATGGTGACCGGCAGCATGAATATGACGGCGATTGTGGTGGCGCAAGGCGAGGGCATGTTTGCCAGCCAGGGACTGAACTTTATGTCCTGGAATTGGTTGCCACTGTTGCCGATTTTTGTGGTCTATGTCATATCGGGTATGGCAGAGACCAACCGCCACCCATTTGACGTGGTCGAGGGTGAAGCAGAGATCGTGGCCGGGCATATGGTCGAGTACTCCGGCATGTCCTATGCGATGTTTTACCTGGCCGAATACGCCAATATGTGGCTGGTGTCCATTCTGGCCGCAGTCATGTTTTTGGGCGGTTGGATTGCGCCGGTGGCCGCGCTGGACTGGATCCCCGGATGGATTTGGCTGGGCATCAAAACCTTTGCCGTGGTCAGTCTGTTCATCTGGGTGCGCGCCACCTTCCCGCGTTTTCGCTATGACCAGATCATGCGTTTGGGATGGAAGGTCTTCATCCCCGTCACCCTGGTGTGGCTGGTCGTGGTGGGTCTGTGGATGCAGACTTCGTGGTCCATTTGGAAGTGAAGGCGAACCCCATGGCAAACCATTTCGTCACCCACAAACCGGCACCGTTTTCGCTGAAGGACTTTCTCTACAGCTTCCTGCTGATCGAGTTGTTCAAGGGCATGGCGCTGACCGGACGCTACCTGTTCCGTCGCAAAGTCACGGTGCAGTTTCCAGAAGAAAAAACGCCGATCTCCCCGCGCTTTCGGGGCCTGCATGCGCTGCGCCGTTATGAAAACGGAGAAGAGCGTTGCATTGCCTGCAAGTTGTGCGAGGCAGTGTGCCCGGCCATGGCCATCACCATTGAGTCCGAGGTGCGTGACGACGGATCGCGCCGCACCACCCGCTACGACATTGATCTGACCAAGTGCATTTTTTGTGGCTTTTGCGAAGAAAGTTGCCCGGTCGACTCGATTGTTGAGACCCACATCCTGGAATACCACGGCGAAAAACGCGGTGATTTGTATTTCACCAAAGACATGCTGCTGGCCGTGGGCGATCGCTACGAGTCCGAGATTGCCCAAGCCAAACAAGCCGATGCCAAATACCGCTAGTACACCGCCCGAAAGTTGTCTGCTATGACTACCACCACCGGACTGTTTTATCTGTTTTCAGCGGTGCTGCTGTTTGCGGCATTCCGCGTGATCACATCGCGTAATCCAGTCCATGCGGCGCTGTACCTGGTGCTGACATTTTTCCAGGCATCGATGGTGTGGATGTTGCTGGGCGCTGAATTTTTATCGATCACCTTGGTTCTGGTGTACGTGGGCGCTGTGATGGTGCTCTTCCTCTTCGTGGTGATGATGATGGATATCAACGTCGAGGCCTTGCGCGATGGGTTCTGGGTGCATTTCCCCTTGATTGCGCTGCTGGGGGTGGTGATGGCGCTGGAGATGTCTGCGGTCTTGATGGGCGGCTTTCGGGTGGCTGCGCCAGCGCCGCAAGCGGCATCGGATGTTCCCAACACGATGCAGCTGGGCCAGTTGCTCTACTCTGAATACCTGTACCCGGTTGAGATTGCCGCGGCCATTCTGTTGGTGGCCATGATTGCCGCCATTGCGTTGACGCTGCGTGCGCGCAAAGACAGCAAGTATGTGAGCCCCGGCGAACAGGTTCGCGTGCGTGCCGCAGACCGGATGACCGTGCTCAAGATGGATTCCAGCGGGGTCGACGCCGCGCCAGTGGTTCCGTCTTCTGAGCCCGGTGACGCCGCCGCGCCCGCACCAGGGGCCAAGCCATGACGGTCACATTGGGTCACTTTCTTTCTTTGGGCGCGGTGCTGTTCGCGCTGTCCATCGTCGGCATCTTCATGAACCGGCGCAATCTCATTGTGTTGTTGATGGCCATTGAGCTGATGCTGCTGGCAGTGAACACCAATTTCGTGGCGTTCTCCCACTACCTCAACGACATGAACGGACAGATTTTCGTGTTCTTCATCCTCACGGTGGCCGCTGCGGAAGCGGCGATAGGTCTGGCGATTTTGGTGCTTCTGTTCCGTAACAAATCCAGCATCAACGTGGACGAACTCAATACCCTCAAGGGCTAAGCAGATGAGCCAAACCTTGTCCTCCACGGTATTGCTGGCCGTCCCGCTGGCCCCGCTGGCCGGCGCTTTGCTGGCCGGCGTGCTGGGCACCCGCTTGGGCGGCAACTGGATTGGACGCCGTACCACCCACAGCCTGGCCATTTTGGGCGTTTTGGTTTCTTTCATCTTGTCGGCCATGACATTGCACAGCGTGGCCACCGAGGGCGCACGTTTTAACCAGACGATCTACCAGTGGATGACCGTGGGCACGCTCCAGATGGAGATTGGTTTTCTGGTGGATGGCTTGACCGCCATGATGATGTGCGTGGTCACCTTTGTCTCGCTGATGGTGCACATCTACACCATCGGTTACATGCACGAGGATGAGGGCTACAACCGCTTCTTCTCCTACATCTCCCTGTTCACTTTTTCCATGCTGATGCTGGTGATGAGCAACAACCTCTTGCAGTTGTTCTTCGGGTGGGAGGCGGTCGGGCTGGTGTCGTATCTGTTGATCGGGTTTTGGTTCAACAAGCCCACCGCCATCTTCGCCAACATGAAGGCCTTTTTGGTCAACCGGGTCGGTGACTTCGGCTTCATCTCTGGGTATTGGACTCATCGCCGCATTCACCGGCAGCCTGAACTACACGGAAGTGTTTGCCCAAACCCAGGCCCTGGTCCCGCTGACGCTACCGGGTACTTCGTGGTCCTTGCTGACGGTGATTTGTATTTGCCTGTTCATTGGCGCGATGGGTAAATCGGCCCAGTTCCCGCTCCACGTCTGGTTGCCGGATTCCATGGAAGGCCCGACCCCGATTTCCGCATTGATCCACGCCGCCACCATGGTGACGGCCGGTATTTTCATGGTGTCGCGGATGTCGCCCTTGTTCGAGTTGTCGGATACCGCTTTGAACCTGGTGCTGGTGGTCGGGGCCATTACTGCCTTGTTCATGGGCTTTCTGGGCATCATCCAAAATGACATTAAGCGGGTGGTGGCGTATTCCACCTTGTCCCAACTGGGCTACATGACGGTGGCCTTGGGCGCATCAGCCTACTCGGTCGCGCTGTTTCACCTGATGACCCACGCTTTCTTCAAGGCCTTGCTGTTCCTGGGTGCCGGCTCGGTCATCATGGGCATGCACCACAACCAGGACATCCGCTGGATGGGTGGCGTGCGCAAGTACATGCCGATCACCTGGATCACTTCGCTGCTCGGTTCGCTGGCCTTGATCGGCACGCCGCTGTTCGCCGGTTTTTACTCCAAAGACAGCATCATTGAAGCGGTGCACTTCAGCAACCTGCCTGGTGCCGGCTTTGCGCATTTCGCGGTGCTGGCTGGCGTGTTTGTCACGGCTTTTTATTCCTTCCGCATGTACTTCCTGGTATTCCACGGTAAAGAGCGTTATGACCAGAACCCGGACAGCCACCACGCTGAACACGACGGCCATGGACATCACGGCTCACACGCTCCCCACGAGTCGCCCTGGGTGGTCACCCTGCCGCTGATCCTGCTGGCCATTCCCTCCGTGCTCATTGGGTACCTGACGATCGAGCCCTTGCTGTTCGGCGATTTCTTGTCCGACGCGATCTTCGTCAACGCGGATATCCACCACGCGATGCGCGGTCTGACAGAGGCTTTCCACGGGCCCATGGCGATGGCAATACATGCGCTGACCACCTTGCCTTTTGTATTGGCCGTTGCGGGTGTTGCCACGGCCTGGTACATGTACCTCGTCAACCCGGCGCTTCCGCGTGCCATTGGAGCGGCTTTGCGGCCTGTGGTGGTGGTGTTGGAGAACAAGTACTACTTCGACTGGTTCAATGAGAACGTGCTGGCGCGTGGCGCCCGTTTGCTGGGTACTGCTTTTTGGCAGGGTGGTGACCGCCGCCTGATCGATGGACTGTTCGTCAACGGTTCCTGGAAAACCGTAGCCATGCTGGCCGCTTGGGTGCGGCGCGGCCAGTCGGGTTATCTCTACCACTACGCGCTGGTCATGGCCTTGGGTCTTTTTGCGCTGCTCACGGTATCACTTTGGCACGGGCCGCTGGCGCTGCTGCTGCGGGCCTCGATGGCGTGGCTTCCGTTTTTCGGAAATTAAGGAATCTGCCCATGGGACTTTTGAGCCTTGCCATATGGACCCCGATAGCCTTCGGGCTGGTCCTGCTGGCCTTCGGGCGGGATGATCAAGCGCAGGTCACGCGCTGGATTGCGCTGGTCGGCGCGCTGGTGAGCTTTCTGATTACCTTGCCCCTTTACGCCCAGTTTGACAATGCCAGCGCGGCGATGCAGTTCGTCGAAAACCTGCCTTGGATTGAGCGCTTCAACGTCAACTACCACCTCGGAGTGGACGGTATTTCGCTGTGGTTCGTGGTGCTGACCGCTTTCATCAACCTGGTGGTGGTGATCGCCAGTTGGGAGTCGATCACGGTCAAAGTGCAGCAGTACATGGCGGCATTTTTGATTCTGTCGGGCTTGATGATCGGGGTGTTTTGTGCGCTCGATGGCATGCTGTTCTATGTGTTCTTCGAGGCCACCCTGATCCCCATGTACCTGATCATCGGAATCTGGGGCGGGCCGAACAAAATCTACGCAGCCTTCAAGTTTTTTCTGTACACCTTGCTGGGCTCGCTGCTGACCTTGGTCGCGTTGATTTACCTGTATATCCAGACTTCTGGGAGTTTTGATCTTGCGACTTGGCATGCCTTGCCGCTGTCCAGGTCTGAGCAAAGCTTTTTGTTCTTTGCATTTTTGGCAGCCTTTGCGGTCAAGGTGCCGATGTGGCCTGTGCACACCTGGCTGCCTGACGTGCACGTGGAAGCGCCTACCGGCGGATCTGCGGTCCTGGCCGCCATCATGCTGAAGCTGGGGGCTTACGGATTTTTGCGTTTTTCCCTGCCGATTGCGCCCGACGCGGCGCACGAGTGGGCCGGGCTCATGATCACCTTGTCGTTGATTGCGGTGGTCTATGTGGGGCTGGTCGCCATGGTCCAGCAGGACATGAAAAAGCTGGTTGCCTACTCATCGGTGGCGCACATGGGTTTTGTCACGCTGGGGTTTTTCGTCTTCAGTGATTTGGGTGTTTCGGGCGGCCTGGTGCAGATGATCGCGCATGGTTTTGTCTCAGCGGCCATGTTCTTGTGCATCGGTGTGTTGTACGACCGGGTGCACTCCCGCGAGATAGGCGCCTATGGCGGTGTGATCAACACCATGCCGAAATTTTCTGCTTTCGCGCTCTTGTTTGCTATGGCTAACTGCGGCCTGCCTGCGACCGCAGGATTTGTGGGTGAGTGGATGGTCATTCTGGCTGCGGTCAAAGCCAACTTCTGGGTCGGATTCGCTGCCGCCAGTGCCTTGATTTTCGGTGCGGCGTACACCTTGTGGATGTTCAAGCGGGTGTACCTGGGGCCTGTGGCAAACGACAAGGTGGCTGCGCTGGAGGACATCGGCGCGCGCGAATTCCTGGTGATGGCGATATTGGCGGTGGCGGTACTCGGTATGGGCATTTACCCGAAGCCCTTCACCGACGTGATGGACGCTTCTGTGGCCGCGCTGCTGCAGCATGTGGCAGTTTCGAAAATTGCCGCAGTGCCACTGAATTGAGAGATACAGCATGATTGACCAAGCCAGTTGGATTGCGGTTTTCCCGGAGGCTTTGCTGCTGCTGATGGCCTGCGTGATCGCCCTGGTGGATCTGGGTGTGAAGTCCCCGCTGCGCACGCTGACCTATGGTTTGTCCCTTGGCACCCTGTTGGCCATAGCCGCTATCGAGGCATTTTTTGGTGCATCCGGACTCACTTTGTACGGCTTTTCCAACATGGTGGTGAGCGACAGCATGAGCGCCTGGCTGAAGTGTTTCGCCAGCTTGGCCGTGCTGGTGAGCCTGGTGTACGCACGGCCCTATGCGTTCTCGCGCGACATGCTGCGTGGTGGCGAGTTGTTTACGCTGAGTTTGTTCGGTTTGCTCGGTATGTTTGTGATGATTTCGGGCAACAACTTGCTGGTCATCTACCTCGGGTTGGAGCTGCTCACCTTGGCCAGCTATGCGCTGGTCGCTTTGCGGCGCGACAACGCGCAGGCGACTGAAGCCGCTATGAAATATTTTGTTTTAGGTGCCATGGCATCCGGCTTTTTGTTGTACGGTATGTCGATGCTCTATGGTGCCACCGGTACGCTGGACATCACGATGATTCACCAGGCGATTGTGGCCGGCCACATTCAGCACCAGGTGCTGGTGTTCGGTCTGGTTTTCATTGTGGCCGGTCTGGCCTTCAAGCTCGGTGCCGTACCTTTCCATATGTGGGTGCCGGATGTCTACCAAGGCGCACCGACGGGCATAGCGCTGATGATTGCCGGCGCGCCTAAGCTTGCCGCATTCGCGATCGTGATCCGCTTGCTGGTTGAGGGCTTGTTGCCCTTGGCCTTGGACTGGCAGCAAATGCTCATGGTGCTGTCCATCGCGTCGCTGTTCATCGGTAATTTCGCCGCGATTGCGCAGACCAATATCAAACGCATGTTGGCCTATTCCACGATCTCGCAAGTGGGCTTTATTCTTCTGGGCTTGTTATCGGGCGTGGTCGATGGCAACACGGTAGCGGCCGCCAATGCCTACAGCTCGGCCATGTTCTATGTGATTACCTATGTGCTCACGACCTTGGCCACCTTCGGCATCATCATGCTGTTGTCGGCAGAAGGCTTTGAGAGCGAAGAGATTGCCGACTTCGCCGGCTTGAACCAGCGCAGCCCTCTCTACGCCGGGGTGATGGCCTTGTGCATGTTCTCCTTGGCGGGTATTCCTCCCTTGGTGGGGTTCTTCGCCAAGCTGTCGGTCTTGCAGGCCTTGGTGTTGGCAGGCGGCAGCGTCCACATCGGACTGGCCGTGTTTGCCGTGCTGATGTCCTTGGTGGGCGCTTTTTATTACCTGCGCGTGGTCAAGGTGATGTATTTCGACGCGCCCATCTCGATAGCAACTGTGCGCGCGCCCGGGGATGTGAAACTTGTTCTTGGCCTCAACGCGCTGCTGTTGCTGATTTTGGGCGTGCTGCCCGGCGGACTGATGGCGCTGTGCGCGGAATCGATTCTGCAGATGATGGGCACCTGAGCCCCAGTCCCGGGCTCAGCTTTTGATACCGACGCCAACCGTGGATCTGCGCGAGCGCCAGCTGAGTTCAGAGTCGGTCTACGACGGCAATTTCCTGCATGTCCGCCGCGATCAGATCGCCTTGCCCGACAGCAGCACCGCCACACGCGAATACATCGTCCATCCTGGCGCCGTGGTGGTGGTCCCGCTTGTGTACGACGCCTCGGGCGGCTTGCGTGTGGTGCTGGAGCGGCAGTTTCGCTATCCCCTGGACCGCGTGATGATCGAATTCCCCGCTGGAAAGCTGGAGCAGGGTGAGGATTCGCTCTTGTGTGCGCAGCGCGAGCTGCGCGAGGAGACCGGTTACACAGCCACCGAGTGGGCCTATGCCGGCGTGATGCACCCCACGATTGCCTATTCCACGGAGCACATCGACATCTGGTTTGCGCGCGGCTTACAAGCCGGACCAGCCGCCCTGGACGCCGGCGAGTTTCTGGAAGTGTTTACCGCCAGTCCCGACGAGTTACTGGACTGGTGCGCGCAAGGTTTGGTCACCGATGGCAAGACCATGTGCTGTGTGCTGTGGTTGCAAAATGTATTGAGTGGCCGCTGGAAGCTGAACTGGCAGCCGGCATGAAAGTCTTCGATTTGCAGTGTTCTGCACGCCACAGCTTTGAAGGTTGGTTTGGCAGCGAGGCGGATTTTGTAGACCAGTTAGCGCGCAAGTTGGTCCAGTGCCCCGTGTGCGGTGATGCGCAGCTTGAAAAAATGCTCAGTGCGCCCCGCTTGAACCTGGGCCGCACCCAGGCGCCGCAAGTCGAATCAGCCGACGCCCCCGTACCCGCATCGCCCGCGCCCGTGAACGATGTAGCCTTGGCCTCCCCACAGACCGAGGCCACGCAGGCGCTGCTGCGCTTGGCTAAAGCCATGCTCGAGCAGACCCAAGACGTGGGAAGCCAGTTCGCAGAAGAAGCCCGCAAAATCCATTACGGTGAATCAGAAGCCCGCGCGATCCGTGGTCTGGCCACGCCCCAGCAGACCCGCGAATTGCTGGAGGAGGGCGTCCAAGTGATGCCCTTCGTCTTGCCAGAGAGCCTCAAAGGGCCGCTGCAGTAGGCGGTGTTGTGCTTGAGGCCTTTAACGGCCCAAGAGCAGATCCACCGTTCGCATCCCCGCGACTGTTAAAGCCAACGAGCCCAGCAGATGCACGGCAGCCGTGCCCAAGGCCAAAGCGTAGCGCTGTTGGCCGAGCATCATGACCACCTCGGCGGAGAAGCTGGAGAAGGTCGTCAATGCGCCCAGAAATCCGGTCACCAGCGCCAGTCGCCAAACCGGATCCAAATCCGGCAGCGCTTGAAAAACCGCAACGCAGATGCCGACCAGATAGCCCCCGATCAGGTTCGCTGCCAGGGTTCCCCAGGGCATGAACTGACCGGCGATGGCGATATCGCCGCCCGCTGTGACGGGCGCCTGGTTCAGCCAGACGCCGAGTTGCCAGCGCGCCAAGGCACCCGCGCAAGCACCTATGCAAATGGCCATCACCGCCATCATGGGGTGGGGTAGGGCTGGCCGTTCACGGTCATGCCCTCGCTGGAAAGTTGGCGGGCCCGCGCGTCTTTGATGCCTTTGACACGGCGCATCAGATCGGCCCAATTGGCAAACGGCGCTTTGGCGCGCTCTTGCAAGATACGCGCTGTCGTGGGTGGACCAAAACCCCGCACGCCGTCGAGCTCGGCTTCATTAGCCTGGTTGACTTCGACCGCCCCGGCAAGTCCGGCCAGCGCCGCCAGCGTGAGGGCGGCGTATACCTGCTTCGGCCACCACCGCAGGGCTTGGAGCTTGGGCAAGGTGGCGTTAGTCACTTGCGATACCCAAACGCTGGGCATAGGCGGCAACCCCTGCGGCAACATCCGAAAACATGTGTTCGCACCCGCTGCTGCGCAGTGCAGTCAGATCGGCCTGGGTGAAGCACTGGTATTTGCCGCGCAGCGCGTCGGGGAAGGGAATGTAGGCAATCAAGCCCCTAGCATACCATGTCGGATAGATCTAAAGCGGGCTCGCCACGCGCTGCGCGCGCGCTGTTGACCACCGCGCGGGCCACATCATTAAAGGGCTGTGCGCGACCCGTACCCAGGTTGAACAAGCCGCTTTGGGCCGGGTTATCGAAAAACCAGAGGTTGACCGCAACCACATCGTCCACAAACACAAAGTCACGCATTTGCTCGCCAGCGGCATAGCCGCCATAGTCTGCGAACAGCTTGACGCAGCCCTCAGCTTGGAATTGGTGGAACTGGTGGAAGGCCACGCTGGCCATGCGGCCCTTGTGCTGCTCGCGTGGGCCGTAGACATTGAAATAGCGAAAGCCCGCCACCTGGCTGTTGGCGCGCTCAAACTGCTGGCCCAGCAGAGTGCGCATTTTCTGGTCGAACAGCAGTTTGGAGTAGCCGTAGACATTCAGCGGTGCTTCATGCGCTGGGTCCTCCGTAAAGATGCTGGAACCGCCATAGGTGGCCGCTGACGATGCGTAGAGCAAGCGGGTCTTGCGCGCCTGCGCGGCTTCGAACAATTGCAGCGAGACGGCGTAGTTGTTGGCCATCATGAACTTGCCGTTGTGCTCCATCGTGTCGCTGCATGCGCCTTCGTGGAATACCGCCTCGACCTGCCCGAAATGCCCCTGGGCAAAAGCGGTATAGAAATCTGCTGCGTCCACGTAATCGACTATGGACAGGTCCACCAGGTTGCGAAACTTGTCACCCTGCGTCAAATCGTCGACGGCAATGATGTCCGTGATCCCGCGGGCGTTCAGGCCCTGGATGATGTTGCTGCCAATGAAGCCGGCCGCGCCGGTAACGACGATGCGCGTCATGCCGCTAACTCCTGGTAAGACACCGATGCGGTGCCGAATTTACCCACCACGATGCCCCCTGACTTGTTGGCCCAGGGCAGGGCTTCGCGCGGCGTTAAGCCCGCGGCGATCAGTGTTCCCATCGCTGCAATCACGGTATCGCCCGCACCGGTGACGTCAAACACTTCGCGCGCCTGCGCGCCAATGCTGAGTTCGCCCGCCGCGTCATACAGCGTCATGCCTTCTTCGCTGCGGGTCAGCAAAATGGCATCCAAGTGCAGCCGCTCGCGCAGCGCGTGCGCCTTGGCGCGCAGCTCGGCTTCGTCCTTCCAGGCTCCGACCACTTGTTGCAGTTCCGCACGGTTGGGCGTGATCAGCGTTGCGCCGTGGTAGTCTGGAATAGTCGGTTCCTTTGGGGTCTACCAGAGCTCGGTATGTGCAGCTTGCGGGCCAGCGCGATCATGTCGGCCACATGACCCAAGCCCCCTTTGCCGTAGTCCGAAAACAAGACGGCTCCGCAGCCCGGGGCCAGTTCTTCCAGGCGGGTGGTTTGGTTGGCTAGCAATTCGGTGCGGGGTGTGTTTTCAAAATCGAGGCGAATCAGCTGTTGCTGGCGTCCGATCACCCGCAACTTCACGGTGGTCTTCAAATCGGGGTCGCGCGCAAAGTGGGTCGCGATACCGGTTGTGGCCATCAGCGCTTCGAGGCGTCGGCTGGCGTCATCGTCGCCCACCACGCTCAGCAGCGTTGCCTGCGCGCCCAGCGCGGCGACGTTGTGCGCCACGTTGGCAGCACCCCCGCTGCGCTCTTCTTCGCGCGTGACGCGCACCACAGGCACCGGCGCTTCCGGTGAGATGCGGTCCACCGCACCGTACCAGTAGCGGTCCAGCATCACGTCGCCGACGACCAGCACGCGGGATGCCGCGATGCGGGCAGGCCGGGGGCAGAGGGGTGGGGTTTGGAGCCATAGCGGAATTCACAGTTCTTCAATGCGGCGCGTTGGGTAGCTGTCCCATGCCTGGCAACCCGGGCACTGCCAGAAGTACCGCGTAGCCTCAAAGCCGCAGGCCATGCAGCGGTAACGCGAAAGGGGTTTCACGGCGTGATCCAGCGCCCGCTGCACGTGCGGATGGAATTGTTCCTTCGACAACACTTCGCCGGCAATCCATTTGGTCGCAGCCACCAGTGAGGGTTCTTTCTCCAGATGCAGCGCATAACGTTCTCTGGCGCTTGCGTGGCGCGCCGGGTCCAGGCTTTGCAAGGTGACGATGGCATCCAGCACATCCAGCGCAGGCGTGGTGGCGTAGTAATCTTCCAAAAGCGCCAGCGTCTGCGGGACCCGGTCGGCCGCCACCGCGGCCTGGGCCAGCGCCGGCGCAATCAGGGGCGCTGCGGTGGGGCATTGCGCCAGCGCCTGGCAGAGGGTGTCCCAGGCATGCTTGGACTCGTCCGCGCCGGCTTGCAACTCGGCCAGTGCCATGCGGGCGCGGGCTGCCTCCGGTGCCGTGGCAATCGCTTCCAGCAGCAGCGTTTGGGCTTGCGCCGATCCGCCGGAAGTCATCTGCTCGGCTGCCTGCTCGCACAGGTAATGGGCGCGGCGCACGGCAAAGCTGCCCTGCTCGCTGCCCTCGAGCAGGTGCGCTACCCGGGCAGCGCCCGGCCAATCGCGGGAGCGCTCGTAATTGGCCAGCAGCGCGAGCCGCGCCTCGGCTTCAAAACGCGTGCCCTCCAGGGCCAGCAAAGCTTCTTCTGCGCGGTCGAGTAGGCCGGCCTTGAGGTAGTCCAGCGCCAGCGCGTGCTGCGCACGGTGCCGCTCGTCCTGGCCCAGATCGCCCCGTGAGAGCAAATGCTGGTGTACCCGCACCGCGCGTTCGTATTCGCCGCGTCGGCGAAACAGATTACCCAGGGCGAAATGCAGGTCAGACGTATCCGGGTCGTTTTGTACGGCTTCGATGAAGGCATCAATAGCCTGGTCTTGCTGCTCGTTGAGCAAAAAGTTCAGGCCCTTGAAATACGCTTTCGGAGCCTGGCGGTTGTCCAGCCGGAGTTGGCGCAGGTCAAAGCGCGAGGCCAACCATCCCAGCACAAACGCCAGCGGCAAGCCCAAGAGGGCCAGTATCGGATCAAAGTCCATGGGGGCGGGCGTTGCCTGGCAGGTTCTGCTCGCCCGGCAGCTCCAGCGCGGGGCTGCTGGCGCGGGCCGCAGCGCGGCGCTGACTCCACCAGCGTGGAACCATGCCCAGAATACCGACAAACAGGCCGCTTCCGAAAGCACCCAGCACGATCAGCACCATGGGCGCGGTCCAGGCATAACCAAAAAAGAAGTGCACGGTGCCATCAGCCTGGTTGTTCAGGGCAAAAGCAAAAAACGTGAAAAAAGCAAAGGCTTTCAGGAACCATTGCAGGTAGGTGGCGATGCGGATCATGTACGTTTTTCCAGCATGGGCCATTCTAGCCAGTGGCATGTCGCCCGCTCACGGGGATCCCAGCGTGATCAGCGCGACTGCGCAGGCAGACTTTGGTCAACGGCTTCACGCAGCGCTTTGCCTGGTTTGAAATGCGGAACCCGCTTTTCAGGAACGGCAACGCTGGCACCGCTGCGCGGGTTGCGGCCCTGGCGGGGCGCGCGCCGGTTCACGGTAAAGCTGCCAAAGCCACGGATCTCGATGCGGTGTCCGCGCACCAGCGCGTCATTCATCGCGTCCAGGATGGACTTCACCGCGGTTTCTGCATCGCGTTGGGTCAGTTGGTTGAATTGGCTGGCCAGTTCTTCGACCAGGTCAGAGCGTGTCATGGCAGATGTTCCGTATGCAGCAAAAAACAAGGACCGCTGGTAGCGTACCCGCGGCCCCTGTTTGGCGTCAACATATTGCTGAAACGCGGTTTAGTTGTTGTCCAACTTCGCGCGCAGCAGGGCACCCAAGCTCGTCGTTCCCGCGTTTTCACGGGAGTTCTGGGTCAGGGACGCCATGGCTTCGCTTTCGTCCGCCGCATCTTTGGCCTTGATGGACAACTGGATGTTGCGGGTCTTGCGGTCCACGTTCACCACGACTGCGGTGATCTCGTCACCCTCTTTGAGCACATTGCGCGCGTCTTCGACGCGGTCACGGCTGATCTCGGAGGCGCGCAAGTACGCAATGATGTCTTCGCCCAGATCGATCTCGGCACCCTTGGCGTCCACGGTTTTGACCTTGCCGGTCACAACCTGGCCCTTGTCGTTCATGGAAACAAAGGTCGTGAACGGATCGGAGTCGAGCTGCTTGATACCCAGCGAGATGCGTTCGCGGTCCACGTCCACGGCCAGCACGATGGCTTCGACTTCCTGGCCCTTTTTGAACTCGCGCACAGCGGCTTCGCCGGTTTCGTTCCAGGACAGATCGGACAAATGCACCAGGCCGTCGATACCGGCAGCCAAGCCCACAAACACGCCGAAGTCGGTGATCGACTTGATCGGGCCTTTGACGCGGTCACCACGCTTGGTGTTGAGTGCAAATTCCTGCCAGGGGTTGGCACGGCATTGCTTCATACCCAGCGAAATGCGGCGCTTGTCTTCGTCGATTTCCAGAACCATGACTTCGACTTCGTCGCCCAGGGCGACGATCTTGCTCGGTGCCACGTTCTTGTTGGTCCAGTCCATTTCGGACACGTGAACCAAACCTTCGATGCCGGGCTCGAGTTCCACAAACGCGCCGTAGTCGGCGATGTTGGTGATCTTGCCGAACATGCGGGTGCCTTGGGGGTAGCGGCGGTTGACGCCCATCCAAGGGTCGTCGCCCATTTGCTTCAGACCCAGCGACACGCGGTTTTTCTCGGTGTCGAATTTCAGGATCTTGGCGGTGATTTCCTGGCCTGCGGTCACCACTTCAGACGGGTGACGGACACGGCGCCAAGCCATGTCGGTGATGTGCAGCAGGCCGTCGATGCCGCCGAGGTCCACAAACGCACCGTATTCGGTGATGTTCTTCACCACGCCGTGGACGATGGAGCCTTCTTTGAGGGTCGTCATCAGCTTGGCGCGCTCTTCGCCCATCGAGGCTTCGATCACAGCGCGGCGTGAGAGCACGACGTTGTTGCGCTTGCGGTCGAGCTTGATGACTTTGAATTCCATGGTTTTGTTTTCCCATGGCGACAGATCTTTGGTCGGGCGGGTGTCCACCAGCGAACCAGGCAGGAAGGCGCGGATGCCATTGACCAGCACGGTCAGGCCGCCTTTGACTTTGCCGCTGGTGGTGCCGGTCACAAATTCGCCGGATTCCAGTGATTTTTCCAGGCTCATCCACGATGCCAAACGCTTGGCTGTGTCGCGGCTGACGATGGTGTCGCCGTAGCCGTTTTCCATGGCCACGATGGCCACCGAGACAAACTCGCCGACTTGGACTTCGAGCTCACCCTGGTCGCTTTTGAATTCAGACAGGGGAACGTAGGCTTCGGATTTGAGGCCGGCGTTAACGACAACGAAGTTGTGTTCGATGCGAACAACTTCGGCGGTAACGACCTCGCCAATACGGGTTTCAGAGGCTTTTTGTGACTCTTCAAACAGGGCTGCGAAAGATTCAGACATTCAGATTTGCGGATCAAGCCGCGGGTTAAGTTGTTGAACCCACCGACCGTGCGCCATGCAGCGCGAGGGGAGTCGGAGGGACCGTTACGCCTTATCAAGCCGGGCGGCTTAAAAAGGCTGCTTGCTTTGCCACCAGGTCAACACGGTGTCTATGGATTGCTCCACGGTCAGCGTGCCGTTGTCCAGCAGTTGGGCATCTTCGGCTGCTTTAAGCGGTGCGGTGCTACGGGAGGAATCCCGCAAATCCCGCGCCTGCAGGTCAGCCAAAAGGTCGGCAAGTATAGCCGCTACGCCCCGCCCAGCGAGCTGATGAAAGCGGCGTTCGGCCCTGCAAGCGGCGTCTGCGGTCAAAAAAACTTTGAGCTGGGCCTGCGGAAAAATCACCGTTCCCATGTCACGACCGTCCGCCACCAAGCCCGGCAGTCGGGCAAAACTGTGCTGTAAACCCAGCAAGGCGGCGCGCACCTGAGGCAGCGCGGCGACCTTGGACGCATTGGCACCCGCCTCTTCGGTGCGGATCGCCTGGCTCACATCCATGCCGTCCAACCAGACGGTGTCGCTTTCGAAATGGATGGTCAGGCTGGCGATGCGCTGCGCAATCTGCGCTTGGTTTGCCAACTCCAGCGCGATACCGGCTTGCACGGCAGCGTAGGCGCTGATGCGGTACAGCGCACCGGAATCCAGAAAGTGGTAACCCAGGCGCGCCGCCAGCGCACTGGCCAGCGTCCCTTTGCCCGATGCGGTGGGACCGTCAATGCAGATCACGGGTACGGCAGCGGGTTGGGCCACTGCAAACAGCGCCTCGAAATAGTCGGGGAAGGTCTTGGCCACGCATTGCGGGTCTTCAATGCGCACCGGCAGCCCCGCCGGGTTGAGGGCAGCCAACGAAAAGCACATGGCCACGCGGTGGTCGTCGTAGGTGTGGATGCTCGCTGCGCGCCAGTCTGCGGGCTGCGCGGGCGGCGTCACCTCCAGAAAATCCGGGCCTTCGTCAACATGTGCCCCAAGCTTGCGCAGTTCGCAGGCCATGGCAGCAATGCGGTCGGTTTCTTTGACCCGCCAGCTGGCGATGTTGCGCAGCCGGGTGGTGCCCTGGGCGAACAGCGCCATCACGGCCAGCGTCATGGCGGCGTCGGGGATGTGGTTGCAGTCCAGATCAATCGCGCGCAGCGGCCAGGCCCCACGGCGCACGTGCAGGCTGTTGGCCTGGCTGTCGATTTGCGCGCCCATAGCCTGCGCGGCTTCGATGAAGCGGATATCGCCCTGTATCGACGCCGCGCCCACGCCGTGGATGCGGATGCCGCGCGGATCGGCGCTGAGTGCGCCCAGCGCGATGAAATAACTCGCCGACGAGGCGTCAGCCTCAATATGCACCGTGCCCGGCGAACGCAAGGCGCTGCCCGCTGCAATCGTGAAGCGCTGCCAGCCCTCGTTGCGCACATCCACGCCAAACTGGGCGAGCAGCTTGAGCGTGATGTCGATATAGGGCTTGCTGATCAGCTCACCCACCACCTCAATCACGATGGTCTGGCGCGCCACCAGCGGCAGGGCCATGAGCAGCGCGGTCAGGAACTGGCTGGATACATCGCCGCGTATCGGGATGGGTGCGTCGAGTTGCAGCTTTGGGGTGCCGATCCGCAAGAGGTGGAAATCCTTCCGTACCCAAATAGCCCACATCGCAGCCGAGTTGGCGCAGCGCGTCGACCAGATCCCCGATCGGGCGCTCGTGCATGCGCGGCACGCCGCGCAGCGTGCAATCAGCGCCCAGCACCGCCAAAGCGGCGGTCAGGGGCCGCATGGCGGTTCCGGCATTACCCAGGAACAGGTCTAAGTGCGCTTGCGGAAGGCGGCCACCCAGGCCGGTGATGTGCAATTCCGTGCCGTCGCGGCGCAAGCCGCAACCCAGGCTGCGCAAGGCATCGAGCATGACCCGTGTGTCATCGGAGTCCAGCAGATCGTGCACCGTCGTCTCGCCCTCGCACAGTGCGCACAGCAGCAGCACGCGGTTGGAAATGCTTTTGGAGCCAGGCAGGGTGACATCACCGGCAGCGCTCAGCAGGTGCGGAATATCCAGAAATGCGGTTCGAAACATCAGAAGAAAAAAGGGTTGTAGGCGTATTCAGCCGCCCATTTTCCAGGCGGTGCGGGCGGTGCTGGCCTGGCTGATCAGGGTACTGAGTTGCGCGCTATCGCCGTGTTCCAGGCAGCGTTCCAACGCGTCCAGTTGGGCGCGGAACAAGGCGCTTTGCTCTTGCACTTGCACGCGGTTGGCCATCAGGACATCGCGCCACAGGGCAGGGTCGCCTGCAGCAATCCGGCTGAAGTCGCGAAACCCCGGGCCGGCCAGCGACAGCAGGTCCGCGCCATTCGGCTGTTCGGTGATGGCGTTCATGAGCGCAAAAGCGAGCAGATGGGGCAGGTGGCTTACGGCCGCGAAACCGGCGTCGTGCGCGGCGGGCGTCATCTCGCGCACGCGGCATTGCAGGGCTTGCCACAGCTGGCGCGCCTTGGCGACCGCCTGCGCGTTGGTTCCCGCGCCGGGGGTGAGCACCACCAGGCAGTTTTGGTAGAGATCGGCCTGCGAATGGGCTACGCCAGCCTGCGCCTTGCCCGCAATCGGGTGCGCCGGGACGAACCACGGTAACTGCGCATCGCCCAAGGCGACAGCAGCGGCCTGCACCACATCGCTTTTGGTGGAACCGACATCCATGACCAGAGTCTCGCGTGCGAGCGCATCGCAGATTGCGCGCAGCGTCGCTTCGGTGCTGGCCACGGGCAGGGCCAGCAGCACCAGGTCGCTGCCGAGGGCTGCGGCAGCGGGCGTATCAACGGCTGTATCGATTGCGCCCAGGGCCAGCGCGGCATCGCGGCTGCGCGCTGTGGGGCTGTAGCCCACAACGCGTTCCACCAGGCCGGCCTGGCGCACGGCCAACGCGAATGATCCGCCCATCAGCCCGCAGCCGATCAATCCGAGTTGCCGAAACATCGGCTCTTTGCTCGTAGTCACCTCAGTCCGCCAAAGGGTAGGTGCCCAGAACCCGGTAAAAAGCGCACAGGCTTTGCAGGTCTTGCAAGGCGGCCTGCACATGCGGCTGGCTGGGGTGGCCTTGCAGGTCGATGTAGAAGAAATATTCCCACTGGCCGGAGCGCGCCGGGCGCGACTCAAAACGCGTCATGGAGACACCATGTTGCTTGAGCGGCACCAGCAAATCATGGACCGCGCCGGGCCGGTTGGGCACGGACACCACCAGGCTCACGCAATCCTTGCCGCTGGCCTCGGGTGGTGGCAGCACGCTGGGCAGGCACACGACGACAAAGCGGGTGCGGTTGAAGGCTTCGTCCTGCACCGCCTGTGCGGCGATATGCAAACCGAATTCAGATGCTGCGCGCTCGCTGGCCAGTGCCGCCCAGGCCGGGTTGGTTGCAGCTAAGCGCGCGCCTTCGGCGTTGCTGGATACGGCGCGGCGCTCCGCATGGGGCAGGTGGGTGTTGAGCCACTGCTGGCATTGGGCCAGCGCCTGCGGATGGGCCAGCACGACCTCCACGCCATCGGTAGACGGGCTGCTGCGCAGCAGATGGTGGCGCACCATCAGGCTGATCTCGCCCACGATGTGCAGCGGTGAATGCAAGAGCAGATCGAGGCTGCGGGTGACCACGCCTTCGGTGCTGTTCTCCACCGGCACGACGCCAAATTCCGCACCCCCTGCGCTGGCCGCATGGAAGACTTCGTCGAAATTGCTGCACGGCAGGTGGGCGATGCTGGAGCCAAAAAATCGCAGCGCCGCTTCTTCGCTGAAAGTGCCGTGCGGCCCCAGGTAGGCTACGCGTTGCGGCGCCTCCAAGGCCCGGCAGGCCGACATGATTTCGCGCCAGATGAAGGCCACGCCGGCGGGTTTGAGCAAGCCGGCGTTGGACTGCTGCAGGTTCTGGATGACCTGGGCCTCGCGCTCGGGGCGAAATACCGGCGAGCTTTCAGCGTGCTTGATGACACCGACTTCATGCGCCAGCGCCGCGCGCTCGTTGAGCAACTGCAACAGCGATTGATCCAGCGCATCGATCTGGATTCGGAGCTCGGCGAGCGTCTTGGTCATGGCGGCGTGGGGCTGTGAAAAGTGGCGTCAGGTACGGCGCGGGTTCAGGCCTGGGTGCGCTCGAACTCGCGCATCAAGCTTATCAGCGTCTGCACGCCTTCCATCGGCATGGCGTTGTACAGACTGGCGCGCAGGCCGCCCAGCGACTTGTGGCCCTTGAGTTGCAACAGCCCGGCAGCGGCGGCGCTGGCCAAAAAAGCGTCGGTACGCTCGGGCGCGCGCAGGAAAAACGGCACGTTCATCCGGGAGCGAAAGGCGGGATCCACCGGGTTGTAAAACAGCGCGGAGGCGTCGATCGCGGCGTACAGGGCCTGCGCCTTGGCGATGTTGCGCTGCTCCGCGGCCGCTATGCCGCCTTGGCGCAGCAGCCATTGGAAAACCAGCCCGGCCATGTAAATACCAAAGGTCGGCGGCGTGTTCACCATGGACTGGTTGCGCGCCAGCTCCCGGTAATGGAACACGCTGGGGCAGGCGGGCAGGGCGCGCTCCAGCAGGTCCTCGCGCACCACCACCACCGTCAATCCCGCCGGCCCCAGGTTCTTCTGGGCACCTGCATAGGCCAGGCCCACACGCGTCCAATCCAGGGGGCGCGAAGCGATGTGGCTCGAGCAGTCGATCACCAACGGGGCGTTGCAACCCAGTGCGACGCCAAGTCGGGCAGGGCGTGGAACTCCACGCCGTGGATGGTTTCGTTACTGCACAGGTGCACATAGGCCGCGCCCTCGCTGAGTTGCCAGCTTGCCGGGTCGGGGATGTCGCGGAATGCGGGGCTGCGCGCCGCCTCATGGGCCTGGCAATATTTGCCGGCCTCCAAAAGCGATTTTGGCACTCCAGCCGCCGGTGACCACAAAGTCGGCCTTGGCCTGGCCTTGCGCTGCCGGGCCGCACAAATTGAGCGGCACGATCGCGTTTTGTGCCGCGCCGCCGCCTTGCATGAACAGGATGTGAAAGTGCTCCGGCACCGCCATCAGGCTGCGAAAGTCGGCTTGGGCGCGCGCCAGGATTTCGCCGAATTCGCGTCCGCGGTGGCTCATCTCCATCACGCCCATGCCGCTGCGTCGCCCGCTGGCATCGGGCCAGTCCAGCATTTCGTCGGCCGCCTGGGTTAACACCTCAGCGGGCATGGCCGCCGGGCCTGCGGAAAAGTTGAAGGGGCGTACAGCCATGCGGCCGAGGTGTCAGTCGGCGCTGCTTCCAGCGTCGTCTGGGCCCTCGCCTGCGGCCTCATCGCCGTCTTCCTGGGCATCAGCCGCCGCCT
>CAXNME010000011.1:0-71467 GCA_964203415.1 Rhodoferax sp.
TCCCGGTGGAGCAGCGCTACCGCCCGTTTGAGGAAAGCCGCGAGTACGACCTGAACGACGCGATTGCCGATGGCGTGGACGAGTTGTGGCGCGGCGGAGTGGGCGGCGACATCCTGGTTTTCCTGCCCGGTGAGCGCGAGATCCGCGAGGCCGCAGACCACCTGCGCCGCCACCTCAGCCACCAGCCGGTGATGCGCGGCTGCGAGGTGCTGCCGCTGTTTGCGCGCCTGAGCCCGGCCGAGCAGGACCGCATTTTTGACGGCCACACCGGGCGGCGCGTGGTGCTGGCGACCAACGTGGCCGAGACCTCGCTCACGGTGCCGGGCATCCGCTATGTGATCGACGCGGGCACGGCGCGCATCAAGCGCTACAGCTTTCGCAGCAAGGTGGAGCAGTTGCTGGTCGAGCCCATCAGCCAAAGTTCGGCCAACCAGCGCGCCGGGCGTTGCGGGCGGGTGGCCAACGGCATTTGCATTCGCCTGTACGAGCAAAAAGACTTTGACGGGCGCGACCGCTTTACCGACCCGGAGATCTTGCGCTCTTCGCTGGCGGGCGTGATTTTGCGGATGAAGTCGCTGCGCCTGGGCGCGGTGGAAGACTTCCCGTTTCTGGAGCGGCCATCGGGCCGGGCGATTGCCGACGGCTACCAGCTGCTGACCGAGTTGGGCGCGGTGGACGAGGCCAACGAACTCACGCCCATTGGGCCAAGAGCTGGCGCGCCTGCCACTGGACCCGCGCGTGGGCCGCATGATTTTGGAAGCGCGCAGCCGCAACGCCCTGGACGAAGTGCTGGTGATCGCCTCGGCCCTGAGCGTGCAAGACGTGCGCGACCGCCCCATGGATATGCAAGCCCAGGCCGACCAGGCGCATGCCAAATTCGATGATGAGAAAAGCGAGTTCAGCGGGTATCTGAAGTTGTGGAAATGGATAGCGGATGCGCGGGGGGATAGGAAATTGGGGTCGGATCCTGATTTCGCGAAGCGAAACTCGGGCTCTGACCCCAATTTCCGGTCTCCGCCGACACCGAGTGTTCACAAACTCAGCAACCGCCAATACGAACAGCTGCTGCGCCAAAACTTCGTCAATGTGCGCCGACTGCGCGAGTGGAAAGACATCCACAGCCAACTCCACACCGTGGTGGCCGAGCACAAATGGCGGCTCAACACCACGCCCGCTTCATACGAGCAGTTGCACATGTCCATGCTCGCGGGCTTGCTGGGCAATGTCGGCTGCAAGGTGGAAGACGAAGGGCAGCAGGGCGAATACCTGGGCGCGCGCGGCATCAAGTTCTTCGCCCATCCGGGCGCGCACCTGGCCAAGAAGCCGGGGCGCTGGATCGTGGCGGCCGAGCTGGTGGAAACCACGCGCCTGTTCGGCCGGGGCCTTGCGCCATATCGACCCGCAGTGGATTGAGCAGGTGGGCGGGCATTTGCTGAAGAAGCAGTTGCTCGATCCGCATTGGGAAAAGAAGGCGGCCGAAGTGGTGGCGCTGGAGCGGGCCACGCTTTACGGCATCGTGGTGTACAGCGGGCGGCGGGTGAACTACGGGCGGGTCGACCTGGCCGGCGCGCGCGAGGTGTTTATCCGCGAGGCGCTGGTGGCCGGCCAGTGGGACAGCCCGTTGCCCTTTTTGGCGGCCAACCTCAAGCTGATCAAGCAGGTGGAAGAGCTGGAACACAAGGCGCGCCGCCAGGATGTGCTGGTGGACGAGGAGCTGATTTACGCCTTTTACGACCAGCAGCTGCCCGCCGATGTGTGCAGCGGATTCAGCTGCGAGCGCTGGTACCGCGAAGAGCTGAAAAAGCAGCCCCAGCTTTTGCTGCTGACCCGCGAGGAGCTGATGCGCCACGAGGCCGCTGGCATCACCACGCGCGCATGTTCCCCAAGACTATCCGGCTGGGCGGCGTGGACTGCGCCGCCAGCTACCTGCACGCGCCGGGCGACGCGCTGGACGGGGTGACGGTGACGGTGCCGCTGTTTGTGCTGAACCAGGTGAACGACGAGCGCGGCGAATGGCTGGTGCCGGGCATGCTCAAAGACAAGGTGCAGGCGCTGCTCAAAACCCTGCACCAGCGGCCCCGCTCGCGCCTGGTGCCGCTGCCTGAGACGGCGGCGAAGATGGCCGCAAGCTCTGAGCGACGAGCGCTTTGGCGCAGGCAGTTTGGTGGACGCGGTGCTCAAGCTGGTGCGCGAGGCGACTTCGCTGGACATCGTGCGCGCCGACATCAAGGCCGACATGCTGAGTCCGCACTTTTTCATGAACTTCAAGGTGGTGGATGAGCATGGCCGCCAACTGGGGCAAAGCCGCAACCTGGGCGCGCTCAAAGCCGAGTGGGGCAAACAGGCGCGCGGGGCGTTTCAGGCGCTGGCGTCCTTGAAGCTGGGGCAGGGCGCTGCTGCAACCGGACCTGCCGCAGCGCCAGTGCTGGACAAGCCGAAGCCAGTAGCAGGCCCGGCGCAGACCAAGGCCGCTAGTGTGAATGCCGCGCCCGCTGCCCGAGGGGCCGCGACCATCGTGGACCAGCGCTTCACCGACTGGACTTTTGGTGAGCTACCCGAGCTGCTCGAAATCCGCAAGGGTGCGCAAACGCTGATTGGTTTCCCGGCGCTCATGGACGCAGGGGATGCGGTCACCATCGAAGTATTCGATGAGCCGGAGGCGGCGGCTGCCAAGCACCGCGCCGGCCTGCGTCGCCTGTTTGCCTTGCAGATCAAGGACGCGCTGAAGTACCTGGAAAAGAATATTCCCGAGCTGCAAAAAATGGCGGTGTCGTACATGCAAGTGGGGCGGGGCGAGGGCGCTGCGCAAGCCGGTGGCACGCTGGAAGAACTGCGCACGCAAATCATCGCGCTGGCGGTGGACCGTGCCTTTTTGCTCGACCCGCTGCCCACGGACGCGATTGCTTTCAAGCGCCGCCTGGAAGAAGGCCGGGGGCGGCTCACGCTGATTGCCAATGAGGTGGCGCGGCTGGGCGGCGTCATCTTGCTGGAGTACGCCGCTGCGGCGCGCAAGGTCAAAGAAAGTAAGAACGCGCTTGAGGCCTGCTTGGATGCGCAGCAGCAGTTGCAGCGGCTGATCCCCAAGCAGTTTTTGTTGGCCACACCCTGGGAGCGCTTGCAGCACCTGGCCCGCTACTGCAAGGCGGTGACCCTGCGGCTGGACAAATACCGCGCCGACCCGGCCCGTGACGCCGCACGTCTGGCCGAGCTGCGCCCGCTGGAGCAGCGCTACTGGCGGTTGGTGGCTGAGCGCAAGGGCGCGGTCGACGAGCGCATGGCCGAATTCCGCTGGTTGCTGGAAGAATTGCGCGTGAGCTTTTTTGCGCAAGAGCTGCGCACGCCGCAGCCGGTGAGTGTGAAGCGGCTGGAGAAGGCCTGGACGCAGCTGCAATAAGCGCTGCGGCCGAGGCCTTTGATCGCTACTTGGATCGCTGTTTAAATCGCCAAATACTGCTGACGCAGTTCGGCGTTGTCGATCACGTCTTTTGCGGTGCCGTCGAACACGATTTCACCCATGTCCAAAATCAGCGCGCGGTCGGAGAGGTGCAGGGCGGCAATCGCGTTTTGCTCGACGATGATGGTGGTGAAGCCCAGCGTTTTGATCTCTTCCAGAATTTTCTCGATCTCGCGGACGATCACCGGTGCCAGGCCTTCGTAGGGCTCGTCGAGCAGCAGCAGTTTCACATCGCGCGCCAGCGCACGGGCCACGGCCAGCATTTGCTGCTCGCCGCCGGACATGGTCACAGCCTCTTGTTTGCGGCGCTCGGCCAAGCGGGGGAAGTGGTCGTAAATCCGTTCGATGGACCAGCCAATGGGCTCTTCAATTTGGGCCAGTTGCAGGTTTTCTTCCACCGTCAGGCTGGGAATGATGCGCCGGTCTTCGGGCACCAGGCCCACGCCCAGGCGGGAGGCCTGGTAGGCGCTCATGGTGTGCAGGGGCTGGCCGTCAAGCCAAATCTCGCCGCGTTGCAGGTGCGGCGCATCCAGGCGGGCGATCGAGCGCAGCGTGGAGGTTTTGCCTGCGCCGTTGCGTCCGAGCAGGGCGACGATTTCACCCTTTTGGATTTGAAAGCCCACACCCTGCACGATATAGCTTTCGCCATAGTAGGAGTGCATGTTGCTGCATGAGAAATAAGCGTTGGGTGCGGTCACAGATGCGCTCCTCCGAGGTAGGCTTCTTGCACGCGCGGGTCGGTCTTGATGGCGTCAGGTGCGCCTTCGGCAATGATGGCGCCTTGCGCCATCACGCTGATTTTCTCGGCCAGCGAGAAGACCACGTGCATATCGTGCTCAATGATGATTTTGGTGACCTTGCCGTCGCCCAGGCGTTGCAGCAGGTCAATGGTGCTGTTGGTGTCGGCGCGCGACATGCCCGCAGTGGGTTCGTCTAGCAGCAGCAGCTTGGGTTCCTGGGCCAGGCACATGGCCAGCTCCAGACGCCGCTTGTCACCGCGCGACAGGCTATTGGCGATCATGTTGCGCTTGCCGTAGAGGCCCACGTCTTCGAGCATGTGCTTGGCCGCTTCGTGGACCGAAGCCTGCTCGGCCGCGCGCGACCAGCCGTTGAGCTCAAACTCACCATCGCGGTGCGAGAAAGCCGGAATCAGCACGTTGTCCAGCAGGGTCAGTTCACCAAAGATTTCGGGTGTTTGGAACACACGCACCACGCCGGCTTGGTTGATCTCATGCGGTTGTAATCCGACCAAGGAGATACCGTCGAAAACCACGCTACCTGCGTCTGGAATCAGGCGGCCTACGAAGGCGTTGAGCAGGGTGGATTTGCCTGCGCCGTTGGGGCCGATGATGGCGTGAACGGTACCGAACTGGACCGTGAGGTTGACGTCGTTCAGCGCCTTCAGGCCGCCAAAGCTTTTCTTCAGACCAGAGACTTCAAGTGCAGCCATCAGTGTGCTCCTGGGGTCGCGTCAGCACCAGCGGGTGCGGGTGCCGGAAACAGGCGGCGTTGCAGGCTGTTGATACCCTGCATCAAACCACCGGGAACAAAAATAATCAGCACCAGAAAGAGCACCCCCAGGGTCAATTCCCAGCCTTCGCCCACAAACAGGCCGACCACTTTGATGACGGGGTGTTCAATGGCATCGGGCAGGAAGCCGAAGACGCTTTGCAGGATCTGCTCGTTGAAAGAGGAGAGGATGTTTTCCAGGTACTTGATCACGCCTGCGCCCATTACGGGGCCGAGCAAGGTGCCCACGCCACCCAGGATGGTCATCAGCACCACTTCGCCGGAGGCCGACCAATGCATGCGTTCGGGCCCAGCAATCGGGTCGGTTACCGCCAGCAAAGTGCCAGCCAGACCTGCGTAGCAGCCGCTGATCACAAACGCAGTCAGGGCGTAGGAGCGGGTGTTGATGCCGGTGTATTTCAGGCGGTTCTGGTTGGACTTCACTGCCTTGAGCATCAGACCGAAAGGCGAGCGCGTGATGCGGATGGAGACGTAGAAGCTCAGAATCAGCAAGACCGCGCAGAAATAAAAGCCACTGAAGCCCACCAAGGAATAGCCGAAAAAATTGGTGGATGGCAGCCCATCGCTCACCACGACGCCAAAGAACTGATCCAAGCTGCGCGAATCGTCTTTGGCCAATTGCAAGCCGGTCTCGCCGTTGGTTAGCGGCGTCAACACTGAGTAGGCCAGGTTGTAGGCCATTTGCGCAAACGCCAGCGTCAGGATAGAGAAGTAAATACCGGAGCGCCGCAAGCTCACATAGCCGATCAGCAAAGCGAATACCGCTGTGAGTGCCACGCCCAGAATCATGGCGGGCACCACATTCATGCTCAGCAGCTTGAAGCTCCAGACCGCGGTGTACGAGCCCAGGCCCAAGAAGACGGCATGCCCGAAAGACAGGTAGCCCGTGAGACCAAAGAGGATGTTGTAGCCGATGGCAAAGATGCCAAAGATGCAAAATTTTTGCAGCAAATCGGGGTAGCCCGCGCCAAAGGGCTTGAGCAATAGAGGGCCGGCCAGCACCACGAGGGCAAAGCCCAGCAGCATCCAGCGGTCTTGTTTTTCGAGTGTATTCATCATCAGTCCTCCATCACGCCTTTGCGGCCCATCAAGCCACGCGGCCGGGTCAGCAGAATCACCACTGCCACGAGATACACAATCACCTGGTCGATACCGGGGATGATTTGCTTCACCTCATTCAGAGAAGCAAAAGATTGCAGGATGCCCAGCAAAAATCCGGAAGCCACCGCGCCGGGCAGTGAGCCCATGCCGCCGACCACCACCACCACAAAAGACAGAACCAGGAAGTCCATGCCAAGCCGGTAGTTGGGCGACACGATCGGGGTGTACATGGCGCCCGCAACACCGGCCACCACCACGGCAATGCCGAAGACGATGGTGAAGCGGCGCTCAATGTGGATGCCCAGCAGGCCCACGGTTTCGCGGTCACGCATGCCAGCGCGCACGACCATGCCGAAGGTGGTGAATTGCAGGAAAGCAAAGACCATCGCGATCACCGCCATGGAGAAGAGGAAGTACACCAGACGCCACCAGGGGTAGCTGACTGTGGGACCCAATCCCAGCCATTCGCCGATGTTGGCGCTACCGTTGAACATATCGGGTGCCGGGACCGGAATCGGGGTAGCACCAAAGAAGGTCTTGATCAGCTCTTGGAGCACGATGGCCAGGCCGAAGGTGACCAAAATCTGGTCCGCATGGGTGCGGTTGTAGAAATGGCGGATCAAGCCGCGCTCCATCAAAACACCCAGGGCCAACATCAGCGGTACGGTCAGCAGAATCGACAGCGGCACCGCAAAGCTGATGATTTGCAGCCCGAGGTCACCCAACCAGACTTGCAGGTAGGGCACATCGACCATCATCTCCAAGCCGGGGATGCTCTCGTCTTTGACCTGGGTGGAAAGCTTGAGCAGCATCTGCACGCTGACCGCGCAAAACCCGCCGATCATGAACAAGGCGCCGTGGGCAAAGTTGACCACGCCAAGCGTTCCGAAAATGAGTGTGAGCCCCAAGGCAATCAGCGCGTACGCGCTGCCCTTGTCAAGGCCGTTGAGTAGTTGGAGAAAAATAGCGTCCATGGGCTGGCCTATCCGCAGCAATTGCCACAGCGACAATCAAAAAAAGAATCGGGTTCCGTAATCTTGCAATTACCTGGAACCCGCAGGGAACCACTCCGAATTAGGGGGCTTGGTTGCCCAGCCCCCTGGTTTCGGTGAAGACTAGACCTTGTAAGGTCCCAACTCGCCGCCGAAAATTTCGGGCTTGTATTCCACCTGGGCGCGCGGAACGATCTGGTGGATGTCCATCAGGTCCCACTTGCCAGCGGGTTTTTCCCGGCCGCGCACAACCAGCACGTCTTTGAAACACTGGTGATCGGCAGCGCGGTACTCGGTCGGGCCGTTGCCCATGCCGTCGAACTTGAAGCCTTCCAGGGTCTTGATCACTTGCTCGGGGTTGAATGTGCCAGCGGTCTCGCAGGCATTGGCCCACAGCATGGTTTGCACGTAGGCGGTGTGCGCTGCCTGTGAGGGCGGCTCTTTGTAGGCTGCGACAAAGGACTTGGTGAAGTTCTTGGAACCTTCGTCTTTCAAGTCCCAGTCCCAGTTGGAGGTACCGTAAATGCCCTTGATTGCGGAACCAGCGCCTTGGGCCATCAGCTCGGAGAACAGTGGCACCACCACCTCAAAGCGCTTGCCGTTGGACATCTTGTCGCGCAGACCGAACTGCACGGCTTGGGTCAGCGAGTTGATCATGTCCTTGCCGTAGTGGTTCAGGATCAGGACGTCAGCGCCCGAGTTCAGCACCGGGGTGATGTACTGGGAAAAGTCAGCTAAACCAAGGGGGGTCTTGACCGCCTTCGCTGTTTTCCAGCCCAGGGCTTCGGTGGAGCTTTTCATGGACTCTTCTTGTGTCCAGCCCCAGGTGTAGTCGGCGGTCAGGTGGTAAGCGACACGCTCTTTACCGTACTCTTTGCCCAGAACCGGGCCCAGGGCCTTACCGGACATGTAGGCGTTGAAGAAGTGGCGGAAACCATAGCGGCGCTTGTCTTTGCCGGTGGTGTCGTTGGAGTGTGTCAGGCAATTCATGAAAATCACGCCCATTTCCTGCGCCAGGGATTGCATGGCAATCGCCTCGGCCGAAGAGGAGCCGCCGGAGCACATGATGGCGCCGTCTTTTTCCATCATGCGCCGGGCCACGCCACGTGCCACGTCGGCTTTGGTCTGGGTGTCGCCCTGCACGAATGTCAGTTTTTTGCCCAGAATGCCGTTGCCTTTCAGGGCCAGTGGCTTCATGGTCTTGAGCATGCCGCCGTCGCCTTCACCGTTGATGTGCTTAACGGCCAGCTCATACGCGCGCAATTCGTCTTTGCCTTCGTCGGCGTACGCGCCAGTCAAGGGCAGTGTCAAACCGATGGTCACGGTTTTGCTATCACCCGGATCGTTGCGGAATGTCTGGGCAGACGCGTTCTTCATGTAGAAAGCTGGCGCACTGGCGCTGGCAACCATGCCAGTGATGGATTTGAGGGCTGTGCGACGAGTCGATTGGGTCATGCGGGTTCCTGTTTAAAAAATGCAGAAGGTCAGGCAAAAATGGCCAACGAGAGGGTGAGAGGCCAGTATAGGGAAAGGCCCTACTGCAAACAATCACTGGTATTTAGGGTTTTCCCTAGCTTCTGCCTGTCCTTACGGACTCCTGACTACGCTTGCAGGCCCATAGCCCACAAGTTGTTGGAACGTGCGCCGCTGCGACAAAACGCCAGGACCGGCGTTGCGGCTTGTGCAACCGTGGCGGCCATGGCGTCCACTTGCGCCTGCGTGACCTGGCCGCTGATCACCGGGATGTAGTGGTAGTCCATGCCTGCCGCGCGCGCCGCGGCTTCAATGGCACTGGATAGGGGTTGATCCGGGCCGCCTTCGCCGTCGGGCCGGTTGTTGATGACGGTGCGTATGCCGTGGACGGCCAGCGCGGCCATGTCCTCGGGTTGCAGTTGGCCGGCAGTGCAGAAGTCTGGCGTGTGTTGGCTCACGGAAATAGACATGGCATGGTTCCTTTATGGCGTGATGTGGGTCTTTGGGTGCTCGAGTTTTTGCAGCCTTTGCAGTGCACGGTGCAGCGTATCTTCTTCTTTGGCAAAGCAAAAGCGCACGATGCCCTGGTCGAAACCGTCCATATAAAAAGCGGACAGGGGAATCGCGGTCACGCCGACTTCGATGGTGAGCCAGCGGCAAAATTCGGCTTCGCTCAATTGGCTCACAGCACCGATTTGCACACATTGAAAAAAGCTGCCTTCGCTGGGAAGCAAGGTGAATCCGGTTTGCGCCAGGCCGGCGCGGAACAGATCGCGTTTGCGCTGGTAGAAGGCGGGGAGTCCGAGGTAGCGGTCGGGCAGGTCCATATAGGCGGCTAGGCCATATTGCATCGGCGTGTTGACCGTGAACACATTGAACTGGTGGACTTTGCGGAACTCGCGCATCAGGCCAGCTGGCGCTGCCACGTAGCCGACTTTCCAGCCGGTGACATGGTAGGTTTTGCCAAAGCTCGAAACGATGAATGCGCGTTCGGCCAGGCCTGGGTAACTGGCGGCGCTGCAGTGCCGGTGGCCATCAAACACCATGTGTTCATAGACTTCGTCGCTGATCAGGTACACGTTGGTGGGTGCCAGCAGGGCTTGCAGGGCCAGCATGTCGGCGTCGCTCCAGACGGTGCCACTGGGGTTGTGTGGGCTGTTGATCAGCAGCGCCCGGGTACGGGGACTCAGGGCTGCTGCGATGCGGGAAAAATCCGGACGGAAGGTGCCGGGCGTCAGCGGGACCCGCACCACTTTCCCACCCGCGAGTTCGATGCCCGGCACATAGGAGTCGTAACAGGGCTCCAGAACAATGACTTCATCGCCCGGATGCACCAAGGCCAAGAGCGCGGACAGGATGGCCTGGGTCGCGCCGGCCGTGATGGTGATCTCGCTGACCGCGTCGTAGTTGCGTCCGTACAGGGCGGCAACTTTGCGCGCAACCGCTTCACGCAAGGGGGCGATGCCGCTCATGGGCGGGTATTGGTTGTGTCCCGCTTGCATCGCGCTGCTGACGGCGTTTATCAATTCAGGGTCACACGGGAAATCGGGAAATCCCTGTCCCAGATTCACGGCCTGGTGTTCGGTGGCCAAGGCCGACATCACGGTGAATATCGTGGTGCCCACCTTGGGCAAACGGCTTTTCAGGGGCTCAGATATCGTCGTCACGCACATATCCTCCCATGGCACGCTCCACCGCAGCGCGCGTCAGCCGGGGGCTGAGCAACTCGGCGAAGGTGTAGACAAAGTTGCGCAAATAGGCGCTGCGTTTGAACGCCACCCGGGCGACATTGCTGCCGAACAGGTACCCGGCCGGGCGCACCACCAAGCCGCTGGCAGGGCCTTCGCTGACGATGTCCCGCACCGCCATTTCCGCGGCGATGCCGACGCCCAATCCCAGCTTGGTGTAGGTCTTGATCACGTCTGAATCAATGGCCTCTAGCGCGATGCGGGGCGACAATTTCGCGGCCGCAAATGCCGCGTCGATTTTGGTGCGGCCGGTGAAAGAGGGGTGGTAGGTGATCAGCGGCTCGCGCGCCACGTCCTCCAAAGTGATCAGCTCCTTCTTGACCAGCGGATGGTCTTTCGGCAGCACCAGCGTGTGCTGCCAGACATAGCAGGGCAGGGTGACCAGTTCATCAAAATCAGCCAATGACTCGGTGGCGATGCCGATCTCTGCGACTTCGTCAATCAGCATGCGCGCCACTTGCGCCGGAGCCGCCTGGTGTAGGCTGACATTGACCTTGGGAAACTGCTGGCGCAGCCCTGCCACGAATTCGGGCAGCACGTAGCGGGCCTGGGTGTGGGTGGTGGCGATGGACAGCGTGCCGCTGTCCTGCTGGCTGAATTGCTCTCCGATCCGCCGTAAGTTGCCGACTTCGCGCAGGATCAAATCGATGCTTTTGAGCACATGCTGGCCGGGCTCGGTCACGCGCTTGAGTCGCTTTCCGTGCCTGGAAAAAATTTCGATACCCAGTTCGCCCTCAAGCTCCAAAATGGCTTTGGAAACACCGGGTTGCGAGGTATTGAGCGCCTTTGCCGCATCAGTCAGGTTCAAATTGCGCCGTACGGCTTCCTGCACAAACCGGAATTGATGGAGATTCATAACAAATAAAGCTAAAGAATCCAAACATTATGCAATATCCATCAGTCCAAATGGCCTTTCAAGGCAACCGCAGCCAGCATCTCCACCACCTCAGGGTTCTCGCCCACGGCGGGCATGAGTTGGAAAACCAGATCGGGGTACTGCGTTCGCAACTGCGCAAGCAACTGCGGCAAGTCTTCCCGGGCGTGCCGTCCGACGCCCAAAAACATGGGGACCACCGTGATGTGTTTTATGCCCTCGGCCGCCAATTCGGACGTCACCTGGGGCAGTTCTGGCTGGCTGAGTTCCAGGTAGGCGCAGGCGACCCTTGCGCCGGGTGACTGCCTTGCAATGGCCTGGGCCACGGCCTGTATCGGCCGGTGCCACAGCGGGTCGCGCGAGCCGTGCGCGAACAACACCAGTGCCCGTGCAGGTACACCGTTTGCGCCATGGTTCGCGGGGGTCGGCATCATCGCCTCAAAACCAGCCAGGTAAAGGCTGACAGCGAGACCACGCTGTAAATCAAGCCCGGCAGCGCGGCCGCCAGCCAGGGCTGCCAACCTTGCAGCATGGCCATGTCGCTCAGCACATTGTTCAGCAGCAAAAAGCTGATGCCTGCCATCACTCCGCCAAAGACATAGCCGGCGATGCCGCCGCTGCGGAAATGCAAATACGCGAAAGGCAGCGCCAGCACCACCATCACCAGGCAACTCAGGGGATAAAAGACTTTTCGCCAAAACTGCAATTCATACTTTTGCGCGGACTGCCCGTTGTCTGCCAGATGCCGGGTGTACGCGAACAGGTCCACAGTACCCATGTTCTCCGGGCGCAGAATCGCTGCAGACACCATGTCCGCGCTGATGCCGTTGGGCCATCGCATGGTGGGTGCTTGGGAATGGTTCACCGTTGGCGCAGCCGATTTTTTGCTGCCCTCAAAGGTAATGAGCTTGGCATCGTGGAGGGTCCATGACGCGTCGGCGTTCGCGCTGGCCCAGCGCCCGGTCATCAGGGAGACGAAATGGCTTTCTTCGTCGAACTCAAAGATACGCACGTCCTGCATGCTCATGTCCGACGCGATGGACCCGACGTTCACCGCAAAGTGGTGCGAAGCCTGCTTTTCTTTGAGCCAGGCACCGGTCTTGCCCTTGGTCAGGTTGCCTTTGAATTGCGACTTCAAAAATTGGGCTGATCGATCGGCCAGCGGCGAGACGTAATCACCAATAACAAAAGTGAAGACCGCAAAACCAAGGCCCAGGATCAGCAGGGTTTTCAAGGCCAGGCCAGGCCCTAAACCACTGGTGCGCAAAATGGTGTACTCCGAACTTTTGGCAAACCGGGCCATCACGAATACGGTGCCAATCAACACCGTGATGGGTAGTAATTCATACAGGTGCGCGGGGATCAGTAAGGCCACAAAAACCAAGGCTTGTGGAAGCTGGTAACCCAGCGCACGGATTTGGTCTACCGCTTTCAACTCTTCGACAAAATCAAAGAAAAAAAACAGCGCAATGAATCCGATGCTCACAAAGGCAATCGCCTGGATGGTTTCGCGGTAAATCAGGCGCCGAACGGTGTTCATCGTGCGATGCTCCAGCGGGGCCGAAGCCAGGTACTGGAGCGCAGCAGCAGCCAGGCCACGCAGCCGACCAACACGGTGCCGTGCAGTCCGGTCACAACCTCTAGCGCCGAGTACTGGCCGGTTTCGACCCCATTTTTCGCCAGGATCAAGCAGTTGAAATACACCACAAAGGCCAGCAACGCGAAGCCGAAGTTGGTGCTGCTGCCCACCCTGGGATTGGCACCGGCTGCAGCTGCCGCCAGCAGCAGCAGGTTGATTGCCGCCACCACCAGACCGCCCCGCCAGACCAGCTCACCCTGGTTGCGCGGTGTTGGGTCAGACAGCAGATACAGCGTGGTCAGCGAGTTGGTTGGCGCGTAGTTGCGCGCCGATGTGTCCCCCCCACTCAGCCGGATTCCCATCTTCTCAAAAGTTGCCAGCGATAGCGCGTTATTGGAATTGGCGTATTGCAGTCGTTGACCATGGTCCAACACCAGGTATTTGGTGCCGTCGACTTCCTCCAAACGCCCCGATTTGGCAGCCGCCACCATTTCGGAATCGCCACTTCGGCTGAGCAGAAAAACATGCTTCCCCGAAGCCTCCTTGCGGCCGTCCGTCTCAATGAAAAAGACCTGGTCACCGTTGGACGACTCCTGGAATTTACCCGGCTCAAAGCGCGCGATTTCGCCCCGTTTTTCAAACTTGTCGCGCAGGTCTTCGATTCGTCCATACGACCACGGCAGGACCAAGGTTGCCAACACGAGTATGGTGAGCAAGACCGGCCAGGCAAACAAAAGTACCGGCTTGACCAGCCCTATCGGGTTCTTGCCCGTGCCCAGCCAGATCACCATTTCGCTGTCCCGGTACATGCGGGTGATGACCGCTGTGACGGCGATGAACATGCTCAGCGACAAAATGGTGGGCGCATCCGACAGCACGGTGAAAGCCATGATCACCAGCACATCTGCCGGGCTGAAGATACTGCGTGAGGCATCGCCAACCACCCGTATCAGGGTAATCGTCACCACGATGGTGACCAAGGCGACCAGCGTCGCGCTGAAGCTCCCTGCGAGTTCGCGGCGTAGAGAGGAATCGAATAACATCTCCTGAATATAAGGGCTGATGTATGAACTTTGACTTTCAATCCCAGGATTTGGCTGCGGCTGCGCAAGAAAAGTGCGATGCACTATTCGTGTTGGTTCCGGACGGTCTGCGGGCCGGACGCAGCCCTCTGGACGCTCTGGTCGCTCAGGCTATCAAGGACGGCGACCTCGACACCAAAGCTGCCAAGCCGCTGTGCGCCTACCGCAGCGGCCAGGTCAAAGCTGCCCGCCTGGTCTTGGTGGGTATTGCCGGCGGTTCTGCGGGCCAGGTCCGGGCAGCGGTTGCGGCGGCGATGGCCCTCGTCAAATCCCCCCAACTCAAACGCCTGGTCGTTGCCTTTGCGGCACCGGCGCAGGAAGCCGCCTTGCGGGCGGCTGCGGTGGCCGTGGCCGATGGCAGCTATGTTTTCACCCACACCAAGTCCAAGCCCACACCCCGAACCCTCAAGGTTGTGCGGCTGTGCGCGCCGGAATCGGCCGTCTTTGCGGTGCAAGGTCGTACCGATATCCAGCGGCGTGTCGAGGCCACGGTGGCGGGTATGGAGTTGGCCAAGGAATGGGCGAACCGGCCGGCTAACCATGCGACGCCGACCCTGCTGGCCAAAGCTGCGCGCGATCTGGTGAAGGCCGCGGGCTCATCGCGCTTCAGCTGCGAAGTGCTGGGGCCGGCGCAGGTGGCGAAATTGGGCATGGGCGCCTTCATGGCGGTGGCACAGGGCTCTAGCGAGCCTTTGCGTTTCATTGTGCTGCGCTACAACGGGGCCGCCAAAACGGCGGCGCCCACGGTGTTAGTGGGCAAAGGTATTACTTTTGACAGCGGCGGCATTTCCATCAAGCCATCCGCCGAGATGGACGAGATGAAGTTTGATATGTGCGGGGCTGCCAGCGTGCTGGGCACCTTCCAAGCGCTGACCCTGCTCAAACCCAAAATCAATGTGGTGGGTTTGATCCCGAGTTGCGAAAACCTGATTAACGGGCAGGCTGTGAAGCCCGGCGACGTGGTGACCAGCATGAGCGGTCAGACCATTGAGATTCTGAATACCGATGCCGAAGGCCGTTTGATTTTGTGCGATGCGCTGACCTATGCCGAACGCTTCAAGCCATCGGTGGTGGTCGACGTGGCGACCCTGACCGGTGCCTGCGTGGTGGCATTGGGCAGCATCCGCTCCGGCCTGTTCTCGCCGGATGACGTGTTGGCGAAGGCTTTGCTGGATGCGTCCGAGCGCGCGCAGGATCCGGTCTGGCGCATGCCCCTGGACGACGACTACGCCGAAGGCCTCAAGAGCAACTTCGCCGACGTGGCGAATATTGCCGGTCGCATGGCCGGCTCGGTGACTGCGGCGAAATTTTTGCAGCGTTTTGCCGAGAAATTTGCCTGGGCCCATTTGGACATTGCCGGCACCGCCTGGAAGTCAGGTGCGCAAAAGGGTGCTACCGGCCGGCCGGTGCCGACCTTGGTGGAGTTTGTCTGCAGCCGCAGTGAAAACGCATGAGCGACGTGGTCTTCCACTACGGCGTGGCCGATAAGTGGGACTACGCCACCCGCCTTGTGCGCAAGGCCGTGCGCAGTGGCTTTCGGGTGCGGGTAGCGCTTGCGCCTGCCGAGATGGCGAATTTCAGTGCGCGGTTGTGGGCGATGGCACCGACCGGATTTTTCGCCCATTGCGATGATCAGGCCCCGGCTTCGCTGAAGCGGCGCAGCCCGGTCATCCTGGGTACGACTGGTGAAAGCGACGAGCCAGAGGTGGCGGTTTTGCTCAACCTCACCGACGATATGCCTGAGAGCCCGCAGCGCTACGAAAAAATTCTGGAGGTCATCACGACCGATCCGCAAGACCGGCAGCAGGGTCGTATCCGCAAGCGCGCCTATGACAGTGCGCGGTACCCGGTGGCGATGCACGACGCTGGGGCTGCACAGACGGCTGGTGTGCCATGAAAGAGTCCCCCGCAGACCCGCACCCGCTGCCAACGCCCGGTGCGGTCCCGACGCTCAACCGTGCGGTTCGCAAGAGCCGTCGCGCCCCGGTGGCGCTGCGGCCAATCGGCCCCGCGACCACGGGTTTGGAGGCGGCGATCCACCAAGCGGTTGAAACTTTGATCCAAGAGGAAACCCAGCGCATGAGCCGCCGGGTTTACGCCCGTCTGCCCGGGACCATCGCCCGTCTGCTGGCAGTTTCAAAGGGTTGACAACCGCCTGAGAGATGCCCATTTTCGGCGCTGGCGCTCCCCGCCGATCTCCGGTAACATGGCTTTTATGCATCGCTTAAATCGCACTGTTCGCATGGTGTTTGTTCTGCTGGGTGTGGCAGCGGCAGGACCCATTTCGGTGGCCTACGCAAAAGATGCCAAACCCTACGAGATCGTCACCGTGACGTGCACCCTTGACAGCCGTGACACCAACCCAACAGGGATGGGACTCACGACCTGCCGGTATGTTTGTGACGGTGCCGATAAGAACAAAATCTCGCGGGTCTACCTGTCTTCGACTGCGGTATGTCCCAAGGTGGTCCAAGAGAAAGTCAAGCAGCTCGTTCGCTAATTGTTGTGGGACCGCAAGGCCCACGGCGGTACCCCCTATCCAATCGATCGCCCACCTAGCTAGTGCGGTGCGCAATAAAGCTGGGCCTGGCCCGGCTTACTTGGCTTGGCTACAGAATTTCAAGCAGCCCTTCAGATAGGTCTTGCAGGTCTCTTTGACCTTGTCCGATCGGGCTTCCTTCACGCATTTTTCCAGCTGCGCTTCGCATTGCGCGGGGCAGTTTTTGTTCGGCCGACAAAGCCACCAGCGGGCTGGACAGGCTGAACATCAGCAACAGAGTCAGGAGTCGGTTCATGCTTATTCCTTGTGTGCCGGGTTGCTGTGCATTGGGATACCACGCTAGATCGCCGCTGCCAGCATGGCACACTATAAATCGTCCCTCTATTCCCACCCTGTAACCACCCATGCCGCTTGCGCGCTCTGACTTCCGGTTCCTCCACCGCCTGCGGGTTCGCTGGGCCGAGGTCGACCTGCAGAAGATCGTTTTCAATCCGCATTACCTGATGTACCTGGATACGGCGCTGGCCGATTACTGGCGCGCCATGGGGCTGCCCTATGAGCCCACGCTGGCTGCGCTGGGTGGTGAACTGTTCGTGAAAAAAGCCACGCTGGAGTACCACGCATCGGCGGTGTATGACGACTATTTAGATGTGGGTTTGCGCTGTGCCCGGGTTGGCAATACATCTATGCAGTTGCAGGGTGGCATTTTTCGGGGCGATCAACTGCTGGTGGCTGCGGAGTTGGTGCATGTGTTTGCCGATCCGCTATCCCGTACCCCATTGACCGTGCCGACTGTGCTCCGCCAGACCATGGAAGGGTTCGACGCTGGCGGCTCCGTTGTCGATTTGCAAACCGGCTCCTGGGTGGATCTGGGTGATGCGGTACGCACTTTGCGCACGCCCGAGGCGCAGGACCATGGTGCGCTTCATGCGGTGGTCCGCAACAGCCTGGGGCTGACCATCGCGGCGGCCCGGCTTCTGCCTCAGTCCGTAGCGGCAGACGCAGTAGTCGAGTTGCCCTTGGTTGCCGGTGCGGGTTGGGGTGATACCGCCGCGCGGGCAGTCGTCCTCGCTGCGGCTTGAGGCGTTCTACTTACACGTCGTCCAACAGCGCGTAAGGCAGCGGCAGCAGTTCGACGCTGGAGCCTCCCGCGCTGCCCAACGCCAAACCGCCTTGTTCAGCGGCCTGCACCTGCAAGCCGGCGATGCCGACCCATGCACCTGTGCCCGGTTCGGCTGCGGCTTGCACCACGACGCCACAGGCTTGCTCCGCATCCATCGCAGAAAATATTTCCTGCCCGGCGTGCATGGGCGCGCTGCCGCGCACGATGTAGGCGCGGCGTTTCAGAATGCCCCGGAACTGGCTGCGCGCCACCACCTCCTGGCCAGGATAGCAACCCTTTTTGAAGTTGACCCCGCCCACCGATTCGTAATTCAGCATTTGCGGCACCAGCGCCTCAAAAAGCGGTTGGCTGATTGTCGCCGACGCCGGACATCACATCCGCGTACAACCAGGTTTCCACGGACAGCGGCGCCAGCGTGGGGCGGCTACCCGCGGGGCCGATCCACAGCGCGCGGTGGCAGCCCGCGCCTGGGTAGAGCTGAAGTCGGGTGCCGTCGCCGTCGGCGGCAAGCGTCCAGGCTAGCGGCTCCTGTGCGGATTGCGCAGCGATAGGCCACAGGCAACCGAACAGCGCGAAATCAGCGCTCGCGTCATCCAACACCGCTTTGGCCCGCAGTACAAACATGCGCAAGCGTTTGAGCGTGGCCGCCAGCAGGTCCTGGCTGCACACCAGCAGCACCGTATCGGCGTCGGGTTTAAAGCCGATAAAGCTGGCCTGCATGCGCCCCTTGGCCGAGCAAAAAGCCGCCAAGCGCGCGTGCTGCGGCGGCAGCAGCAAAAAGTCTTGCGTGAGCTGGTTGTGGATGAAGTTGGCAGCGTCGGCACCGGTGATGCGGATGACGCCAAGGTGCTTCAGTGGGGCAGCGCCCGCGTTGGCGACGGGAGTGGAATCGGTCATGCGGCCAATTATGATGGCCCTCACACTTTCAGCGGGAGCGGCCTTTGGTGCGCACATGGTTACTCCGGGTTTTAACCCTTTTGTTTTGTCTGGCGATGGCGGGCGGGGGCGTGGGCGTTTGGTGGGTTGGTCGGGTGGTGGAGTTGCCCCCTGGCGGCATTGAGCTGGAGGTGGAACCCGGCATGGGCGCGCGCCAGGTAGCGGTGCTGGTGCAGAAGGCCGGTGTGCCGCTGGACGCGGATGCGCTGTACGCCTGGTTCCGCGTATCGGGCCAGTCGCGCCGAATTCAGGCGGGCAGCTACGGTTTTGAGAACACGATCACGCCCTGGCAATTGCTGGGCAAGCTGACCGGCTCGGATGTGTCGGTGCGCACCGTGACGCTGGTGGAGGGTTGGACCTTCCGCCAGATGCGCCAGGCGCTCGCCGCTTCCGAGGGCTTGAAACCCACCACCAAATCCCTGAGCGATGCCGAGTTGATGAAGCTGCTCGGGCGTCCCGGTCTGCCGCCTGAGGGGCGCTTTTTCCCGGACACCTACAGCTATCCGCGCGGCACATCGGATACCAAGGTGCTGCAGCGCGCCCTGCGCGCCATGGACAAGCGCCTCGAAGCGGCCTGGGCGGCGCGTAATCGGGGGATTGCATTGACATCGCCCGACGAGGCGCTGATTCTGGCCAGCATCATCGAAAAAGAAACCGGGCGCGTGGCCGATCAGGCCCAGATTTCGGCCGTTTTCCACAACCGCCTGGTATTGGGAATGCGTTTGCAGACCGATCCCACTGTGATCTACGGCATGGGCCCGCAGTTCGACGGCAACTTGCGCAAATCGGACCTGCAGGAGGACACCCCGTTCAACACCTACACGCGGGCTGGATTGCCACCGACACCGATTGCCATGCCCGGACGCACAGCCTTGCTGGCGGCGGTGCAACCCGCGCCGTCCAAGGCCCTGTACTTTGTCGCCCGGGGCGACGGCAGCAGCCAGTTCAGCGCCACGCTGGATGAGCACAACCGTGCGGTCGACCGATACCAGCGCAAGAAGTAAGCCGCATGAACCGACTTTTTATCAGCGTGGAAGGCATTGACGGTGCCGGCAAATCCTCCCATATCGACGCCATGGCGGCGGCTATGCGCGCTGCGGGCCACGTCGTCTGCGTCACGCGCGAGCCCGGCGGAACCCCGTTGGCGGAAAAGCTACGCGAGATGGTGCTGCACACGCCCATGGATGCTTTGACCGAGTCGCTGCTGATTTTTGCCGCCCGGCGCGACCACATTGCCCAGGTCATCCGGCCGGCCCTGGCGCGCGGCGAAGTGGTGTTGTGCGACCGCTTTACCGATGCGACTTTCGCTTACCAGGGCGGCGGCCACGGCTTTGATCTGGATGTCTTGGGCACGTTGGAGCGCTGGGTGCAAATGGAGGAGGGCAGCGCGCTACTGCAGCCCGCGCTCACGCTGTGGTTTGACCTGCCCGCGCAGGTGGCTGCCCAGCGCTTAACCGGGGCCCGCGTGCCCGACAAGTTTGAGGCCCAGCCGCAGGCATTTTTTGAGAAGGTGATTGCCGGATACGCCCGGCGCGCCGCCCTGGAGCCGCAGCGCTTTGCGCGCATCCGCGCCGACCAGACGCCCGATGCCGTGCGCGCCGAGGTGCTGGCAGCCTTGCGCAACCACGGGCTGTTACCGGCATGAGCGCAGCCGCAGACCAGCCGCTGGCCCCGCCCTGGATAGCGGCCCAAGTCCACGCGCTGATCCGCCAGCGCGGCCACGCCTGGCTGCTGCAAGGCCCGGCCGGCTTGGGGCATTACCCGCTGGCGCTGTCCCTGGCCAGTGCCTGGTTGTGCGAAAAACCCACGCCCGAGGGTGCCTGCGGAACCTGCCCGAGTTGCCACAGCATTGCGGTGCGCACCCACGCCGATTTGCGCGTGCTCATGCCGGAGACGCATTTGCTGGATCTTGGCTGGCCTTTGGGTGAAAAAGCCCAGCAGGAAATTGACGACAAGGCGCGCAAACCCAGCCGCGAGATCCGGGTTGATGCGGTGCGCGAAACCGTCGAGTTTTGCCAGCGCACCAACGCGCGCAACCGCGGCAAAGTGGTCATCGTCTTCCCGGCGGAGGATATGAACCTGGTCACCGCCAACGCCCTGCTCAAAACGCTGGAAGAGCCGCCCGGTGATACCCGTTTTGTGTTGGCCACCCAGGCCGCGCACCGTTTGCTACCCACGGTGCGCAGCCGCTGCATGGTCCATACCCTGAGCTGGCCAGCGCCCGATGCGTCTGCCGCCTGGTTGTCCGCCCAGGGTGTTGCCGCGAACCAGACCGCTGGTTTGCTGCGCGCCAGCGGCGGGCGTCCGGCCATGGCTTTGCAGATGGCGCAGTCCGGTCAGGATGCTGCGGCCTGGGCCCGGTTTCCGCGCGCCATGGCGGCGGGTGATGTTGTGGCAGTCAAAGACTGGAGCGGCGCGCAGCTGGTCGATGCCTTGCAGAAACTGTGTCACGACCTGTGTGCGCTGGCCGTTGGCGCGCCGCCGCGCTACTTCGAGCCCGCCGATTTGCCGCCACCACCACTGCAGGACCACCTGCGCGGCTTGGGTGCCTGGGACCAGTCTTTGCGGCAAACCCGGCGGGTGGTGGACCACCCCTGGAATGCCGGCCTGATGACCGAGGCATTGGTCAGTGCTGCCAAAATCGCCTTGCTGGCAGCCCGCACAGGCCTTGTAAACCCGGTGCGCCGTGCCAGTGTGGTGGATTGAAACCAACAAAGGGAGGGAGAAAAACATGACCGAGCCGACCACAACGGGTGCTGCGAGCGCCTCCGCGCTGCGCTCCAACATGCTGCAGTTCAGTGCGCCGAACGTGGCCACGCTGTACGTGCACTACATCAGCAAATTCCAAAACGGGGGCATTTTTGTCCCGACGAGCCGCACGTTCGAGCTCGGCACTGAGGTGATCGTCGCATTGACTCTGCCCGGGCGGGAAGAACGGTTTGCGATTGGCGGGAAGGTGGCGTGGGTGACGCCGGCCCATGCGCAGCATGGCCGCAGCCAAGGCGTGGGCGTGGCGTTTGAGAGTGACGATAAGTCCAAGGCCGCGCGCGCCATCATCGAGGCGATCCTGGGCGATATGTTGACGTCCGGTCGCGGAACCCAAACCTTCTAAATGCTTCTGTCGCGATGTACACCGACTCCCACTGCCACCTGAATTTCCCGGAGTTGCTGGGGCAGATTGGCGACATCCGCGCCGCGATGGCGCAGGCCAGCGTGACGCGGGCCTTGTGCATTGCCACCACGCTCGAGGCTTTTCCGCAGGTGCACGGTCTGGCCACGGACTACGCGAATTTCTGGGCTACGGTGGGCGTTCACCCCGACAGCGAAGACGTGGCCGAACCCAGCTTCGATGACCTGGTGCAGCGCGCCGCGCTGCCCCGGGTGGTGGCCATCGGCGAGACCGGGCTGGACTATTACCGCCTCAACGGGCGCAGCGTGGCCGATATGGAGTGGCAACGCGAGCGCTTTCGGGTGCACATCCGCGCCGCGCAGGCAACGGCCAAACCGCTGGTGATCCACACCCGCAGCGCCAGCGACGACACCTTGGCTATTTTGCGGGAGGAGGGCGAGGCCGCAGGCGGCGGGGCTGGGGGCGTGTTCCACTGCTTTACCGAGACCCGCGCGGTGGCCACGGCGGCGCTGGACATGGGCTTTTACATCTCGTTTTCAGGCATTCTGACCTTCAAGACCGCGCAGGATTTGCGCGACGTGGCCGCGTTGGTTCCCATGGACCGGCTGCTGATCGAGACCGACAGCCCGTATCTGGCACCCGTTCCGTACCGGGGCAAAACCAATAACCCGTCCTATGTGCCATGGGTGGCAAAGCAGTTGGCAGAGATCAAAGGCTGCAGCCCGGAGGCCATCGGCGAGCAGACCAGCCGCAATTTCGACGTGCTTTTTGCCGGGGTCTTGGCGTGATAAATAGATTTAAAAAAGCCATTTATCTCTATGTTTTTATGGGATTTTTTCTGGCTCATGCTGGGAGTTACGAGGATTTTTTTGCAGCCATCAAAAAGGATGATGCCGCTACCGTGTCCGCCTTGCTGGCACGCGGCATCGACCCCAATACCCTGGGGCCCGAGGGATTAACCGGCTTGTTCATGGCCGCGCGCGCGGGCCACGCCAAGGTGGCGCTGGTCTTGTTGGAGGCACCGGACACCGACGTGGAATGCCGCAACACCGCCGACGAGAGCCCCTTGATGCTGGCCGCGCTGCGCGGTGACCTGGCGCTGGCGCGGGCCTTGATCGCCCGCGACGCCGATGTCAACAAAACCGGTTGGACCCCGCTGCATTACGCGGCCTCGCGCGGGCAGATTCCCATGATCGATCTGCTGCTGGAGCACCACGCTTATATCGACGCCGAGTCGCCCAACCGCACCACGCCGCTGATGATGGCGGCCGGCTACGGTAGCGTCCAAGCCACCCGTATCTTGCTGAGAGCCGGTGCCGACGCTACGCTTAAGAACGCCGAGGGGCTGACGGCTTTGGACTTTGCTATGGGTTTTGGCAAAGCCGACGCGGCTGCCGCGCTGCGGGCTGCTGCAACGGCAAAGCCGCAATAGAGCGAGCTTAGGCGCTGCTGCGCCGCGCATTAATCGGTCAAAAACAGGTCGTGCTGCGCCGGTTCGGCGGGCGCATCGGCCAAGGCTGCCGCGTCTTGCTTGAGCAGCAAGCCGCCCACCCGCACACCGAGTAGCCGCAGCCGCTGGTCCAAAGGCGCGCGTTTGAGTGCTTGGCCTGCCGCATGGCGGATCGCTGCGGCCTGGTCTGTGTAGCCGGAAATGGTTTGGTCCCGCGTTGCGATGCGAAAGTCCGTATAGCGCAGCTTCACGCCGATGGTGCGGCCCACGTAGCCCTTGCGCTGCAAATCGGCCGCCACCTGTTCGCACAGCTTGGTGAAGATCGCGCCCAGCGCGGCGCGGTCGTGTACCGCATGCAGATCGCGCTCAAACGTGGTCTCGCGGCTCATGCTCACCGGCTCGCTGCTGGTGTGCACCGCACTGTTGTCGCGCCCGTGCGCTGCGGCGTGCAGCCAGGCGCCGGTTTTGGGTCCGAAGTGCTGCGCCAATGCGGCCGGTTCGGCGCTGGCGAGCTGGCCAATGGTGTGGATGTCCAGCGCTTGGAGGCGGGCGTCGGCTTTGGGGCCAATGCCATTGATCTTGCGGCAGGCCAGCGGCCAAATGGCGCTTTGCAAGTCCTCTTCCATGACCACGGAAATGCCGTTGGGTTTATTGAATTCGCTGGCCATTTTGGCCAGCAGCTTGTTGGGTGCCACGCCTACCGAACACGTCAGGCCCGTGTCCTCAAAAATCGCTTTTTGGATTAGCCGCGCCAGCACCCGCCCGCCCTCGCGCTGGCCGCCGGGTACTTCGGTGAAATCGATGTAGACCTCGTCCACACCCCGGTTTTCCATCACCGGCGCGATCTCGGTGATGATGGCCTTGAAGCGCTGTGAATAGTGCCGGTACTGGGCAAAGTCCACCGGCAGCAGCACCGCCTGCGGGCACAGCTGCGCCGCCTTCATCAAGCCCATGGCAGAGCCCACGCCGAACTGGCGCGCCGCGTAGGTAGCCGTGGTGATCACGCCGCGCCCGGTGTAGTCACGCAAAACCGGAAATTCAGCCACGGGAATCTCGTGCAAAGCCCGGCCCTGGTCGCTCTGGATCAGGTCTTCATCAACCTTGCGCCGCCCGCCGCCAATCACCACCGGCAAGCCCTTGAGCTGCGGGTAGCGCAGCAACTCCACCGACGCGTAAAACGCGTCCATGTCCAGGTGCGCGATGCGGCGCAAGGGCGGATCCGACACGCCGGCGGCTCCCGGTGTTGCGTTTGGTTGGGGTATCAGCCCGCAGTCGGGAATGTTCCGGGCAGCAAGATACTGCGGTCGACGTTTTGGATGTTCGGTGTGCCCGCAAAACGCCATGGTGATGTCCAGCTCTTTGTGGATGACTTCCAGCGCCTTGGTCACGCCGGCTTCGCCCATCGCGCCCAGGCCGTAGACCATGGCGCGGCCGATCAGCGTGCCGCGTGCGCCCAGCGCCCAGGCTTTCAGCACGTCTTGCCCGCTGCGAATGCCGCCGTCCATCCAGACCTCGATGTCCGAGCCCACCGCCGCCACGATGGCCGGTAGCGCCTCGATGCTGGACTGCGCGCCGTCCAACTGCCGCCCGCCGTGGTTGCTCACCACAATCGCGTCGGCCCCGCTGGCCACGGCCAGGCGGGCGTCTTCGACGTCTTGAATGCCTTTGAGAATCAGCTTGCCGCCCCATTGCTCTTTGACCCAGGCAATGTCGGCCCACGACAGGCGCGGGTCAAACTGCTCGTTGGTCCAGGCCGCCAGCGAGTTCATGTCGCTCACCGCTTGCACATGGCCGACCAGGTTGCCAAAGGTGTGGCGGCGCGTGCCCGCCATGCCGAGGCACCAACGCGGCTTGGTCAGCAGGTTCAAGATGGTGCTGAGTGTCGGTTTGGGCGGCGCGGTCAGGCCGTTTTTCAGGTCCTTGTGGCGCTGGCCGATCACCTGCAAATCCAAGGTGAGCACCAGCGCGTTGCAACCGGCTTTGCGCACGCGCTCAATCATGTTCACCATGGCCTGGCGGTCGCGCATCATGTAGAGCTGGAACATAAAGGGCGCGCGGGTGTGGGCGGCAATGTCCTCAATCGAGCAGATGCTCATGGTGGACAAGATGAACGGAATGCCAAACTTTTCAGCCGCGCGCGCCGCCTTGATCTCGCCGTCCGCGCTTTGCATGCCGGTCAGCCCCACCGGCGCAATCGCCACCGGCATCTTGGTCGGCACGCCCACCATGGTGGTCGCCGTGCTGCGGTTTTCCATGTTCACCGCCACCCGCTGGCGCAGCTTGATCTTCTGGAAATCGGCCTCGTTGGCCCGGTACGTGCCCTCGGTCCAGCTGCCCGAATCGGCGTAGTCATAAAACATGCGCGGCACGCGCTTTTTCGCCAAAACGCGCAAGTCTTCAATCGTGGTGATCACGGGCATGGGGGGTGTCTCCGGTTAGGGCTTTGATGCTAACGGGAATGGTCGAGCGGGAGCGTGAGGAAATTTGTGGGGGAGGGGTGGGGGTGTGAAATTTGTTGATGGCTTGGGTAATGGTTCTGTATAGTGCATGAAAGCTGCAGAATTAATTGACCATAATTTCGAATCGACTCTGATTTGCGTCATTCTTCCTAAGACTACTAACTATTAGCATGCCACGCATGCCGTTCAATTCAGAGAAACTATCCAATTATCCTAGTCACAGTTGCAAATGATTAGGCTTGTCGGTTAAGCATGAAGATCATTAATGCCAGTATCAGCTATGAAGTCTGAGGGATCCACTTTTGCCTATGACGCCGGTATCGGGTTTTGGACGCTCACCTAAAACTACGCTTAAGCAGGAACAGTATTGTCTAGTCAATGCTCGAATCTCAGATTGTCAAACTAGGCAGATAATGACTACGAATTATAGGCAACGAATCCTGATTGACACAACATGACTCAGAATTGTAACAGGCTTGAGAATCACTCGACCGAATCCTGGGAAAGTTCAAGGCATTCGTGAATCTACGAGGCCTATAGCCAGTCATTATTGGAGAATCCGATTGCGCTGAGCAAGATTGCCTGGTTCACCTATCTTAGGCTATCACACATCACCGTCAGCGACAGAGAGTCGCGCGCATGACAGCATGGCGCCTTGGTTTCATCACACCTGTATAGCAGCGCAGCAGCGAAGAGCGGCATTGGTCATCTGCAAAGCACACGATGATGGCGGCGATGCTGCTGTGAACTGAGCATTGATGTGGTGTTCGCGGATAGACCCGAAATCAAAAAGCTTTGGCACAAGTATTACGGACTGCTGTCCCTGCCTCCCAGCGAGCGAGACGAGTACACCACATGGCTTGGAGCTTCTGGCGGAGATGGCGATAAGACTTGCGCTACACGCCATATCTCTCAAACGGACCTTGACAAGTTTTACATTCCGCAGGGTCACGCCGATGACTTGGAGTTTCAGCGAAAGGTGTCCCAGCAATGGTCACGGGTTCTTGAGAATACGGAACGTTTTGTATTGGCTGCAAAGGATGGTGCAGAGAAGTAGCGCCCCACCTCCCTAGGGCTTGCTGTCGACGTCTAATCGAGGGCTGAAAACGTACACACGATGTTCAACATGAAGTATATGTAGTAACATTGCTACAAAATTCTCACCTTTGGAGCTGCTGTGACCATTACCACCATATCAAGCCGCGAGTTCAACCAAGCCGGTAGCGAGGCAAAACGGGCTGCAAACAAGGGGCCGGTTTTCATCACAGACCGTGGCCGGCCAGCTCATGTGCTGATGAGTTTTGAGGAATACCAGCGGCTCACCAAGCAGCGACGCAACATTGCCGACGCGTTGGCGATGCCTGAAATGGCAGATATTGCTTTTGAACCGCCCAAAGTGAACATCGATGTACGGCCGGCAGATTTCTTGTGATGTTCGTTCTCGATACCAACGTAGTTTCCGAACTGCGCAAGGCGCGCCAGGGGAAGGCCGACGCGAACGTGGTGGCTTGGTCGCAAAGCGTGGATGCGGCGGAGCTGTTTGTATCGGCCATCACGATCATGGAGTTGGAGCTCGGCGTTTTGGCGATTGAGCGCAAAGATGCCGCCCAAGGTGCCTTGTTGCGTGCCTGGCTGGAGCAGCACGTTCTGCCCGAGTTCGCTGACCGCACATTACCTGTGGATACAGCCGTTGCCCAACGTTGCGCGCGCTTGCATGTGCCCGACAGACGCGGCGAACGGGACGCACTGATCGCAGCCACGGCCCTTGTGCATGGCATGACCCTTGTGACCCGCAACATCGCTGACTTTCAGCCTACGCGGGTTGACCTTCTCAATCCCTGGGAAGTGGGTGCCAGGCCCAAGCCGGTTTAGGTGGCGGGCAGCATCGCCCCGAAATACCCGCCCGGGTGCCGCGATGCGCGTGCTCAAAACCCATCAAACGGATTCACCACCTGCACCCCGCAGCCCATGAAGTCGCGCTCATTGCGGGTCGCCAGCACCAGTTCGTGTGCGATGGCTGTGGAGGCGGTCTGCATGTCGGGGACGCTGCGCGTGATGCATTGGGTTTCACTTGGGTATAGCTGGTGAAAAAAATTCCAGGGGGAAAGTCATGCACAAAACCAATTTGCGCAAGGTTGGCGGCTCAGTGATGTTGGCGGTACCGCCAGCGTTTCTCGATCAAATGCATTTGCAAGTTGGGGCAACGGTCGGTGGTGAGCTGCTATAGTGCGCAAAATTTTGTACAAAATTTAACTTTGCAGGACCGTCCAATGGCATTTACCGCTAGCGATATTGTTCCGCTCTCACAGGCCCGAGCCAATTTTTCGGAGTTGGCCGACCAGGTGAAGGCAGGGGCTGAAAAGATCGTCACCAAAAATGGCGAGAGCTATGTGGCAATCGTCGATGCCCAGCGCTTGGACTATTACCACCAACTTGAGCGCGAGCACATCCACCTGCAGTTGATCGACGATGCAAGCGCAGGCCTACGGGATGTGGCAGAGGGCCGCGTGCGTCCTGCGCGCACGGCATTGGCTGCGCTGAAACGCAGCCGCATTGCCAAGTGAGTCCGTCAAGACCGCAACATCACGCCGTCAAACTCACGGCCAACTTCGAGCGCAACCTGGGTGGCGTTCAACAGTTCCTGGAAGATGCGCAAGCGCCGCAGGCTTTTGACGCCTTGCTGGACGAACTCTTGGACACGGTGGTGCCGAACCTTGAACGATTCCCGGACATGGGCCGGCGCTTTATGTCCCGCCCTGTCCGCTCTATTGAAGTCAGTAATGCGTTGGCCAAGTTGCAGAAACAACTCGCAGTGATCGCCCAAGACGGTGAAGTCCGGGAATACGTTATGACGCATTACCTGGTGCTCTATGCGCGGCTTGAAAGCAGTGTGTATCTGCTGTCGATCAAGCACCACAAGCAGCTAGCGTTTGACTTGTAGGCCATCGGCCTGATTCCCCACCACCGTCTCCGTCCCCGAATCAAACCCCACATTTTTCAAATGCTGCGCCAGCCCCGCGTCTTTGCTGGTGGCGTGCAGCGGAAACCATTCGGCCAGGGCTTCGGCCATGCGGGTGATGAGCTCAGTGTCGCCTTGTTCGCTGTGTTGCACCACGGCCTGCATGGTTTCCAAAATGGTGGCGTGCTCTTCGGCGTGGCAGTTGTCGGCGCTGAAGCCGGTGGCCAGCATCCAGCGCTCTTCCTGCGCGAAATGTTCCACCGTGTGGTCGATGAATGCGCGGTACAGCGGCAGTTGCTGATCCGGCGGGGTGGCCAGTAGCTGGTTGAGCAGGGTCACGAATTCTTCGTGGGTGTCGTCCATGCGGGCGTCGCCCAGGAACAGCGCGGGGCTCCAGTCCAAGGGAGCGGGGGCGAGGGTGGCGGTTGGGTTCATGGCGTCAAGCTTAATCCAGGCCGCTCGCCGCCGCCTTGGCCTGCGATACTTGGCCCATGACCTTGAGCTACGAATCTTCCGGCGTCAACTACGACCAGCTTGACGCTTTCAAGCGCGCCTGCCAACAAGCCGCGCGCACCACGGCCCCGCTCTTGAGCGCCCACGGTTACGCCGAACCCGCCGACACGCGCGGCGAGAGCTGCTACCTGATGGAGGCCGACGACCACTTTTTGGCCCATGTGGAAGAAGGCCTGGGCACCAAAAATCTGGTGGCCGATGCGGTCTACGCCCAAACCGGCGAGAACTTTTACCGCGAGATTGCCATCGACACGGTGGCCACCATCGTCAACGATTTGGTGACCTGCGGCGCGCTGCCGATCTCGGTGGCCATGCACGCGGCGGTGGGGGAGTCGGATTGGTTCTCCGACGCGCCGCGCATGCAGGCGCTGGTGGACGGCTGGGCCGAGGGCTGCCGCCAGGCGGGCGCGGTCTGGGGCGGCGGCGAGACGCCGACTTTGCGCGGCATCGTCGAGCCCCACGCCATTGTGTTGGCCGGTTCTGCGGTGGGGCGGGTTGCGCCCAAGATGCAGCGCATCACCGGTGCGGTGCAAGAGGGTGACGCCATCGTGTTCCTGGCCTCATCGGGCGTGCAGACCAATGGTTTGTCGCTGTGCCGCCTGATCGCCGACCGTCTGCCTGCGGGCTACCAAACGCCGATTGGCCATGGCGATGCGCGCACGTATGGGCAGGCGCTTTTGGCCCCTTCGGTGATCTATGTGAATTTTGTGCGCGCCTGCCAGCAGGCCGGCATTGGGCTGCATTACGTCTCGCACGTCACCGGCCACGGCTGGCGCAAGCTGATGCGCCTGGAAGCGCCCTTTGTGTACGAGATCCACACCCCGCGCCCAGCGCCCGCACTGTTCCAGTTTTTGATGGAAGCCGGCCCGATTGCGCTGCGCGAGGCCTACGCCACCTTCAATATGGGCGTGGGCTTTGCGGCCTATGTGGCGCCTGCTGACTTAGAGGCCACGCTGGCCGCTGCGCACGCGGGTGGCTACGACGCCTGGCACGCCGGCACGGTGCGCAAAGAGGGCGATCGCAAAGCCGTGACCGTGCCCGCACTGGGCCTGGAGTTTGACGGCAGCACCTTGCAGGTGCGCTAAAGCCCGGCGCTGATCAGGCGCCGCTTGCGAAGGCTTGCACTTCGCGCCAGCGCGGCGGCTGGCAGCCGGCGCGGGTGCAGTTGATGGCAGCGGCCTGCATGGCGCTGCGCAGAGTTGCCTCGGTGGACGCGCTATGGCCCAGCACCCAATCGGCCACGCAATTACCCCAGAACGTGTCGCCAGCGCCCACGGTGTCGACCACGGCTACGCGGGGCGCGGGCAGGGCGGCGCTGCTGCCGTCCACCAATAGATACGCCCCATCACCACCAAAGGTCAGCGCAATGCGGCTGGCTGCGCCTGCACAAGCGGCTTGCAGCGTCTGCACCAGCCCCGGTGCTGCGTCCAAACGCGCCGTGCCAAAACCCAGGGTTTGCAGGTCTTCGTCGCTGGCTTTGACCCAGTCCGCGAAGGGGAGCAGGGCGCGGATCGCGCTGGCGTAGGCCTTCACGTCACCGGCCACTTGGGGGCGCAGGTTCACGTCCATGCTGATGGTCCAACCGGCGGCGCGCGCCTGCTGCACCACGGCCTGCACTTTGTCGATTTCGGGCGGAATCAGCAGCAGCGAACCGGTGTTGAGCACGCCGGGGCCGTGGGCCAGTGCGTGCGCTGCCAGGCGCTGCAGCATGGCGTCCGCCGTGTAGTCGCGGTCGGCAATGCCTTCGCGGTAAAAGCCGTAGCTGGGCTGGCCATCCTGGATTTGCACCACGGCCAGCGAAGTGGGGCGGGGGCTGCGCTGCGGGCTGATCTGCACGCCGTCGGCCTCTAGCTGCGCGCCAAGTTCCTGGCCGAAGCTATCGGTGGACAAGGGGTTGAGGTAATGCACCGTGGCACCGCGCAAGCTGGCCGCACGCGCCATGTTGTAAGGGCTGCCGCCACGCAAGGGGCGCAACTGCCCATCGGGCTGGGCGATGCAGTCCATCAGGGCTTCGCCAAGAACAAAAATGTGCTTTTTCATAACGTGGGCAAGAAGTTAGGTTCGGTTGTTGCGGTGCTACTTGCAGGCAGCCACCAGTGCGGCGACACGACTAATTCAACCACAGGTGTTTGGATAAGGCCGCGAAGGCGCGATACTCGGGGCCTTCGCAAACCTGTTTTCCACCATGAATCCCCCGAATTTTCCGCCCACATCCAAGACCCGCGCACCTGGGGAGGCGCTGCCATGCTGATCGGTATCGACCCGCTGCTGACGCCCGAGCTGCTGATGCACCTGTCCGCGATGGGCCACGGCGAATGGGTGGCGGTGGTGGACGCCAACTTCACCGCAGACTTTCTGGCAAAAGGCCGCCCGCTTGTGCGCCTGCCCGGCAACAGCTTGGAGCGCGTGAGCCGCGCGGTGTTGTCGGTGTTCCCGCTGGCGGTAGACGTCGCGCAACCGGTGGCGTTTATGCATGTGTGCAACGCCGCCCCCGCGCACCGCACGCCCGCGCAAGACGCCGTGGTGTCCTTGGCCGCGCAGGCAGGCTGTGTCGCGGAGCGGGTGGAGCCGGTGGAGCGCTTTGCTTTTTACGAGCGCATCAAGGACGCCAGCCTGATCGTGCAAAGCGGCGAAGGCACGGCCTACGGCAACGCGCTGTTTTGCAAAGGCGTGATCCTGGTCTGAGCATGACGGACCCCGAGACCGCACCCCCCGCAGCTGCACCCACCCCGCTTGACGCCGGCGTGGGCGACACACGGCGCATGCGGGGCTCCAACCACACCGGCATGCGGCAGTTCAACGAGCGCATCGTGCTGCAGGCGATCCGCCACCATGGCGCGCTGCCCAAGGCTGATTTGGCGCGCATGACGCACTTGTCCACGCAGGCGGTGTCCATCATCGTGGGCCGCCTGATGGATGACGGTTTGCTGATCAAGCAAGACCGGCTGCGCGGCCGCATCGGCCAACCTTCGGTACCGTTGTCGCTGAACCCGGACGGCGCGTACAGCATCGGCATACAGGTCGGGCGGCGCAGCCTGCAACTGGTGGTGGTCGATTTCTGCGGGCAGTTGGTGGAGCGGGTGGACATGCGCTATGCCTATCCGGACCCGGACCAGGTGCTGCCCGGCATTGCCAAGGGGCTGGCCGAATTGCAACAACGGCGCGGCGCATCCTGGAGCCGGGTGGTGGGCATTGGTTTGAGCGCGCCGCTGTTTTTGCACCAATGGGCGGATGTGATGGGCGGTCAGGCGGCCACGGCGCTGGCGCGCTGGGAGTCGGTGGACCTCCACGCGCAGGTGCAGGCGCTGACCGAACTGCCGGTGGAATTTGCCAAAGACACCACGGCGGCTTGCGTGGCCGAGTTGCTGCAAGGCCATGGGCAGAGCGTCAGCAGCTATTTGTACGTATTTGTAGGCACCTTCATTGGCGGCGCGCTGGTGCTGGCCGGACACATCATGGGCGGCGAGCGCGGCAACGCGGGTGCGATTGGATCGCTGCCGATCCGGCTGGAAGACGGCAATAACGCGCCCGGCCAAAGTCCGCCGCAGCTGCTGCAACTGGCCTCGGGGTGGCAGCTGGAGCAGGCGCTGATTGCCGACGGGCACGACCCGTTTTTGCTGCAACAGCCCGCCATCATGGACCCGGCCTACGCGCACTATGTGCAACCCTGGCTGGCCCAGAGCAGCCGCGCTTTGGCCATGACCGTGACCAGTGCCTCGGCCTTGCTGGACCTGGACGCGGTGGTGATGGACGGCGCAATGGCCGCACCGCTGATGGAAGTTTTGCTGAATGACACGCAGGCCGCCATGGCGCATTACGCTTTTGACGGCATGCACCGGCCGCGCCTGCTGATGGGTAAAGTCGGCTCGCACGCCCGCGCCCTGGGCGCTGCGTTGTTGCCGCTGCACAGCCAGTTTTTCCCGGACAAAGATATTTTTCTCAAGCGCGACCTGGTATGAAGCTCTACATCGATTCCGCCGTGCACAGCGAATGGAAGCTGCCGCCCGGCTGCCCCGCGCCGCAGGGCGTGACGACCAACCCCACGCTGGTGCTGCGCGCGGGTTTGCCGGTCAGCCTGCCCAGCTACCTGCGCCTACTCGCACAGGCGGGCGATTACGGCCTGCCGGAGCTGATGCTGCAACTGCCGTACGCCGACGTTCGCCAAGGCTTGGTCTGGCTGGACGCGCTGCAAGCTGCAGCGGCGCGCGCTGGTGTGCATCTGACGATCAAGCTGCCCTGCCACGCGGATTGGGAACCCTTGTTGCGGGCGGTGCGCGCACGCGATGTGCCTGTTCTGCTCACCGGCGTGGCCAACCCGGTGCAGTTGCTGTGGGCCACCCAGATGGGCGCGGCTTATGTGGCGCCTTATTTGGGGCGGCTCGAAGCAGCGGGGCGGGATGTCTGGGCGCTGGTGGCGGCGTGTGTGGCCGTGCAAGCGCAGGGCACCGGCTTGCTGGCCGCCAGCGTGAAAACCCCCGATGTGCTCACCAAACTGATCGCCGCCGGTGCCGCGGCCGCCACGCTGCAGCCCGCGCTGATTGCCAGTCTGGCCACCGACAGCATCACGGCGGATGCGATGCGCCAGTTCGATACGGACGCGCTGACCAGCCAGGCGCTGCCCCTGCCTGCCGCCCCATAATCTACGGATGACCACCCGCCAGGAATTGCTTGCCGCTTTCGATGAACTGCTGCAACCGGCGCGGTTCAAAGACTATGGGCCCAACGGCCTGCAGGTGGAGGGGCGCAGCGAGGTGCGCCACATCGTCTCCGGTGTCACCGCCAGTTTGGCCCTGATCGACGCCGCAATAGCCGAAGGCGCGGACGCGGTTTTTGTGCACCACGGCCTGTTCTGGCGCGGGCAGGACGGATGCATCACCGGCTGGATGCGCCAGCGCGTGGCCCGCTTGCTTCAGCATGAGATCAATCTTTTTGCCTACCACTTGCCGCTGGACGCGCATCCGGAGTTGGGTAACAACGCGCAACTCGGTGCGCAGCTGGGCCTGCGGATCCAAGGCAACTTTGGTGAACAGATGCTGGGCTGCTGGGGCGATTTGGATGCGCCCTTGGGCGGCGTGGAGGCGCTGGCGCAGAAACTGCAATCGGTGTGCGGCCGCGCTGTGGTGGCGGTTGATGCCAAGCCGGGCCCGCTGCGCCGTGTGGGCTGGTGCAGCGGCGGGGCGCAGGGTTATTTCGAGGCGGCGATTGCGGCGGGTGTGGACGTGTTCATTACCGGCGAGATATCCGAACCGCAGGCGCATTACGCACGCGAATGCGGTGTATCTTTCATCGCCTGCGGCCACCACGCCAGCGAGCGCTATGGCGCGCCCGCAGTGGCCGGTCATGTGGCGCAGCGCCTGGGCCTGCGCCACAGCTTCATCGACATCGACAACCCGGCATGAGCCACCCCGCCCAAATGCCGCTTGCCATCACCATGGGCGACGCTGCGGGAATCGGCCCGGAAATCATTGCCAAGGCGTTTCTGCACAGCCCACAGTCCACGCGGGGCTGCTTTGTCGCGGGTGATGTGCAGGCCATGCGCCGCGCCATCGCCTTGGTGCAAACGGGCAGCGTGCCTTTTCCGGTAGCGCAGATGGACTCGGTTGAAGCGCTGGCAGACCTGCCGCCCGGCTGCCTGCCGGTGCTGCAGATCGGCGAGCCGCTCGTGCCGGTTGCGGCAGGGCAGATCAGCGCGGCGGCTGGCGAATTTGCAGGTCGCTGCATCGTCTGGGCGGCGCAAGCGGCATTGCGCGGCGAAGTCAGTGCCGTGGTCACCGCGCCGATTCACAAAGAAGCCTTGAACGCTGCCGGGCCGCCCTATGACCGCTTCCCCGGGCATACCGAAATGCTGCAGTGGCAAGCTGCCCTGCACGCCGGGCAGCCGCCAGAGTCGGTGCCGGTGCGGATGATGCTGTCCAACCCGGAGTTGCGGGTGGTGCTGGTCAGCATCCACCTGTCGCTGGCGCGTGCGCTGCAAGCCGTCACCTTCGCCAGCGTGCTGCAGACCATCGAAATTACCCACAACAGCTTGCAAAGCATGCTGGCGTCGCGCGCCGCGGATCGCGGTCGCAGGCTTGAACCCGCACGCCGGGGAGGGCGGCTTGTTCGGCTCGGAGGAGCTTGATGTCATTGCGCCTGCGGTTGCTGCGGCACGCGCGGCGGGTATCCAGGTGAGCGGGCCGTTTGCGCCGGATACCGTGTTCATGCGCGCGCGGGCTGGCCAACCCGAGGGTTTTGATGTGGTGGTGGCGATGTACCACGACCAGGGCCTGATCCCGGTGAAGTACCTTGGCGTGGAGCAGGGCGTCAACAGCACCCTGGGTTTGCCCTTTGTGCGCACCAGCCCGGACCACGGCACGGCTTTTGACATTGCGGGAACGGGTCGCGCCGACCCGGCCAGCCTGCTGGCGGCGCTGTCCGCCGCGCGCAGGGGATAGTGGCAGGGACAAGCGTAAAGCGCCACCCCCTCAGCTACAATCCGCGTTTTCCTACGTAGCGAAGACTGAGGATTCCCATGAGTGCAACCCACGTCGATACCCAGGCGGTCGACTCAAGCAAACGAACCTGGATCATTGCATCCACCTGCGCCGGCGCCGTCGGAGCAGCAGCAGTCGCAGTCCCCTTTGCCAGCACCTTCCAACCCTCCGAGCGCGCCAAGGCCGCCGGTGCTGCGGTGGAAGTCGATCTAGCAGACATCAAGCCCGGCGAGAAAAAAACCGTCGAATGGCGTGGCAAGCCGGTCTGGGTTGTCCGGCGCACCGCCGAGCAACTCGCTGCCTTGACCGGCTTGAGCGGTGAGTTGGCAGACCCCGATTCCAAGCGCAAACCCTCCGAACTGACCCCCGAGTACGCCCGCAACGAAGGGCGATCCATCAAGCCCGAGTTTTTTGTGGCCGTTGGAATCTGTACCCACCTGGGCTGCTCGCCCTCGGATAAATTCCAATTGGGCGCGCAACCCTCGCTCCCCGATAACTGGAAAGGCGGATTTTTTTGCCCCTGCCATGGTTCGACTTTTGACATGGCGGGCCGTGTGTTCAAGAACAAGCCGGCACCGGACAACCTGGAAATCCCACCCCATATGTACCTCTCCGACAGCAAACTGCTGATCGGCGAAGACAAAACTGCTTAAGCCTTCGGAGTAGATCATGGCTGAAATGAAAGAGATATCCCCTAACGCACCCGCAGGCGCGCGCTTGCTGAACTGGGTTGACAATCGTTTCCCCCTGAGCCAGTTGTACAACGACCACCTGGGTCAGTACTACGCCCCCAAGAACCTCAACTTCTTTTACGTCTTCGGCGCGCTGTCTATTCTGGTTCTTGCCATCCAGATCATTACCGGCATCTTTCTGGTGATGCACTACAAACCAGACGCCGCTTTGGCTTTTGGCTCGGTGGAGTACATCATGCGGGATGTGCCATGGGGTTGGCTGATCCGCTACATGCACTCCACAGGTGCCTCGGCCTTCTTCATCGTGGTTTACATGCACATGTTCCGCGGGCTGATTTACGGCAGCTACCGCAAGCCACGCGAGCTTGTTTGGGTTTTTGGCTGTGCCATTTTCTTGTGCCTGATGGCCGAGGCTTTCATGGGCTATCTGCTGCCTTGGGGCCAGATGAGCTACTGGGGTGCGCAGGTGATCGTGAACCTGTTCGCCGCGGTTCCTTTCGTTGGCCCTGATTTGGCTCTGTTGATTCGCGGCGACTATGTGGTGGGCGACGCAACACTGAACCGCTTCTTCGCTTTCCACGTGATTGCAGTACCGCTGGTCTTGCTGGGCCTGGTGGCCGCGCACATCATTGCGCTGCATGAAGTGGGCTCTAACAACCCGGACGGTGTGGAAATCAAGGCGACCAAGGGCGCGGACGGTAATCCCTTGGACGGCATTCCCTTCCACCCGTATTACACGGTCCATGACATTTTTGCCGCCAGCATGTTCTTCATGGTTTTCACGGCCATCATCTTCTTCGCGCCTGAGTTCGGCGGCTACTTCCTGGAATACAACAACTTCATCCCGGCTGATCCGCTGAAGACGCCTTTGCACATTGCGCCGGTCTGGTACTTCACTCCCTACTACTCGATGCTTCGGGCGATTACCGACGAGATGATGCTGGTGCTGATTGCCTGCGTCTGGGGCGGCGCTCTGGTCGCGGTGTTCCGTGGCAAGCTGGCCGTGCTGTTCAAGATTGTGATTCTTGGCGCGGCGGTGGTGGTAACCGCCATGATGCTCGGCACCGATGCCAAGTTCTGGGGCGTCGTGGTGATGGGTGGTGCAGTGGTGATCCTGTTTTTCCTGCCGTGGTTGGATTACAGCGCGGTGAAATCAATCCGCTACCGTCCGAGCTGGCACCTGTATGTGTACGCCGTTTTTGTGGTGAATTTTGTGGTGCTGTCTTATCTGGGCATACAGCCACCGTCAGCCATTGGCGAGCGGATTTCACAGGTCGGAACCCTGTATTACTTCGGTTTCTTCCTGCTCATGCCCTGGTGGAGCAGCATGGGTGATCCCAAGCCTGTGCCCTCGCGTGTCAACTTCGCCCCCCATTAATTTTTGCGTCATCGACAGCCCCTCGCGCTGGAGTCCTTGTATATGAAAAAACTTGTTGCGAGCTTCGCGTTCTTCTTTGCCTGCGCTGGTGCAGCTCTCGCCGCTGGGGGTGGAATCGCATGGGACAAGGCGCCGGACAAGTCCAACGATCTACTGGCCTTGCAGCATGGCGCCAAGCTGTTTGTGAACTATTGCCTGAATTGCCATTCCGCCGCATACATGCGCTTTAACCGCCTCAAGGACATCGGCTTGACCGAGCAGCAGATCAAAGACAACCTGCTGTTCACCACCGACAAAGTGGGTGAAACCATGAAGGCCACGCTGGACCCGCGTCAGGCAAAAGATTGGTTCGGCGGCAACCCGCCCGACCTGACGCTGATTGCGCGCTCACGCTCTGCGGTAGGGCAGGGCAGCGGTGCTGATTACGTGTACACCTATTTGCGTACCTTCTATCCAGATCCATCCAAGGCCACCGGCTGGAATAACCTGGCTTTCCCCAACGTGGGCATGCCCCATGTGCTGTGGGAGTTGCAGGGCCAACGCGTACCCGAGTACACGCCGGTTGAGCAGCACGGCCATGAAGTCGCAGTTTTCAAAGGCTGGAAGCAGGTCACTCCCGGCACCATGAGCCCGGCCGAGTACGACGCCGCGATGGGTGACTTGGTGGGCTACCTCAGTTGGATGGCTGATCCGTCCCAAGGAACCCGCGTCCGCGTCGGTGTGTGGGTGCTCTTGTTCTTGCTGGTTTTCACCTTCTTTGCTTGGCGCTTGAGCGCTGCGTACTGGAAAGATGTGAAGTAAGCCTCGGCGTTGCGCCGGTTCGGCGCGGCGTGGTGCTTGCGATGGGGAGTGGGTTTGCGTGAGGCAGCCCACTCTTTTTGATTTTTAGGAGTGTCTAGTCATGATGGTTTTGTATTCAGGAACGACCTGCCCGTTTTCCCACCGCTGCCGCTTTGTGCTGTTTGAAAAGGGCATGGATTTTGAGATCCGGGACGTGGACCTCTACAACAAACCCGAAGATATTGCCGTCATGAACCCTTACGGTCAGGTCCCTATCCTGGTCGAGCGCGATTTGATTTTGTACGAATCCAACATCATCAACGAGTACATCGACGAGCGCTTTCCGCACCCGCAACTCATGCCCGGAGACCCGGTTGACCGCGCCCGCGTGCGCCTGTTCCTCTTGAATTTTGAGAAAGAGCTGTTTGTACACGTCGCCGCCTTGGAGGCACGTGCCTCCAAGAGCAACGAAAAAGCCATGGAGAAGGCCCGCGCCCATATCCGCGACCGTCTCACCCAATTGGCACCCGTGTTTTTGAAGAACAAATTCATGATGGGTGAAAGCTTTTCCATGCTCGACGTGGCGATCGCCCCATTGCTCTGGCGCTTGGAGTACTACGGCATTGACCTGAGTAAAAACGCCACACCTTTGCTGAAATACGCAGAGCGCATCTTCTCCCGCCCCGCGTACATCGAGGCTTTGACCCCGTCTGAAAAGGTGATGCGGAAGTAAAGCGGAGCACCAGGTCATGGCAGATAGCAGCCCGCCTACAACCAGCACGCGCCCTTACCTCGTCCGCGCCATTTACGAGTGGTGTACCGACAACGGCTACACCCCGTATATCGTGGTATCCGTTAACGCCGATGTGCGGGTGCCCATGGAGTTTGTGAAAAATGGCGAAATGGTGTTGAACGTGAGTTTCGATGCCACCAGCGGCCTGCAGTTGGGCAACGAATTCATTGAGTTCAAAGGGCGATTCGGCGGCGTGGCCCGGGACATTTTTGTACCCGTAGGACGCGTGTCTGCCATTTACGCGCGCGAAAATGGCCAGGGCATGGCCTTCCCCGTCGGAGACCTCGCAGCCGCGCAGGCCAGCGGCGCAGGTATCGCACCGGAGGTCACTTCCGTGGCCGCTGATGAACAGACACCTCCCGAAACACCGCCGCCGGGTTCCCGTGCAAAACCCGTGTTGACGCGGATCAAATAAAGGCTTCGGAAGGTAGAATTGCAGCGTGCCGGTTTAGCTCAGTTGGTAGAGCAACCGCCTTGTAAGCGGTAGGTCATCAGTTCGAATCCGATAACCGGCACCATTTGACTGTTTCACACAGTATCATCCAGCAGCACCTTAGAGAGGCGGCTGGTGCAACTCCACCACCTTCTTGGAACGCTTGCGGAATCGGATGTTCAACATTTCGACGCCCAAGGAAAAGGCCATTGCGAAATAGATGTAGCCCTTTGGCACGTGATGCCCCAAGCCTTCCGCCATCAGCACCACCCCGACGACGACCAAGAAGGCCAAGGCCAGCATTTTGATGGAGGGGTGGGCTGATACGAAACGGCCGATAGGAGAGGCAAACACCATCATCAAGCCCACGGATGCAACCACGGCAGCAATCATGATCTCTACTTCGTCGACCATACCTACCGCGGTGATGATGGAGTCCAGTGAGAACACCAAGTCGATGATCATGATCTGCACAAGAATGGCTCCGACGGTGCTCTTGGCCACGCTGCTTCCGTGCTCCTCTTCGCCTTCGAGCGATTGGTGAATTTCGCCCGTACTCTTCCAAATCAAGAACAGGCCTCCTAAAAGCAAAATCAAGTCACGGCCTGAAATATCCTGGCCAAACACCGTGAACAATGGCTGCACCAAACCAACAATGACCGACAGCAATAACAGCAACCCAATGCGCATGAACATGGCCATGAACAAGCCCACCCGACGCACCCATTCGCGCTTTTCGGGTGGCAGTTTGTCCACCAATATGGAAATGAAGATGATGTTGTCAATGCCAAGCACCAGCTCAAGTGCGGTGAGTGTGGCAAAGGCTATCCAAGCCTGTGGATCGGTCAGAAGTTCCATATCGTGCTGTGTCGGTTAGAGGTTCGCGTGGTGCGCGCAAGAGAAGGGCGCAAAGAGCGCAATCGCGTTCGATTGCGGTTTCAGTCGAATATATCCTCTAGCCACGATTTTTTGCGGCTTTGCTGGTAGCGCGGGTCATGTTTGTAATAAGTCTCGGCATGTGCAGGAGGATGTGGATGCACTGCAGCGGCGCGTGGTTGGCTGGCACCCGCGCTCATCACGGAAGCCTTTTCAAGCAGCTTGTCGAGTTCACCTCGGTCCAGCCAAACGCCACGACAGGCGGGGCAATAGTCAATTTCAACGCCCTGTCTATCAGCCATGGTTAAAAGTGTGTCTACGCAATTGGGACATTTCATCGTTGTTCCTCACTCATGGGTTGCATCTTGGTAAAAAACCAGAATTGTCCCCGAACAACAATACGCCTATTCGCAGTAGGCTCGATCAGAAAAGTGTGGGACTTGGATGTAACTCACGCTAACCGCCGAAGCCGAACAGGCCGGGCAATCTCATGCTTTGGGTGCTGGCCCCGCGTTCAAAAAACCGATGCAGTTCAATGCCTACTTCGCCATGGGCAGCTCGCTGCCAATCCACAGCGGGCGTTGTTCGAAGGCGGGTTTCAGTGCATAGGCGTCCTGGGTCACAGCGTCGGCCACGACGGTGTACCGCTCGCGACCTACAACGCCGGTACGCGCCCATTCTTTCAACAGGTGGTAGGTGAATAGACGGTGGCCACGGGGCCGCAGCGCATTCGCAAAATCATTGGGGCCGCCGCCAGTCAACACCGTCATGCGCGGATCAGCGGGCGGGGAGATTCCGGATTGGGTCGTGATGGATACGGGGGCGACGTCCTTGAAGATCAGGCTGTTGTCGTCCGTGCGCCCTGAAAAACAGGTGTCCAGCACAACCAGTATCTGTTTGGCCCGGCTGCTGAGCAAGATTTTGTAGACCTCGCTGAGCCGGAAAGGCGAATCCTCGGGGATGTTGGCCGACGAATCCTGCGGAACCAGTATGGTCGTTTTGCCGCTGGGCGTGGGAGCACCGTGCCCGGCGTAATACACAATCAGCCTGTCGTTCTCTGTGGCGCGCCTGGCCAGGGTCTGCAAACGTCCCATCCAGCGCACTGGAATTGGCGTTATTGCTGTCATAACTGGAGACGTCAGGCCCGCAGATAAATGCCGCTGAAGTCGTCCCAAGCCCTAGCGACCAAACACCGGCATCACCGCCAACCGCTCCAAAGTCCCGCGAATATCCTCGTCCGTGGTCAGCGGGTTCAGCGTGCACAAGACGCAAAACCGTGCGTGCCCTGATGGTCGTAGAAGACAGCGTAGCCCAGCCTTCGGCGGTAAGTTGTGCCACCAGGCGCTCGTGATCTTGCGGTCCCGCGCCGCAGCGGGCAAAGGTCAGGATGCCGAGTTTGGCGGGTGTCACCAGTTCCCAGACTTCGGGCTGCGCCTGCACCATGGCTTGCGCGCGCACCGCGATGTCCATGCCGGCTTGTATGCCCGCAGCGATGCGCGTCAAGCCATGGGTCTTGAATGTCAACCAGAGTTTCAGCGCGCGGGTTTTGCGGGTCAGTTCCAGCGAGCGGTTGAACAGGTCGACCGTATCTTCGCCGCCCATCACGTCCTTCAAATACTCTGGCGACATTGCAAAGGCGCGTTCCAGTGCGCCGGGGTGCCGCACCAAAACCACGCCGCAGTCATAGGGTTGGAACAGCCACTTGTGCGGGTCGATCACCAGCGAGTCGGCCAGTTCCATGCCCGCCAAATCCTGTGCCCCTTGCGCCGTCAAGGCGGCCGGTCCACCGTAGGCGGCGTCCACATGCAGCCACAGGTTCTCGCTGCGTGCCAGTGCCGCGATGGCGTGCAATGGATCGACCGCACCGGTGTTGGTGCTGCCCGCGTTGCAGATGACCATCACCGGTGTGAGGCCTGCCGCTTTGTCGGCGTGGATGGCCTGTGCCAGCGCGTCTACGTCGTATTCCTGCTGCGCATTGGTTTTCAGCACCCGGATGTCAGCAGGGCTCAGACCCGCTGCGGTGAGGTTGCGCTTGAGCGAGGCGTGCGTCTGGTCGTTGGTGTAAACCACGCCGCGCCCCTTGGCCGCGAAGGCCGCTGCGAAGGCCGTGAAATTGGCCAAAGACCCGCCCGAGACGATGATGCCCTGGGTGCCTTCGGGCATGCGCATGCATTGGCGCAGCCAGTCGATCACCACCAATTCGGTCACCGCCGTGCCCGAGCCGCCAATCCAGGACGCGGCGATGCTGTTAAAGCCCGTGGCCAGCCAATCGCCCAGGATGCCGGTGAAGGCCGCAGGCGAGGGCACGCGGGCGAAGTAGCGCGGATGGTCGCCGTGTTGCTGCTTCGGAATTACGTGCGCGCGCAGGGTCGCCAGCGCGCTGCGCGGCATCCGATGGTTCTAGCGGCACCGGCCCGCCGATCAGCGCCTCCAGGCTGGCGCGGTCGGTGACTTCAATCGCCTTCTCATCAGCCCGCCCGACCAGGTGGTCGATGACCATCTCCACCATCTGGTGCCCCAGGGCGCGCATCTCGGCCTCGGGCATCCCTAGCGTGTCGGCGGCGCGGGGTTGGGTCATGGCATCAGGGTGCCGTTCGGGCTAAGCGGAATCCGGTGATCAGGTTGCGTACCTCCGGCGCGTAGCGGCCCCGGTTGCGCAGGCTGCTGGCTTCGTCGCTCCAGGAGCCACCGCGCAAGACCCGCTGCGGGCTGGTGCAGGCGGTGGTCCAGGCGCTGCCATCCAGTGGCAGGCCGGCGTAGCTGGCGTGGAAGCAGTCCTCTACCCACTCCCAGACGTTGCCATAGAGGTCGTGCAGTCCAAAGGCATTGGGCTTTTTACCGGCAACCGGGCGGGGCGCTTTGCGGCTGTTGGCGATGTACCAGGCCTGGTCTTCCAGCGCGGCTGCGTTGTCGGCGAAGAGCGCGTCGGTGCTGCTGCCGCCACGGGCGGCGTATTCCCACTCGGCCTCCGACGGCAGCCGGTAGTTTTGTCCGGTTTTTTGGTTCAGTTTGCGGATGAATTGCGCGATGTCTTTCCAGCTCACGTTCTCGACCGGGCAGTCCAGGCCACAGGCCACAAAGCGGCTCGGGTTGTTGCCCATGATGGCTTTCCATTGCCGCTGGGTCACCTCGGTTTTGCCGATAGCAAAGCTGGGTATGTTGACCGTGACCGTAGCTTTTGCGTCGGGAACTTTATCCAGCTTCATGGGCAGGCTGCCACTGGGCAGCAGCACCATGTCGGGGCACTCGGTGCAGTCTTTGATGGCCAAGGTGGCCGTGGATACGCCGGTGGGTCTGGACACCGGCTCTCTCGCTGCCTCCATCTGTTTGCTCAGTGCTTGTGCCGCTTGGGCGCGTTCACTTGCTTGTTTTTCGGCCGCTTCGGTCTGGGCGCGCTCCAGGGCTAGTTTTTCTGCTGCTTCAGCCGCCAGTCGGGCTTCCTCGGCTTGGGCGCGTTGTGCTGCCAGTTTTTCAGCGGCTTCGGCTTCCAGCTTGGCTTGCGCGGCGGCTTGGCGCGCGGCCTGTGCGTTGACGATGGCTTGTACCGCAGGGTTTTGGCTCAGGCGGGGGAAGAGGCTGAGCGTCAGCGCTTGCGGGCTGATCAGACGGCCTTTGTCAAATACGCCGGCGCGCACCGGGGTGCCATCGGCGGCAAATTCCAATACACGGCCCTGCGCCAGATCGTCGCGCCATTCGCCCACAACGACGCCACCGTCGGTTCGGGTGAAGGCGCCCTGACCGCTTCTTTTGCCGTCTTTGAAATCACCCGTGTAGCGGCTGCCATTGGCAAAGCTGTAAGTGCCCTGGCCGTTGAAGGTGCCGTCTTTGAATTCACCGCTGTACTGGTCGCCATTGGCCACGGTGTAAGTGCCTTGACCATGCTTCTTATTGTTTTTGAATTCACCGGCATACCGGTTGCCGTTGGGCCAGCTCTCTTTTCCCACGCACTGGTGGAAATAGCCCACCGTCGGGCAGGGCGGCAGCGCCAAGGCGTTGGCGCTCCAGACCAGCAGAAAAATCCCGTATGCGAATCGCGTCATAGCCACCTATTGTCGGGCGGCGCAGCTCCAACTTTCTCTTGCACCCTTGTGCCTCGGGGAATTAGGACAAAGCCCGGTCCAGATGCGTGTAACCGCCGTCGACAAACACCCACTGCCCCGTGGTGTGGCTGGACTGCGCGGACAGCAAAAACACCACCATGGCGGCAATTTCCTCAGCCGTGGTCATGCGCTGGCCCAGCGGAATTTTGGCGGTGATGGCGGCCAGCTTTTCCTCGGAATTGTCAAAGCTGTTGATCCAGCGCGCGTACAGCGGCGTCATCACCTCGGCGGGAATCACCGCGTTCACCCGCACGCCGTCGTCGCGCAAAGCAGCGGCCCATTCGCGTGTGAGGGCCAGTTGCGCGCCCTTGGCCGCGCAGTAGCCACTGGTATTGCCCTGGCCGGTGATGGCGGTCTTGGATGAGATGTTGACGATGGAGCCCCGGCTGGCTTTGAGGTGGGGTACGCAGTAATGCGCCATCACATAGTAGTGAATCAGGTTGCGCTCCAGCGAGCCCATAAAGGCTTCGCGTCCAGCGTCCAAGCCGATGTTGTCGTTGATGCCGGCATTGTTGACCAGCCCGTCGATGCCGCCCAAACGCGCTACCGTGTCGGCCACTGCGTCGCGGCAGGCGGCTTCATCGGACAGCTCGATTTGGTGGAACAGGGCGCGCGGCTGGCGCGCGTGCAGCGCGGCGGCAAATTCAGCACCCATGGGGCTCTTGCCCAGGATGACCGGAATCGCACCTTCGGCGGCCAGGCCCAGCGAGATGGCTGCGCCGATGCCGCTGGCCCCGCCGGTGACAAGAATGACTTTGTTGCTGAGTTGCAAATCCATGGTGCGCCCAATGTCAGGTGGAGGAGGGTAGGGTCAGGCCATAGGCGCGTGCCGCGTTGGCGCTCCAGAAAGCATCGTGTTCGCTGGCTGATAGCCGAGACGAAGCCCATTGCAGTGCGGTTTCGGCCACAGCCCCGTAAGGCGCGGCGAGCTGGCACACCGGCCAGTCCGAGCCGAACATCAGGCGCTGCGGGCCAAAGGCTTCCAACGCTTCGTCATAGCATTGCAGGATGGCCGCATGGTCCCCGGCAGACACTGCCTTGGCTGTGCTCCAGGCGGTTTCTGTGACCAGGCCGGAGAGCTTGCACATGAGGTGCGGCAGCCGCGCAAGCGCCCGCAGGTCCTTGCGCCAACGGGCTGCGATATCAGGCTGCTTCCAGTCACGCAGCGCCGGTTTGCCCACATGGTCCAGCACCAGCCAGTGCTGGTCATAGCGGGCGCAAAAGGCCTGTGCGTCGGGCAGTTGGTGGCCGAAGAGCAGCACGTCGTAGCTCAAACCCTTGCGCTGCAAATGCGCCACGCCGCGCTGAAAGGCTGCGTCGTTCAAGAGGCCGGGCACATCGGGCTCGTCTTGCACGATATGGCGAAAGCCGCGCAGCGCCGGGTTTTGCGTCCAGTGTTCCAGCCGTTCTTGGAGCTGCGCAGAGCGCAAATCCGTCCAGCCCACCACGCCGAGTACGCTGGGGTTATCGCTGGCGCGTTGGAGCAAAAAATCGGTTTCCTGCTCCATGCTGCGGGCCTGCACCGCGATGCTGGCCGTGATGCCTGCCCCGTGCATCGGCTCCAAGCAGTCGGCGGGTGCGAAGTCGTGCTGCAGCACCGGCATGCTGTCGCTGATCCAGCCGAAGTCCTGCGGCTGGTAGCGCCAGTAATGCTGGTGCGTGTCGATTTTCATCGGGGCTTGAACTGGTACTGCGCGAGGGACGCGGCCTTCATTTCAATCGAGAAGCCCGGAGCCTGCGGCGGCATGTAGGCGGCGTTGTGGATCACGCACGGGTCCACAAAATGCTCATGCAAATGGTCCACAAACTCAATCACCCGGCCTTCGCGGGTCCCAGCGATGCACAGGTAATCAATCATGGACGCGTGCTGCACGTACTCGCACAAGCCCACACCACCAGCGTGCGGGCAGACCGGCAGCTGGTACTTGGCCGCCATGAGCAGCACCGCCAGCAGCTCGTTCAAGCCGCCCAAACGGCAGGCGTCGACCTGCACCACGTCGATCGCGCCACGCATGATGAGCTGCTTGAAGATGATGCGGTTCTGGCACATCTCGCCGGTGGCGACTTTCACCGGGTAGACACCTTCGCGGATCACGCGGTGGCCCTCGATGTCGTCCGGGCTGGTGGGTTCTTCAATGAACCAGGGTTTGACAAATGCCAGCTTGCGCACCCACTCGACGGCCTGGTCCACGTCCCAGACCTGGTTGGCGTCGATCATCAACTGGCGGTCCGGGCCCAGCACTTCGCGGGCGATGGTCAGGCGGCGGATGTCGTCTTCCAGGTCGCGTCCGACTTTCATCTTGACGTGGTTAAAGCCCGCGTCTATCGCCTCCTGGCACAGGCGGCGCAGTTTCTCGTCGCCATAGCCCAGCCAGCCCGCCGAGGTGGTGTAGCAGGGATAGCCCTCGCGCTCCAGCGTGGCCCAACGTTCCTGTTTGCCCGCGTCCTGTGCTTGCAGCAGCGCCAGCGCTTCTTCGGGGGTGATGCAGTCGGTGATGTAGCGGAAGTCGATGAGCTTCACGATCTCCTCAGGGCTCATGCGCGCCACCAGTTTCCACACCGGAACGCCCTCCATCTTGGCCCACAGGTCCCACACCGCATTGACCACGGCACCGGTTGCCAGGTGGATCGCACCTTTGTCCGGGCCAATCCAGCGCAGCTGGCTATCGGAGGTGATGAAGCGCCAGAAGCGGCCCATGTCCTCGGCCACCCAGGCCATGTCCAGCCCAATGACCAGATGGCGCATGGCCTCGATGGCGGCGCAGCAGATTTCGTTACCGCGTCCGATGGTGAAGGTCAGGCCGTGGCCCTCCATTCCGGGCTGGTCGGTCTCCAAAATGACATAGGCGGCGGAGTAGTCTGGATCCGGATTCATCGCGTCCGAGCCGTCCAGATGCTGCGAGGTGGGAAAGCGCACGTCCATGACGCGCATGTTGCGGATAGTGGTCATGAATCAGGCTTGTACAGTCGTTTGGGTTTGCACGCCCAGGCCTTCAATGCCCAGACGCATGGTTTGGCCGGCCCGCAAATACAGCGGCGGCTTTTGGCCCATGCCCACGCCGGGCGGGGTGCCGGTGGAAATCACATCGCCGCTTTGCAGGCTCATGAAACGGCTGAGGTAGCTCACCAAGTGGGCCACGCCGTAAACCATGGTGGAGGTGCTGCCGTTTTGAAAACGCTTGCCGTCCACGTCCAGCCACATGCCCAAGGCTTGCGGGTCGGGGATCTCATCCGCGGTCACCAGCCAGGGGCCGATGGGGCCGAAGGTGTCGCAGCCCTTGCCCTTGTCCCAGGTGCCGCTGCGCTCGAGTTGGTATTCGCGCTCGGACACGTCGTTGATCACGCAGTAGCCCGCCACATGCGACAGCGCATCGGCTTCGCTGATGTAGCGCCCGCCCTGGCCGATGACCACGCCGAGTTCGACTTCCCAGTCGGTTTTGAGCGAGCCACGCGGAATCTCCACCGCATCATCCGGGCCGCACATCGCGCTGGTCCACTTGTTAAAGACCACGGGTTCGGGCGGCACCTGCATGCCGCTTTCCGCTGCGTGGTCGGAGTAATTCAGTCCAATACAGATAAATTTGCCCACGCCGGCTACACAAGCGCCCAGGCGTAAATCCTGTTGGGGTGTGCCCGCTACCAGCGGCAGGCTCTCCAAATTGAGCGCGCGCAGCACCTGCAATTGCTGGGGCAGCAGGGCGGTACCGCCCACGTCGGCAATGTGGCCGGAGAGGTCGCGCACGCGGCCTTGGGCGTCCAACACACCGGGTTTTTCTTGACCGGGCAATCCGTAGCGTAGTAGTTTCACAGCCTCATCCTCACAACAATAAAAAAAGCCAGCCCGCACCGGTTGGCGCGGACTGGCTACTAGCTTAGATCAATCGTAGAGAACGGCGGCGATTTTGGGGTCGCTCATGTTGCTCTTGTCGTAGTAGTAGAAGCCGGTGTCGATGATTTTGGGCAATTTCTCGCCCTTGAGTGCCATCACAGCCGCTTTGACGGTTTGGTAACCAATGCCCACGGGGTTCTGGGTGATCGCGCCGGCCATGGTGCCGTCCATGATCATTTCTTTCTGTGCCTTGCCGGAGTCAAAACCGATGATGGTGACGCCGGTTTTCTTGGCTTCTTTCATGCCCTTGCCCGCGCCAATCGCAGAACCTTCGTTGGTGCCGAAGATGCCTTTGAGCTTGGGATGCGCTTGCATCAGGGTCTTGGCAATCTCAGCCGACTTCAGGTGGTCGCCGCCGCCGTACTGGATGTCCACGATCTTGATCTTGGGGTACTTGGCTTTGATCTGGTTCACAAATCCGTCGCGACGGTCCACACCGGTGGTGCTGGTCTGGTCGTGGCCGATGACCGCAACTTCGCCTGCGCCGCCGATGATTTTGGCCATCATGTCAGCGGCCAAGGAGGCGGCTGCTTTGCTGTTGGTTTGTGCGGTGGTCAGGACAATGTCGCTGTCCACGCCAGAGTCAAACGCGATCACGGGGATCTTGGCAGCCTGGGCTTTTTTCAGCAACGGAATGGCTGCTTTGCTGTCCAATGCCGCAAAGCCGATGGCTTTGGGGTTCTTGGCCAGAGCGGCGGTCAGCATGTCGATTTGCTTGTCGACCATTTGCTCGGTCTCAGGGCCTTCAAAGGTCACTTTGACGTTGAATTCTTTGGCAGCCTGGTCAGCGCCGGACTTCACAGCCAGCCAGAACTGGTGCTGGAAACCCTTGGAAATCAGGGGGATGTAAATCTCGTCAGCGGCCATGCTGATGGTGCTCATACCGGCCAATACCAAGCCAGCGGTCAGGGCCAGCAGTTTTCTCTTAGCGTTCATACTTGTCTCCAGATAAAAAATGTCAAATTGACAGGGGGTGGGGAAAGAAATCAAAAAACACGGGAACCAAAAACACGGGTGTGGGTGCGTCTCCTTTAAGCGGGTGGAACAGGTGGAAAAATCGCAAGGGTTTTCATTTACTGCTTCTTGCGCCGCAGGTTGTCGGTGTACACGGCCAAGATAATGATCAAACCAGTGAGCACCATCTGCCATTCCTGCGCCACCGACATGATGCGCAGGCCGTTGATCAGCACGCTCATGATGAAGGCCCCGATGATGGTGCCCAATATCGTGCCGACCCCGCCGCTGAGCGAGGTGCCGCCGATGACCACCGCCGCAATCGCGTCGAGCTCATAGCCCTGGCCCAGCGCGGGTTGCGCCGAGTTCAGGCGTGAGGCGATCAACAAACCGGCGATGCCGCAGATGCCGCCGCTGAAGGCATAAATAATCACTTTCCAGCGGTCCACGTTGACACCGGACAGGCGCACCGCCTCTTCGTTGCTGCCCAGGGCAAAGGTGTAACGCCCCAGCGCGGTCTTGTTCAGCACCACAGCGCATACCACCGCCACGATGAACATGATCAGCACGCCGTTGGGAATTGGCAGGCCGGGCACCAACTCGCTGAGCACCGAACCCAGCGATATCGCATCAAAACCTTCGACGTCGTTGAAGTAGATCGGGCGGGTCTGGGTGATGATGAGCGAGGCCCCTTTGAGCAGCATCATCATGCCCAGGGTCGCGATAAAGGGCGGGACGCGCAGCTTGGTAATCGCCAGGCCGGATACCGTGCCGCACAGCGCGCCGACCAGGACGGCGCCGGGCACGCCTATCCACATCGGCAGCCCCAAATTGACCATGAACACCCCGGCCATCACGGCGCAAAAAGTCATCAGCACGCCCACCGACAAATCAATGCCGGAGGTGATGATGATGAAGGTGCTGGCAATCGCCAGCACGCCGATCACCGTGGTCGATTGCAGGATGCCGATGATGTTGTCGGTGGTGAAAAACGCGTCGGGTTTGAGCACGCTGAAGATCACAATCAACGCGATCAGACTGGCAAAGGCCAGCAGCTTTTGCTTGGCCTGGCTGTCGGCTGCGGCGGCGGGCGCGTTGGCTGCGGGGGACGGTGCGGGGGTGTTGGTGGTCATGCGTTCACGGTGTCGCGTTGGGTGGCCAGTTGCATCAAGCCTTCCTGGGTGGCGCGGTCGCCCGCCACCTCGCCCGTGATGCGGCCTTCGCACATCACCAGCACCCGGTGGCTGAGCAAGAGCACCTCGGGCAGTTCGGAAGAAATGACGATGATGGCTTTGCCCTGGGCTGCCAGTTCGTTGAGAAGTTTGTAGATTTCGCTTTTCGCGCCCACGTCGATGCCGCGCGTGGGCTCGTCAAAAATCAGGATGTCGCAGTCGCGCACCAGCCACTTGGCCACCACCACCTTTTGCTGGTTCCCGCCGGACAGCAGGCGCGCGGTCTGGGTCAGCGAGGGTGTCTTGATGCGCAGCGTGTCGACCATTTTCTGAGAGACGCGGGTGATGCCGGCTTTCTCCAAAAACATGTGCATGCGCAAAAACCGGCTCAGGCTGGGCAGGGTGATATTGGCTTGCACATCCATGCCCGTGGCCAGGCCGAAATGCTTGCGGTCTTCGGACAAATAGCCAATGCCTGCCTGCACCGCGTCGCGCGGCGCGCGCAGGCGTATGCGCTGGCCGTGTACACGGACTTCACCCGCTTCCAGCGGATCGGCCCCGAAAATGGCCCGTGCCACTTCGGTTCGGCCCGCGCCCATCAGGCCGGCAAAACCCAGAATCTCCCCCCGGCGCAGCGAGAAGCTCACGTCGCGGATCACCCGCCCGCGCCGCAGGCCTTTGACCTCCAGCACCACGGGTTGGTCCGATGTATCCGGAATGTGTTTGGCGCTTTGTTCCAGGGTGCGACCGACCATCATGGCAATGACCTGCGGCATGGGCGTGCTGGCCGGTACGGTGTCGATGTAGCAGCCATCGCGCAGCACCGTGATGCGGTCGGCGATGCGCTGGATCTCATCCATCTTGTGCGAGATATAGACCACGCCCACGCCCTGGTCCTTGAGCGCGCGGATGATGCGAAACAGCTCTTCGATCTCGGCATTGTTGAGCGCCGCCGTGGGCTCGTCCATGATCAGCACGCGGCTTTGGTGCGACAGGGCTTTGGCGATTTCCACCATCTGCTGGCGTGCCACGGTCAACTCACTGATGCGGCTGGTCGGCTCCAGCGCGAGTTTGAGGCGTTTGAACAGCGCTGCGGTGTCGGCATTGAGCTGCGCTTCGTCCAGCAACAGGCCGCCGAGTTTGCTGGGCTCGCGTCCCAGAAAAATATTCTGCGCGGCCGTCAAGTGGCTCATCAGGTGCAATTCCTGGTGCACGATGCCAATGGCCAGCGACTGGGCGTGGGCCGGGCTTTCGATGTCCACCGGTTTGCCGTCGAGCAGGATCTGGCCGCTGTCTTTGCGGTAGACCCCGGCCAGGATTTTCATCAGCGTGGATTTGCCCGCGCCGTTTTCACCCATGAGTGCGTGCACCTCGCCCGCTTGCAGGTCAAACTGGGCTTCGTGCAGCGCGCGCACGCCAGGGAATGACTTGCACAGTTTTTGAACGGCGATCAGGGAAGGCATCGCAGGGTGCGGTATCAGATGGTCACGCCGCCGTCGACCAAGAGGTTCTGCCCGGTGACAAAGCGCGATTCGTCGCTGGCCAAGAAGACCACCAGCGGCGTGATGTCGTCCACCGTGGCCAAGCGGCCCACCGGCTGGCGGGCGATGAAGTCTTTTTCGGCCTGCACCGGGTCGGCAGCGGCGGCGATGCGCCCGCGCAGCGAAGGCGTATCCACGGTACCGGGGCACAAGTGAATTGGCGCGGACACCCTGTTTCACAAAGTCGGCCGCGAGCGATTTGGTCAGGCCAATCACCGCGGCCTTGGTTGCGCCATAGGCGCAGCGGTTGACAAAGCCTTTGATGCTGGAGGCCATGGACGCCATATTGATGATGGAGACGCTGGCGCCTGTGTCTTGGGCGTGGCGCAGCATGCCGGGCAAAAAGGCGCGGGTCATGCGGTACATGCTCTTGACGTTCAGGTCAAAACTGAGGTCCCAGTCGTCCTCGCTGCAGTCCAGCAGGCTGCCGTGGGCCACCATGCCCGCGCAGTTGAAAAGCGCATCCAGCGGGCCCAGTCGCGCGGCGAGTGCCAGCACGGCAGCGCCGTCGCGCACGTCGAGGTGTTCGGTTTGTATGGAGGGGGCGGTTTGGGCCAGCGTTGCCAGCAAGGCGGCATTGATGTCGGTGGCGATGACCCTGGCACCTTCGGCGGCGCAAGCCAGGGCGCTGGCGCGGCCAATGCCCTGGGCAGCGGCCGTGATCAGTACGGTCTTGCCGTGTAAACGTCCTTGCGCCATGGTCTCGACCCCGCTATTAAAATTCAAATATGAATAATTGATTCATCACTGAATGGGCATCATAATGAGGAATATGCGCTTCCTACCTAGTGCTTTCCCTAATTCAGTTTAGTTTATTTAGTCGATTCTAAGCCCATCCGACCATGCCGCCCGAAAGCCCCCAGAAGCCCCGAGGTCGCCCACGCAAGGCAGCCGCTGCGCAGTCTGCCGCGCAAGTGGTTTACCGTGCACCCGCATTGGACAAAGGCTTGGATATTCTGGAATTGCTGGCCACCCAGCCCCAGGGACTGACCCGATCGCAAATCGTCAAGGACATGGCGCGCAGCCCCAATGAGATTTACCGCATGCTGGAGCGGTTGGTGGCGCGCCAATACGTCACCCGCAGCGCCAGCGGCGACCGCTACGCGCTCAGCCTGAAGCTGTTTGCCATGGCCCATGCGCACCCGCCCCTCAACCGCCTGATTAACCAAGCGCTGCCGGTCATGGACGACTTCGCCTGCCGCGCCGAACAGTCCTGCCATATGGGTGTGTACGACCGGGGGAACGTGCTGATCGCCGCGCAAATCAACAGCCCGCGCGGCTGGAGTTTTTCGGTGCAGCGCGGCGCGCGCGTCGGCTTGCTCGACACCGCGTCCGGCCACATGCTGCTGGCCTACGCAGACGCGGACAGCCGCCAACGCATGCTGGCCGAACACCGCCCCTTGGACGGCGAGGTGCCCGTCACCGACGACGGCTTGGCGCAGACGCTGGCCGCCATCCGCGCGCAAGGCTATGTGGAGCGCGACAGCGCCCAGTCCTTTGGGGTGGTCGATATCTCCTTCCCCATCCTCGCACCCGACAACACCGCCCTGGCAACCCTGACCTGCCCCTACATCCGCCGGATCGACCGCCATGTGGGGCCGGATCTGGCGGCGGTACGCGCCTGCTTGCGGGAGGCGAGTGCGGCCTTGTCGTTCGCACACCATCCACACCCTGCCGTGGCGGCGAGCGCGGCCTAAGGAGTCGTATTGCATGTCGTCTTTATCCGGAGCATCGTCCTGCGCTGTCGCACTGCTGGTGGCCTTGCCGCAGGAGCTCGATGCAGCTGCGCTCCCGGGAGTGCCCGTGGTCTATACCGGTGTTGGCAAGGTCAACGCTGCGATTGCAGCGGCCCACTGTATCCAGCAATACCGGCCGCGGCTGCTGCTCAATTTCGGATCGGCGGGCCGCGTCAGGCCGGGGCCGCAGGGTTTGCTGGAAATCGGACGGGTGTTGCAGCGCGATATGTTGGCCGAGCCGCTCGCACCGCGCGGCACCACGCCTTTCCATGCAGGCCCGCATGCACTGGAGTCCGGCCTGCCTGGGCTGGTCTGCGCCACGGGCGACAGTTTTGTCACCGGCCCTGATCCCTGGTTTGGCACGCAGGGGGTGGATGTGGTGGACATGGAACTGTTCGCGCTGGCGGCCGTGTGCCAGCGCAGTGGCGTGCCCTGGCGTGCGCTTAAGTTTGTTTCCGACGACGCCAACGCCGAGTCCGGCAATGACTGGGCCGCCAACGTGCGCGTGGGCCAAGCGCTTTTTCTCGCGTGGTGGCAACAGCATGGCGCCGCGCTGGGTGCTTAAAACCCCGCTGTCTGCTGCTCCAAGCGGTAAGGCGGTAACCCGCTGAGCATGCGCCGACCATAGGCCTGGGTCAGCAGGCGCTTGTCGTAGCAGACGACTTCGGCGCGGTCGGATTCAGTGCGTATGGCGCGCCCCGTCCATTGCAGCAGCTTGATGCCGGTGGCCGGTACCACCAGTTCGTTAAACGGGTCGCGCCCCAGGCGGCGCAGCCATTCGGCGCGGGCCTCGTCCACCGGGTCGGTGGGCGGTGTGAAGGGCAGTTTGGCGATGAATACCGTCTCGCACAAAGCGCCCGGTAAGTCCAGGCCTTCGCCAAACGACTGCAGCCCAAACAGCACCGATGGCAGTCCGGCCTCCACCCGCGCGCTGTGCGCCGCCAGCAGCCGGGTGCGCGACAAGGTGCCTTGCACCAGCACCACGTCCAGCAGCACGCCGGGCAAGGCATCGGTGGCGGCGCGCATTTGCGCCTTGGAGGTGAACAAGACCAAGGCACCGTGCTCCACGCGCGCTAAATCCTCCAGCAAGAGCGCCACCATTTCTGTGGTGTAGGCGGCGGCGTTTTTGGGGTCGGCCACGGTCTGCGCCACGCGCAAGGTGCCTTGCGTGGCGTAGTCGAAGGGGCTGCTGACCTCCAGCGCGCTGGCCTGCGGGTTGTGGTTCAGGCCGGCTTCCTGCAAGAAGTAGTCAAAGCTGCCGCAGCTGGTGAGCGAGGCCGATGTCAATACCGCGCCGCGCACCTGGGTCCATAAAAATTGTTTGAGCAAATCGCCGGGCACGATGGGGCAGGCGTGGGCGCTCAAACGCAAAAAGTCGCCGTCGGTGGTGCACGCCAGCCATTTGGCCAGCGGCTGCTCGCCGTGTTCCAGCAGCAGTTGCGCGGTCTCCGCAGCGCTGGCCAATTTGGGCGCCAGCGGCCCTAGGCGGGCGTAGAGCTGCGCGCATTGCAGGGCGCGGTTGGGGTCTTCTTTGGACAGGGTTTTGACCTCCTGGCCCAGCGCGTCGAGCGCCTTTTGCAGACCTGCGGCCTGCGCGCCCATTTGGCTGACCGGCTCGTGCAGGGCATCGGGCAAGACGCCGTGCGCAAAGCGCAGCGTGCCGTCTTTCCCGCCGGTGCTCTCATGCACCAGTTCCAGCACCATGCGCGCCAGGGTGTTGAACACGCCTTTGAGCTGGCTGGCCACCGTGCCCGGGTCCTCAATTAACTCCAACTCCAAGGCCTTGGCCACTTCTTTCATGGCTTTGGGCAGTTGGTCCAGCCAGCGCAGATTGCCCAGGTCGACCGCGCTGCTGAACTGGTCCAGCGCCACAGCAGGCAGGTGGTGCGCTTCGTCAAAAATGACCAGGCAGTTGTCCAGATCGGGCAGGGTTTTCATGCCCAGCGAAGCCAGCACCAAATCGTGGTTGGCCACGATCACCTGCGCCTGCGCCAGCGCGTTACGCGCCCGGTAATAGCTGCAACTGCTAAAGCTGGGGCATTGGCGCACGGTGCAGCTGTGGCGCTCAGCCGCCACCGGTCCCCAGTCTTCGGGCTGCGGGCTTTGGGTCAGGCTGTCGCGGTCGCCATCCCAACCCGCGCCCGCCAGTTGCGAGGCCATGTGTTCATACAAGCGCATGCGCCGCTCTTCCCGCGCCTCGCGCGAAGCGCTGCCCAGCGCCTGCGCCGGAAAGTCTTCTTCAAATAAATCGTCTTCTGCGCTGCCCACGCCCACCAGCCGCTCCAGCTTCACCTTGCACACATAGCGCCCGCGCCCTTTGGCCAGCGCGTACACAAAAGGCTCATCCATGGTCTGCGCCAGCGCGGGCAGGTCTTTTTGCATGAGCTGCTCTTGCAGCGCCACGGTGGCGGTCGAGATGATCACCCGGGTTTTGCGCGCCAGCGCCAGCGCCACTGCCGTGCTGGCGTAGGCGGCCGATTTGCCCACGCCGGTGCCGGCTTGCAGCACCGCAATAGCCTGCGTGGGGTTATCGCATTCACCCAGATCGGCGCGGGACAGCGTGTCTGCGATGCGCTGCGCCATGGCCTGCTGGCCCGCGCGCGGCGTGAAGGCCGCACTGCGCTGGACCATGGTGTCAAAGGCCTGCATGGCGTGCTGCGCCAGCGCGGCGCTGGCTGCGGTGTGCGCGGGTGTTGGGTCGGCGCTCATGTGTGGCTGACAGCTAAAGCGTGTGGCGCGTATTGCGCTTGTATCTCGGCCAAGGGTTTGAGCGTGTGCAGGCTCTCAAAGCGCTGCGCCTGACCGCTGATCGGGTCGGTGAAGGCGATAGCCTGCGCCAACAATTGCAGCGGCCGCGCATAGTCCGGCGCGGCCTCGGGTGTGAGTACCGGGTAGATGCCGTCGCCCGCAATCGGTAGGCCGAGTGCGGCCATGTGCACGCGCAGTTGGTGGCGCAGCCCGGTGTGCGGTCGCAGGGCGTAGCGGGCCCAGTCCCCATGCACTTCCAGCGGCGCGATCTCGGTCCAGCTGTTGGGCGCGCCGTCCAACTCGGTCTGCTGCATGAAGTGCGGCGCCGCACCGATGCGGCTGCGCCGCGTCACTGGCCATGGCAGATCGGGGTTCCAGGGTGCGATGGCTTCGTAATGTTTGTCCACGGCGTGGTCCCGGAACAGCGCGTGGTAAGCGTCGCGGGTGGCCGGGTTGATGCTGAACAAGACCAGCCCGGCGGTGTCGCGGTCGATGCGGTGGATCGGCACCAAATCATCCAAGCCGAGCCGGTGTTTCAGGCGCACCAGCAGCGTCTCATGCAGGTATTTCCCCGACGGTATCACCGGCAAAAAATGCGGCTTGTCGGCTACCAACAGGTGCGCGTCGCGGTAGAGCACGGTCTCTTGCAGCGGGATCGGGGCTTCCGATTCCAGTGCGCGGAAATAGTGGATGCGCGCGCCGGCGCAAAAGGGTGTGTCGGGGGCCAGCGCTTTTCCGTCCGCGTCGCACACACTGCCGCTGGCCATGCGCTGCGCCCACACGCTGCGGTCGATGTGGACAAAGCGGGCGCTCAAAAAATCCAGCACCGTCGACCAAGCCGGGTCGCAGACCGGGGGCAAGACCACGCTGCTGGGGCCCACGCCCTGGCGCGGTGCCGGTGTCTGGCTCATCGCCGGGCGCAGACCAGGTCCCAGACCCCATGCCCGAGCTTGAGCCCCCGGTTCTCGAACTTGGTCAAAGGCCGGTAGGCCGGTTTGGGCGCGTAACCAGCCAGCTCCGGGTGCGCGCTGCGCGCCGGGTTGTGCAGCAGTGGCTCGGCTTCCAGCACCTCCAGAATTTGCTCGGCATAGGGCTGCCAGTCGGTGGCGCAATGCAGGTAGCCGCCGGGTTTCAGGCGCTGCGCCAGCTTGGCCACCAGCGGGCGCTTGAATCAAGCGGCGCTTGTTGTGTTTGGTCTTGTGCCAGGGGTCGGGGAAGAAGATGTGCACGCCGTCCAGGCTGCCGGGGGCGAGCATGTTGTCGATCACTTCCACCGCGTCATGCGCGCAGATGCGGATGTTCTCCAGCCCCATCTCGCCAATGCGTTTGAGCAGCGCGCCCACACCGGCGGCATGCACCTCGCAGCACAGAAAGTGGGTGTCCGGCAAGGTCTGCGCAATGTGCGCGCTGGCCTCGCCCATGCCAAAGCCGATTTCCAATACCAGCGGTGCTTGCGGGGAAGGCCACAGGGCGCGCACATCGGTTATCGCGGCTTGGTAGGGCAGCAGAAACTTCGGCCCCAGTTGCTCCATGGCGCGGGTCTGGCCGGCGGTGCTGCGTCCGGCGCGCAGCACATAGCTTTTGACGGTACGCAGGTAGGGAATGGAGGCGAGGTCGGGGGTGGGGGGTGGCATGCGGACGCAGTCGGAGTGGCGCGGGATTTTAGGTCGCGCTGCGCCAGGGCCAGGCGGCGGTCCACGCAGCCAGTGCATCGCTGATAGACCCTCCGTTTTCGGGCAAGCCGAGAACCTTTGCGGCAGCATTCAGCGCGGCCAGCGGCGCGCTGGTATCGATGGGCTGCGCGCCGTTTTGTTTAGAGAGTTTTTCGCCGTTGCGCCCCATCACCAGCGGCGTGTGCAGGTACTGCGGCACAGGCAGGCCCAGCGCGTCTTGCAGCCAACGCTGGCGGGCGGTGTTATCGGCCAGGTCTTCGCCGCGCACCACGTGGCTGATGCCCTGCGCGGCATCGTCCACCACCACGGCCAGCTGGTAGGTAAACAGGCCGTCTGCGCGGCGCAGCACGAAGTCACCGACCTGCGTGTGCAGGTCCTGCGTTTGTTCGCCCAAGCGCCGGTCCTGCCAGTGCAGCAGTGCGGGCGCCGCCTGCGTGCGCATGCGCCAGGCAGAAGGACCGGCGCCATGCAGGCCGCTGCGGCAGGTGCCGGGGTAGACGCGCTCGCCGTTGCGGGGCCGTGCAATGCCACGCGCGGCATTGGCGGCGTCAATCGCACTGCGCGAGCAGCCGCAGGGGTAGGCCAGATCGGCTGCCATCAGGGATTCCAGTGCCTGCTCGTACCACGCCGTGCGCTCGCTTTGCCACAGGGGCGCTTCATCGGGCACCAGGCCGCAGGCCGCCAGTTGCGCGAGGATGATCTCGTCTGCGCCGGGTACGCAGCGCGGCGTGTCGGTGTCTTCGATGCGCACCAGCCAGCGCCCGCCATGGGCGCGGGCATCGAGCCAACTGGCCAATGCCGCCACCAGCGAACCCGCGTGCAGCGCACCGGTGGGCGAGGGCGCAAACCGCCCGGTGTAGCCGCCCATGCGGGTTCAGCGCTTGACGATGGCCAGCGCCAGTTCCAGGCCGGACAGAAACGCGTCTTCCACCCGGTGGCCTATGCACCAATCACCGCAAACGCCCACGCCATGTTCGGCCTTCCACAGGTGGCTGCGCCCCAAGGCTTTGTCCGTTTTGGCGTAGAGCCAGCGGTGGGCGTCCACATGCGCTGGTTCGGCGCGGATGCCGGTGATCTCGGCAAAGGCGCGCAGCAGCTTGGCCTGCACGCGCTCGGGGCTGTCCTGGATGTGTTCGGCCGACCAGTCGGCGCTGGCCTGCACCGTCCAGCGCTCCACCGTGCTGCGCCCGGGCTTGCTGGACTCGCGGGCCAGCCAGGCAATGCGGTGGTGGGTGCTGCGCGCAGCGTTCCAGTGCGGCCCCAGCGTGGTCAGGCCCGGCTGCACCGCTTGCGGAAAGGCCAGCATCAAGGTCCAGCACGGAAGCACGGTCACTTTGTTGATCGCCTTGGCGAATGTGCCGCCGTGCGGCATGGCTTGCAGCAGCGCCTGTGCCTGCGGATGCGGAATGGCCAGCACCACCGCGTCAAACGCGCCATGCACCGCGACGCTGGCACTGCCGCCTTCGGTGCGCAACTGCCACTGGTGCTTGTTCAGGGTGTCGCGTTCGACCCGGTCGACCCGGGTGTCCAGGTGGATGTGCTCTGCAATCGGCGCGGCCCAGGCCTTGGCCAGTGCGTTCATGCCGGGCTTGGCAACCCAGTGCGATTCGCGGTGTTCCAGCGCGGCGGCGGCGACCATGCCGCGGGCGTCGAGTACACGCACCGTGGTGGCGCTCCAGGGGCGGCACACGCCGGGCGCTGTTTCAATGGCCTGGGCAAAGCGCGGGTCACGCACCGTGAAGTACTGCGCCCCATGGTCAAAGGTGCCGAAGGGGCTGTTGCGGGTGGACATGCGCCCGCCCACGCCACGGCTTTTTTCGAACACCGTCACCCGGTGCCCGGCTTGCACCAGCGTGCGGGCGCAGCTGATGCCTGCAATGCCCGCTCCAACGATGGCGATATGTTTGGACTTTGTCATGTACGCGTCTCCTTGGGGCTCACTGTACACCCGCCGCAGGCTGTCGCGGTTTGCCCCTATGCTCGGGTCGCTGCTTCGCCACGCATATCCCGGAACTGCCATGACCCAGACCCCACAAGCCGATTTTTCCCTCTGCGTCTACTGCGGCTCGCGCATGGGTGCGCAGCCCGCTTTTGCGGCTGCGGCCACGCAGGTCGGCCAATGGATTGGCAGCCACGGCTGGCAGATGGTGTACGGCGGGGGCAAGGTCGGCTTGATGGGTATTGCCGCTGACGCCACGCTGGCCGCAGGCGGCACCGTGTTCGGCGTGATTCCGCAGAACCTGCTGGATAAGGAGGTGGGCCACACGGGTCTGACCGAGCTGCGCGTAGTCGGCAGCATGCACGAGCGCAAAACTCTGATGTTCGAGCGCGCCGATGCCTTTGTGGCGCTGGCGGGCGGTATCGGCACGTTTGAAGAATTGTTTGAAATCTGGACCTGGTACCAGCTCGGCGTGCACAGCAAGCCCTTCGGACTGCTGAACACTGAGGGCTATTACGACCCGCTGATCGCGATGCTGGACCGCATGGTCAGCGAGGGCTTTTTGAGCCCAGCGGTGCGCGCCCTGTTGCTGGTGGGTACGGACGCGCCGGAACTGCTGCAGCGGCTGCATGCGGCGGCCTCGGTCAAAATCCGAGGATGACTACAAAAGCTTCCGCCCCCAAGGACCCCGCCCAAAAACCCAATATCCTGGTCGTCATGTACGACCAAATCGCCGCCGGGGCCTTGCCCTGCTACGGCAACCGGGTCGCTATCACGCCCCACATCGACCGCCTCGCTGCCGAGGGCGTGGTGTTTGACGCGGCGTATTCCAACAGCCCCCTGTGCACCCCGGCGCGCTACTGCCTGATGACCGGGCAGCTGCCCTCGCAAACCGGCGGTTTTGACAACGCCGCCTATTTGCCCAGCACCGTGCCCACGGTGGCGCACTACCTGCGCCATGCCGGTTACCGCACGGTGCTCAGCGGCAAGATGCATTTCGTCGGGCCTGACCAGTTGCACGGTTTTGAGGAGCGCCGCACCACCGATATTTACCCCGCCGATTTCGGCTGGACGCCGGACTGGACCAAGCCCGACGAGCGCATCGACTGGTGGTACCACAACATGGGCAGCGTCACCGGCGCGGGCGTGGCCGAGGTCACCAACCAACTGCTGTACGACGACGAAGTGGGGCAGGGCGCAGTGCGTGCGTTGCACGATGCGGCGCGGGCCGACGACGGGCGGCCGTTCTTCATGGTCGCCAGCTTCACGCATCCGCACGACCCGTATGTCACGCGGCGCAAATACTGGGACATGTACGAGGGAGTCGATGTGGGCACGCCGCGCGTGCCGGTAGAGGCCGATCCGCACCCGCACACCCGCCGCCTCATGCATGTCAGTGATATGGCGAACGCCAACATCACACCCGCTGACGCGCAGCGCGCGCGGCGCGCGTATTACGGCAATATTTCCTATGTGGACGAATGGACCGGGCGGCTGATGGACACGCTGGACGCGCTGCAACTGCGCGACAACACCGTGGTGGTGCTGGTGGCCGACCACGGCGACCTGCTGGGTGAGCACGGGCTTTGGTACAAGATGAATTTTTTCGAAGACGCGGCCCGCATTCCGCTGGTCTTTCACTACCCCGCGCGCTTTGCTCCTGCGCGGGTGGCGCAGCCGGTTTCGCTGTTGGACGTTTTGCCCACATTGGGCGCTTTGGCCGGTGCGGCCCCGGCAGTGCAGCCGCTGGCCGGCCACAGTTTGCTGGGCTTGTTGGACCAGTCATCCGCTGACGTGCCGGATAGCGACACGCCGGTGTACGGCGAATACATGGCCGAGGGCTCGGTCGCGCCCATCGTGATGGTGCGCCGGGGCGCGTGGAAGTTCATCCACTGCCCGGCCGACCCGGACCAGCTCTTCAACCTCGCGCAAGACCCCGACGAAGTACACAACCTCGCAAACGACCCAGCCCATGCCGCCACGCTGGCGGCGATGCGTGCCGAAGTCGCTGTCCGCTGGGACTTGGACGCGCTGGACAGCGCCGTGCGCAGCAGCCAGCGCGAGCGCCATTTCATCACCCAGGCTTTGCGCCAGGGTACGTTCACCCCGTGGGAATACACCCCGCCGCGCAATGGCAGCGCCGAGTACATGCGCAACCACCTGGACTTGAACGAGGTCGAGCGGCTGGCGCGCTGGCCGCGTTGAGTTCATTTTTTATTGGCCCCCTCACATGCTCACCCTCCGCACCTCTTCCCAACGCGGCTACGCCGACCACGGCTGGCTCAAGTCCTTCCACAGCTTTTCCTTCGCGGGCTATTACGACCCGGCCTTCATGGGCTGGGGCAATTTGCGCGTGGTCAATGAAGACCGCATCGCGCCCGGAACCGGCTTTGGCACGCACGGCCACCGCGACATGGAAATCGTCAGCTACGTGCTCTCGGGCGAGCTGGCACACAAAGACACCATGGGCAACGTCAAAGGCATTCCGCCGGGCGATGTGCAGCGCATGAGCGCGGGCACGGGGGTGCAGCACAGCGAGTTCAACCACGCGCCCAACGCCACCACGCACTTTCTGCAAATCTGGATCGAGCCCAACGTGCGCGGCATCCCGCCCAGTTACGAGCAGCAGACCTTTGCACAGGCGCGCAAAGACGGCCACCTGTGTCTCGTTGCCGCGCCGGATGCGGGGTCGGACGTGGTGCGCATCCACGCCGATGCGCGCATCTACAGCGGCTGTTTTGATGGCGCGCAAAGTGCCGATCTGGCGCTGGACCCGGCGCGCAAAGCCTATGTGCAGGTGCTGCGCGGCGCGCTGCAGGTCAACGGCATGGCTTTGGCCACAGGCGACGCGCTCTTGATCGCACAGGAATCGGCGCTGCACTTGAGTCAAGGCCAAAGCGCAGAGGTGCTGGTGTTTGACCTCGCGCCCTGACCGTCCCTGTTTTTGTTTTTATTGATTTGGAGCAATCCCCATGACCAGCATTGTTGTGATTTACCACTCCGGCTACGGCCACACCCAGCGCCTGGCGCAGCAGGTGGCTGATGGCGCGGATGCGCAGCTCATCGCCATCGACGCCGAGGGCAACTATCGGCGAGGCCGACTGGGCTGCGTTGGACGCGGCCGACGCCATCATCACGGGCGCGCCCACCTACATGGGCGGCGTGTCCTGGCAGTTCAAAAAGTTTGCCGATGCGTCGAGCAAGCGCTGGTACACCGGCGCCTGGAAAGACAAAGTGTCCGGCGGCTTCACCTGCTCGGGCTACCCCAGCGGCGACAAGCTCTCCACCTTGCAGTACCTGCTGACCTTTGCGATGCAACACGGCATGGTCTGGGCCGGCCTGAACATCATGGGCAACGACACCATCAACCGCCTGGGCTCCAGCATCGGCGTCATGGCCCACGCCAGCACCACCACCGCCGCCCACGCCATGCACCAGGGCGACCTGGACACGGCTAGAGCCTATGGCGTGCGGGTGGCGCAGGTGGCGGGGAAATTGCGGGGGTGAGCATGTAAAATAACCACATGTAGTCACAAGGAGGCTCAAGTGGAAACTGTACAAATTCGCGACGCTAAAGCCAGTTTTTCGGCCCTGGTGGCCGCCGCCGAAAAAGGCCGCCCCACGCTAGTGAGCCGGCACGGCCAACCCTGCGCCATGATCGTCCCCGTTGCCGACGGTGCGCGTTTGTATCCCCTGGAGATGCCCAACCTGGCGAATTACCTGTTGGCCTTGCCCGAACCGCTGGCGACTGAGCGTGATCGCACGCCGCTGCGGGGTGTTGACTTTGCATAAGGGATATTTGCTCGACACCAGCGTGGTATCTGCCCTGGCACCACGCGAAACCGCCATTGCCCGCCCGCTGGGTGGCTGTAGCCTGCCGCAACAGCTTTGTTGCCGTCCATTGCATTGCAAAAATGGCGCAAGGCATCGGCAAATTGCGCCGAGCCGGCGGGGTCGAGCGGGCCGACCGACTAGACCGCTGGCTGGACGGTCTTTTGGACCTTTATGCCGACCGCATCCTGCCGCTGGACGCGCAAGCCGCCCGGCTGGCCGGGCAGATGTCTGACGCCGCGATTGCGCAGGGCCGTCATCCCGGATTTGCCGATGTCGCGATTGCTGCGCTGGCCCAGAACGCTGGGCTCCTCTTGCTCACCCGCAACCTGAAACACTTTGAACCGCTGGGCGTGGCCTGCGCGGATCCGCTGATCGCGCTACCGACATGACCATGCACCCCTTACGCAAACTCCTGAACTACGCCGCCGCCTACCGCAGCGACTTCCAAAAAGCCACGCTGTATTCGGTTCTCAACAAGTTCTTCGACATCCTGCCCGAGGTGCTGATTGGCGCGGCGGTGGATGTGGTGGTCAAGGGCGAGCAGAGTTTTTTGGCGCGCAACGTACTGGGCGGTTTGGGGATCACCAGCACCTGGGAGCAGTTGCTGGCGCTGGGTGCGTTCAATGTGGTGGTGTGGGGTGGCGAGTCGCTGTTCCAGTATTTGTACGAGGTGCAATGGCGGCAACTGGCGCAGAACCTGCAGCACGATTTGCGGCTGGATACCTACCGCCATGTGCAGCGGCTGGACATGGCGTATTTCGAGAACCAGCGCACCGGCAACCTGATGGCTATCCTGAACGACGACATCAACCAGATGGAGCGTTTTTTGAACGGCGGGGCCAACCAGATCATCCAGGTGCTGTGTTCCTCGGTGCTGGTGAGTGCCGTGTTTTTTGCGATGCAACCGGGCATTGCGGTGATGGCGCTGCTGCCGGTTCCGCTGATTTTGTTTGGCGCGTTCTGGTTCCAAAAGCGCCTGGCGCCGCGCTATGCCGAGGTGCGCGAAGCGGCGGGTGATGTGGGTGCGCGGCTGAACAACAACCTGCTCGGGCTGGCCACCATCAAAGCCTTTGCCACCGAGAACCTGGAGGCGCAGCACATCAGCGACGCCAGCGACCGCTACCGCCAGAGCAACAAGGGCGCGATCCGCGTCAGCGCGGCCATCACCCCCGTGATCCGCATGGCGATTCTGGCGGGCTTTACCGCCACGCTGCTCTACGGCGGCTGGCTGACGCTGCACGACCAACTCGCCGTGGGCGCGTTCTCGGTGCTGGTGTTTTTGACCCAGCGCCTGCTGTGGCCCATGACCTCGCTGGCCGATGTGGCCGATATGTACCAGCGCTCCATGGCCGCCATCGAGCGCGCCATGGGCCTGCTGGATACGCCGACCAGCATTCCCTACGAGGGCACGCATTTCACCAAGGCCAGCGTGCGCGGTGAAGTGCGCTTGGAAGATGTGGGTTTTTCGTACGCCACGACCGGCGACACGCCAACGCTGCACGGCATCAACCTGACCATCGCCGCCGGGCAGACCACCGCTTTTGTCGGCTCCACCGGCTCGGGCAAATCGACTTTGGTGAAACTGCTGCTGCGCTTTTACGAGCCGCAGCACGGGCGCATCCTGCTCGACGGTGCGCCGATTGACAGCCTCAATTTGCAAGACCTGCGCCGCGCCATCGGCTATGTGGCGCAAGACGCGTTTTTGAGCGACGCCACCGTGGCCGAGAACATTGCCTATGGCAGCCTGGATGCGGTGAACGACGCGGCGATTGCCGCCGCAGCGGAGGCCGCCGGTGCGACCGAATTCATCACCAAGCTACCGCTGGGCTTCGCGACCCGCTTGGGCGAGCGTGGGCAAAAGCTATCGGGCGGGCAGCGCCAGCGCCTGGCTCTGGCGCGCGCCATCCTCAAAGACCCGCCCATCCTGATCCTGGACGAGGCCACCAGCGCCGTGGACAACGAAACCGAGGCCGCGATCCAGCGCTCGCTGGACGTGGTCAGCCGCAACCGCACCACCATCGTCATCGCCCACCGCCTGTCCACCGTGCGCCAGGCGCATTGCATCCACGTGGTCGAAGCCGGGCGGATTGTGGAAAGCGGCGACCACGACGCCCTGTTGGCCCTGGGCGGCAGTTACGCGGCTTTGTGGCGCTTGCAGACCGGGGAGCGGGCCTGCAGCCTGGTTCGCAAAGGGCAGGGCCTGGGCGCAACCCTCCTCGGTCTGGCTGTAGACCGTTGTTTGAAGGCGCGCGCGCAGGTCGCGGCCTATGCCTTGTTGGTTGATGCAAAAACCCCGGGGGCGGCCGACTTCTACCAACACCACGGGTTCATCCCCTGTGCTGATGCACCGCTGACGCTCTACCTGCCGCTGGGTCGCCCGGCTTCCTGAGTACGCACCATGGACAAGCCTAATCAATTCGCGCTCTACTACGCCAGCGCCGCTTCGCGCCCTTTTTCTGGACCCAGTTCAGCGGCGCGGGGAATGACAATGTGTTCAAGTTCGCCTTCACCGTGTTGGTGACCTACCAATTGCAGGTGGCGTGGTTGCCCCCGCAGATGGCCGGGCTGGTGATCGGGGCTTTGTTCATCCTGCCGTACGTGCTTTTTTCGGCGACCAGTGGTCAGTTGGCGGACCGTTGGGACAAGGCGCGCTTGATGCGCTTGGTGAAGAACCTGGAGATCGCCATCATGCTGCTGGCGGCCTACGGTTTCATGGCTGCGGACGTGGCGGTGCTGCTGGTGTGTACCTTTTTGATGGGCTGCCACTCGACGCTGTTCGGCCCCGCCAAATTTGCGTACCTGCCGCAGGTCTTGCGCGAAGACGAACTGGTGGGCGGCAACGGCATGGTGGAGATGGGCACTTTTGTGGCGATCTTGCTGGGCAATATGTTGGGTGGCCTGTTGATGTCGCTGCCCGGTATAGGGCAGGGCGCAGCGGCCTTTGCTTGCGTGTTGATTGCGGTGGCGGGACGGGTTGCGGCAGGCCGGATTCCGCCGCTTGCGCCACCCCTGATCGATACGCCCATGCGCTGGAACCCGCTGTCTGAGACCGTGGCCAATTTGCGGCTGGGCGCGCAGGACCCGGTGGTGTTCCGCTCCATGCTGGCGATCAGCTGGATGTGGTTTTTCGGGGCGGTGTTTTTGAGCCAGTTCCCGGCATTTGCGAAAGATGTTTTGCATGGCGACGAGCAGGTGGCCTCCTTGCTGCTGGTGCTGTTTTCGCTGGGCATAGGCGCGGGGGCTTTGCTCTGTGAAAGTCTGGGTCGGCGCGGCGGTGCGCAGGCGCAGGGCGTGGGCCTGGTGCCCATCGGCGCGCTGGGTATGAGTGTCTTCGCCGTGGATTTGTATTTCGCGGTGCGCGGCCTGCCGCCATCGGCCTTGCAGGACGCCGCCGCATTTGTGGGTGTGGCCGCGCACGGGCGGGTCATGGCCGATTTGGTTTTGATGAGCCTGTTCACCGGCTTGTTCAGCGTGCCCCTGTACGCCTTGATTCAGCAGCGCAGTCCGGCTGCCCACCGCGCCCGCATCATTGCCGCCAACAACATCCTGAACGCCTTGTTCATGGTGGCCAGCGCGCTGATTGCGGGGGCTTTGCTGGGAGCGGGCTTGACGGTGCCGGAAGTGTTTTTGGCCACCGGGCTGGTGAACGCGCTGTTTTGCGCCTATGTGTTTATCCGCGTGCCTTTGTATTGGCAGGGGTTGCGCGCCTTGCTGCGCGGCAGCTGATTCAGCGCAGCGGGGCCACCGCCAGGTCGGGCCCAACGGCGCGGCGCTCGTCAAACACAAAGCAGCTGCCATCAAAATGCTTGCCGTCGGTTTCTTCAAAGTACTTGAGGATGCCGCCATCGAGCTGGTAGACATGCTCCAACCCCTCTTCGCGCATCAGAATCGCCGCCTTCTCGCAGCGTATGCCGCCAGTGCAAAAGCTGATCACGGTTTTGTCTTGCAAGGCCGTCTTGTGGGCCCGAAAGGCATCGGGGAAATCGCTGAATTTGCCGATGCGCCAATCCATCGCGCCCGCAAATGTTCCCTCGTCCACCTCAAAAGCATTGCGCGTGTCCAGGGTCACCACCGGGCGGCCTGTGTCGTCCTGGCCCGCTTCCAACCAGCGCCGCACCGTGGCCGCACTCACCGCTGGGGCCCGGCCTTGCGCCGGTTGGATAGCCGGGTGGTTCATGCGGATGATTTCGCGCTTGACCTTGACCAGTAATTTTTTGAAAGGTTGGGTGGCTGACCAACTTTCTTTGGGGTTAACGTCGGCAAAACGTGTGTCGGCTTGCAACTGCAATACAAATTGCCGCACCGCGTGGGCATCGCCTGCCAAAAAGAGATTAATGCCTTCTTCGGCCAATAAGACCGTGCCTCTGAGTGCCAAGGCCTGGGCCTGGCTGTGCAAGGTTTCACGCAGCACAGGCGTGTCCGCCAGATTGATGAATTTGTAGGCAGAGATGTTGAGCACAGTGTTCACGCGGACGATTTTACGGGCCGCCTTTACGGGCCGCCTGCCTACAATGGCCCGCATGTTTTGTCACCTGCGCCTGCACACCGAATTCTCCGTCGTCGACGGCACCACCCGCATCGACGAGGTCGTGCAAGCCGCAGCCGCCAATGGGCAGCCCGCGCTGGCCATCACCGACCTGAACAACCTGTTTGGCACGGTCAAGTTTTACCGCCAGGCCCGCGCGCGCGGCGTCAAGCCGCTGATTGGTGCGGAGGTGCTGCTCGAAGGCATGGGCAGCGACGCGGCCGCCACTTCGCGCATGGTCTTGCTGGTGCAAAACAAGCAGGGTTATCTGAACCTGTCTGAGTTGCTGGCCCGCAGTTTCACCCGCAATCCCGGCCGCCCGCAGGCTGTGGCCAGCCTGTCCTGGCTGGCTGAGCTGAACGAGGGCTTGATCGCCTTATCCGGCGCGCAGGCCGGGCCGGTGGGGCAGGCTCTGGTGCAGGGCGACAGCGCGCGCGCGCAGGCGCTGGCTTTGCAACTGGCCGGCATCTTCACCCACCGCTTTTATCTGGAGCTGCAACGCGCCGGACGGCCCGATGATGAGGCCCATGTGGCCGCAGCAGTCGCCCTCGCAGTCCGCATGAAGTTGCCGGTGGTGGCCACTCAGCCTATTCAGTTCATGGCGTCTGAGGACTTTGAGGCGCACGAGGCGCGGGTCTGCATCGCCGACGGTGAGTTGCTCTCCAACCCCCGCCGCGTGCGCCGGTTTACCCGCGAGCAGTACTTCAAAAGTACGGCGCAAATGCTTGCCCTGTTTGAAGATATTCCATCGGCCATCAGCAATACCCTGGAGATTGCCAAGCGCTGCAACCTGAGTTTGGTGCTGGACAAGCCGCAGCTGCCGGAGTTCCCCACGCCCTTGGTGGACGGCCAGCGCATGACGCCGGAGGCCTATTTCCGCTACGCCTCGCACCAGGGCTTGCAAGAGCGCTTGGCGCAGCTCTACCCGGACGCCGCCGTGCGCGAAGGCCAACGCGCCCGCTACGAAGAGCGGCTGGAGTTTGAGATCGCCACCATCGTCAAGATGGGCTTTCCCGGTTACTTTTTGATCGTGGGCGACTTCATCAACTGGGCCAAGTCCAACGGCTGCCCGGTCGGGCCGGGGCGCGGCTCGGGTGCGGGTTCGCTGGTGGCCTATTCCTTGAAGATCACCGACCTGGACCCGTTGCAATACAACTTGCTGTTCGAGCGTTTTCTGAACCCCGAGCGGGTCTCCATGCCCGACTTTGACATCGACTTTTGCCAGAGCAACCGCGACCGCGTCATCGATTACGTCAAAGCCAAATACGGCAAAGACGCCGTCAGCCAGATCGTGACCTTCGGCACCATGGCCGCGCGCGCGGCGGTGCGCGACGTCGGGCGGGTGCTGGATTTCAGCTACACCTTTTGCGACGGCATCAGCAAACTCATTCCCAACAAGCCCGGCACCAGCATCAGCCTGCAACTGCCGCCACCCGGTGCCAAGCGCGGCGATAAGGCAGCGTATGCGCTGCTGGAAGAGCCGCTCTTGGCCGAGCGCGAGGCGAAAGAAGAGGATGTCAAAACCCTGCTGGAGTTGGCGCGCAAGCTAGAGGGCATGACCCGCAACGTGGGCATGCACGCCGGTGGCGTTTTGATCGCGCCGGGCAAGCTCACCGACTTTTGCCCGCTGTACCAGCAGCCCGGCAGCGAGTCCGCAGTCAGCCAGTTTGACAAGGACGATGTCGAGTCCATCGGCTTGGTGAAGTTCGACTTTTTGGGCCTGGCCACGCTCACCATTTTGGAGCTGGCCCGCGAGATGATTGCCAGCCGCCACGCGGGCCAGCAACACTTTGCGTACGAGACGCTGCCGCTGGACGATGCGCAGGTCTACCGCCTGTTTGCGCAGGGCAAGACCGAGGCCGTGTTCCAGTTTGAGAGCCGGGGCATGCAAGGCATGTTGCGCGACGCCAAGCCCACGCGCCTGGAGGACCTGATTGCCCTGAACGCCCTGTACCGCCCGGGGCCTATGGACCTGATCCCCAGTTTTGTGGCGCGCAAGCACGGGCGCGAAGAAATCGAATACCCGCACCCGCTGGTTGCGGACATGCTGTCCGAGACCTACGGCATCATGGTCTACCAAGAACAGGTGATGCAGACCGCGCAGATTCTGGGCGGCTACTCGCTGGGCGGCGCCGACATGCTGCGCCGCGCCATGGGTAAGAAAAAGGCCGAAGAAATGGCCGAGCACCGCGCCATCTTCCGCGCCGGCGCTTCCAAGAACAACATCAACCAGGACAAAGCCGACGAAGTCTTCGACCTGATGGAGAAGTTTGCGGGCTACGGCTTCAACAAGTCGCACGCCGCCGCGTATTCGCTGCTGGCCTACCACACGGCCTGGATCAAGGTGCATTACACCGCCGAGTTCTTCTGCGCCAACATGACGGTGGAGATGGACAACACCGACAAACTCAAGGTCTTGTTCGAGGACGCGCAGCGCTTCGAGATCGACTTCGAGCCGCCCGACATCAACCGCGGCGGCTACCGTTTCGAGCCGATTTCCAACCGCCAAATCCGTTACGGCCTGGGCGCGATCAAGGGCACCGGCGAGCAGGCGATTGAGGCCATCGTCGCCGCCCGCAACGGCGCAGGCCCCAGCACCGACACCGGCCCCTTCACCAGCCTGTTTGACTTTGCCCGCCGGGTCGACCGCAGCCGCATGAACAAGCGCTGCCTGGAAGCCCTGATCAAAGCCGGCGCATTCGATACGCTGGAACGCAACCGCGCTTCGCTACTGGCCTCGGTTGACCGGGCTTTTGAGTTTTCTGCGGCCAGCGTAGCCAACGCGCAGCAAGTCGGCTTGTTTGACATGGGCGATGACGACCACGGCTCCAGCACCCAAGAGCCCGATCTGGTGCCCGCCTTGCCCTGGGGCGTGAAAGAACGCCTGACCCATGAAAAAACCGCCATCGGTTTTTATCTATCGGGCCATTTGTTCGATGAGGTGGCGCAGGAAGTGCGCCGCTTCGCCAAGCGCCCCATCGACGAGTTGCTCGATACCCGCGAGCCGCAGTTGCTGGCCGGCATCATC
>CAXNME010000012.1:0-70461 GCA_964203415.1 Rhodoferax sp.
TTGGAGTGGTGGCCGCGCATGGTGCCAAGGGTAGCAAGCTTCGGGCCACTGCTATCCTCAAGCCCATGAATTACGCGCAACTGTTGGTACCGGATTTTTCTTTGATTTTGTGTGGCTACCTGGTGTGCCGGTACACCGCGCTGAACCGACGGGTCTGGGAGCAGGTGGACAACCTGGTGTATTTTTTGCTGTTCCCGGTGCTGCTGTTCAACTCCATCATGCGCAGCCCGGTGCATATCGGCGAAGCATCGCATTTACTGGCGGCGGCTTTTATCGCAGCGGTAATCGGCGTGGCTCTGGCACTGGTCTTGCCCTACATCCCCGGCCTGAAAGCCTATATGCCGCTGCGCTTGCATGCGGCCAGCGCCCAAATAGGGTTTCGCTTCAACTCTTTTGTGGCCATTGCTTTGATCGAGCGGATCGCAGGGCCGCAGGGCAGCTTGCTGATCGCGCTGCTGATCGGCATCTTCGTGCCGCTGTTCAATTCCACTGCCGTATGGTGCATGGCGCGGCATACCGACCGGGGGCTGCTGGGCGAAATTGTGCGCAACCCGCTGATCGTCTCCACCGCCTGCGGCCTGGGGGCCAACCTGATGGGTTTCAGCATTCCCACCTGGATCGAACCCACTCTGTCGCGCATGGGCGCGGCCGCCCTGGCCCTGGGGCTGATGGCTGCCGGCGCGGGCATGCGCGTCGGCGCGCTGGCGCAGGCCAAAACGCTGGCGGTGGCCGTGCTCTCGATCCGCCACGTGGTGGCGCCGGTGCTGGCAGCGGTGATGGCGGCGGCGTTTGCTTTGGACACAACCCAGGCCACTGTGTTGCTGGCTTTTGCCGCCATGCCCACCGCAGCAACCTGCTATGTGCTCGCCTCCCGCATGGGCTACGACGGCGAGTACGTCGGTAGTCTGGTGACGCTGTCCACGCTGCTGGGCATGCTCAGCCTGAGCGTGGCGCTGGGCGTGCTGCTGCCGCTGGTGCTGGCCTAAGCCTGCAGCGCCCAGACGGCGTGCTCGCGCACCAGCTCGCTCTCATGCACCAGCAAGGGGGCCAGCGCAGATCGCAGGCCCTGGTCATCAATCTGGCGCAAAGCGTTGCCCGCCGCCACCGCCAAGTTGCGCAGCCAACGCACATGACCGATACGCCGGATGGCGCTGCCCTCGGTGATGCGCAAAAAGTCGGTCTCGCTCCAGGCCAACAGGTGCACCAGCGTGGCACTGCCCAGGCCGGCGCGTTCATCGAAATCGGGCAAGGCGTTGCGGCGGGCAAACTTGTTCCAGGGGCAGACCAGCTGGCAATCGTCGCAACCGTAAATGCGGTTACCCATCAGCGGGCGCAGCTCCAGCGGAATCGGCCCGGCGTGTTCGATGGTCAGGTAAGAAATACAGCGCCGCGCGTCCAAGCGGTAGGGCGCAACAATCGCCTGCGTGGGGCAGACGGTGATGCAGGCGCTGCAGGTTCCGCAGTGCCCGCTTTGCGCCGGGGTTTGCGGCAAAGCGATGTCTAAAAAAATCTCGCCCAGAAAAAACATGGAGCCTGCCTCGCGGTCCAGCGTCAGCGTGTGCTTGCCGCGCCAGCCCAGGCCACTGCGGGTCGCCAACTCCACCTCCAGCACCGGCGCGGAATCAGTGAAGACGCGGTGCCCCAAGGGGCCCGCTGCCTGCGCGATCTGCTCTGCCAATGTTTGCAGGCGCGCGCGCATGACCTTGTGGTAATCCCGACCCCGGGCGTAGAGCGAGACCACTGCTTGATCGGGTTGTTGCAGGCGCTGCAGTTCGGTATCCATCCAGTCTGGTGGTGTGTCTGCAGGCAGATAGTCCATGCGGGCGGTCAGCACGCTCACGGTTCCGGGCACGAGTTCGGCACGGACGGGCGCGGCGGGTGCCGTGGCGCTGCATGTAATCCATCCCGCCGTGAAAGCCCGCCTCCAGCCAGGCCAGCAAACCGGGCTCGGCGTCCGACAGGTCCACGCCCGCCACACCGATGTGGGAGAAGCCCAGCGCCGTGCGCCCATTGCCGGATGTCCTCCAACAGGCGCTCGCCCTGCGCCAGCGCACGGTCGTGAATTGGCGGTATCTTCGGGCGCATGCGACCCATTGTAGAAAGCAGCTTCCATCCGTGAACCCTGAACCGCCCTCACCTGTCACCGCTGCAGTGACCACAAGCCACAGCCTGTTGTGGAACAGCGAGGCCGACACGCAGGCCTTCGCCGCCCGGCTTGGCCGACGCGCTGCAAGCCGTGGGCGGCGATGCCTTGATCGCCCTGCATGGCGATTTGGGTGCGGGCAAGACCACGCTGGTGCGGCACCTGTTGCACGCGCTGGGTGTCACCGGCCGCGTCAAAAGTCCGACCTACGCGGTGGTGGAGAGTTACGCCTTGCCGGCGTTTGCGGTCTGGCATCTGGATTTTTACCGCTTCAATGATCCGCAGGAGTTTGAAGATGCGGGCTTGCGCGACATATTCGCCAGCCCCGGCCTCAAACTGGTCGAATGGCCGGATAAAGCGGCAGGCCATCTGCCGAGGGCCGATTTGCAGCTGCATCTGAGCAGCGCGGGCGACACCTGTCGCACGGTTGAGTTGCGCAGCCACAGCGCGCGCGGTGCGCAGCTCTGGAGCGCCTGCGCCGGACCATGATGCTGCGGCGTAGCTTTATCCGCAGCGGAGCCGTGGTCTTGACCCTGAGCGGCCTGGATGTCGCCTATGGCGCGACGATCGTGAACGTGCGCATCTGGCCCGCATCCGATTACTCGCGGGTCACCATCGAATCGGACGCACCGCTGGTGGTGACGCACAGCTTCATGGCCAATCCGCCGCGCTTGGCGGTTGACATCCAGGGCCTGACGCTCAACCCCGCGCTCAAGGAACTGGTCGGCAAGGTCCGCGCCGACGACCCCAACATCGGCGATATCCGGGTCAGCCAGTACGGCACCAAGGTCGTGCGTCTGGTGTTGGATCTGAAGCAGGCGATGCGCCCGCAGGTTTTTTCGCTGGCACCCGTGGCGGCCTACCGGCACCGGTTGGTGTTTGATCTGTATCCGGAAGCGGAGCCAGACCCGCTAGATGCCTTGATCAACGAGCGTCTGGGTTTGGGTGGCAAGCGCAGCGACAGGCCGCAGCCTGCGCCCACCACAGCTGTAGCGCTCACCACACCCGAGTCCGACCCGCTGGGCGAACTGATCGCGCAACGCAGCGGCAACAGTCCACCACCCAAGGCCGCAGCCGCACCGGTACCCGCTCCCGTACAAACCCCCGCGCCTGCTGCGAAAGCGCCCCCTGCACCGCCACAGCCGACACCCGCCCCGCCCGCCACCGCGCACACAGCCCGATGGTGTCGACCGGATGATCATCATTGCACTGGACCCCGGCCATGGTGGCGAAGACCCGGGCGCGATCGGACCCGGCGGGACCCAGGAAAAAGACGTGGTGCTGCAACTCGCCTACCTGCTGCGCGAGCGCATCAACAACAGCAGTGTCAAAGGCATGCCCATGCGGGCCTTCATGACACGCGATGCGGACTACTTCGTGCCGCTGCATGTGCGCGTGCAGAAAGCACGGCGCGTGCAGGCAGACTTGCTGGTGAGCCTGCACGCCGACGCTTTTTTCACCCCCGACCCGCAAGGGGCCAGCGTGTTCGCGCTCAGCCAAGGCGGCGCGTCCAGCAGCGCAGCCCGGTGGATGGCCAACAAAGAGAACAAGGCCGATCTGGTTGGCGGCGTCAACATCAAGGCCAAAAGTGCGGAGGTCCAAAGCACGCTGCTGGACATGAGCACCACGGCGCAAATTGTGGACAGCCTCAAACTGGGTAGCACGCTGTTGAGCGAGATGGCACGCGTGGGCAAGTTGCACAAGGGCCAGGTGGAGCAGGCTTCGTTTGCGGTTTTAAAAGCCCACGACATTCCCAGCGTGCTGGTCGAAGCCGCCTTCATCAGCAACCCGACCGAAGAAGCCAAACTCAACAGCGAGGTATTTCAAACCCAGTTTGCCGACGCGCTGATGCGTGGTTTGCTGGGCTATTTTGCAAAGAACCCGCCGCTGGCGCGCAAGCGCACGGTCTCCTAGTTGGCGTCAGAGCGCCGCCGCGCCCGCCAAGAGCCCAGCAGCACCAACAAGCCAGGGATAAAAATCATGGCCCAGATGATTTTGTCTAAGTGGGTTTTGACCCAGGGAATATTGCCGAAAAAGTAGCCCACGGTGACGATGCCGCCGACCCACAGCGCGCCGCCGGTCACGTCATAAAACGTGAACTTGCGCCGCGTCATCTGCGCCACGCCGGCGACAAAAGGCGCAAAGGTGCGTAAAAACGGCATGAAGCGCGCAGCGACAATGGTGATGCCGCCGTATTTTTCATAAAACGCGTGCGCCTGGTCAAAGGCGCGGCGGTTGAACCAGCGCGAGTTTTCCCACTGGAACACACGCGGGCCGACGGCGCGGCCAATGGCGTAGTTGCACTGGTTACCCATCACCGCCGCCACAAACAGCAGGGGAACAAGAATTTCATACTCCATCAGGCCAATACCGCACATGGCACCCGCCACAAACAGCAGCGAATCACCCGGCAAAAAGGGCATTAGCACCACACCGGTTTCGATAAAAATAATGGCGAACAAGAGCGCATAAACCCAGACGCCGTAGTTTTGGACGAAAAGCTCTAAATGCCGGTCAACGTGGAGGATGAAGTCGAGGAGCGTGGTGATGATTTCCATGGGCGAGAATTATGGGCTGGGCCCGTGTCAGGGCAAAAAAAGCTTGTGTAAATCATTCAAAAAATCAAAGCCGCGCGGCGTGGGGCGCGCGTGCACCAGATCAGCCTCTAACAAACCGCGCGCTTGCCCCGCGCGCAAGCCGGACTCGATAGCGCTCAAGGGCAAGCCCGTGCGCTCGCTAAACAAAGCCAGCGCAAAACCATCTTTCAAGCGCAGCGCGTTCAGCATGAACTCAAAGGGCAGATCGGCGCGGCTGACCTCCACGCTTTGCGTCACCGTGGCGCTGCCGCCGCCGGTCTGCGCCCGCTGCATGTACAGCGCCGGGTCGCGGGCGCGCACCTGGCGGATCACGCGGTGGGGAAAGCTGAGTTTGCTGTGCGCGCCCGCGCCAATGCCGAGGTAATCACCAAACTCCCAGTAATTGCGGTTGTGCCAGCAGGCATGCTCGGGGCGCGCGTACGCCGACACCTCATAACGCTCCAGCCCCGCTGTCTGCGCAGCCTCGCTGATGTGGTCCAGCATGTCGTAGGCCGCGTCGTCGCCGGGCAGTACCGGCGGGTGGGTAGCGAAATAGGTGTTGGGCTCCAGCGTGAGCTGGTAAATCGACAGGTGCGGCGGCGCGAAGGCCAGCGCGGTAGCCAAGTCGGCTTGCAGCTCGTCCAAGGTCTGGCCGGGCAAGGCGTACATCAGGTCCAGATTGAAAGTGGCAAAGGCCTGCGCCGCTTCCTCCACCGCCGCCAGCGACTGCGAGCGGTCATGGACCCGCCCCAGCGCCTGCAAGTGGCCGTCATGGAAACTCTGCACGCCAATCGACAAGCGGGTCACCCCGGCCCCGGCAAAGTCGCGGAACCGTTCCTTCTCGAATGTGCCGGGGTTGGCTTCCATGGTGATTTCGCAGTCCGGCGCCAAGCGCAGACGGGCGCGGATGTCGCCGATCAGCGTGGCGATGGTGGACGGGTCAAACAGGCTGGGCGTGCCGCCGCCGATGAACACGCTGTGCACCACCCGGCCCCAGATCAGCGGCAGCGCGGCTTCCAGATCGGCCATCAGCGCCTGCGTGTACGCCGCTTGCGGCAAATTGCCAGCCGTGTGCGCATGCGAGTTGAAATCGCAGTAAGGGCATTTGCGCAAACACCAGGGAATGTGCACATACAAAGACAGCGGCGGCAGGCCTTGCAGTTGCAAGGTGCCCGGGCGCATCACGGTGGCGAGGTCCAGGACCGGCGCCTGACCCTGGTCGGCATCCGGCTGCGCCAGGATGGGAATCATGCGAACCAGCGCTCGCGCATCATGGCCAGCATCAGCTGCGCCGCGCGGCCCCGGTGGCTGTGCGCGTTTTTGACAACGGGTTCGAGCTGCGCAAAGGTTTTACCGAATTCGGGAATCCACAGCACCGGGTCAAAACCAAAACCCTGGTCGCCTATGCGCTCGCGGGTGATTTCTCCAGCGGCGCGACCCATGGCGATCAGCGGCTCGGGGTCGTCGGCGCTGCGCAGTGCCACCAAGGTGCTGACCAGCGCGGCGCGCCGGTCGCTATGGCCCTGCATCTGCTCCAGCAAGGCGCTCACATTGTTGTCATCGCCCTTGGGGTAGCCGAACTGGGTGGCATAAAAAGCGGTGTCCACCCCTGGCAGCCCGCCGAACGCATGCACACACAAACCGGCGTCATCCGCCAGTGCCGGCAAGCCGGTGTGGTGCGCCGCATTGCGCGCCTTAGCCAAGGCGTTTTCGACAAAGGTGCGGAAGGGCTCGGGCGACTCGGGCACGCCCAAAGTGCCCTGGGCGATGAGTTCCACGCCCAGCGGCGCAAACAGGTACTGCAACTCGTCGAGCTTGCCCTGGTTGTTAGACGCCAGAACCAGTTGCATTCCTGGCATCACACGGCTTGCGCCAGCGCGGCTTGCTGCAAGGCCAACAACTCGGAAATGCCTTTATCAGCGAGGTCCAGCAGCGCCTGCATCTCGGTACGCGTGAAGGCCGCGCCCTCCGCCGTGCCCTGCACTTCCACAAAATTCCCGGCGGCGGTCATGACCACATTCATATCGGTATCGCACGCGGAGTCTTCGGTGTATTCCAGGTCCAACAGCGGCACGCCCTGCACGATGCCCACGGATATCGCAGCCACCGCTTCTTTGATGGGCGACTGCGTGATCTTGCCTTGGCGCATGAGCCAGTTCACTGCATCTTGCGCAGCGACAAACGCACCGGTGATCGCGGCGGTGCGGGTGCCGCCATCGGCCTGGATCACATCGCAATCCAGCGCAATCGTGCGCTCGCCCAGCAACTGCAAATCGAATACCGCGCGCATGGAGCGGCCAATCAGGCGCTGGATTTCCTGGGTGCGCCCGCTTTGCTTGCCTTTGGCGGCTTCGCGGTCGCTGCGGGTGTGGGTAGAGCGCGGCAGCATGCCGTATTCCGCAGTGACCCAGCCCTCGCCGCTGCCGCGCTTGTGCGGCGGCACGCGTTCTTCCACCGAGGCGGTGCACAAGCACTTTGGTGCCGCCAAAAGCGATCAGCACCGAGCCTTCGGCGTGCGCGGTGTAGGCGCGGGTGATGGTGACCGGGCGCAATGCGTCCGGGGCGCGGTGGAGTCGGGAAGCAATAGTCATCAAGGTACTCAGTTCATCAAAAAAATCATTCAGACGGGAGCACCGGCGCGCGCGCAACCGGTGGGCCAAAGGTGCCGCGCAAAGCGGTGATGGCGGCAATCAATTCGTTCTCATCCATATCGGTAGGTGGGTCCGAGCCCTCGGGTTGCGCCGGTTCGCAAACCCAACCGCTGGCGTCGTCGAGCCCTGTCTGCGCATCATCAATCGACTTTTGCGCGGGTTGCCACTCAAACGCCAGCGCGGTCAGATTGTCGCTGCGGGCACCGGCCTGGCGATAGGCCCGCTGAACCAGGGTCTCGGTGGCCGCGTGCGGGGGCAAATGCGCAATACCGCGGGCGATTTCCACATCACTTAAAGGGCCCCACAAGCCATCGCTGCACAGCAGCAGCTTGTCGCCCGGCTCCAGCGCTGCGGGTTCCGATATGTCGATACGCGGGAGCGTTGGCGCGCCCACGCAGGTGTACAACACATGGCGCTGCGGCAGGTCGGCCTGCGCGGGCTGCCGCCGGTCCGGCCCGGCATGGTCTACGGTGCGGGCACGCACCGCATCGTCGCGCACCCAGTACAGCCGTGAATCGCCACAGTGCGCCCATTGCACCTGCCCGTCCTGCACCAGCGCCGCCACCAGGGTGGTGCGCGGCGGCGCGGCCATGGAACGCACCACGGCGTAGCGCAGGATCTCGTAGTGGGCGGTCAAAAAAGCGCGGGTCAAAAACGCTTTGCCATCGGCCAGACGCGGTGTGGCGTGGCGCCGGAAGCAGGCGACCATGCAGTCCACTGCCATTTGCGACGCCACTTCGCCCAGCGGGTAACCGCCCAAGCCATCGGCAACCAACAGCAGCACGGATTGCGAGGTGTAGCAATAGGCGCTTCGGTCCTCGTTGAGGTCGCGCCCGCCAATGCGGCTGGTATAGGCCACCGAAAATGTCATGGCTGATTGTGACCTGCAAGGCCGTTCGGCAAGCGACTTCTGCAATTCCAGCACCGATTGCGGTCGCAGCGCGGGGTCCAGGGACAGGCAGCGACCGACCACCGCCAACAAGGCGTCCGAATACACGCCGCGCAGCCGCTCCAGGTGCGCGGCCAGGTGATCCGTCTTGCGCCGCGTGGGCACATCCATAGGCGGGTAGCCGCGCATACAAGAGTACAGACAGGCGCCCAAAGAATAGACATCGCTCCACGGCCCCAGCGGTGTGCCGCGCACATACAACTCCGGCGCTGCAAAACCCGGCGTGTACATGGGCCGCAGTGCCATGGCCTCGGGGTCGAGCGCGTGGCGGGCGGCGCCGAAGTCAATCAGAACCACACGGTCATCGCTGGTGATGAAGATATTGCCGGGCTTGAGGTCCAGGTGCAGCAATTTGCGCTGGTGCACCACGCGCACCGCCGCCAAGAATTCCTGGAACAAGGAACAAATCGTGGCCTCGCCCAAGTTGCCTGGCCCACTTTGCTGACGGGCGCTGACGATGAAGTCTTGCAGACTGTTGCCCTGCAAAAAATTCATCACCATGTACACCGTCCCGTTGGCGGCAAAGAAGTCCAGCACGCTGCTGATACCGGGGTGTGAGATTTCTGCCAGCGCCCGCCCCTCGTGGAAAAAGCTTTGCAGACCCAAGCGGTACAAACGCAATTTGTCCGGGCTGGTTTGCGTGTGGGTCGTGCCGCTGACACGGCTGGAGAGGCTGGCGGGTAGGTATTCCTTGATGGCGACCTGCTGTTCTTGCGCGTTGGTGGCCAGGTAGACGATGCTGAATCCACCCACAGCCAGGTTGCGCACGATCCGGTATCCCTGCACAAGCGTGCCGGGCGCAAGGGGTGCGGGCTGGTGCATGGAGGGCTAGGGGCAGCCGGTAGGGGAAGGGTGCGGGGTAAACCAAGGTATTCTCGGCGCTACCCACTGGGGAAGGAAAAAGACGTGCCAGTTTACAGTATGACCGGATACGCGAGTGCGCAGCGCAGCGTGGACACACAGGCCGATGCAGCAGGGCCTGAGCCCGCCGCCGGCGCACAACTCGGGCTGGAAATCCGCTGTGTCAACAGCCGCTTTTTGGACCTCTCGCTGCGCCTGCCGGAAGACCTGCGCCAGCTCGAACCCGCGCTGCGCGATGCGGTGGGCGCGCAGCTCAAGCGCGGCAAGGTAGAACTGCGACTCTCGCTGGAATCGACCCACTCAGGCGGCGTTGCCGAGCCGTCCGACAAACTGCTGCAGCGTCTGGTCCAGGTGCAGGCACGCATCACGAAATGGCTGCCCCAAGCAACCGCACTGAGCGTGGCCGATGTGGTCCGCATCGCGGGTAACGGGCAATCCAGCCACCGCGATTGGAGCGCCGACATCCTGAGCCTGGCGCAGGAGGCCTTGCGCGCGCTGGCCCAGGCGCGGGCCCGCGAAGGTGCGCGTCTGGCCGAGATGCTGCAAAGCCGGGTGCAGGATCTGCGCGCGCTGGCTGCGCAGGCTGAGCCCTTGGTGCCCCAGCTGGTGGAACAGCAGCGCAAACGCTTTCTGGAACGCTGGAAAGACGCCATGGCCCTGGGCGAGGGCAGCGTCGCACCCGAAGCTGCGCACGACCGCGCCTTGGCCGAAGCAACAGCCTTTGCGATCCGCATCGATGTGGCCGAAGAAATCACCCGGCTGAACTCGCACCTGGAAGAAATTGCCCGCCTGCTGACCCGTGGCGGCGAAGTCGGGAAAAGGCTGGAGTTTCTGATCCAAGAGCTCCACCGCGAGGCCAATACCCTGGGCTCGAAATCGGCGGCGCTCGAACTCACCCGCATCGCTGTGGACATGAAAGTGTTGATCGAGCAAATGCGCGAGCAGGTGCAAAACATTGAATAAGGCATGGCCTTGAGGAGCCCCAGCATGGACTACCCGGGAAATTTATTCGTGGTCGCCGCCCCCAGCGGAGCCGGCAAGTCCAGCCTGGTGCGCGCGCTCCAAGAGCTCGACGCGCAAGTCCACCCCTCGGTATCGCACACCACACGCGCACCGCGCGGCCAGGAGAAAGACGGACGGGAATACTTTTTTGTGTCCGATGCCGAGTTCGACGCCATGGTCCAGGCCGACGCCTTCGTGGAGTGGGCGCATGTGCACCAGCACCGCTACGGCACATCCAAAGCCGCCATCGCCCAGCGCATGCAACAGGGCCAGGACGTGGTGCTGGAAATTGACTACCAGGGCGCCACGCAAATCAAAAAGACCTTCGCCAACGCGGTCAGCATTTTCATTTTGCCGCCCAGCTGGGATGAACTGCGCGCGCGTTTAGAGCGGCGCGGCGAGGACGCCGCCCAGACCATCGAGGTCCGGATGCAGAACGCGGCCAGGGAGGTGGCGCACGTCCAAGAATTTGACTTCGTTATACTCAACGAGTTATTTGACGGCGCATTATTCGATCTGAAATCCATAGTGCACGCGCAAAGACTGCGGTTTGAAGCCCAACGGCGCGCCAAAGCGACGACCTTCGCGGCACTCCATATTCCCTGACGAAAGAACCCCATGGCCCGTATCACTGTCGAAGATTGCCTCGAGCACATCCCCAACCGCTTCCAACTGGTGCTTGCCGCCACCTACCGCGCCCGCATGCTCAGCCAGGGCCATACGCCCAAGATTGAGAGCAAGAACAAACCGGCGGTCACCGCGCTGCGCGAAATCGCGGCGGGAAAAATCGGCATTGAAATGCTGAAAAAAGTACCCCTCTGAGTTTTTCAGACTCCAGCCAAAGCACCGTTCGCGGTGCTTTTTTTTCGCCTATCGGCCGCCCAGCGTCGGCACAGCCATTCAGGCTACAGTAGACGCATGGGCAAACCGAACTCTCCCGACCAGCTTGCCAGCGCCGCCACGAACGCGGTCGCGGCGAGTTTCAGCGGGCTGATGTCGGCACTCAGCTACCTGTCTGCTGCGGATCTGGAGCAGGTGCGTCTGGCTTACCGTTTTGCCGATGAGGTGCACCTGGGCCAACTGCGCAAAGACGGCACGCCCTACATCACCCACCCGATTGCGGTCGCCACCCAATGCGCCGATTGGAACCTCGATGCCCAGGCCTTGATGGCGGCGCTGCTGCACGACGCGATGGAAGACTGCGGCATCAGCAAGTCCGAGTTGATCGAGCGCTTCGGCTCGCCGGTGGCCGAACTGGTGGACGGATTGACCAAGCTGGACCGGCTGCAATTCAACAGCCGCGAAGAAACCCAGGCTGAATCGTTTCGCAAAATGCTGCTGGCCATGGCGCGCGATGTGCGCGTGATCCTGATCAAACTGGCCGACCGCTCCCACAATATGCGCACCATGGCGGAGATGCCGCGCTCCAAGTGGAAGCGCATCGCGCAAGAAACGCTGGACATCTACGCCCCGATTGCGCACCGGCTGGGCCTGAACCGAACCTACCGCGAGCTCGAAGAACTGTGCTTCCGCTACCTGCTGCCCTGGCGGCACGCGGTCATCAGCAAAGCCGTCACCCGCGCGCGCAGCCGCCGCCGCGATCTGGTGCACAAAGTGCAAAGCGAAGTCGAAGCCGTATTCCAGCGCGCCGGCATGAAAGTACGCATCGCCGGGCGCGAAAAATCGCTTTACTCCATCTACCGCAAGATGGACAACAAACACCTGAGCTTTGCGCAGGTCACCGATATTTACGGCTTTCGGGTCATCGTGGAAGACACCGTGGCTTGCTACACCGCTTTGGGTTTGCTGCACCAGTTGTTCAAGCCGGTGCCGGGCAAGTTCAAAGACTACATCGCCATTCCCAAAGTCAACGGCTACCAGTCGCTGCACACCACCCTGGTCGGGCCGTCGAGCCTGAATGTGGAGTTCCAGTTCCGCACCGATGCGCATGCACCTGGTGGCCGAATCCGGTGTGGCCGCGCACTGGCTCTACAAATCCAGTAATCCGCAACCCGGCGCGAACGAACGCCTGGGAACGCAGTGGCTGCAGTCTCTGCTGGACATCCAGGACGAAACCCGCGACGCCGCCGAGTTTTGGGACCATGTCAAAGGCGATTTGTTCCCCGATGCGGTCTACGTCTTCACGCCCAAAGGCCAAATTCTGGCGCTGCCGCGCGGGGCCACGGTGGTGGACTTTGCGTACGCCATCCACAGCCGGGTGGGCGAGCGGGTGGTGTCGGCGCGCATCAACCAGGAAACCAAGCCCCTGCGCACCGAACTCAAAAACGGTGACGTGGTGGAAGTCGGGACCGAGCCCACCGCCCAGCCGGACCCGGCCTGGCTGGGTTTTGTGCGCACCGGGCGGGCGCGCTCCAAAATCCGCCAGCACCTGAAAACGCTGGGGCAATCCGAGTCGCAAGCACTGGGCGAACAGCTGCTGACCCAGGCGCTGCGCAGCGAAGGCTTCGAGGCGCTGCCCCCGGCCAAAGAAAACCGGCAGCTCTGGGACAAGCTCTTGCGCTTCTCGGGCAACAAATCGCGCGCCGAATTGCTCACCGATATCGGCATTGGCAAGCGCCTGGCGACCATGGTTGCGAAGCGCTTTGTCCCGCTGCTGGTGGAGTCCGGGCAGCGGCCGGACGCGGTCCTGCTCAGCCAGGAGCGTTTTGGCCCGGGCAGTGGCGGCGCTTTAGGCATGATCACGCTGGACGGCAGCGAAAACGCTTCGGTGCAGTTCGCCACCTGCTGCCGCCCGGTGCCGGGCGACGCGATCAAGGGCTATATGGGCCGTGGCGAAGGGCTGATCATCCACACCAAAGACTGCGCGGTAAGCCGCAAGCTGGAACAAAAAGATGGCGAGCGCTTCAGCGAAGTCGAATGGGGAGACGAGCCAGTCCGCCATTTCGAAATCGGTCTGGGCCTGACGGTGAAAAACGTCAGCGGCGTGTTGGGCCAGGTGGCTGCGGCGCTGACCGCAGCCGGTGCCGACATCGTCCACATCGACATGGGCGAGAACAGTGCCCAGGACGCCAAAGACATGCGCCTGGTGGTTGCGGTCCGTGACACCAGCCACTGGGACGCGGTGCTGCGCAGCCTGCGCCGCGCGCCGTGGATGATGCACGCCCGCCGCCTGGGCCACGCCGACGTTTAAGCAGCGGGCTGCGGCGACGCGGGGTAGCGTACCTCCATCACCTCAATCACAACCGGGCCCTGCGGCGTTATCAACGTGAGCTCATCCCCCTCGCGGGCTTTGAGCAGGGTGCGCGCAATCGGCGAAACCCAGCTGACTTCACCCTGCGCCGAATCCGCCTCATCGATGCCCACGATACGCACGCTGCGCGCCAGCCCCGCCGCATCGGCATAGGTCACGGTGGCACCAAAAAACACCTGGTCGCTGCCGTGGTGCACGCTGGGTTCGGTGATCTCGGCGATCTCCATGCGTTTGGTCAGAAAGCGGATGCGCCGGTCAATTTCGCGCAGGCGCTTTTTGCCATACAGGTAGTCGCCGTTTTCCGAGCGGTCGCCATTGCTGGCCGCCCAGTGGACCACGTCGACGATTTGCGGGCGCTCGTTGTCGATCAAATCCAGCAGCTCGTGGCGCAAAGCGGCGTAGCCCGCGGGGGTGATGTAGTTTTTGCCCCCGGCTGGCAAAGGTGCAAGCGGCAGGTCCTCGTCGCCATCGGCCTCGCTCTCTTTGGTAAACGCTTTGCTCATGGGGCGGACCGGGGTTTCATAGAATGAACCATTCTATAAACGACTGCATGTTCAGCTTCTTCAAGAAATCCACGCCCGCAGCGCCCGCCCCCGGTGCCGTGACACCGGCCCCGGCCGCGCCACCTGCCGCAGCCCGCCAAGGCTGGCTGAGCCGCCTCAAAGCGGGCCTGGGCAAAACCGCGTCCGGCATTGCCTCGGTCTTTGGCGGCAGCCGGATTGACGAGGCCTTGTTTGAAGACTTGGAGAACGCCCTGCTCATGGCCGACACCGGTGTCTCCGCCACCGCGTATTTGATTGCGCAACTGCGCCAACGTGCCAAGTCCGCCCAAGCGCAAACCCCCGCCGAGTTGCGCGCCCTGCTGAGCACGGTGCTGACCGAGCTGCTGCTGCCCTTGGAAAAAACCCTGCCCATCGGCCCGGCCCAACCCACGGTGGTGATGGTCGCCGGGGTCAATGGTGCGGGCAAAACCACCTCCATCGGCAAACTGACCGCGCATCTGGCGGGCAACGGGGCCAGCGTGCTGCTGGCGGCTGCGGATACCTTCCGCGCCGCCGCGCGGGAGCAACTCGCGGTCTGGGCTGACCGCAACACGGTGGACATCGTGACCCAGGCCGGGGGCGACCCGGCCGCCGTGAGCTTTGATGCGGTGACTGCGGGCAAGGCGCGCGGCAAAGACGTGGTGCTGATCGACACCGCCGGGCGCTTGCCCACCCAGCTGCACCTGATGGAAGAACTGCGCAAAATGAAACGCGTGGTCCAAAAAGCCGGTGATGCGGCCGGCCTGGGCACCTGCCCGCACGAGGTGCTGCTGGTGATTGACGGCAACACCGGCCAAAACGCGCTGGCCCAGGTCCGCGCCTTTGACGACGCGCTGGGCCTCACGGGGCTGATCGTCACCAAACTGGACGGCACGGCCAAAGGCGGCGTGATCGCGGCGATCGCGCGGGAACGGCCAATTCCCATCTACTTCATTGGCGTGGGCGAAAAGCTCGAGGAGCTGGAGACCTTCCGCGCCCACGAATTCGCCCAGGCGCTGCTGCAATAAACCAGGCCACGCGGAACACCGATGCAAGCCCGCCCCACGCCTTTAGACAGCCTGTCGACCACCGGCCGGCCCCAGGAAATCGTGTTGGTCGGTGCCAGCCTGGCGCACCTGGAGTTCATGGCCCAGCTGCGGGCCAAACCGCTGACCCAGGCCCGCGTCACCCTGGTCAGCCCCGATACGCAGATGCTGCCCGACAACCGCCTCGCCGACATCCTGAGCGGTGATGCGGAACTGGAGGCCTGCCATATCGGACTCCAGGACCTCGCACTGGCTTGTGGCGTCACCTGGGAGCATGACAAGGTGGCCCGCTTGGATCTCTCGTCGCAGCGAATCACACTGGCGGGCGGGCGTACCTTGCGCTTTGATTGGCTCTCCCTGAGCCCCCGCTGCTGGGATGACCGCAAACCCCTGAACACGCAGATGACCGGCGCCTTGGCCCATGGTCTTTTCACCCATCCGGTGGAACACTTTGTGACCTTGTGGCCCAGGGTGCTGGAATTGAACCCGCACGGCAACCTGCGCATCGCCGTGCTCGGTGGCGCTGAAACCGGTGCCGAAATCGCCTTTGCCATCAAACGCCGGCTGCCCCAGGCCTCCATGACCTGGGTGACGGGTGGCACCACAACCGAAGAACAAGGCCCCCAAAACGGCGACCTCGAAGCGGCGCTCAAAGCGGCGGATATCACGGTCTTGCACGACCATGCAGTGGGCATCAGCCACGGCAGTGTCCGCCTGGCCTGTGGTGCCAGCCTTGTTAGCGATGTGCCCATCGTGGCCGAGCCGCTGGGGCCGCCGCAGTGGGTGTGCGATAGCGGCCTGCTCTCCAAGCTGGACCTTGATCAACCGGTGGCCGAACCCGCACGCCCTGTCGATACCTGGTCGCGCTGCACTGGCCACCCGCAGGTCTTTCTGGCAGGCGAGGCCGACAACGCGCTGGGGCACAACCTGGCAGCCAGCGTGCGCGGAACTGCGCTGCGCGCCGGTTCCACGCCGCGCGGAAGTTACTGGCGCGGGCTCTTGCAAAAACCGGGCGGCTTCCTGCAATGGGAGCCAGCGCCCCTGCGCGGTTGGCTGCAGCGCTGGGCCAAAGCGGCGCACGACCACAGTCTGATAGGCCGCTACCAGACCAGCCCAACGCCGGCCAAGGCAGCCGCACCCGCCGAAGCGACAAAACTGGATGAACCGCGCCAAGCCCACACCAAACGGTAAAACTGCGGCGCGTGCCGCCAAGCAGGCCACACGCTGCCGTCTCGCCGCCCTGCTTTTCCTGATGACCGGGCTGCACGCCCTGGCCTGGGGCTGGAGCCCCTTTGCCGCTTCCAAACCCGAGTTTGAAGAGGTCCCACTGACATCCGCAGAATGGTCCCAAGTCCAGGTGAAAGCGGGTTGGGCCACCGGCTACCCGGATGACCTGCTGTTTGAGGTCGCCAGCCAGTTGCCCGGCCCCATGGCCTGCCACGGTGCCAGCATCCAGTTGGCAAACGGCAAAAAAGTGGATAAAGCGTTCAGCCCGCGCCTGTACGTGCCTGCGGGCAGCACCAAGCAAGTCGGCGTTCGCGGCGTCGCCAAAGGCCAGATGAAAGACTTCAACCTGGCCTGCGGCTGCTGGAAGAAGCCCACAGACACGCGTTGCGGCAACCCGGCGCGGCAATGAACGCACCGCACCCGGAGCCACCAATGCAAACCACGCCCAACCCGAGTCCGTTTCTGTACGCAAACTTCGCCACCCAGCCCGAGATCGACCAGCAATACAACCCGTCGCTGGGTCTGCCAGATGCCACTGCGCCCGGCCGCCACTACGCCGAGCTCAGCACGCAGGCCCGCAGCCGTCTGCCCCAGCATCTGGATATCCCGTTTGGGCCCACGCGGGCTGAGACGCTGGATATTTTTCCGGCCACACCAACCGGCCCTGGCGGCGCGCCGGTGTTTGTTTTCATCCATGGTGGCTACTGGCGGGCGCTGTCAAGCAAAGACTTCAGCGGCGTGGCGCTGGGCTTGCACGCGCGCGGGATCACCACGGTGGTGCTGAATTACGCCCTGTGCCCTTTTGTGACCATCGACGAGATCGTGCGCCAGGTACGCAGTGCGGTGGCCTGGACGGTGCGGCACATTGCCGAATTCGGCGGTGACCCGGCGCGCATCGGTGTAGGGCGGCCACTCGGCAGGCGGGCACCTGACCGCCATGTGCATGCAAACCGAATGGGCGCGGGACTACGGGCTGGTGCAAGACCCCATCCAGGCCGCGCTCATGATCAGCGGCATCTACGACATCGCACCGCTGCGCTACAGCTATTTGCAGCCCATGATCCAGTTGGATGAGGGCTGCATCCGGCGCAACTCCCCGGCTTTCAGCGCGCGGCCCTGCCCGGCCCCGGCTTGGATCACCTGGGGCGGCAATGAGACAACAGAATTCGCCCGCCAAAGCGCCGTGATGCACGCCGCCTGGGGCGCGCAAGGCAATACCAGCACCTTGAGCCCCATAGACGGCGCAGACCACTTCAGCGTCATCCACGGCTTCGAGTCAGCCGACAGCGCGCTGTGCAACTGGCTCGCAGACACCCTTTAGGCCTGCCAAACCGGCCGTGGCAAAATCGGCCGTCCCAAGGAGCGCTGCAGTCCACGCACAGTGAACCAGGCTTGGGGCACTTGGCTCGCGCCAAGCCTGTCAACCGCGCTCACCCACGCACTGTGCGGTGAGCCTGTATCTCCCCTGTGTCGTGGTCAACCTGATCTGTGGAGTGACCCATGTTGAGCGCCTCTGAGAACCGTTTTTCGCACCTGCTGGCAACCCGCCCCTGGCTCCTGGCCGATGGTGCCACCGGCAGTAATTTGTTCGACGTAGGCCTGGTCTCGGGCGACGCGCCCGAGCTGTGGAACACCGAGCACCCCGACCGCATCGCTGCCTTGCACCAGAGTTTTGTGGACGCGGGCGCGGACATCTTGCTGACCAACAGCTTTGGCGGCACGGTCTACCGCCTCAAATTGCACAACGCGCAAGGCCGCATGGCCGAGCTCAATACCCTGGCCGCGCAAATCGCCCGCCGCGTGGCCGACGCCAGCGGGCGCACCGTGGCAGTGGCCGGCAGCATGGGCCCCACCGGCGAAATCATGGAGCCCATCGGCCCCCTCACCTTTGATGATGCCAAGGCCGCATTTGCCGAACAGGCGCTGGCGCTCAAAGCCGGTGGCGCGGATGTGCTGTGGATCGAGACCATGTCCTCGCGCGAAGAAGTCGAGGCTGCGGTGGCCGGTGCGGCGGTGGCTGAACTGCCCATCGTCTGCACGCTGAGCTTCGATACCAATGGCCGCACCATGATGGGTATCTCGCCCAGCGATTTCTCCAGCATCGAGCAATCCCTCACGCCCCGCCTGGCCGCCTGCGGCACCAATTGCGGCGTGGGTGCTTCCGAAGTCGTGGCCTGTATCCACAACCTGGCCGAAGCCATGGGCCCGGACGTGGTGCTGGTGGCCAAAGGCAATTGCGGAATTCCGCAGTATGTGGACGGCGCGATTTGCTACAACGGCACGCCCGAGATCATGGCCTTGTACGCCCGCATGGCGCTGGACGCGGGTGCCCGCATCATCGGCGGCTGCTGCGGTACCTCGGCCAAGCATTTGCGCGCCATGCGCGACGCGCTGGAGTCGCACACCAAGAGCCACAGCCCGACGATGGAAGACATCACCAGCCAGCTCGGTGAAATTTCCACCGGCGCGCGCGCCCAATGGGGCGGCGAGCAAAGCCGTGCCGCTGGTGCTGCGGCGGGGGCCAATTTGTCGCGCGGGCGCGGCGCACGCACACGGCGCAGCACCGACGCCTGATGGCAGGCGGCTCCACCTCCCGTGGCTTGCTGCTGGTAGCCGGAGCCACGCTGTTCTGGAGCCTGAGCGGCGTGTTCGTGCGCTGGCTGCCGGGCATTGACCCCTGGTCATTCAACGCCTTTCGCGGCCTGGGCCTGGCGCTGTCCATGGCGCTGTGGATTGCCCTGCGTTATGGCAGTGGCACGCTGGCCATGGTGCGGCGCAGCCCGCCGAGCGCGCTGATGCTGTCCGCCGGATTTTTCTCGGTGGGCTCTTCGCTTTACATCTTTTCCCTGGGCCATGGCAGCGTGGCGGCGATCTCTTGCCTGACCGCCACATCCGGCCTGTTTGCGGCCCTGATCGCGCGCCTGTGGCTGGGAGAGCGCACGCCCGCCATCTATTACCTGGCCATGCTGATGGCGCTGCTGGGCGTCGCCGTGATTGCGCTGGGCGAAGGCCAGGCGCAGGTGACCGGCCTAGTGGGCGTGCTGTCCGGTCTGGCTGTGGCCGCCTGCTTTGCAAGCCAAAGCGTGGCCCTGCGGCGTTACCGGGAATTTGACATGGAACCCGCGCTTTTTCTGGGCGGGCTGCTGACCTTTGTCGCCATCAGCGCCAGCGGTGTGCTGACCGTGCCGTCCTGGGAACACGTGCTGGTGCTGCTGTTCATGGGGCTGGTGCAACTGGCTATCCCGTTGCTTTTTTATATGCACGGCGCGCGCAGCGTGGCGACCAGCCACATGGTGCTGATCACCATGGCCGACGCGGTACTCAACCCGCTGTGGGTCTGGCTGGTGCATGGGGAAGAACCGGTGCAGGCGGTCTACATCGGCGGCGCGCTGGTGCTCGGCGGCATTGCGCTGACCACGCTGCGGCGCACTACAGCGCCGGTTACTGCGCCCTAATCGCCCACGACCAGGGCCAGCGCAGCGTAGTCGCCCACCCGGTCGCCGAGCCCGGCGGGAACAAAGTCCACGCCCTCGGTCAAGGCCGGCAACTTGCCATGCACATAGGCTTGCAGTTTGGGCAGCAAAAATTCGCGGTGGTGCCAGAACACACTGCCGCCCAGGCTGATGCGCTGCAAGTCAAACAGAATGGTCAGGTTGTACAAGGCGCGGCCCATCACCCGGCACAACTCGTCCACCACCGCCTGGGCATGCGGTTCACCAGCGCGGGCGGCTGCAAACAGGCCGGGGGCGTCGGCAATACCTTGGGCCGCAAAACGGCGCGGAATCGCATTGCCCGCAATCAGCGCCTCCACGTCACCCAGGTTCCCGCAGCCGCACAGGGCTTCCTCGTTGTCCGTCACAAACATATGGCCGGCGTGTCCGGCGTTGCCGTTTTTGCCGCGCAAGGCGCGCCCGTCGACGCAGACCCCCGCGCCAATGCCGGTGCTCCAGGTCACATAGGCGCAATTGGCCACATCACGCAGCGCGCCCCAGCGGCGCTCGGCCTCCAGGGCGGCAATGCCGTCGTTTTCCACCCGCACGCCGGGGAACACCTGGCGCAAGGGCGCTTCCAGGTAGGCCGTGGGCCAGTCGTTGGGCAGGCCGCGCGCCGCACCCGCCATGCCGCCGCAGATATTGGGTGAATTCAGCTCCACCAGGCCTTCGCGCATCACAAACGGGCCGCAGGACGACACGCCCACCGCCGCCAAATCGGCCTGCGCCACGCCTGCCAGCGCGCAGCTTTGGCGAACCAGGTCCACCACCTGCAGCGCCAGCGCGTCACGCCCGCCGCGCACGGCCGTGGGTTGGGACAGGCTGCCGCGCACCCCCCGGCCATCGGCCACGCTGACAGCCACCTTGGTGCCGCCAATGTCGACCCCGGCAACCGGGGGCATGTGGGAGGGAAAGGTGATATCGGGCATGGATAACGGGGGGAATAAGCGGTTTTCAGTCAAACCCGCTGACTGTAGCGTCTAAATTCTGTTGGCTTACAGCCGGTGGCTGCGGTCGCCCCGGGCAAAGCCCAGCAGCGGCTCGTCAAAGCCCCGCCCCAAGGCGATCACCTTGAACAGCTCGCCCATTTCGTGCTCCAGGATCAGCTTCTCGGCGCGGTTGCGCTGCGCCGCGCTGGCTGCCTGCATCAAATCGACCAGGCCGCAGTTCATCAAAAAATGGGCTTGCGTGGTGTAGCCCAGCAGCTCCAGGCCCGCCTCATCCCCGGCCGAGGCGATGCCGCTGAAGTTGACGTGGGCGGTGATGTCTTTGAGGCCCACATCGACCAGCGGGTGCATGTCGCTGCGGTGGCCCCGGTGGCACATCACGGTGCCCATGTGGCGCTGCGGGTGGTAGTACTCGTCCTGGCCGAAGCCGTAGTCCAGCAGCAGGATCAGGCCGCGCTGCAGCCGCTGGCCCAGGCTGCGCACAAAGGCTTCGCCTTGGGGGTGGATTTCGCATATGTAGTCATGCTCGCCTTCGATCGCGCAGGGCGGGCGCAGGCTGCTGGGCCGGTCACTCCACGTGAAACCCGCTTCGCCGCCCGCCACACCCCGCTCGTGCCAGATACCGCCCACCCGCGCCAGCAACTGCACCGGCATGGCGTCGAGCACCTCGTTGCCCATCAGCACGCCGCTCATCGCATCGGGCAATGCGTCGGCCCAATGCATGCGCGCCGCGTGGCGCGCCAGGCTTTCGCGCTGGCGTGCGGCCAGGGTTTGCGAGAGTTCCACCACGGTGTAGCGGCGCACGGCAACGCCCATCTCATCCAGCGCGTCCAGCAACTGGCCGGCCAGCGCGCCGCTGCCCGCGCCGAATTCCCAAATCTCGTCGCAGCCCGTGGCCTGCAAGGCCTGAGCCACCTGGCGCGCCAGCGCGTAGCCGAAGAGCGGTGTGAGTTCGGGGGCGGTGACGAAATCGCTACCGGCGACTTGCGCCCCGCTCGCCTGCGCCGAGTCGCCGAATTTGGGCAGGGTATTGGCGTAGTAGCCCAGGCCCGGCGTGTACAGCGCCTGCTGCATGAAGTCGTCAAAGCCCATCCAACCGCCGCGCGCGGCGAGGTGGTTTCTAATAGCCACCTCCAGCGGGTTGCTTGGCTCCATAAGACGGGCGGGCGAGTTGCGGTGGCGGCGATTATGCGGCGCACCCCGGCCCCTGGCGGCACCCCAGACCCACGAGGCATTCAGCGACACACCATGGCAGACCATGTTTTGATTACCGGCGGCGCACACCGCCTGGGCCAATTGCTGGTGCGCAGTTTTGCGCAGGCCGGCTGGCATGTCTGGTGCCATTACGCCCGCTCAGGCGATGCAGCCCACGCCTTGCAGCAGGAACTGCGCGGCGCAGGCTTGGCGGTGGACACCGTGGCTGCGGATCTGGCGCAGGAGCCGGAAGTGCTGGCGATGATGGCGCACATCGCGCAACGCAGCGGCGGTCTGCGCGCGGTGGTCAACAACGCGTCGCTCTTTGAGCCCGACACCGGCATAGCCTTCGACCCGGCGCTTGATGCGCCGCCAACTGGAAGTGAATCTGCTGGCCCCGCTGCTGCTCGGGCGCGAACTGGCGCGCCAACAGGCCGCACGCCAGGCGTCTGACCCGAACGCGGACGCCTGCGTGATCCATTTGCTGGACCAAAAGGTCTTCAACCTCAACCCCGACTATTTTTCGTATACGACCAGCAAGCTGGCCTTGGAGCGCAGCGTGGCCTTGCAGGCGCAAGCGCTGGCCCCGGCGGTGCGGGTCTGCGGCGTGGCACCCGGCCTGATTTACCCCAGCGGGCCGCAAACCGACGACAACTTTGCCCGCGCCAGCCGGGTCAACCTGCTGCGCCGCGCCATCGACCCGCACGACGTGGCCGCCACCTGCCGGTTTCTGGCGGAGAACCGCGCCGTGAATGGCGTCACCCTGGCGGTAGACAATGGCCAGCATTTGGTCCCGATGGAGCGCGATGTCATGTTTGCAGTCAACACCCTGAACACGCAGGCCACCCATGGATGAAGCGCAGTTGCTGCGGACTTGCCGCAAATTGTTTTTACGCGGCCATGTGCTCGACGTGCACATCGGCATCCACGACTTTGAGCAAGGCGCGCCGCAGCGCATGCGTTTTGATGTGGACTTGTATGTGCCCTACACGCAGTCGGACCCGTCGCGTGACCGCATTGAGGACATCGTCGACTACGACTTCATCCGAGGCGTCGTGCGCCAGCGCACCGCCGCCGGCCACATCAACCTGCAGGAAACGCTGTGCGACCAGATCGCCGCCGACCTGCTGGACAACCCCCATGTCGAGGCGGTGCGTGTGGCCACCGCCAAACTCGATGTGTATCCCGACTGCGAGGCCGTAGGCGTCGAAGTTTTCCGTTTGCGCGGCGCGCAAACCCCCTTGAGCCCGCGCGGCGCGCAGGCCCCGCACTGATCTAGGACATTACCCGTGACCCTTCACCGCAGCGCCGACCATCGGCAAACAAACCCTGACCCTGACCGGATTGCGCTTTGAGGCCAGCCTGGGCATTCTGGAATCCGAACTGATCGCGCCCCAGCCGATCCAGGTCGACGCTGAGTTGCACCTGGGCGCACAACCGCTGCTGCCCAAAGACGACATCAACCACGTGCTGGACTACCGCAAAGTGCGGCAAATCATCATCAGTGAATGCACTGCCGAGCATGTGAATTTGCTGGAGAGCCTGATCGGCAAACTCGCGCACCGCCTGCTGCAACTGCCCGGCGTCATCGGGGTGCGCGTCAAGATCGCCAAGCTGGAGATTTTTGAGGACTGCGAAGTCGCCATCAAGGTCGAGACCGGCTTGTGGTGAAACAGCGCTGAATGCGAGAATCAGGCCATGAATTCCCCTTGGATTGCCCCTGAGATTGCCGATGCCGAACGCGGCTGGCAGCGCGCCGATGCGGCTGCGCGCGCGCTGAAAATCGAACGCGAAACCCACAAGCTGGAAAAGCGCCTGTGCCGCCAGGTCGGCCAGGCCATCATGGATTTCGGCATGATCGAAGAAGGCGACCGCGTCATGGTCTGCGTCTCCGGCGGCAAAGACAGCTACGGCATGCTCGACATCCTGCTCAAAATGCAGCAGCGCGCGCCAGTCAACTTTGAGCTGATCGCCGTCAACCTCGACCAGAAGCAACCCGGTTTCCCCGACCACATCCTGCCCGCCTATTTGAAGCAACTCGGCGTGCCCTTTCATATCGAGACGCAAGACACCTACAGCATCGTCAAAAAGGTCATTCCTGAGGGCAAGACCATGTGCAGCCTGTGCAGCCGCCTGCGCCGGGGCATTCTGTACCGCGTGGCCGACGAACTGAAGATCACCAAAATCGCGCTGGGTCACCACCGCGACGACATGCTGCAAACGTTTTTCCTGAATATGTTTTTCGGCGGCAAACTCAAAGGCATGCCACCCAAACTCGTCAGCGACGACGGCGGCCACATCGTGATCCGCCCGCTGGCCTATGTGGCGGAGAAAGACCTGACCCGCTGGGCCGCGCACCGTGCCTTTCCCATCATTCCCTGTACCCTGTGCGGCAGCCAGGAAAACCTGCAGCGCAAGCAAATCGGCAACATGCTGCGCGACTGGGAAAAGCAATACCCCGGCCGCATCGAGAGCATGTTCACCGCGCTGCAAAACGTGGTCCCTTCGCACCTCATGGACACCAAGCGCCACGATTTCCAAAACATCCGCACCACCGGCGTACCAGACCCCGACGGCGACACCGCTTTTGACGCGCCCGAACTGCCTGCGTCCGAGCGCACCCGGCGGCGTGCAACTGGTGCAGCTCTAAGCCCGTGCGCGCGTCCTGCGGCCGCCGCGCCGCCAGCCTGTGCAGCCTGTGGGTGCTGGTCCTGGTCAGCTTGGCGCTGGCTGGTTGCGCTACCAACCGCATGATCGACAGCAGTGTGCGCAGCTTCAATACCGCCAACGCTGAGCTGCCATTGGAGGGCCCTTTCAGCTTCCGGTTTGAGCGCCTGCCCTCCCAGCAGGCCGACGCGCAAACCCAGGACCGCATAGAGGACATAGCGCTGCCGGTCTTGGCGCAAAAAGGCTTGCTGCCGGATGCGCTGGCTGCGCGCTTCACGCTGGAACTGCGCATGGCAGTTGACGCCATCACCCAGGCCGATCCCTTCCACGCTTACTGGGGCTTTGGCACCATGGGCAGCGGCCTGTGGGCGCAACCGATGCCGATGGGACTGCAAGCCACGCGCTACCGCTACACCGTCCATCTGCTGCTGCGCGATGCCGCGAACAAAACCGTGGTGTTTGAGAGCACGGCCACGCACGAAGGCCCGTGGAGCGACCGCGCTGCCGTGTTGCCCGCCGTGCTGCTGGCAGCGGTGCAAGACTTCCCGCAGGGCTCCGACACAGCGCGCCGGGTGCTGATCGACCTGTCGCCCGGCGGCATGCAGCCGCGCCCCTGATCCCACGCCATCCTGAACCCGGCCATGGAGCAAGCCACCCACATCACCGCCGTGCGCCACGGCGAAACCGATTGGAATGCACAGTCCCGCTTGCAAGGCCACTTGGACATTGATCTGAACGAGCGTGGCCGCTGGCAAGCGCAGCGGGCCGGGCTGGCACTGGCCGACAGCGGCATCACCACCATTTATTGCAGCGACCTGCGCCGCGCCCATGACACTGCGCTTGCCATCTCACGCGCTATTGCGCAACACAGCGGCATCGCGGCGGCGGCCTTGCGCTTGGAACCGGGTTTGCGCGAGCGCAGCTTTGGCGACTTTCAGGGTTTGACCTACGACGAGGTCGGGGCGCTGCACCCCGAAGACGCCTTGCGCTGGAAGCAGCGCGACCCGCATTGGGCACCGCCCGGCGGCGAAAGCCCCGCTGCGCTACACCAACGGATTGCCACCACACTGCACGCCATTGCGGCGCAGCATCCGGGCGAACACATTGCGCTGGTCAGCCACGGCGGCGTGCTCGACATGCTGTACCGGCTTGCCACCGGCCAGGCCTTGAACGCAGCGCGCACCTGGGAGCTGGGCAATTGCGCCATCAACCGGCTGCTGTACACCCCCGATGCGCTGACGCTGGTAGGCTGGGCCGATACCCAGCACCTCGATGAGGCGGCGCTGGACGAAGGCAGCGCCTGAGCCGCTTTGCCCCGACTCAATCGCCCAGCAAATCCCCGCCCGCCGCGCGTGGCGCGGTCACCCCGAGGTGCCGGTACGCGGCCAGCGTGGCAATGCGTCCGCGCGGGGTACGCTGCAAATAGCCCTGCTGAATCAGATAGGGCTCGATCACGTCTTCAATGGTTTCGCGCTCTTCGCCAATGCTCGCGGCGATGTTGTCCAGCCCCACCGGCCCGCCGTCAAAGCGGTGGATCACCGCCTCCAGCAACTTGCGGTCCATCACGTCAAAGCCCTGCGGGTCCACGTCGAGCATCTGCAAGGCGCGGTTGGCAATGTCCAGCGTGATGGTGCCCACGCCTTTGACATCGGCGTAATCGCGCACCCGGCGCAACAACCGGTTGGCAATGCGCGGCGTGCCGCGTGAGCGGCGGGCGATCTCAAAACCGCCTTCGTCTGCCATGGGCACTTGCAGCAAGCCCTGCGCTGCGGGTCACGATGCGCTGCAACTCTTCGTGGCTGTAAAACTCCAGCCGCGCCACGATGCCAAAGCGGTCGCGCAGCGGGTTGGTCAGCATGCCCGCGCGCGTGGTCGCGCCCACCAGCGTGAAGGGCTGCAAATCGAGCTTGATGGAGCGCGCCGCCGGGCCCTCGCCAATCATGATGTCGATCTTGTAGTCCTCCAGCGCGGGGTACAAAATTTCTTCCACCACGGGGCTTAAGCGGTGGATCTCGTCGATGAACAGCACATCGTTTTTTTCGAGGTTGGTCAGCAGCGCCGCCAGGTCTTTGGGCTTTTCCAGCACCGGGCCGCTGGTCTGGCGCAAATTGACGCCCAACTCGTGGGCAATGATGTGGCTCAGCGTGGTCTTGCCCAGGCCCGGCGGGCCGAACAGCAGCACATGGTCCAGCGCCTCGTCGCGCTTGCGCGCCGCGCCGATAAAAATCTCCAGCTGCTCACGCACCTTGGCCTGGCCCACGTAATCATCCAGCAGCTTGGGCCGCAGCGCCCGTTCTACCGCCTCTTCGCCTCCCGGCAGCGACGCGCCCGAGACCATGCGCGGCGCGTCCAGTCCGGCCGGGGCAGCGCTGGCGGTTCGGGTAGCCTGCGCTGGGCGGGGCGAAAAATCGTCGGTTTGAATGGTCACGGTGGTGGGGCTGGGGAAGAAAAAGGCGGCCAGCGGCAGCGCCGGTCAGACTATAGCCCCGCTTGACCCACGGCTTACTTCCGGGCAACAGCCCCGAGGCTTGCAAGTCGTCACAATGCCCGCACATCATGCGCATGGGCAACCATGCCGCACACCGGAGTAAACAGATGCAATTTTTGAACCGCACCCCATCCCTTGTTTGGCGCAGCCTTGGCAGCGCATGCGCGCTGGCCATGCTGCTGGTCTGGGGCGCTGCCGCCGCGCAAACCGAACCCACCATGGACGAGGTCTACGGCGCTGCCAAAAGCGGCCAGCTCGACAAAGCCCAGACCATGATTCAGCAGGTCTTGATTGGCCACCCCAATAGCGCCAAAGCGCACTACGTGCAAGCCGAAATCGCCGCCCGCCAGAACCAACTGCCCCGCGCCCGCGAAGCGCTGGCCAACGCCGAAAGACTCGCCCCCGGCCTGCCTTTCGCCAAAGCCGACTCGGTGCAAGCCCTGCGCACGCAACTGAGGCGGCAGCTCCGCAGCAGCCAACGCTGCGCCCACTGCCGAAGCCCGAACCCACCGCGAAGTCCCTGCCATGGGGCTTGATCCTGCTGTTCGGCGGCGCGGGTATTGCGCTGCTGATTTTTCTGGCTAACCGCTCCTCGCGCCCCAAGCCTTCCGTGTTCGGCAACGCCATGCCTGCGGCCAACACCGGTCTGAACGGCCCGCAAGCTTTCGGCGACCAGGCCCCGGCTCCTTACGGCCCCCAAGGCGGTGCGCCGAATGGTCCCCAGGGCGGCATGCCCTACGGCCAACAGCAATACGGACAGCAATATGGCCCGCAAAATGGTCAGCCAGTACGCGCCCAACCAAGGCCCCGGCATGGGCGGACGCATCATGGGTGGCGTGGCCACCGGCCTGGCCGTCGGTGCCGGCTTCATGGCCGCCGAAGCCATTGGCCGCAACCTGATGGGCGGCGAAGAGGGCAAAGAAGCCAACGCAGCCGCGCCCGAGACCCACCACGCCCCACCCGATACCAACGCCGACATGGGCGGCCAGGACTTCGGAATCCAGGACAGCGGTTCCTGGGATAGCGGTGGGGGGGATAGCTGGGATTAGAAGAAGGGTTGGGTTATCTTCAAGCGGATGCACCCAACGCACCCATTCAGCCCCTGGCGCCTCTCCGTCGCCCCCATGATGGACTGGACCGACCGCCATTGCCGCTTCTTCCACCGGCTGCTGAGCCGCCACACCCGCCTGTACACCGAGATGGTGACCACGGGCGCTTTGCTGCATGGGAGCGTGGAGCGGCATTTGCGCTTCAACGCCGAGGAGCATCCGCTGGCGCTGCAGCTGGGCGGCAGCGAGGCCGCAGACCTGGCGCATGCGGCGCGGCTGGGGGCGCAGTGGGGGTATGACGAGATCAACCTGAACTGCGGCTGCCCGAGCGAGCGGGTGCAGCGCGGGGCCTTTGGGGCCTGCCTGATGAACGAGCCGGCGCTGGTGGCCGATGGCGTCAAGGCGATGGTGGACGCGGTGAGCCTGCCGGTGACGGTGAAGCACCGCATTGGCATTGACAAAAACGAGGACTACGGCTTTGTGCGCGACTTTGTGGGCACGGTGAGCGAGGCGGGTTGCGCGGTGTTCATGGTGCATGCGCGCAACGCCTGGCTGCAAGGCCTCTCGCCCAAAGAGAACCGCGAGATTCCGCCGCTGCGCTACGAGCTGGCCTACCAGCTCAAGCACGACTTTCCGGGCCTGACGATTGTGGTCAACGGCGGCATCACGCAGGACGCGCAAATACGGGCGCACCTAGCGCAGGTGGACGGCGTGATGATCGGGCGCGAGGCCTATTACCAGCCCTGGCTGCTCTCGGGCTGGGACGCGCTGTATTTCAACGCCACGCCACAGGCGCTGACCCGCGAAGCGGTGGAAGAGGCGATGGTGGCCTACATGGAGCGCGCTTTTGTAGAGGACGGTTGCCCCTGGTACGCGATTGCCCGCCATATGCTGGGGCTCCACCATGGCCAGCGCGGCGGGCGCTTGTGGCGTCAGGTCTGGAGCGACCACAAACGCAAGCCGCAAAGCCCGCGCGAGGTCTGGCAGGCCGCGCGCGCGGCGCTGGAACGCGGCGCGGCAGTGCCGGACATACCAGCGACCTTGGCGTAAAGCGCGCATTGCTTGACCAGCGTCAAGCCCGCTAGCGCAGAAGGGTGCCACATTGAGGCACACCCTTTTTTGTCGCTGCACCCATGGCCCATACCGTTACCCCGCTGGCGACCCACGCAGCCACCCCCTCACCGGAACTCCTTAGCCGCTTTGACATTGCCGGGCCGCGCTACACCTCCTACCCCACGGCGGACCGTTTTGTAGAGGCCTTTGACGACGCGGATTACGGCCAGGTGCTCACGCAAACCCTGGGCGCGCCGGGGCGGCTGGCCACGCTGTCGCTGTATGTGCACATTCCGTTTTGCGAGTCGCTGTGCTACTACTGCGCTTGCAACAAGATCATCACCAAGCACCACAGCCGCGCGACGCGCTACCTGGACTACCTGGCCAAAGAGCTGGCCTTGCACACGGCCATCATCGGCACGCGCCAGCGGCTGGGGCAGCTGCATTTGGGTGGGGGCAGCCCCACGTTTTTGCGCGACGATGAATTGGCCCAGCTGATGGCGCTGCTGCGCGCCAACTTCAGCCTGACGGACAAGCCCGAAATCGCCATTGAAGTCGACCCGCGCACGGTGAGCGTGGCGCGCTTGCAAACCCTGGCCGATCTGGGCTTTAACCGGCTGAGCTTTGGCGTGCAGGACTTTGACCCGGCGGTGCAAGAGGCGGTACACCGCATCCAATCCACCCAGCAGGTGTTTGACCTGGTGCATGCGGCGCGGGCGCGGGGCTTGGAGTCGATCAACATCGATTTGATTTACGGCCTGCCCCGGCAAAGCCTGGCGTCCATGGAGCGCACGCTGGAGCAGGTGATCAGGCTGCGGCCAGACCGGATTGCGCTGTACGCCTACGCGCATTTGCCGCAGCGCTTCAAGCCGCAGCGGCGCATCAACGTGGACGAACTGCCCGACGGCAGCACCAAGGTGGCGATGCTGGCGCACGCGCTGGAAGTGCTGGTGGGCGCGGGCTATGTGTACGTGGGCATGGACCATTTCGCCCTGCCCGATGACGCGCTGGCGGTGGCCAAGCGGCAGGGGCGCTTGCACCGCAACTTTCAGGGCTACAGCACCCGCCCGGACTGCGATTTGATTGCGCTGGGCGTCTCGTCCATAGGCCGCATTGGCAACACCTACAGCCAGAACGCCAAGACGCTGGACACCTATTACGAGCTGCTGGACCAGGGGCGCTTTCCCGTGGTGCGCGGCCTGGCCCTGACCCGGGACGCGATGCTGCGCCGCACCGTGATCATGGCGCTGATGTGCCAGGGCGCGGTGGAGTTTGAGGTGGTCTCCAACGCCTGGATGATTGACTTTGCCGCCTACTTCGCCGCCGAGTTGCGCGCGCTGCAGCCGCTGGCGCAGGCAGGCCTGGTGGCGCTGGACGCCAAGGGCATACAGGTCAGCGACACGGGCTGGTTTTTTGTGCGCGCCATTGCCATGGTGTTTGACAGTTACTTGCAAGACGACCTGAGCCGTGAACGCTTCTCGCGCATTTTGTAAAGCGCGGGGCTACGCGGCCGCGCCACGTGGGCTGTGGTAGCGTTGCCATTGCATTTTTGTGAGCCAAGCCACTTTGACTGAACCCCTTTCGTCTGCCGGCGCAGCGCCGCCCGCCGTCCACCCCCACACCCGTCTGGCGCAGCTGCTGATTTGGGTTATCCCTTTGCTCTGGATCGTCAATTCGGTGATCGCCCGGCGCGCGCCGGGGGTGATCACGCCGCATGTGCTGGCGATGGGGCGCTGGATACTGGCCGGCGCGATTCTGGCGGCCTTCACGCACACCGAACTCTGGGCGCAGCGTGCCCATATCCGCCAGCATGCCTGGCATTACCTGGTGCTGGGCGGCTGCGGCATGTGGATTTGCGGCGCGGCGGTCTACTTTGCCGGGCAGACCACCAGCGTGATGAATATCTCGCTGATTTACGCCGCCTCGCCGGTGATGATTGCCGTGGGCTCGGTGATGTGGCTGCATGAGCCATTTTCCAAGCGGCAGGCGCTGGGCGTTATCGGCGCACTGGCGGGCGTGGTGCATGTGGTGGTGCAAGGCGACTGGCAGCGGCTGGGCGACGTGGAATTTGTGCCCGGCGATTTGTGGATTGCCGGGGCCGCCGTGTCCTGGGCGGCGTACTCGATGCTGCAAAAGCACTGGCCCAGCCCCTTGAGCACGCTCGCGCGGCTGGCGGTGATTTGCGCCGGTGGCGTGGTGGTGCTGGTGCCGTTTGCGGCCTGGGAGCTGGCCCACAGCAGCCCGGCGCTGGGCGAGCAGGCCTTGCTGCTGATCGTGGCGGCGGCGGTGTTTCCGGGCGTTTTGGCGTACTGGATTTATGGCTGGACCCAATCGGTTCTGGGGCCGGGCCCGGTGGCCATGACCATGTACCTGGGGCCGCTGTATGCCGCCGTGGTGGGCTGGCTTTTGCTGGGCGAGCCGATGGCGCTGCACCATCTGGTGGGCGGGGCGCTGATTCTCTCGGGCGTGGGCCTGGTGGTGGCGGGAAAACGCAGCCGCTGAATCCCTACTCTGACTGGGGCTGCATGCTTCGGTTAAGGTAAGCAAATGGTTCCTCACCTCGTCACCGCCCTACACGGCCCTATCCATGAGCTGGAGCAGCGCATGCTGGACACCATGCCAGCCATTGAGCGCTGGTTTCGCATGGAGTGGATGGAGCACACGCCACCGTTTTACGGCTCAGTCGATGTGCGCAACGCCGGCTTCAAGCTGGCGCCGGTGGATACCGATTTTTTCCCCTGCGGCTGGAACAACCTGACCCCGGCCATGCTGCCGCTGGCGGTGCAGGCGGCGCTCTCCGCCGTGGAAAAAACCTGCCCCGAGGCGCGCAACCTGCTGATCGTGCCCGACAACCATGTGCGCAACAGCTTTTACCTGAGCAACCTGGTGCAGCTGCGGCGCATCTTTGAGATGGCCGGCCTGAATGTGCGCTTTGGCTCGATCAGCCCGGACCTGAAAAAACCCCTGACCTTGGCGGTGCCCGGCGGCGAGAGTGTGGTGTTTGAGCCGGTGCAGCGCGAGCGCGGGCGCATTGGCGTGAAGGACTTCGACCCCTGCACGATTTTGCTCAACACCGACCTGGCCAGCGGCATCCCCGGCATTTTGGAAGACCTGCAATCGCAATACCTGTTGCCGCCGCTGCACGCGAGCTGGGCGGTGCGCCGCAAGAGCCGGCACTTCGACTGCTATGACGACGCGGCCAAGCGCTTTGCCAAGCTGATCGGCGTGGACCCCTGGTTGATCAACCCGGACTTTGAAGTCTGCGGCACGCTCGATCTGGCCACGCCCCAGGGGCTGGATACGCTGCGCGCCAAGGTCGAGGCCATGCTGCTGAAAACCCGGCGCAAATACAAGGAATACGGCATCAAGGAGCGGCCCTTTGTGGTGGTCAAACACGACGACCGGCACAGCGGTATGGGTCTGATGACGCTGCGCGACGGCAAAGACCTGGCCGCGCAGGCAGCGCTGCTGCCCGCAGCCGGGCCGCAAGCGCTGGTTGTGCAGGAGGGCGTGCTGACGCTGGAGCGGATCAACGACGCGGTGGCCGAGCCGGTGGTCTATATGCTGGACCGCTTTGTGGTGGGCGGCTTTTACCGGGTCCACGCGCAACAGGGTGCCGACGAACCGCTGAGCGCGCCGGGCTCCAGCTACGTGCCCCTGGCTTTTGCGCAAAGCCTGTCGCTGCCCGAGCCGGGCATGCGCCCGGGTGCCAGCGCGCCGAACCGCTTTTATATGTACGGGGTGATCGCCCGCCTGGGCCTGCTGGCAGGCAGCATCGAGCTGGAACAGACCGATCCCATGGCCGACAACGAGGATTAGTCGGCCTTTTTGTTGCATTGCAACAAATTTTTCTGGCTTTGTTGACAGAGGCCTCTGACAAGCGGGTTTGCGGATGCACAATGGCGCTCCCGCGTCGCATGGAAACCGGCCAAAAGCTCTGGGCCGGTGCAAATAAGTGTCCTCATCCGCTTCGAAATCGTCCCTCCCCTCCCTCGTTTTAGCCGCTATCGGCGTCGTGTACGGTGACATCGGAACCAGCGTTCTGTACGCCATGAAAGAGGTGTTTGCCGCCGGGCACCTGGCCCTGACAGTCGACAACATCTACGGCATTCTTTCCCTGATTTTCTGGACGCTGACCATCATCGTCTCGCTCAAATACGTGGTGCTGGTCTTGCGCGCCGACAACGAGGGCGAAGGCGGCCTGATCGCCATGCTGGCCCTGGCCTCCCAAGCAGTAAAGGACAAGCCCCGGCTGCGCGGCGTGTTGCTCTCTATTGGCATCTTCGGGACCTGCCTGTTCTACGGCGACGGGGTGATTACCCCGGCGATTTCGGTACTCGGGGCCATGGAGGGCCTGAACGTGCTGGCACCGGGTTTAGAAAAATACGTGGTGCCGCTCACCTTGGTGATTTTGTTTTGCCTGTTTGCGGTGCAAAAGCGGGGAACCGCTGGCATCGGGCGCGCATTCGGGCCCATCACCGTGGTCTGGTTTGCGGTGATCGCCGCGCTGGGCGTGTTCCACATTGTCGATAACCCGGTAGTGCTGCTGGCGCTCAACCCGTATTACGCAGCCGTGTTTTCCCTGAACAACCCGCTGCTGACCTTTGTGCTGCTGGGTGCGGTGGTCTTGTGCGTGACCGGGGCCGAAGCCCTGTACGCAGACCTGGGGCATTTTGGCAAAAAGCCGATCCGTATCGCCTGGTTTGCGGTGGTGATGCCCGCGCTGACGCTGAACTATTTTGGCCAGGGCGCGCTGCTGCTGTCCAACCCGGCGGCGGTGAAAAACCCCTTCTACATGATGGCTCCGCAATGGGCCTTGATTCCGCTGGTGGTGCTGGCCACAGCGGCGGCGGTGATCGCCTCGCAGGCGCTGATCACCGGCGCATTCAGCGTGACCAAGCAGGTGATTCAGCTGGGTTACCTGCCGCGCCTGAAAATTCTGCACACCAGCACCCGCGACACCGGGCAGATCTATATCAACGTGGTGAACTGGGGCTTGTTTGTGGCCATTGTGCTGGCGGTGGTGATGTTCAAGACCTCGGGCAACCTGGCGGCGGCCTACGGTATTGCGGTGTGCACCGACATGCTGATCACCACGCTGCTGACCTTCTTCGTGATCCGTTACGCCTGGCGTTACCCGCTAGGGCTGTGCCTGGCGGCTACTGGCGTGTTTTTTGCCGTGGATCTGCTGTTCTGGGGCTCCAACCTGCTGAAGTTGTTCGACGGCGGCTGGTTCCCACTGGCCCTTGGCGGCGCGGTGTTTGTGTTGATGACCACCTGGAAAGACGGCCGCGCGCTGCTGCATTCGAAAATCCGCGCCGATTCGCTGGATCTGGCCGGTTTTTTGGACTCGCTGTTCATAAGCCCGCCGGTGCGCGTGCCCGGCACCGCCGTGTTTCTGACCACCGACGCCGGCACCGTACCCAACGCGCTGCTGCACAACCTGAAACACAACAAGGTGCTGCACGAGACCAATCTGTTTGTCACGGTTCGCAACCACGCGGTGCCCTGGATCGGGCTGGACAAGCGCCTGGAGATTGAGCGCCTGGGCCACGACTGCTGGCAGGTGCAGATCGACTACGGCTTCAAAAACGACGCCAATGTGCCCAAGGCCTTGCAGCAACTCGCTGGCCGGGGCTGCGATGTCGACCCCATGACCACCAGCTACTTCTTGTCGCGCGACACGGTTGTGCCCACGCTGGGCGGCGGCATGGCGATCTGGCGCGAAAAGCTGTTTGCCCAAATGCACCACAATGCCAGCGCGGCAGCCGACTTTCTGAAGCTGCCGAGCAATGCCGTCGTCGAGATGGGCTCCAAAATCGAAATTTAAGACCGGCTTGCCCCGGTTTCCCCCTTGCAATTGTTCAAAGACTTCAGCCTCTCCGCCATCACCGCCGGTTTTGTCGCGGTTCTGGTCGGCATGGCCAGCTCGATTGCCATCGTGTTCCAGGCCGCTCTGTCCTTTGGCGCGACGCCGGAGATGCTGGCGTCCTGGCTATGGGCCATCGGGCTGGGCATGGGTTTGACCACGCTGCTGCCCTCGCTGTGGCTGCGCAAGCCGGTGATGGTGGCCTGGAGTTCATCCGGTGCGGCGGTATTGGCCAGCGCGGGGGCGACCGGCAACTTCAGCATGGGCGAGGCCATTGGCGCGTTCATGCTCAGCGGCGGGGTGATTTTTCTGATTGGTGCCAGTGGCTGGTTCGAACGCATCATGCGGCTCATGCCCATGTCGCTCGCCTCGGCCCTGCTGGCCGGTGTGCTGGCCGGGTTTTGCCTGACCGGCTTTGCGGCGGCGCAAACCGATTTAGGTGCTGGTGCTGCTGATGCTGGCGGCGTATTTGCTGGGGCGGCGGCTGTTTCCCGCTGTACGCGGTTCTGATCTGCCTGGGCGCGGCGGTGGTGTACACGGCGCTGACCCACGGTTTTGGCGCGCAGCCGATTCCGGCGGGCCTCACCGTACCGGTTTTTGTGGCACCGGTGTTCACCTGGTCGGCGGCGGTCAGTTTGGCTTTGCCCTTGTTCATCGTCACCATGGCCTCGCAGAACATGCCCGGCGTGGCGGCCATCAAAGCCTGCGGCTTTGGCGACGAGCGCGCCAACGGCGGCGACGCGGGCATCCCGATCACCAAAGTCCTGACCCTGACCGGCGCTGCCACCGTGGTGCTGGCACCGTTTGGGGCCTTTCAACTGAATCTGAGCGCGATTACCGCCGCCATGTGCATGGGCCCGCAGGCGCACCCGGACCCGGCGCGGCGCTACACGGCGGCCGTGAGTTGTGGGGCGATTTATGTGGCGGTGGGTCTATTTGGCGCAACCATCATGGGCGCGCTGCTGGCCTTTCCCAAAACGCTGGTGGTGGCGATTGCCGGGCTGGCGCTGCTGAGTACCGTGGCCAACGCCCTGAGCACGGCCTTAGAAGACAGCAGCGAGCGCGAGGCCGCCATCATCACCTTTTTGGTCACGCTCAGCGGTGTGGTGATCGCCGGTGTCGGCTCCGCGTTTTGGGGTTTGCTGGCCGGGGTCTGCGCGATGCTGATCCAAAAAGCGCGCCGCGGCGCCGCGCTGCGTTTTTGAACCGAGGCCCGCTCTATGCACCTGCTTTTTGTTGCCGATCCGTTGGAGTCCTTCCAGACCTACAAAGACAGCACCTTTGCGATGATGCGCGAAGCCCAGCGCCGGGGCCACAGCCTGAGCGCCTGCGAACCACGCCAACTGGTGTGGCAGCGCGGCGGGGTTATGCAAGCGCAAACCCGGCGCATCCGCCTGACCGGCGAAGCGCAGGACTGGTTCCACACGGAAGCAACTGAAGTCCGGGCCTTGCACGCCTTCGATGCCATCGTGATGCGCAAGGACCCGCCCTTTGACAGCGAATATTTCTACGCCACGCACCTGCTGGAGCAGGCCGAGCGCGAGGGCGCGCGCGTCTTCAACCGCCCGCGCGCCCTGCGCGACCACCCGGAAAAGCTGGCCATCCTGGAGTTTCCGCAGTGGATTCCCCCCACGCTGGTCACCCGCGAAGCCGCTGCGGTGCGCGCCTTCCACGCCGAACACCAGGACGTGATCCTCAAGCCCCTGGACGGCATGGGTGGCAGCGGCATCTTCCGTGTCGGGGCGGACGGGCGCAACCTGGGCGCGATCATCGAAACGCTGAACCGCGAAGGCGCGCAAACCTTGATGGTGCAAAAGTTCCTGCCCGAGATTGCAGCGGGCGACAAGCGGGTGCTGGTGATTGGCGGCGTGCCGGTGCCCTATTGCCTGGCGCGGATTCCGCAAGGCGGCGAGGTGCGCGGCAACCTGGCAGCAGGCGGCAAAGGCGTGGCCCTGCCACTGTCCGACGCCGACCGGAAGCTGGCCGAGGCGCTGGGGCCCACGCTGGCCGCGCGCGGCCTGCTGCTGGTGGGCCTGGACATCATCGGAACGCACCTCACCGAGATCAACGTCACCAGCCCCACCTGCTTTCAGGAGATCACCGACCAGACCGGCTGCGACGTGCCGGCGCTGTTTATGGATGCGCTGGAAGCGGCGCTCGCACGCCCGATTACTGGCAGGCGGCTAGCTGCGCGGGTTGGTCCAGAGTTTGCCGCCGGTGGCCCAGTTTTCGGGTTTGACGTCGACGATCAGCACATCCACCGAATCGGGCGAACCGCCCAGCACTTCGACGCTGACGCGGGTGATTTCCTGCACCAGCTTGCGCTTTTGTTCAATCGTGCGGCCTTCGATCATTTCAACGTGGTAGGTGGGCATAAAGATCCATTCAAAAAAGCGTGAAAGAAGCGGGAAAGGTGCGAACGATAGCGCAGTCATGCCTCGCGGCGCTTGGCACCGCGCCCCAGCATGACGATGGCCATGGCGGCGGTGAGCAGCATCAAAACCAGGCTGACCGCGTTGAGCACCGGGCTGGCACCTTCGCGCATGCGCCCGTACATCATGATGGTCAAGGGCGCGTCCGAGCCCACCAGCATCAGGGTGGTGTTGAAGTTCTCAAAGCTCATCAAAAAGGCAATGGCCGCCGAGCCGATCAGGGCCGGACGGAGATAGGGCAGCGTGATGGTGCGAAACACCGTGAAACCGGATGCGCCCAGGTTGTAGGCGGCCTCTTCCAGGCTGATGTCAAAGCGTTTCAAGCGCGCCAGCACGCTCAAGGTGGTGATGGACGCTACAAAGGAAAACTGCCCCAGCGCCACCAGAACCAGACCGGGCCGCAAAAACTCCAACTCGATGCCCCACAGGTCATCGGCCAAGTTGGCGATGTGGCTGGCGAAGGCCAGGATGGAAATACCTAGGATCACGCCCGGAATTACCAGGGGCGCGAGCATCATCAGGTACAGGGCCTGTTTGCCGGGGAAGCGCACCCGCTCGATCAAAAAGGCATTCACCGTCCCCACCAACAGCGAGGCACCGGTGACCCACAAGGCCACTTTGGTGCTGGTCCAAATGCTGCCCAGCAGCGGGCGGTCACCGAACAATCCCACCCGCTGCGGGTTGGTGCTCCAAAACCAATCCAGGGTAAAGCCTTTCCAGGGTGGCGCGGGATAGGGCGCGTCATTGAATGCGAAGACAGCCACGATCGCCAGGGGCAGGAAGAGCAGAAAAAAGAACAGGCCTGCGTAGCCCCAGGTTCCCAGGCGGGCCCACAGCGGACGGGGTAAAGACGGAATCATGCTGCGCCCTCTTTATGTGCGTGCCATCACGTCGGTGAACTTCTGGCCGCTTAGGCGCAGGCCCAGGTACACGATGAGCGTGGAAAGACCCAGCAGCAAGAAGCCAAAGGCCGAACCTTGCTCCCAATTGAAGCGGGTGATGAATTGCGAGTAAATCTGCTCGGTAAACCATTGCGAGCTTTTGCCGCCGAGCAGGGTCGGCGTGAGGTAGTTGCCCAGGGTCAGCATGAACACCACAATGCAACCGGCCACGATGCCCGGCGCGGCGTGCGGGATCACGATGCGGCGCAGGATGTTGAAGCTGTTTCCACCCAGGTCGTAGGCGGCCTCAATCAGGGAGTCGTCCAGACTCTCCAGTGCGCTGATCAGCGGCACCACCATGAACAGCATGGAGGTGTAGACCAGGCCCAGCACAATCGTGGCGTCGTGGTAGAGCAACTCAGGGGGCTTGTCGGTGACGCCCAGCGACACCAGGAACGCGGGCAAAACGCCCGACTCGCGCAGCAAAATAGTCCACCCCAGCGCCCGCACCGTCTCGCTCACCCAAAACGGAATCAAGCACAGCAAAAACATCAAGCGAGCGCACCCGATTGCGGGCAATTTTGGCAATCGTCCAAGCCACTGGAAAACACACCAAGAGCGTGAGCGCGGTCGACACAATCGATATCACCGCCGTGCGTAAAAAGGTCTGCAAGTACAGAGGCTCTTCAATGAACATGCGGTATTGCGCAAAACTGGGCTCGTACACGCGGGGTGCCAAGCGCACCCGCAGCGACAAGTACGCCAGCTCGATATGCGGCAGGATGATCAGTCCAACCAGCCACAAGCACCACCGGCGCAAACAGCAGCAAGACGCCCAGCCGCATCAGCAGTGGGCCATTGCGGTTTGCATCAGCGTGCATCCGGCGCTCCAAAACAAACGGCGTTCTGGGGATCGAAGCCAAAGCGCAGGCTTTGTCCCACTTGCAGTCCCGCGTACTGCCCGGTTTGGGGCAAGGCGATGCGCAAGGCTGCGCGGCTGTGCGACTCCCGCACCAGAACGGCGGAATTCGCGCCGTCAAATAACAAACTTTCGACCTGCGCCTCGTACACCGTCCAGCGCGGATCGGCTAAGCCCTGCCCCGCTTCCAGCAAGAGCATGGCCTCCGGTCGCACAAACAATTGCGCCTGCGCACCGGCGTTCAGGGGCGTGTGCATACGGGCCTGCAGCGCAAGCCCCTCGGAACTGCGCACCGTGGCGCAGGCACCATCGGTGGACTCCACGCGCCCGGTAAAGCCATTGTTATTGCCGACAAAGGACGCCACAAAGGGCGTGAGCGGCTGGTAATACAAATCTTGCGGGCTGCCCACTTGCTCGAACACGCCATGGTTCATCACCGCCACCCGGTCGGATAGCACCAGCGCCTCGGATTGGTCGTGGGTGATGTAGACAAAGGTGGTGCCGAAGGCGGCCTGCAATTGCTTGAGCTCGATCTTCATGTGCTCGCGCAGCTTGAGGTCCAGTGCGCCCAGCGGCTCATCGAGCAGCAACAGCGTGGGCTCCAGCACCAGGCTGCGGGCGATGGCCACGCGCTGCTTCTGGCCGCCGGACAGTTGGTCGACACCTTTGTTCTCCGACCCGGGGAGGCCCACACGTTCCAGCATGTCGCCGACCCGCCGCTTCACCTCGCTGGCAGAAACGCCGCGCTGCTGCAGGCCGTAGGCCACGTTTTCGCCCACGTTCATCATCGGGAACAGGGCCAGAGTGCTGAAAGACCATATTCACCGGTCTGCGGTTGGGTCCGACGCCGTGCATGGAGCGCCCGCCGATCACGATGTCGCCGCTATCGGGCGCACTGAATCCGGCAATCATGCGCAGCAAGGTGGTTTTGCCACAGCCGCTGGGGCCCAGTATCGAGAAGAAGCTGCCGCGCTGCACGGTGAAGGACAGATCGCGTACGGCTTCAAAGGTGCCAAAGCGTTTGGACACGCCCGACACCTGCAAATCCGCGTGCTGCGAAGGTGTTGCGTGGGGACTGGAAGATGGCATGGCGTAGTCTCTTTAGAAAGCATAACGGGTCGCACAGGGCGACCCGTTGGGGCCAGCAACAGCGCTGGCCCGTTCGAACCTCAGTCGATTCAGTTGGCCGCTTTGATGCGGTCGAGAATGCGGCCTTCGATGGCTTCCAGGCCAGCAGGAACGGCTGGGTACCACTTGATGTTTTTCAGGGCTGCGTCGTTGAAGCTCTCAGCGAACTGGGCTTTCAATTTGCCTTCCATCAACTGGTCAGCGCCTTTGGAGGCGGTGAAGTTACCAGCCGACTTGGCCACGCGCGCAGCGATCTCGGGGCGCATATTGAAGTTGATCCAGGCGTAAGCAGCCTCGTCATTGCGGCCTTTGGCGGGGATGGCAAAGGTATCGATCCAGCCGGTCGCGCCCGACTTGGGTGCGATGAACTTGATGTCGGCGTTTTCGCTGTTGAGCTTCCAACCGCCCGTATCCCACATCAAAGAGCCAACCACTTCACCGGCGCGCATGCCGTTGAGCAACTGGTCTTTGTTGTCCCAGTAGAACTTCACATTGCCTTTGCAAGCGGTCAAGGTCTTGGCGACCTCTTCCATCAGCGCGGTGTAGGCGGTGGGGTTGTTGTACAGGGCGAAGGGGTCTTTGCCAGAGGCAAAAGCAAACGAGATCAGGGTCGGGCGCTTCAGGCGCATGGAGACCTTACCTTTGACGTCCGCGCGGCACAGGTCGGTGTAATCGGTCATCTTCGTCAGCTTGGTGTTGACGACCAGGCCCTCGGTACCCCAGATGTGCGGCACGCCATAGACTTTTGCGTCCAAGCGTGGTGTTCTTTTTGGTGGCATCGAGCATGGATCCGATGAACAGGTCCCCTTTGAGCTTGGACACGTCCATGGCTTTGTAAATGCCGAATTCCTGCTGCGGGCCGGTGATGCGGTCCTGCGAGGGCTGGGCCAGGTCAAAGCCAGCGCCGCCAGTGGCGCGCAGCTTGGAGATCATCTCTTCGTTGTTGGACAAGGTCACTTCAACTTTGTAGCCCGACTCTTTTTCAAACTGGGTCACGACGTCGGCGGGGGCGTAGTCAGCCCAGGTCAACAGACGCAGGGTTTTTTCCTGTGCCATGGCCAGGCCGGTCAGGCCCAGCGCCAGCGTGGCGGCGATGAGGGTGCGATGCAATTTCATAAAGACTCCTTGGGTTAAAAACAATAAAACCAGACGTACCGTGCAAAACCTGCCGCCCGTTACAAACGGGCCGCCACGCTCTTGAGCTTGGAGTAGCTGCGTAGCGCCTCCAGGCCTTTTTCTCGGCCAAAGCCGGAGCGTTTGTTGCCGCCAAAAGGCAGCGCGATGCCACCTGCAAAGTACTCGTTGATGTAGACCTGTCCCGCGTCGAGGCGCTGCGCCAATCGATGCGCGTTGGAGAAGTCCCGTGTGTAGATGCCGGCCACCAGCCCGAAGCGGGTGCCGTTGGCCAGGTCCAGCGCCTGCTCCAGATCGTCAAAGATCTGAACCGCCAGGACCGGGCCGAAAATTTCTTCTTGAACCAGCTCGTCATCCGCGCGCAAGTCGTCGACGATGGTGGGCTCAAAAAACCAGCCTAAACCGGTTTGTGGGTCGGTGGTGCGGTGTCCGCCGCACAGAATGCGGGCATCGCGGCTGCGGGCGCGATCCAGAAAGCCCGCTACTTTGTCCAGATGCGCAGCTGAATTAAGAGGACCCATCCCGGCGTTGCGCAAGCCATGCCCCAGCGTGAGAGCCTGCGTCTTCTCCAGCAGGCGCTCCATGAAAGCGGCGTGGATGCGGCGGTCGATCACCAGACGCGATGCGGCAGAGCAGATTTGCCCTGCGTTCTCAAAAATGCCTTCCATGACGCCCTCAACGGCGCGCTCCATATCGGCATCCGCCAGAACCAGCAGCGGCGATTTACCGCCCAGCTCCAGCAGCAAACGCGTCGTCTGTTCTGCGGCGTTGCGCATGACATGCACGCCGGTGGCCACCGAGCCGGTGAAGGTCACATGGTCCACGCCCGCGTGGCCAACAAGTGCCGCGCCGGCTTGGCTGCCCGTACCGGTGACCACATTGACCACGCCCGTCGGAAGGCCCGCCGCCTGGATGATCTGCGCCAGCAAAAGTGCCGTAAGCGGCGTCTGCTCAGCCGGTTTGGCGACCACCGTGCAACCCGCTGCCAAAGCCGGTGCGATACCGCGCGCTGCGGTAGACAGGGGGTAATTCCAGGGGATGACATGCGCCGTGACCCCAATAGGCTCGTTCACGGTATAGGCCAGGTAATCAGGGCCCAGGGGAATCGTGTCGCCGTGGAACTTGTCGCAAGCCCCGGCGTAGTAGTCAAAACAGGCCGCTGCGCCGCGGACATCGCCTTGCGCCTCTACCAGCCGTTTGCCGCTATCCAGCGTCTCGGCCACCGCCAATAGATCGGCTTGGGCTCGCAAACCATTGGCGACTGCGCGCAGCAGTTGGGCTCTTTCCCCCGGTTTCAGACGGGACCAAGGCCCATGCAAGGCGCGCCGCGCTGCGTCCACTGCCGCATCGACCTCGGCGGCACCGCCAGCAGAAAAACGGAGAAAAACCTGACCGGTACCCGGATCCCAGCTGTCCATCTCGGCTCCGTCGGCGCTGGCGCACCAATGGCCATCGATGAAGTGCTGTGTGGGGAGGTTTGGCAGCGTGCCCGTACGCTGGCCTAATTCGGTGAGGGATTGGAGATCCATCAGGCCACCCACCACGCTATTCGGACAAAAAAGCAACGCATTGTGTCGATTTGACGATTCGAATATGAACAATTCATGTCAGCTCGCGGCGGCGTAAGGGCTTGGACCACGCGCCTGCGAATCGCGCCACAGAGCCGGATGTCCGCGCAAAGGCGTTTAGACTGCGCGCCTGCCGCCCCGGCGGCGGATTCACCCCTGCGCTGACACCCCACACCGTGCCCTTGATCCACCGAATGCCCCTGGTCTTGCTGGCCTTGGCGCTGCTCCACCTGGCCATTGGCGCGTCCATCGGCCTGTCGGTGGACGAGGCGCATTACCTGCTCTACGCCGCGCACCCGGACTGGAGTTACTTTGACCACCCACCGCTGGTGGGCTGGATCCAGTGGCCGCTGGTGGCGCTGGACGCGCCGGTCTGGCTGGCCCGCGCCCTGCCCGGCGTCGCTGTGGTTGCTCAGCGCCTGGGGCATCTTCCACGTCACCGCGCGCCTGCAGCCCGTCCGGCGCGAAGCGGGCCTGTGGGCTCTGGCGGCCTTTGCGCTGGCACCAGTCATCCACGTGCTGGGCATCGGTCTGGTGCCCGACACCCTGCTCATGGCCCTGAGCATCTGGACCATGGCGCTGACCCTGCATATGGTGCGGCAACCGGCTCTGGCCGACTGGCGCTGGTGGCTGTTGCTGGGGCTGGCCTTGGGGCTGGCGGGTTTGTCCAAATACACCGCCGTGCTGCTGGCAGTGCCCGTCATGCTGTGCTTGCTGATGCGTTACGGCGCGGGCTTGCTGCTGCAAGCGCGGGTCTGGGCGGCGCTGCTGGTGGCGCTGCTGGTGGTCGCACCGGTGTTCTGGTGGAACGCGCAGCATGACTGGGTATCTTTCAAGTACCAGGCGCAGCATGGTTCCGGCGGGAGCTGGGAAGCGCTGAACGTGCTGCGGTTTTTGCTGATCCAAGCCTTCGCCTATGGGCCGCTGTTGTTGGCCGGATGCATGGCCACTGGCGTCTTGCAACCCTGGCGTTGGCGCTGGTTTTTTCTGATTCCGTTTGGCGTGCTGGCTTACATGGCGGGGGGCGGCGTGAGCCTGCCGCACTGGAGTGCGCCGGCCTGGGTGTGCATGGCACCGTTTGCCGGTGTGGTGTTGGCCCGCGCCTGGGCGGCGGGGCGACGCCGCTGGATTGCCGCCCTGGCGCTGTTGCAGGCCCTGATCTGCGCAGCCATGCTGGCGATCACGCTGAGCGCGGGCGCGCCCCTGTTCTCGCGCACGCTGCTGGTCACGCCGGAGGGCGACAACCCCTTCTCGGATTTGTTCGGCTGGGACGCCGCTGGCGAACGGGCTCGCGCATTAGCCAAAGCGCAAGGCCTCTCCAGCGTGTCGGTGCAAAACTGGACGCTGGCCAGCCGTATGGGCTGGTACGCGCAGCCGCTGCCGGTGCATGTGCTGGACATTGGGATGTCGCAGTTCATGTTGTGGGCTGGTGCGCTGCCCGCCGGTGGTGACACGCTGCTGGTCGACGTGTCCCGCCTGTCGTTCACGCCGCCGCTGGGGGAGCACGGTTTTGCCCGCTGCACGCTGCTGGAAACCTTGCCGGTCTACCGCTGGGGTGCGCCGGTGGCGCGCTTCCATTTTTACGACTGCCGGGGCTGGAACGGATCACCCAAACCGCAGGCTGCAGCGCCAGGGTCGCCCTGAGTTTGCTGCCGCTGGCTCAGGCCTGCGGCGGCTCGGTCGCGTGCCCGGCCATGCGCAGGGCCAAGCGCGCTGAGAGCGCGGTAAGCGGCAGCAGCCTGCGGGTCCCAATCAGCCACCACATCCGCTTGGCGCGCGATGGCTGCAAAGTCCCCGCGTGCGGCCGGGCCGGTCAAGGCCTTTTGCGGCCCACAGCGCCACGATGTTGTCCACGGCGTTGCGCAGCAGCCGCTCGCGTAAACGCAGCACCAATGCATCCGGCATGCCGGTGGCGCGCCAGGCGTCTTCGGCCAGCGCTTGCAAGACCGGCGCAAAGTTGGTCGCCAGCACTGCCGCTGCGTGGTACAGCACTTTGTCCTGGCTGCGCACACCAAAACAGGCAGCGCCAATCGCCTCAAACAATGGGCGCAAGGTATCGCATGCCGCAGCGTCACCTTCGAGCGCGCAAGGGGTTCCGGCAAATTGGGCTACCGCCGCCTTTGCGCTGGCAAAGCTCAAAACCGGGTGCGCGCTGGCCACCGCCCAGCCCAGGTCGCGCAGCGGAGACAGCAGCTCTGCACTCTGCGCGCCGCTGCAATGAAAAGCCAGCGCGGGCGAGTCGCCCCGCTGGCGGGCATGCGCCGCCAGGTCCTGCGCGCACGCGGCTATCTGCGCATCGGGCACGGCGAGTAGCCAGATGTCTGCGGGGCGCATGTCTGACGAGGTGCGCCACCGCGCGGGCCAGTAGACGCATCCGGCGCGATGAAGTCCAGCGCCGTCCGCGCGCTATCCGGCGAGCGGGTCAGTACATCCTGCACCCACAGCACGCCGTGGCGCGTCCACAAGTGCGCCAGCGTCTGGCCGACCCGGCCCGCGCCGATGAGGTTGAGCGTGGGTAGCGCCTGCGCCATTTTTTAAACGACCAACGGCGGCTCCGCCATGGCCTCAATCTGGTCTTGCAGCACCTGCACCTGGCCGTGCCAGTAATCGCTGCTGCCAAACCAGGGGAAGTTGGCGGGAAAGGTCGGGTCGCTCCAGCGCCGCGCCAGCCAGGCGCTGTAATGGATCAGCCGCAGGGTGCGCAGCGGCTCGATCAGCGCGAGTTCGTCGCGATCAAAGTCACGGAACTGCTCGTAGCCGTCGACCAGCGCGCCGAGCTGGCGGGTTTGCTGGTGCCGATCGCCGCTGAGCAGCATCCAAAAGTCCTGCACCGCCGGGCCGCTGCGGGCGTCGTCCAGATCGACAAAATGCGGCCCCGGCCCGGCAGCCGCGTCCAGCGGCGTCCACAAGATATTGCCGGGGTGGCAGTCGCCATGCAGGCGTATGCGCCGGATCGGCCCGGCGGGCGGATCGGCCAGCGCGGGGTGCGTAGCCACCAGCGCCAAGGCCTGCTGCGCCGCATCGGTCCAGGCCGATTGCACATCCAGCGGCACCTGGTGGTTCTCAAGCAGCCAGTTCACTGACTCGGTCCCGAAGGTCGCCAGGTTCAAGGCCGGACGCGCCACGAACGGCTGCTTCGCGCCCACGGTGTGGATGCGGGCCAGAAAGCGGCCTATCCATTCCAGCACTTCGAGGTCGTCCAACTCGGGCGGGCGCCCGCCCCGGCGCGGGCTGACGCTGAAACCAAAACCGCCAAACTGGTGCAGCGTCTGCCCGCCCAAGCACCAGCGGCCCAATGGCAGGCACTTCGGCAGCCATCAGCTCGGCCGAAAACGCATGCTCTTCCAGAATTTGCGCCTCGCTCCAGCGCTGCGGCCGGTAAAACTTGGCCACCACCTGGCTGCCGTCCTCCAGCACCGCCTGGTAGACCCGGTTTTCATAGGACGACAGCGCCGTCAAGCGGCCGTCACCGCGCAAGCCCACCGACTCCAGCGCATCGAGAACCGTGTCGGGCGTGAGGGATTCGAAGGCGTGGGTCATGGGGGGATTGTCGACCCTGGACCCGAAGGCTAGCCCCGCACTTCCCCCTGCCCCAGCACCACGTACTTCAGCGAGGTCAAGCCCTCAATACCCACGGGGCCGCGGGCGTGGAATTTGTCGGTGGAGATGCCGATCTCAGCCCCCAGGCCGTACTCGAAACCGTCGGCAAAGCGGGTGCTGGTGTTGACCATGACGCTGGAGGAATCGACCTCGCGCAGGAAGCGCTGGGCGTGCATGTGGTCGCGGGTGAGGATGGCGTCGGTGTGGTGGCTGGAATAGTGGTTGATGTGGGCAATGGCGGCGTCCAGGCCATCGACCACTTTGATGCTGATGATGGGCGCGAGGTATTCCTCAAACCAATCCTGTTCGCTGGCGTCTTGCAGGTGTGCGCCGGGCACGCCCGCAAGCAGGGCCTTGGACGCGGGGCAGACAGCGCATTTCCACGCCTTTGGCGGCGTAGATTGCGCCGATTTGCGGCAAGAACTCCGCTGCCACGCCGCGCGCGACCAGCAAGCTTTCGCTGGCGTTGCAGGGGCTGTACTTCTGGGTCTTCGCGTTGTCGGCCACGGCGACCGCCATGGCGATATCGCAGGGGTCGTCCACATAGGTGTGGCAGTTGCCGTCCAGGTGCTTGATCACGGGCACTTTGGCGTCGCGGCTGATGCGCTCGATCAGACCTTTGCCGCCGCGCGGAATGATCACGTCCACAAATTGCGGCATGGCGATGAGTTCGCCCACCACCGCGCGGTCGGTGGTTTGCACCAGCTGCACTGCGTCTGCAGGCAGCGCACTGTCCAGCAGCGCCTGCTGCACCAGCAGGGCCAGCGCTTTGTTGGAGTCAATGGCTTCGGAGCCACCGCGCAGGATGCAGGCGTTGCCGCTTTTGATACTCAGACTCGCCGCCTCAATGGTCACGTTGGGGCGGCTCTCAAAAATCATGCCGAAGACGCCGATGGGCACGCGCATCTGGCCCACGCGGATGCCGCTGGGCTGCTGCTTCATGCCGGTGATGTCGCCAATCACATCGGGCATGGCGGCGAGCTGTTCGCAGCCTTGCGCGCAGGTTTCCAGCACTTTGGGGGTCAGGCGCAAGCGGTCCACCATGGGCGCAGCAAGCCCGGCGGCATCCGCGCGCTCCAAGTCTTTGGCGTTGTCGATTTGCAAGGCGGCAGTGTTCTCTCGCAAAAGCGCAGCCAGTCGCAGCAGGGCGCGGTTTTTAGCAGCCGTGGAGGCCTTGGCCATCAGCGCCGAGGCGGCCTTGGCCTGCGCGCCCAAGCCCAGGGCGTATTCAGTGGTGGAGATAGCGTTCATGCCGGCATTTTCCCACGCGAGGCCGGCTGCGGCGTGCTGGCGTCACACAGCGCGCACAACTGAAGCGCCAAACGTTGCAAGGCCTGCCAGCCGTCCAGCGGCCAATCCGGGCGCTTGAGGCCTTTGACAATGCCGTCCACATGGTGCGCCGATTGCAGCAGATCGGCCAACGCTGCTTCACCCAAACGCGGCAGCACGCGGGCGAAATGGCGCTCGCGGTTGCCCCAGATGCGCTGTTCTTTGAGCGCCAGCGGCAGTGGTCGGCCCTGGGCGGTGGCGTCTTTGACCCGCTTCAATGCGCGGATGTCTTCGGCCAGGGTGTAGTGCACCAGCACCTCGGCCTCGCCTTCGGCGCGCAGGCCGTCGAGCATGCGCTGCACGCGCTGGCGGTGGCCGGACAACACGGCGTCAGACAATTTGAAAACGTCGTAGCGCGCCACGTTGAGCACAGCCGCCTCGACCTGCTCGGCGCTGAGCACACCGCCGTTCTCAGGCGTGGGCGGGTAGCGCAAGGCAAGCTTTTGGATTTCCTGGGCCGCAGCCAATGAGTTGCCTTCGACCCGGTCGGCAAAAAACTGCAAGGTGTGTTGCCCCGCTTCGCCGGGTTCAACCCGCAGGCCGACTGCGGCCAAGCCGCGTGGCCAGCCACTGCGGCAGGGCACTGCGCTCCATGGGCTCCACGGCAATCGATACGCCCTGCCCCTCCAGGGCCATAAACCAGGCGCTGGACTTGGACGCTTTGTCCAGGTGCGGCAGCAGCACGATGGTCAGGTTTCCCTCATCGCCCGCCGAGGATTCGGCTAAGTGTTGCAACGCCGTACTGCCCTCTTTACCGGGCTTGCCACTGGGGATGCGGATCTCGGTGATTTGCTTGTCGGAAAACAAACTCATGGACTGGCTGGCCGAGAGCACCGCGCTCCAGTCGAAGTGCGCGCCCATCACGGTGTGGGACGTACGTTCGCCAAAACCCTGGGTGCGGGCGGTGGCGCGGATTTGGTCCAGGCTTTCCTGCTGCAAGAGCGGATCGTCTCCGTGCAGGACATACAGGCTTTTGAGGCCGCGCTCCAGGTGGGCCCCGAGTTGCTGGGCGCTGAGCTGCATGGTCGCCTAGGGGCTGAGGGTCTTGACCGCCGCCATGCGCCGCAGCAACTGCTGCACGATGTCGCTTTGCATGTCGCGATACAGCAGCGTTTCCTCGGCTTCCTTGGAGAGCACGGCGGCCTCGCTGAAGCTGATGTCCCGTTGCTGCGCGACCTCAGTCTCTGCGATCAGTATGCGGCCCTGCGGCGTGCGCATGCGGAACTTCACGCGCAGGCGCAACTGGAACTCGCGGACCTGGCCGGAAGAATTGGTGCCGACAACCGACTTTTCCCGGCCCTCACTCAAGATGTCGACAATGACCTGGGGCGGCTCCTGGTCCTGCTTGGGCACCACCGGACGGATACGGTCACCGAGTATGCGGATCAGTTCGGGGGCTACCGCGCCACCGGTCTCGGGCGTTACCGCCACGGTGTCGAAGGCAAAGTCCATCGCCCCGCGTAGGCGAAAGCCGCACGAAGCAAGGGCGGCCGTCGCGCCCGCAAGCAGCAGGGTCTGAAGATGGCGGCGGCGCGTGTTCATCGGCTCAGAGTACCAAATTCACCAAGCGCCCCGGCACCACAATCACTTTTTTCGGCGCGGCGCCTTGGGCGAAGCTCTGGAAAACCGGGCTGGCAATGGCCGCAGCCTCAATCGCCTCTTTGCTGGCGCTCGAAGCCACCAGCACCGCACCACGCAGCTTGCCGTTGACCTGCAGCATCAGCTCGATCTCATCGCGCTGCAAAGCTGCGTCATCGACTGCGGGCCAGGCCGCGTCCAGTAAATCGCCGTGCGCCTGTGCAAAGCCCAGATCGGCCCACAGTTGGTGGCTGATGTGCGGGCACACCGGATACAAAACGCGCAAGAGGATGGAGACGCATTCGGCCAGGGCTGCGGCGTCACCTGCCGAGTCTGAAAGGCTGGCGTCTTCCAGGGTGTTGAGCATCTTCATCACTGCCGAGACGACCGTGTTGTATTGCATGCGCTCGTAGTCGTAATTGGCCTGCTTGAGCACCGTGTGGATGTCCAGGCGCAAGGCTTTGGCGACTTTGCCCAAATCTGCAGGAACCGGTTTGCCAGCGGCGCTGCGCAGCAGCGCTTCATGCTTGGCCGCGAAACTCCAGACCCGGCGTAAAAACCGGTAGCTGCCTTCGACCGAGCCGTCGTTCCACTCCAGCGTGGCCTCGGGCGGCGCGGTGAACATGGTGTACAGGCGGGCGGTGTCAGCGCCGTATTTTTCGATCAGCGCCTGCGGGTCGACCCCGTTGTTTTTGGACTTGGACATGGTGCCCACGCCCTCGTAGTCAATCGGCGTGCCCACCGGCAAGTCGCCCACGGCGTTTACCAGCCGCGCACCGGTGACTTTGCCCGCCGCGTCCAACACGTGCTCGACATCGTGCGGCCAGAAATAATCTTTGCCGCCCTTCTCGTTGCGACGGGAATAAATATGGTTCAGCACCATGCCCTGGGTCAGCAGCTTGGTAAAGGGCTCATCCACTTTGACCAAGCCCATGTCGCGCATCACCTTGGTCCAAAAGCGGGCGTAGAGCAAATGCAGGATGGCGTGCTCGATGCCGCCGATGTACTGGTCCATCGGCGCCCAATACGCCGCGCCATCCGCCACCATGGCCTGGCTATTGGCCGGGTCGCAATAGCGCAGAAAGTACCAGCTCGAATCGACAAACGTGTCCATGGTGTCGGTTTCGCGCCGCGCCGGTTTGCCGCAGGTGGGGCAGACCACGCCATGGTGAAAGCCTTCGTGCTTGTGCAGCGGGTTGCCCGAGCCGTCGGGGATGCAGTCCTGCGGCAGCACCACCGGCAGGTCTTTTTCCGGCACGGGCACCGCGCCATGCTCATCGCAATGGATGATGGGAATCGGCGTGCCCCAATAGCGCTGGCGGCTCACGCCCCAGTCACGCAAACGCCAGGTGGTTTTTTTCTCGCCCAGGCCTTTGGCAGCGAGTAAGGAAGCCACTTTGTCCGAAGCAGCCTTTTGGTTCAGACCCATCGAGGTCACCGGAGTTCACGCACACGCCCGCTTTGGAGGCATACCAATCCTGCCAACTTGTCGCATCGAACGCCAGTGAAGCGCCCTCGGCGGATGCGCCGGACGCCGATTTCAAGCGAGCGTATGAGGCGCCCGGCGCATCCGCCGAGGGCGCTGGTGCCCGTTCAAGGCCCACCACCTGCCGAATCGGCAACTCATACTTCAAAGCAAACGCAAAATCCCGCTCATCATGCGCCGGCACGCCCATCACCGCGCCATCGCCATACGACATCAGCACATAGTTACCCACCCAAACCGCTACCTTTTCGCCCGTGAGCGGGTGGGTGACAAACAGCCCGGTCTGCATGCCCTTTTTCTCTTGCGTCGCCAGCTCCGCCTCAGTAGTCCCGCCGCTTTTGCATTCCTCAACAAAGGCCGCCAGCGCCGGGTTGGACGCGGCTGCGTGCGCGGCCAGCGGATGCTCGGCTGCGACGGCGCAAAAAGTCACGCCCATGATGGTGTCGGCGCGCGTGGTGAACACGTACATGCGGCCGTCCTGGATCAGCTGCCCGGCAGCGTCGCGGATGTCGTGCGGGAAGGCAAAGCGCACGCCCTCGGACTTGCCAATCCAGTTCTCCTGCATCAGCCGCACCTTGTCGGGCCAGCCGTTCAGCGTGGCTTGGGGGTTGCCGATCTGCACGTGGTCCAGCAGCTCTTGGGCGTAGTGCGTGATGTTGAGGTAGTAGCCGGGTATCTCGCGCTTTTCCACCAGTGCGCCGGTGCGCCAGCCGCGCCCGTCGATCACCTGCTCGTTGGCCAGCACGGTCTGGTCTTCCGGGTCCCAGTTGACGACCTGCGTCTTGCGGTAGGCGATGCCTTTTTCCAGCATTTTCAGAAAAAGCCACTGGTTCCACTTGTAGTACGTGGGGTCGCAGGTGGCGATTTCGCGCGACCAGTCGATGGCCAGGCCCATGGCCTGCATCTGCTGCTTCATGTAGGCGATGTTCTCGTACGTCCATTTGGCCGGTGGCACGCCGTTTTTCAGCGCCGCGTTTTCGGCTGGCAGGCCGAATGCGTCCCAACCCATGGGCATCAAGACGTTGTAGCCCTTCATGCGCAGGTGGCGCGTGAGCATGTCGTTGATGGTGTAGTTGCGCACATGACCCATGTGCAGCTTGCCGCTGGGGTAGGGCAACATGGAGCAGGCGTAGTACTTCGGCTTGCTGGCGTCCTCAACGACGCGGTAGGCCTCGTGGCCGCTCCACAGGGGCTGCGCCCAGTGCGCGCGGGCGGCTTGTTCGGTGGCGGAGGGTTGGTATTTATCGTGCATACAAGAGGGGCGTCGGGAGGTAGCGCCCGCTGCCGTTGGGGGCACGCAGGGCCGGGGGATTTTAGGTCTAGGGCAGGCTCTGGGGCGCAGCCTCGGTCACAAAGCCGATGCGCCCTAAACCGGCGGCTTGCGCCAGGGCCATGAATTCGGCCACCCGCCCATAAGGCACGGCTGCATCGGCACGCAATTGGATCTCGGTGTCGGGGGCGGCGGTTGCAGCCATGGCCAGCGCGGCGCCTAACTGCGTGGCATCCAGCGGGCGTTCTTGGATGAACACCTGCCCGGTCTTGTCGATATGGACCACCAGGGGCGCGGGGGGTGGCGGCGCGAGCTGGGCATCGGCCTGCGGCAGCGCCACGCGGACAGCGCTGACCATGAACGGCGCGGTGACCATGAAAATCACCAACAAAACCAGCATCACGTCAATCAGCGGGGTCATGTTGATGTCGCCCATCGGGGCAGCGGGCGCAGAGCGGGCAAATCGACCGAAAGACATGGGCGCGCCCGATCAGCCAGCCGGGCGGCCGTGGCGCAGCGCGTGCAGGTCGTGGGCAAAGCCCTCCAGCTGGGCCTCCACCCGCCCAATCCAGCGCCCCAGCAGGTTGTAGCCCAGCACCGCCGGTATCGCCACAGCCAGACCGGCGGCGGTCATGATCAGGGCCTGGCCCACGGGCGCAGCAATTTGGGGCAGGCTGACCTGGGTCGCGTCAGCAATGCCCAGCAGCGCCAGGTAGATACCCCACACGGTCCCCAGCAGGCCTACAAAGGGTGCGGTTGCGCCAATCGTTGCCAGCACCACCTGCCCGAATTGCAGCCGGCGGGTCACAGCGTCCAGAGCAGCGCGCACATTGCGCATGTGTTGCTGGTCCGGCGTACCGGCCGCCGCCAGGGTGCCAGGAGCAGGCGTATCCGCAGCGGAAAGCAACGGGTGCAGCAATCCGCTGGCGTCAAAGCCGTTGGCGGCACGTGCGCCCGCCTCCCAAGCGGGTGCCTGCCAAAAGGCCGCTATGCCCTGGCGCAGGTTCTCGCCGGCCCGCCACAGCAGCAGGGTTTTCAAGACCATAAGGCACCAACTCGCAAGCGACATGGCCAGCAAAACCAGCGAGACAGCCACATGGACTGCATCACCCTGCAGCCAGCTCGCCCAATGGCTCATTGCAGGCCCAGAACGTCGAACATATTGAACAAACCATGGGGCTTGTCCGCCAGAAAACGCACCGCACGCAAACTGCCTTGGGCGTAGGTGGAGCGGCTGGAGGATTTGTGGGTGATTTCGATGCGCTCGCCGGTGCCTGCGAACAAAACCGTGTGGTCGCCCACGATGTCGCCACCGCGGATGGTGGAAAAACCAATGCTCGATGGATCGCGCTCGCCGGTGATGCCTTCGCGGGCGAATACCCCGCATTCCTGCAGGTCGCGGCCCAGCGCCTGCGCAATCACCTCACCCATGCGCAGGGCCGTGCCAGAAGGCGCGTCCACTTTGTGGCGGTGGTGCGCTTCAATGATTTCGATGTCATACCCCGTGGCCAACGCCTTGGCCGCCATTTCCAGCAGCTTGAGGGTGACGTTCACGCCCACGCTCATATTGGGCGCCATCATGATCGGAATCGATTGCGCCGCCTGGGCAATCTGCGCTTTCTGGGCCTCGCTGAAACCGGTGGTGCCGATCACCATGCCGATACCTAAACGCGTGCACACCGCCAGATGCTCCATGGTGCCCTCAGGCCGGGTGAAATCAATCAGGAACGCGCTACCCGGCAGCGCCTGTTCCACGTCGGCGCGCACCGCCACGCCAACGGCTTTGCCGCTGAAGGCTGCGGCGTCTTCCCCTAGCGCGGCGCTACCGGGAATGTCCAGGGCGGCACTGAGGCGGCAATCGTCCGCTTGGGCAATGGCCTCGACCAGCATGCGCCCCATGCGCCCGGAAGCGCCGGCCACGGCAATGCGATAGGGAAGAGCGGCACTGGAAGTGGACATGGCGGGCGTAAGCGGCTATGGGGTTGATGGGGCTTCCAGCGGCGGGTAGCTGCTGGGTATGAACCGGGGGGCGCTAGCGGCGCTGGCCCGCGCAGGAGCCGGAAAACGCTGCAATTGCTCGGGCGTTGCCTCCAGCACGGGCAAAGGCCCCGGCTCGCGCACGCCCTTCAGACCTGCCACAAATTCGGCTTCGCTGGGAAGTTCGTCCGCTTCGATGCGCGCCACCCTGTCGGCTTCAAACCAAATCGTGACCCGGCGCGACTCCATGGCCCCGCCTTTTCGCTTGAAGCTGAACACATAGTCCCAGCGGTCCGCATGGAACACGCTCACCAGCAGCGAGGTACCCAATGCACCAGAAACCTGGGGCCGCGACATGCCGACTTGCAGCGTGGCCAGCTGCTCCCGCGTCACCACATTTCCCTGCACCACGTCGATTTTGTAGGGCGTGACCAGGGGCTTGATGTAGGGCTTCACCGCGGATGCAGTTTGGTCGGCCAGGCTGATCGCCGTCTGACAACCGGACAAAGAAACAGCGCTTACCAGCAGGGCCACGAGGCACAAAGCACAACGCATGGGGGGGGTCATAGACATCGCAGACAATAGGGTCGAGCCATTGTAGCGGCAGGCTTTTTCCTGATGCGTTGAGGATCTACCACCATGAACAGCACCGATGGATTGAAAAATTCTGGCCTCAAGGCGACGGTTCCACGCCTGAAGATTTTGGATATTTTCCAGCGCAGCCAAACAAACCCATATGTCGGCGGAAGACGTTTTCCGTTCGCTGATTCTGGAAAAATTTGACATCGGGCTGGCCACGGTCTACCGGGTGCTGACGCAGTTTGAACAAGCCGGCCTGCTCACCCGCAGCCAGTTTGAAGGGGGCAAAGCCCTGTACGAGCTCAACGATGGCCAGCACCATGACCATCTGGTGTGCCTGGACTGCGGCCACGTGGAAGAATTTTTTGACACCGAGATAGAAAACCGCCAACACGCGATTGCCCGCCAACTGGGTTTTGAAATTGCAGACCATGCGCTGAGCCTGTACGCGACTTGCAGCAAGAACCCTTGCCCTAAACGGCCGTCGACTCAGTAGCCGCGCTCCATGGCCTCGCGGTGTCGCTGTAGGAAATCCTGGTAGGTGTCGATCCCGCGCAATTGCAAAATCGTATTGCGCACTGCAGCCTCCACCAGCACCGCAATATTGCGCCCGGCAACCACCTGGATCACCACCTTGCGCACCGGAATGCCGATGATGTCCTGGGTCAGCGGTTCGTGTGGCATGCGCTCGTAATCGCGCTCCAGCGTCTCTTTGCGCACCAGGTGCACGATGAGTTTGAGCCGCATTTTGCGGCGCACGGCGGTCTCACCAAAAATGGCGCGGATATCCAGTAGCCCGATACCCCGCACTTCCAACAGGTTTTGCAGCAACTCGGGACAGCGGCCCTCAATCGTGGCCTGGTTGATCCGGTAGAGGTCCACCGCATCATCGGCCACCAGGCCGTTGCCACGCGATATCAGCTCCAAGCCCAGTTCGCTTTTGCCCAGACCGGACTCGCCCGTGATCAATACGCCTAAGCCCAAAATGTCCATGAAGACACCGTGCATGGAGACCCGGTCGGCGAAGTGTTTGGAAAGGTAGGCGCGCAACACATCGATCACAAAGGCGGATGAATCCCGGGTCGCGAACATTGGGATTTGCGCTTCTTCGCACATGGAAATCAGCGCCGCCGGGGCACTTTGTCCGTCCGCCAGCACAATCACCGGAGGCTGCAGGGTGACGATGCGCGCAATCCGTGACAGGCTGCGCTGCGGATCCGCGTCGTCGCCGCCCGATATGTAGGCAATCTCCCGCTCGCCCAGAATCTGCACGCGGTAGGGGTGGATGTAGTTGAGGTAGCCCACCAAATCGGCCCCCGAACGGGCGGCGCGTACAGCCACCTCATCGAAGCGCCGCTCGGATGCGCCCAAACCGGCGACCCACTGCCAATGCAAGCGGTTGCGGAACGCCTCGAACAGCACATCGGCACTGACAACGGTGGGTTTCATACGCGTTGCCTGAGAGGTGTTGTGCGAGAGCGGGGATTGGCTAGGGGTTCAGCGCTTGAATCTGGCCGGGCCAGTCCTGGATCAGACCGTGCAGGGCATCGGGCGTCCCACTGCGTCGCAAGGCATCGCGGCGTGCCTCGTCGCTCAGCAGCGCGGCAATTTCGGACAACAGTTCAAGGTGTTTCTGGGTCGCCGCCTCAGGTACCAGCAGAAAAATAAGGAGATCAACGGGCTGGTTATCGGGTGCGTCAAATCCAATGGCTTGCTCCAAGAGAAGCACCGCAGCCAATGGCAGTTTGAGACCCTTGATCCGGCCATGGGGCACTGCCACGCCGTTACCCAAGCCAGTGGAGCCGAGCCGCTCACGGGAGAACAAACTGTCTGTGACCAGCGCCCGGCTGAGCCCGTGCTGGGACTCAAACAGGAAACCCACCTCCTCAAATGCCCGCTTTTTGCTGGCAATGCCGGTCCCGGTCAGGACCTGCTGCAAGGGGAAGGATGGCGGCTAGGCGGTTCATGAAGTGCGCGGATTATGCATAGAAAAGCCGCCCGTAGGGGCGGCTGAAGGCGGGGAGCCTGCGCCTGGGCGGCGGGTCTTACATCAGGCGCTTGGGTGCTTCATGCTGATGGTCTTGCAACTTGTCTTTGTAACGCACCACTTGGCGGTCTAACTTATCGACCAGGGCGTCGACAGCGGCGTACATGTCTTGGTGGGCCGACTGGGCGAACAAATCCCCGCCTTTGACATGGATATTGCACTCCACTTGTTGGCGGGTTTCCTTGGCCTTTTGCTTCTCGATCGACAACAGCACCTTGACATCGACCATCTGGTCAAAATGCCGTATCACACGGTCCAGTTTGTGGATCACATAGCTGCGCAGCGCAGGGCTCACATCGAGGTGGTGTCCGCTAATCGTCAGGTTCATACCGGTTCTCCAAGTCTTTCAGGTCGAAATTCCCCGGGCTGCCCCGGGGCGCTCAGCGCAGGGAGACCAATTCCGCGGAGCCTCACAGCCCACCGTGCGTCAATTTGCCTACCTTTGCGACCCTTTTGTACCCCATCTCCCGTCACGCTCCGATGCCATAATCCGAGGCTGCGTCACTTCCGGGAGCGAAGCCCTTGAACCCCTACCCCTTACGGTAGCTTTCACACCATTGCGGGCCAGAGTCCTGTCGCCCGAAAGCTACAGCGCATCTCAATGAATCGTGTTGAATCATTGGACTCTGGCCCGCGAATCCTTCGCCCATGCTCAACATATTCACGCTGGCCAATGGTCGGTTGTTCCAAGAAGAAATCGATTCGCTAGAAGAACTGGCCCGTTTTCAGCCGATTTGGGTGGACCTGGAGTCGCCCTCGCCCGAAGAAAAACGCTGGATCAGTCAGTACTTCGGTCTGTCGATCCCGGATGATGCGATGGATGAGGACATCGAAGAATCGGCCCGTTTTTACGAGGAGGAAAACGGCGAACTGCACATTCGCAGCGACTTCTTAATCGCCGATGAAGATGAGCCACGCACCGTGCGCACCGCCTTCATACTGAACCTCGTCAACGAGAGCCTCAGCAGCAAAGGCGTGCTGTTTTCTATCCATGACGAAGACGTGCCGGTATTCCGCTTGCTGCGCATGCGCGCGCGCCGCTCACCTGGCCTGATCACCGACGCCAAAGATGTGCTGCTCAAGTTGTTTGACGTGGATGCCGAGTATTCGGCCGATACGCTCGAAGGCATTTACGACGAAATGGAAAAGGTCAGTAAAAAAGTGCTGGCCGGCAACGTCACCGACGAGATTGCCGGTGAAGCGCTGGCGGCGATTGCGCGCCACGAGGACTTGAGCGGACGTATCCGCCGCAACGTGATGGATACCCGGCGCGCGGTCAGCTTCATGATGCGCTCCAAAATCCTGACATCTGATCAATTCGAGGATGCTCGCCAAATTTTGCGCGACATCGATTCACTCGACTCGCACACCGCGTTTCTGTTTGACAAGATCAACTTCTTGATGGATGCCACAGTCGGTTTCATCAACATCAACCAGAACAAGGTCATCAAGATTTTTTCGGTGGCCAGCGTTGCCCTGCTGCCGCCCACCTTGGTCGCCAGCGTGTACGGCATGAACCTGAAATTTCCCGAGCTGCAGTGGCTGGGGGACTGGGGTTACCCCTATACCGTGGCCATCATGGTGTTCAGCGCGGCGCTGCCCATGTGGTACTTCGGTAAGCGCGGTTGGCTCAAGTAGCCTGTTTGCGCGTATCAATCGCGCAAAGCGCGGCGCAGGATTTTGCCAACCGGCGTTTTGGGCAACTCGCTGCGGAATTCAATGAATTTAGGTTGCTTGTAGCCCGTGAGATTGGCGCGGCAATGGGCGCGCACCGTGTCTTCGGTCAGGGACGGGTCACGTTTAACCAGCACCAACTTCACTGCTTCCCCGGTCAGGACATCCGGCACACCCACGCAAGCGCATTCGCGCACGCCCGGCAATTCCGAAACAAGGTCTTCTAACTCGCTGGGAAACACGTTGAATCCGCTCACCAGAATCATGTCCTTTTTGCGGTCCACGATGGTGAAGAAGCCGCGCGCGTCCATCATGCCGATGTCGCCCGTTTTCAGGTAACCGTCGGCGGTCATGACCTTGGCGGTCTCGTCCGGCCGCTGCCAGTAACCCGCCATCACCTGCGGGCCTTTGACGGCGATCTCGCCCGGCTGGCCCAGAGCCACCTCGTGACCTTCGTCATCCAGAAGTTTGACCCAGGTATTGGGCAGCGGTGGGCCGATGCTGCCATCATGCGCGGTAACGTCAGCCGGGTTGCAGCACACGCTGGGAGAGGTTTCGCTCAAACCATAACCCTCGCAAATCGCACAGCCGGTTTTCTCCAGCCATTGCTGCGCCACGCCACGCAGCACGGCGGTACCACCGCCCACGCTGCTGGTCAGGTGGCTCCAATCCACGCGCCCAAAGTCCGGATGGTTCACCAAAGCACTGAAGAGGGAGCTGACCGCCGGAAAGGTATGGATGCGGTGGGGCGCGAGCGCCTTCAACACCGCCGGAATATCGCGCGGATTGGGGATCAAAATGGTTTTCCCGCCCAGACGCAAGCTCAGCATCATGCTGATGGTGAACGCAAAAATATGGTACAGCGGCAGCGCGCACACGCCGGTGGGCTGCTCACCCACAGGAATACGGCGCAGGGCAGGAAGATTCCAGGCTTCGGACTGCAGCACATTCGCGACCAAATGCCGGTGTAACAGCACCGCACCTTTGGACACGCCGGTGGTGCCTCCGGTGTATTGCAAGACCGCCACATCGTCGGGCCCGATGACGGGTTTGGTGAAGCTGCCTCTGCGGCCTTGCGCAATTGCCGCGTTGAAGCGCACCATCGCAGGCAGCTGGAACTCCGGCACCAGACCCTTGACTTTGCGCACCACCCAATTCACCACCGCACCTTTGACAGGCCCCAGCAAGTCGCCCATGGCGCAGACCACCACATGCGCCACGCCGGTGTTCACCAGGCATTTCTCCAGGGTGCTGGCAAAGTTTTCCAGAATGACAATGGCCTTGGTGCCGGAGTCCTTGAGTTGGTGCTCCAGCTCGCGCGCGGTGTACAGCGGGTTCACGTTCACCAGGACATATCCCGCACGCAGAATCGCTGCAACTGCCACCGGGTACTGCGGTACGTTGGGCATCATGATGGCGACCCGGTCTCCGCGCGCCAGACCCAGGCTTTGCAGATAAGCCGCAAAGGCAGCACTCAAGTCAGCCATTTCGGCGTAAGCCAGGTCCCGGCCCATGAAATGGAAAGCCGCGCGCTCGGCATAGCGCGCAAAGCTCTCCTCCATCAATGCCACCAGCGAGGGGTAGACCCCCACATCGACATCAGCCGGAACGCCCGGCGGGTAATGGTCTAACCAGATGCGCTCGGTCATGGAATGATCCAGCGCCGCACCAAAGGCGGTGCTACTCGATAGCCTTCACCATGTCTTCCACGACCTTCTTCGCGTCACCGAAGACCATCATGGTTTTGTCCATGTAGAACAGCTCGTTATCCAGACCGGCGTAACCGGCGGCCATGGAGCGTTTGTTGACGATGATGGTCTTGGCCTTGTAGGCCTCCAGAATCGGCATGCCATAAATAGCGCTGCCCTTGATCATGGCCGCAGGGTTGACCACGTCATTCGCGCCCAGAATGATGGCGACATCGGCCTGGCCGAACTCTCCATTGATGTCTTCCATCTCAAACACCTGGTCATACGGCACCTCCGCCTCGGCCAGCAGCACGTTCATATGCCCGGGCATGCGTCCTGCCACCGGGTGGATCGCGTACTTCACGGTGATACCGTGCTCGGTCAGCTTGTGCGCCAACTCTTTGACCGCATGCTGGGCCCGGGCCACGGCTAAGCCATAGCCGGGAACAATGATCACCGTCTCCGCGTTGCTGAGCACAAACGCAGCGTCATCGGCGCTGCCGCTTTTGACAGCGCGCTGCTCGGTCGCGCCAGCAGCGACGGTCGCCTCGCCGCCAAAGCCACCCAAAATCACGTTCAGGAATGCCCGGTTCATGGCCTTGCACATGATGTAGCTCAGGATCGCGCCCGACGAGCCCACGAGGCTGCCAGCGATGATGAGCATGCTGTTGTTCAGACTGAAGCCGATTCCAGCCGCCGCCCAGCCCGAATAGCTGTTCAACATGGAAACGACGACGGGCATATCCGCGCCGCCAATCGGAATGATGATCAGCACGCCCAGCACGAATGACAAGGCCAGCATCGCGAGGAATGCATTCCAGTTGCCGGTGAACATGAACACCGCGCCCAAGCCCAGCGTCAGCAAGCCCAGCACCAGGTTGACCATGTGCTGCCCGGCAAAAACCACCGGCGCGCCCTGGAACAAGCGGAACTTGAAACTACCGGACAACTTGCCAAACGCGATCACCGAGCCGCTGAAGGTAATCGCACCAATGGCCGCACCCAGGAACAACTCCAATCGGTTGCCTACTGGAATATCCAGCGTGCCCGTACCAGGGCCCGTGATACCAAATGCGGCGGGCTCAACCACAGCAGCCACAGCGATGAACACCGCGGCCAGACCGATCATGCTGTGCATGAAGGCGACCAGTTCGGGCATCTTGGTCATCTCGACCCGTTGGGCCATGACCGTGCCTGCGCCGCCACCCACCACGAGAGCGAGCAAAACCCAGCCAAGACCTTGGACCGGATCAACTTGCCCCAACTGGCTTGCCTGATTGAAAATCAAAGCAGCGGTGGTGACGACCGCAATCGCCATACCGGACATGCCAAACACATTGCCACGAATGGATGTAGTGGGATGGCTCAGACCCTTAAGCGCCTGAATAAAACAAACACTGGCCACCAAGTACAGCAGCACCACCAGATTCATGCTCATGATTGGGCTCCTGCAGCGGCTACTTTTTTCTCTTTCTTGCGGAACATCTCGAGCATGCGCCGCGTCACCAAAAAGCCGCCGAATACGTTGACCGCCGCCAGCGCCACCGCCAGCACGCCCATGGTTTTACCCAGGGGCGTCACCGTCAGGGCCGCCGCCAGCATCGCGCCCACAATGATGATGGCAGAGACCGCATTGGTGACTGCCATCAAGGGCGTGTGCAAAGCAGGCGTGACGGTCCAGACCACGTGGTAACCCACGTAAATGGCCAGCACGAAAATAATCAAATTGATGATGGTGGGATCGACTTGCATAAAGGTTTCAGGCTCGGATTCAGGAAAAAAACTGCAGATGTATGGCGGACCTTGCGGTCTTAAGCGCGGGTCACCGCACCGCCATGGGCTACCAGACAGGCCGCAACAATGTCGTCTTCGAGGTTGAGATGGAAGGCCGCCTCTTTGGTGGTGACCAGCTTCAGAAAGTCCAGCACATTGCGGGCATACAAGGCCGACGCATCAGCGGCCACCAGCGCCGGCAGATTGGTCTCGCCAACCAGGGTGACGCCATGCGCCTGCACCGTACGACCGGCCTGCGTGAGCACGCAGTTACCCGCGACGCCGTCGGCAGCCTTGCCCGCCGCCAAATCGACGATCACCGAACCCGGCTTCATGCTTTTGACCATCTCCTCGGTCACCAGAACCGGTGCGGCCCGACCTGGAATCAGCGCGGTGGACACCACCACATCGGCCAGTGCCACGCGCTTGGCCACCTCGACCTTTTGGCGATCCAGCCAGGTCTGCGGCATAGCACGGGCATAACCACCCACGCCCTCGGCGGCCTCGCGCTCTTCGGCGGTGTCAAACGGCACATCAATGAACTTGGCACCCAACGACTCGACTTGTTCTTTGACGCTGGGACGCACATCCGAGGCCTCGATCACCGCGCCCATGCGCTTGGCCGTGGCAATCGCCTGCAAGCCCGCCACGCCGACGCCCAAAATCACGATGCGTGCCGCTTTGACAGTACCCGCTGCGGTCATCAACATGGGGAAGAAGCGCTGGTATTTGTCGGCCGCCAGCATGATGGCCTTGTACCCGGCGATGTTCGCCTGCGACGAGAGCACATCCATGCTTTGGGCACGCGTGGTGCGCGGGGCAGCCTCCAGCGCAAATGCGCTCAAGCCCGCCAAAGCCATCTGCTGCAAACCGTCTTTATCGAAGGGATTGAGCATGCCGACCAAGGCCGAGCCGGCCTGCATCATTGTCAGTTCATGCGCCTGCGGCGCAGCGACCTTCAGCACCATCTCACTGCCCAACGCGTCAGCAGCGCCACACAGTTCGGCACCAACGGCCTGGTAGGCAGCATCGGTCACGCTGGATGCCAAGCCGGCACCCGTCTGAACGCACACGCGATGTCCCGCTGCGACCAGCTTCTTCACGGTCTCGGGCGTGGCGGCAACGCGGGTTTCCCCCGCTACGGTTTCGGCGGGTACGCCAATCTGCATGAATAACTCCTTGGAAACGCCTACGCGGCGCGAACTCGTTCCAAGCTTACATGAGTTTGACGGTTTCGCAGCCGGCTGGATCGGCTCTGCGCCTAGGGAGATACCCCGACTGTTCGGGCTTTGCGGATCGCCCGAACCCACCTGCCTGCGCATGGGATGATTGCAGCCGCATATTTGTAAAGCTGATTGCACACACGAAGCCATCAGCGTGCGTTGACAGATTGATACCCAAGGTGAGTCCCATGTCTTTATCCGAACGCTGGAAACCCAGCACCACCGTGGCCGCTGTGATCGAACGCGAGGGCCGTTTTTTGTTGATCGAAGAACACACCCCCGAAGGCCTGCGGCTGAACAACCCGGCCGGCCACCTCGACCCCGGCGAATCGCCGCAAGAGGCTTGTGTGCGCGAGGTACTGGAAGAGACGGCACATGTGTTCACGCCCAGCGCCTTACTCGGCATTTATTACGGCCGCTTTCAGCGCCCGGCAAGCGAAGCGTGGCCACAGGGCGAAGACATCAGCTACATGCGTTTTGCATTTTGTGGCAGCGTGGGCGAGGCCATCGCCGGGCACAGTTTGGACACGGGCATTGTGCGAACCCTGTGGATGACACCGGATGAGGTCCGCGCCACCCGTGCGCGCCACCGCAGCGCCTATTTGCTGGCCTGCATGGAAGATTACCTGCGCGGGCAGCGCTACCCGCTGGAGCTGGTGCGCACCGATGCCAGCGTGTACCGGCCCCAAGCGCAAGGGGCGACCTAAAATCTAACGATGAACCATCCGCTCGATACCGCTACGCGCAAACAGCGCATCGTGGTCGGCTTGAGCGGTGGCGTCGATTCCGCGGTCACCGCGTATTTGCTCAAACGCCAGGGCCATGAGGTGCTAGGGCTCTTCATGAAAAACTGGGAGGACGACGACGACAGCGAATACTGCGCCTCCAACATCGACTTCATTGACGCCGCCGCCGTGGCCGATGTGCTGGGCATTGAGATTGAGCACGTCAACTTTGCCGCTGACTACAAAGACCGCGTATTTGCGGATTTTTTGCGCGAGTATTCGGCTGGACGCACGCCCAACCCGGACGTCTTGTGCAACGCCGAGATCAAGTTCAAAGCGTTTTTAGACCATGCGCTGCGCCTGGGCGCCGACCACATCGCCACCGGGCATTACGCGCGGGTCCGCCGCAACCCGGACAGCGGCTTGCACGAGCTGCTCAAAGGCCTGGACCCCGGCAAAGACCAAAGCTATTTTTTGCATCGGCTCAACCAGGCGCAGTTGGCCAAAACCCTGTTCCCGGTGGGTGAGCTGCACAAAACCGAGGTCCGCCGGATTGCCGATGAAATCGGGCTGCCTAACGCCAAGAAAAAGGATTCCACCGGCATTTGCTTCATCGGCGAGCGCCCGTTTCGCGAATTCCTGAACCGCTACATCGCCCATGCGCCGGGTCCGATTAAAAACGACAAAGGCCAGACGATTGCGCAGCACGTCGGGCTGTCGTTCTATACCCTGGGTCAGCGCCAAGGCCTGGGAATTGGCGGGCTGAAAACGCGCGGCGCGCAAAAAGGCGGTGGTGAGCACACGCCCTGGTTTGTGGCCCGCAAAGACATGGCGTCCAACACGCTGTGGGTGGTGCAGGGGCACGATCACCCCTGGCTGCAATCGCGCAGTCTGGTGGCGATGGACGCCAGTTGGGTGGCAGGCATGCCCGCGGCAAACGCCGGCACGCACGGGGCCAAAACACGCTACCGCCAGGCTGACGCGCAGTGCCGCATGGACACCGACCCGGCCACGCCTGCGCACTTTGTGCTGGATTTTGCGCAGCCGCAATGGGCGGTCACACCGGGCCAGTCTGCGGTGGTGTACGACGGCGATGTTTGTCTGGGCGGCGGCGTGATCCACAGTTGCAGCGCGCAGGGTTGATGCTGCCATGTAACTGAATGGTTATCCCTGCGTGGGAGAATGCTGGGTCGCCTCATGCGCGGCGCATCCCATCACTAGGAGATATTCATGGCGCTTCGCGCAACCAAAATCGTGGCCACCCTCGGCCCGGCGTCCAGCGATCCGGCTTTGTTAGAAGAAATGATCCGTGCCGGCGTGAACGTGGTGCGGCTCAACTTCAGCCACGGTACCGCGCAAGACCATATTGACCGCGCTGCCATGGTGCGCACCGTTGCCCAACGGGCCGGGCGCGAAGTCGCCATCATGGCCGACCTGCAAGGCCCCAAGATCCGTGTCGGAAAATTTGCAGAGGGCAAGGTGAATTTGGAAGTGGGGCAGGCTTTTGTACTGGATGCCTTGCGTACCGAGCCGGGCGATATCAACGGGGTCGGCCTGGACTACAAAGCCCTGCCGCGCGAAGTCAAAGCCGGCGACGTCTTGCTACTCAATGACGGCCTGATCGTCATCACGGTTGACAAAGTGGTGGGCGAACAAGTGCACACCATCGTCACGCTGGGCGGCGTGTTGTCCAACAACAAAGGCATCAACAAAAAGGGCGGCGGCTTGACCGCGCCGGCGCTGACGGCCAAGGACATGGAAGACATCCGCACAGCCATGGCCTTTCAGGCTGACTATGTGGCCGTGAGTTTCCCCAAGAGCGGCACCGACATGGAAATGGCGCGCCAGCTCTGCAACGTGGCCGGGGCCGCGTTCAACCACATACCGGCGCTGATTGCCAAAATCGAACGCGCCGAGGCCATCCCCAAACTGGAAGAAATCCTGCGCGCCAGCGACGCCATCATGGTGGCGCGCGGCGACCTCGCGGTCGAAGTCGGCAACGCGGCGGTGCCAGCACTGCAAAAGCGCATGATCAAAATGGCGCGCGAGCTCGACAAGGTGGTCATCACCGCCACGCAGATGATGGAGTCCATGATCACCAACCCGGTGCCCACCCGCGCCGAGGTCAGCGACGTCGCCAACGCGGTGCTCGATGGCACCGACGCGGTCATGCTGTCGGCGGAAACTGCAGCGGGCAAATACCCGCTGGAGACCATCAAAGAAATGGTGCAAATCTGCCTGGCAGCCGAAGAAAGCCAGTCGGTCAAGCTCGAAGCAGACTTTGTCGGCAAGACCTTCTCCCGCATCGACCAATCCATCGCCATGGGCTCGCTCTTCACCGCCCACCACATGGGCGCGAAAGCCATTGTCGCGATGACCGACAGCGGCTCTACGGCGCTGTGGATGAGCCGCCATCTGATCCATGTACCGATCTACGCCCTCACCCCGCGCCTGAGCAGCCAGCGCCGCATGGCCCTGTACCGCAATGTGCGTCCGCTGCTGATGGACACCATTACCAACCGCGACTCCGCCCTGCTGGAAGCCGAAAACCACCTCAAAAAGCGCGGCATCGTGCACCCTGGCGACGTCTACGTGATCACCTGCGGCGAGCCCATGGGCGCGCCCGGCGGCACGAATATGTTGAAGATCTGCCAGGTCGACTGAGCGCCGGCCGCCAAACCTGCCATGAAATTGATTCCCACCACCATCCTGACCGGCTTCCTCGGCTCCGGCAAAACCACGCTGCTCAAGCGCATCCTGTCCGAGGCCCACGGTCAAAAGATTGCGGTAGTGGAAAACGAGTTTGGTGAGGAAAACATCGACAGTGAAATCCTGGTCTCGGACACCACCGAGCAAATCGTGCAAATGAGCAACGGCTGCATTTGCTGCACCATCCGCGAAGACCTGCGCGCCACGCTGCACAGCCTGGCCGAGAAAAAGCGCAAAGGCGAGCTGCACTTTGACCGCGTCGTGATCGAGACCACTGGCTTGGCCGATCCCGGCCCGGTGGCGCAAACCTTTTTCATGGACGATGAGGTGGCCGAGTCCTACCTGCTGGACTCCATCCTGACCCTGGTGGACGCCAAACACGCCGCCACCCAGCTCAATGAGCGCCAGGAAGCCCGCCGCCAGGTGGGTTTTGCCGACCGGATTTTCATCAGCAAGGCGGATTTGGTGGACGCCAAGGAACTGGAAGCACTCAAACACCGCCTGAGCCACATGAACCCGCGCGCGCCCCAAAGCGTGGTGCATTTTGGCGAGGTCGCCATCAAAGATGTGCTGGACCTGTACGGCTTCAACCTCAACGCCAAGCTCGACATCGATCCGGATTTTCTAAAGGACGAGCATGCGCACCACGACCATGACCATGGCCACGACGAGGCCCATGTGCATGGACCCGATTGCGATCATCCTTCCCACGACAACGACCATGCCCACGGCGCGGGCCACCACCACCATGTGGACGACGACGTCAAAAGCTTTGTGTTCAGGTCTCCGCGCGCCTTCGATCCAGCCCGGCTGGAAGATTTTCTCGGTGCCATCGTCAACATCTACGGGCCACGGATGCTGCGCTACAAGGGCGTGCTCTATATGAAAGACACCGAGCGCAAGGTTATTTTCCAAGGCGTACACCAGCTCATGGGCAGCGATTTGGGTCCGGTCTGGGGTGTGGACGAGCCGCGCCAGAGCAAGATGGTGTTCATCGGCATCGACCTGCCCCAAGACATTCTGCGACAAGGTCTGGAGCAGTCGCTGGTCTGAGCTGCACGCCCCTGCGCCCGGCGGTTGGCTATGTTTTCTGCGATTTTTCAGTGGGTGGTTTTAGGGCTGGGCTTGCCTGTACACTCGCGCGCCGAAGACGAGTCCCCCGCCACCGCATAGAAAACGGGTGCTTGAGCGCCTTCAACAGATTCCCAGCCAATTGGCACCCCAAGGAGACGAGCCGTGAAATCCCCCGCCAAAAAGCCTGCAGCGCCCGCCAAAGCCGCACCTGTCAAAGCCAAGACAGCGATAAAGAAGCCGGCCCCTCAAGCTGCTCCGCTTGCCAAGAGCCCGGCAGCAGCCAAGAAGGCGACCAAACCAATCGCTAAAGCACCTGTTAAAGCACCGGTCAAAGTGGCCGCAAAGGTTGCGGTGAAGCCGGCAGCCAAAGCCGCCCCGAAGGCAGCAGCACAGCCAGCAAAGAAAGCAACCCCGGCAGCACCCGCCAAAAAAGTCCCGGCCGTGTCACACCTGGCGTCTAAACCCGCGGCGAAACCAGCAACCAAACCTGTTGCTAAACCGGCCGCAGCGCCTGTAGCCAAAAAGCCGATTGCCGCGCCGGCTCCGAAGGTCGCTCCCAAGGCAGCGCCAAAGCCCCCAGCGGCGGCCAAGCCTGCGCCTTTGCCACCTGCAGAACCCATCGTGCACGTCACGGGCATCATCAAAGCGGTGCGCCCTTCCTCGCGTTTGGTGCAAATCACGGTGCCCTCGATGGCGCAAAGCGTGGCCTCCACGGCAGCCAAGTCCTCGTTTCTGCCCACCGAGGCCCGCGACGAGTTGCATCCGCTGGTGCCGCACGCCATCAAAAAAGACCCCAAGCTCGTCGGTAACTGGAAGAAGAAAGCGCCGGGCGACCTGAGCGACGCCGAACTCATCGCTATGCCGGATTCGGAATACATGAACGACGTGCAAATGACCGCCTTCAGGCTCAAACTGGTAGCACTCAAAGCCGGTATCTTGAGCAATGCCGGCGAAACCACCGAGCACCTGCGCGAAGACACCTCGGTCATGCCCGATCCCGCCGACCGCGCCACCATTGAAGAAGAGCACGCGCTGGAGTTGCGTACCCGCGACCGCGAGCGCAAGCTTTTGAAGAAGATCGAACAGGCCATCACCCGCATCGACGCCAACGAGTACGGCTACTGCGACGAGACCGGCGAGCCCATCGGTGTGGGTCGCTTGTTGGCGCGCCCCACCGCCACGTTGTCGCTGGAAGCGCAGCAGCGCCGCGAACTCAAGCAGAAGATGTTTGGGGACTGATTGCGCATCCGTTGCGGCACAAACCCGCAGCACCAGGCCATGAACGACATCCAGCGGCTGCGACAAACCGAACTGGCGCAGCTGCGCGCTGCCAACACGGTGCAAACCGGCGCGCCAACCCAGGCCGAAGCGGCGCACGCGGTGGCATCAGCCGGAGTTTCCGAGCGCAAACGGGCCGACATTCTGGCCAAGATTGACGCGATTGAAGCGCAGATGCGGGCCGAGTGGGCCGTCCCTGTGCCCCGGCGAGGCGCTCAGGCGTTGAACAACTTGGCACCCTGGCGACGGTAGTCGCGCGGGGTCATGCCCTTGATATCCAGAAACCGGCGGTTGAAATTGGCCAGGTTGTTGAAGCCGACCTCAAAGGCGATGGTGGTGATCTGCTGGTCGGAGGCGGTGAGCAATTGGCAGGCGCGGTTGATGCGCACATGGTTCACAAAATCGGTAAAGGTGTTGCCTGTGGCCCGGCGGAAAAAGCGCGAGAACCGGCTTTCACTCATACCAAACTCTTGGGCCAGATCCGCAGCGGACAAGATATCGCCGAACTGACCCGTGATGCGACTCAGAATCGCGTTGATCTGGTCCAGTTGCGCATCGTTATCCACGCTTTGAATCTGAGCGGTCGACAACAGGCGGTATTCACTGCAGTGCGCCAGTTCATTGAGAAACTCACAAAACACAGCAAAGCGCGCAAGCCCTTGGGCCGCCTTGATGCGTTGCCAGTACAGCTGCGCTTTAGCGCCCATATCAAAAAATTCGATGCCATGGCGGGCTCGCTCCAGCAGCGGTAAGGCGGATCGCAGCTCTGGAATGGATCGGCTGCTCTGCTCAATCGGCTCATGGGGAAACTGGATCACCAGATCGCGCTCAGCCACGCCGCCCTCGGGCAGATCCATACTGATCCAGTTGTGCGGCAAACGTGGGCCGGTCAGCACCAAGTGACCGGGTTGGAACTGGCCTATCCAATCTCCCACAAAGGCTTTGCCCGATGTCGCGGTGATCAGATGCAGCTCGTATTCATCATGGTAGTGCCAACGCGCCAGGGGCGTGGGAAAGCCGTGGGACAGGCAGCGCACGATGCCCACCTGCTCGGGTCGCTCGTAACCGAGCTCGGGAGAACGCACATAGTCGTGCTCCAGCTCGGGGCTTAGTTGGCGCGGTTTGGTGGCCATGGACAGCCGGATTAAGACATCACGCTGCCGCCGTCGACATTAAGGGTCTGGGCAGTGATGTAGGCGGCTTCGTCGCTGGCCAGAAATACAGCGGCACCACAGATATCTGTGGGGTCTCCCATATAGCCCAGCGGCACGGCCAGGCCAACCCGCTTTTTCTTCTCGCCTATGGGCAGGTTTTCGTACTTCGCAAACAGGCTGTCCACGTGCGCCCACATGGGGGTGTTGATCACGCCGGGCGCAATGCCGTTGACCCGTATTTTGTGCGGAGCCATGGCCAGCGCAGCACTTTGGGTGTAGCTGATGATGGC
>CAXNME010000013.1:0-69093 GCA_964203415.1 Rhodoferax sp.
TGGCAGGTTCCGTGGTGCAGCGCATCGGCACAGGGGCCGTGGTGGCCGGGAGTTGTTTGTTGACCGCGCTGGGCTTGCTGGGCTTCGCAGTGGCGCCGTCTTTCGGCTGGCTGGTGGCACTGGCCATTCCGCTGGGCGTGGGCGCGGGCGCGGTGGATGCCAGCTTGAACCACTTTGTATCCGCCCACTATTCCTCGCGCCACATGAACTGGCTGCACGGCTTCTGGGGTGTGGGTGCCACCACCGGGCCGCTGGTGATGGGCGCGGCGCTGGCCAGTGAAGGGGGCTGGACGGCCGGGGCGCGCAGCATAGGGCTGATGCAACTCGGGCTGGCGCTGGTCTTGTTTGCCACCGTGTCCTTATGGTCGCGCGAAACGGCGCAAGCACCTGTAGATGCCGAGCAGACTGGCCAACCAGCCGCCGACCGCAAGCCCCCGCCTTTGGCCATGTGGCTGGCCCCGCTGTGTTTTTTGTTTTATGTGTCCGCTGAAATGGGTACCGGCTTGTGGGCGGCGAGCATTCTGGTGACCGACCGTGGCCTGTCGGCAGGGGACGCCAGCGTCTGGGTGTCGCTGTATTTCGGCGCGATCACGGTGGGGCGTTTTGCGGTCGGGCTGGTGGCCAACCGTGTCGGCAACCGCAGGCTGGTGCGCCTGGGCATTGTTGTGGCGATGGCAGGCGCCCTGCTGTTTGCACTGCCCAGCCTGTTCGGGGCGTTCTCACCCGTGGGGCTGGTCATCATGGGCCTGGGTTGCGCGCCCATCTTTCCTTCGCTTATGCACGAGACGGCGCGCCGTTTTCCGCCGGAGGTGGTGCGCAAGCTGATCGGCCGCCAGATGACCTGCGCCTACGCCGGCAGCTCGGTCGTTCCCGCTGCCTTTGGGCTCTTGGCCACCTGGGCCGGGCTGCAGACCGTGATGCCGGTGGTGGTGGTGCTCTTGCTGGTCTTGCTGCTGGTCACGTCCCGCCTGGATCGTTTGACATGAGCTCAGGCCGCGCCGCCTAGAATTCGCCCACTGTCTGCCTACTTTTTATGCAAGCCGATTCACCCCGCCCCATCCGCCAGCAATACGAAGACCTGCTGCGCCACGCCTTTACCCAGGGCGTTGCCAAGTCGGACCGCACCGGCACCGGAACCACGCAGCGTATTTGGCTACCAAATGCGCTTTGACCTGCGCGAGGGCTTCCCGCTGGTCACCACCAAAAAAGTGCACCTGCGCTCCATCATCCAGGAGCTGCTGTGGTTTCTCACCGGCTCCTCCAACAACAACTGGCTCAAAGAGCGCGGCGTGCTCCATTTGGGACGAATGGGCCACGACCAGACGGCGATCTGGGCCCGGTCTATGGCGTGCAGTGGCGCAGCTGGCCCACGCCTGGACGGCGGCCACATCGACCAGATCAGCGAGCTGATAGCCACGCTCCGATCCAACCCGGATTCGCGCCGCATGATCGTCAGCGCCTGGAACGTGGCCGATTTGTCCAAGATGGCGCTGATGCCCTGCCATGCGTTTTTTCAGTTTTACGTGGCGCCCTCGCCAATGGCCTGGGTGAGCGCCCCCGCTTGAGCTGCCAGCTTTACCAGCGCAGTGCAGATATTTTTCTGGGCGTGCCCTTCAACATCGCCAGCTACGCCCTGCTGACCCACATGGTGGCGCAGCAGTGCGATATGGATGTGGGTGACTTCATCTGGACCGGCGGCGACTGCCATGTCTACAGCAACCACGCCGAGCAAGTGCGCGCTGCAACTCAGCCGCGCGCCACGGCCCTACCCCACGCTGCACATCAAGCGCCGCCCAGCCTCGATTTTCGAATATGCATTCGAAGATTTTGAAGTCGCAAACTACGACCCGCACGCGGCCATCAAAGCGCCGGTGGCGGTGTGACGCGCGCGCATGGAGCTGCACCTGATTTATGCCCGCGCCCGCAACGGCGTGATCGGGCGTAGACAACACCCTGCCCTGGCATTTGCCCGAAGACCTGGCGCACTTCAAGCGACTGACCCTGGGTTGCCCGGTCATCATGGGGCGCAAAACCTGGGACTCGCTCCCACCGAAATTTCGCCCCCTGCCCGGGCGCAGCAACATCGTCATCACCCGCCAGCCGGACTGGCAGAGCCCCGGGGCGATTCCAGCGCACAGCCTGGAAGCCGCCCTGTCGCAGTGCGCGCAGGCAGAACACGTATGGGTCATCGGCGGAGCGCAAATCTATGCGCAGGCGCTGCCGCTGGCCACCACGGTGGAGCTCACCGAAATTGATGCGGACTTCGACGGCGATGCCTATGCGCCCGACTTGGCTGCAAATTGGCGCGAGCACCAGCGGGAATCGCATACCGCAGCCAACGGACTCCCCTACAGCTTCGTGCGCTACGTACGCGCCTAGCGTGGCGGGCAGATCGCAAGCCCCTATGATGCGGCGCTTCTTCCCCACACCGATGCGATGACGATGCAACTTGCCACCTGGAACGTCAACTCTTTGGCCGTGCGCCTGCCCCAGGTCCTCGATTGGCTGGCAGCCCATCCGGTCGATGTGCTGGCCTTGCAAGAGCTCAAACTCAGCGACGACAAGTTCCCCCACCAAGCCTTCACCGAGGCCGGTTACCAGACCCAGTGCTTCGGGCAAAAAACCTATAACGGCGTGGCCTTGATCAGCCGCCAAGAACTCACCGGCGTGGTGCGGAACAACCCCTTGTTTGCCGACGATATGGCGCGCATCATCAGCGCCAACCTGGGCGATATCCGCGTGATCGGTGCCTATTTTCCCAATGGGCAAGCGCCGGGAACCGACAAGTTTGAGTACAAGCTGGAATGGCTCAAGGCACTGCGCGCCTGGGTCAAAACCGAGCTGCTGACCCACCCAAAATTGGTGCTCATGGGCGACTACAACATCACCTTTGACGATGCCGATGTCTGGGATCCGGAAGGCATGCGCGACCAGATCCACTGCACCGACGAAGAGCGCTACGAACTCAGCGCGCTCATTGCATTGGGTTTGCACGACAGCCTGCGGCTCTTTCCCCAGCCACCCAAAAGCTACAGCTGGTGGGATTACCGCGACATGGGCTTTCGGCGTAACCGGGGTTTGCGCATCGACCACATTCTGGTAAGCGATGCGCTGAAAACTACGGTGCGCGCCTGCGAGATCGACAAGGCACCCCGCAAGAACGAGCGCCCCAGCGACCACGCACCGGTGATATTGACCCTGGACTGAGACCGATCAGGTGGCGTCCGCCAGCGCGGCTTGCTGGTCCAGCCCCAACTCCTGGATTTTGCGGGTGATGGTGTTGCGGCCAATGCCCAGCCGGTTGGCCGCGTCCACCCGGCGACCCCGGGTGGTTTGCAGTGCCGCGCGGATCAAGCCGCGACTCAAATCGGCGGGTCAGCACGTCCCACACATCGCTGCAATCGGCTTGCAGCAAGTTCCAAAGCCTCGTGCTCCAAATCGAGCTCCCAGGTATTGACCGGCTGCAGGCGGCGGCGCGGTATCTGTCAGCGCGGGCAGCGCATCGGAAACGGGTGCAGCCGAATCGGTGGCGGTGTAAGACACCGCAGGCGGCGCAGTCCAAGTGGCAGGCTGCGCTGCAGCGGGCGCGCCACCACCCAGACCAAAGGCCGACAGCACTTCCGGCGGCAAGTCTTTGGGTTCTATCGATTGCGAGGGCGCCATCACCGTCAACCAGTGGCAGATGTTTTCGAGTTGGCGCACATTGCCCGGAAACGGGAAACGCCTCCAGCACCCCCAAAGCGGCATCTGAAATCCGCTTGACTTCCACACCCAACTGGTGGGCACTCAACTGCAAAAAGTGGCGCGTCAGAGGTGCCACATCCTCGCGCCGCTCGCGCAGGGCCGGCAGCCGCAGGCGGATCACATTCAGGCGGTGCAACAAGTCTTCGCGGAACAAGCCGAGCTTGACCCGCTCCTCCAAATCCTGGTGGGTAGCCGCAATCACCCGCACATTGGACTTGACAGATGTATGACCGCCCACGCGGTAAAAACTACCCTCGCTCAAAACCCGCAGCAAGCGCGTTTGCAGCTCAAATGGCATATCGCCAATTTCATCGAGGAACAGGGTACCGCCATCGGCCTGCTCAAAGCGCCCGCGCCGCTGACCCTGTGCGCCGGTGAAAGCGCCCCGCTCGTGGCCGAACAACTCGCTCTCGAGCAGCTCTTTGGGGATAGCCGCGGTGTTGATCGCCACGAATGGACCGCTTGCGCGCGGCGAGTGTTTATGCAGAGCGCGCGCGACCAGCTCCTTGCCGGAGCCGGATTCGCCGGTGACCAGCACGGTGACATGGCTTTGGCTCAAGCGGCCGATGGCGCGGAACACATCCTGCATCGCGGGTGCTTGTCCCATCATTTCGGGCGCTTCGGTGTGGGCGGTGTCAGCGACTTCTTCGCGCAGACTTTCTTCCATGGCGCGGCGGATCAGCTCGATGGCTTTGGACAGGTCAAAGGGTTTGGGCAGGTACTCGAATGCCCCACCTTGGAACGCGCTGACCGGCGCTGTCGAGGTCGGAAAACGCGGTCATGATGATCACCGGCAGGCTCGGATACCGTGCCTTCACTTTTTCCAGTAACTCCAGACCGGACTCGCCCGGCATGCGGATGTCGCTGATCAGAATTTGCGGTCCGCGGCTCCTCGCTGCTGGCGAGGGCGCGCAAGACGTCTGCGGCGCTGGAAAAACTGCGCGTGGGCAGCTGCTCGCGCAACAGGGCTTTCTCGAGTACGAAGCGAATCGACTGGTCGTCATCGACTATCCATACAGGCTTCATGGCGGCGTGTCTCCGAAGAATGCCTCAAGGCAAAGGAATCAAAATTTTGAAATCGGTATGTCCCGGAGCGCTATCGACTTCGATCGTGCCGTGGTGCTGCTGCACAAAGGTCTGCGCCAATGTCAGGCCCAAACCCGAGCCGCCTTCCCGCCCGGATACCAGGGGATAAAACAGCCGGTCTTTGATCGAATCCGGTACGCCCGGTCCATTGTCGACAACATGCAATTCCAGTGCCAGTCGATGGCGGTGCTTGCCAAAAGTGACTTGGCGCGCTACGCGCGTCATAAAGGTCAGCCGCGCGTCGCCAGTTTCGCGCCGATGGACAAGCGCCAGACAGGCGTTTTGTGCAATGTTGAGCACCGCCTGTATCAGTTGTTCGCGGTCGCCACGCAAATCGGGAATCGAGATGTCGTAGTCGCGTGCCACCGTCAGGCCCTTGGGGAACTCGGCGACGATGAGCGAGCGCACCCGTTCGCACACCTCGTGGATATTGACATCGCCCACCACGTGCGCGCGCCGGTGTGGTGCAAGCAAGCGGTCCACCAGGGTTTGCAGCCGGTCGGCTTCGTGGATGATGACCTGGGTGTACTCCAAGAGCTCGGGGGACTGGATTTCCATCTCCAGCAGTTGGGCTGCACCGCGAATGCCCCCCAACGGATTCTTGATTTCGTGCGCAAGATTGCGAATAAGCTCCTTATTGGTGCGCGCCTGCTCAGCCAGGCGCTCCTCACGGTCCTGCCGGACTTGCTGTTCCTGCGGCACCATTTCGATGATCACCTCATCGGTGCCCACCGTATGGGAGACCATCACATGCACCAACATGGCGTCTTGGCCACTGCGGCGCAATGTTGCGTCATAACGGAGCACCGAGAACGCATTTTTCTGCACGCCCTGCAACGCGGCGATCAGCGGTTGCGATTCAAAAAAGTAATCGGCCAGCAGCGTGCCCGTGATCATGCGCCGGGAAAGCCCCACGGCGTCTTCGAACACGGCGTTGCTGAATTGCACCCGCCCTTGCACATCGACCACGCTGACCAAGCTGGCCAACAGCTCAAACGCATGGAAGCGCGGCTCGTTGCGGATGTTATGCACGCAAACGCCTCAGGGTTGCACGACCACGCCCATGCGCGCGAGTTCCCGGCGGATGCCCGTGAGATCGGCCTCGGTGCGGGCGATGCTTGATTGCAGTGTGGCTACCCGATCCAGGTATTTTTGCGGGTTGTTGCGTTCAGAACCCAGGCGTTCGGGCTCGCCTTGGTTGTATTCCATTTGCAGGTCCTGTAAGCGCTGACGGGTCTTGCGCCATTCGGCCTCGAGGATCTGGCGCGAATCGCTGTCTTTTTGCGTCTGCGCAAGGCTGCTGCACCCGGGTCGCTGTGCGGTTGGGGGACTGCGCCGCAGCGGGTTTAGCCGGGGCGGCAAGCTTCGGTTCCTGGGGCTGCGCAGGTACGAGCGTGATCCGGTCGATTCCGAGACGAATGCACGCCGGGTCGGCGCTTTTGTCCGCGTTGGTGTACAGGTTGCCGCAACGGTACAAGCGGTCTTGGGCTAGCGATGCCGTGGAGGCAACAGTGCCCACTAAGGCCGCAAGTGCCCCAGCCCAGAACGACCGGGTGACAGAGTGGGAACAGGGCCGTCGGATTGCAAACATGGTTGGAATTATGGCCTGCCCCCAACGACAAAGGCGGCCCTGGGGCCGCCCTCTCACCGCAGCAAGCGCACAAGGTGCCGGAACTTCGGCCCTTGGTGCGTTTGCTGTGTGTTGCAACGCTTACAGCGAGTAGTACATGTCGAACTCGACCGGGTGGGTGGCCATGCGCATGCGCGTGACTTCGCCCATCTTGAGTTCGATGTAGGCATCGAGCATGCTGTCGGTGAACACGCCGCCCTTGGTCAGGAAAGCGCGGTCTGCGTTCAGGCAGTCCAGCGCCTGGTCCAGGCTGTGGCAAACGGTTGGCACCAACGCGTCCTCTTCGGGCGGCAGGTGGTACAGGTCTTTGGTTGCTGCCTCGCCGGGGTGGATTTTGTTTTCCACGCCGTCCAAACCGGCCATCATCAGGGCGGCAAAGCCCAGGTACGGGTTCATCAATGGATCGGGGAAACGCGCTTCGATGCGGCGGCCCTTGGGGTTGGCCACAAACGGGATGCGGATCGACGCCGAGCGGTTGCGCGACGAATACGCCAGCTTGACCGGTGCCTCAAAACCAGGAACCAGACGCTTGTAGCTGTTGGTGCCCGGGTTGGTGATGGCGTTCAGCGCGCGGGCGTGCTTGATGATGCCGCCGATGTAGTACAGGGCGAAATCCGACAAACCGGCGTAGCCGTCACCGGCGAACAGGTTTTTGCCGTCTTTCCAGATCGACTGGTGCACGTGCATGCCGGAGCCGTTGTCACCGACGATGGGCTTGGGCATGAAGGTGGCGGTTTTGCCGTAGCGGTGGGCCACGTTTTGCACCACGTATTTCAGGATCTGGGTCCAGTCCGCGCGCTGCACCAAGGTGCTGAAGCGGGTGCCGATTTCGTTTTGGCCAGCGCCTGCGACTTCGTGGTGGAACACTTCGACGGGGATGCCGAGTTGCTCGAGGATCAGCGACATTTCAGCGCGCATGTCCTGGGTGCTGTCCACCGGAGGAACCGGGAAATAACCGCCTTTGACCGTGGGGCGGTGGCCTTTGTTGGCACCGTTCATGTCTTTGCCGGAGTTCCAGGGCGCTTCGTATTCTTCGATTTTGAAGAACGAACCGGACATATCGGTATTCCAACGCACGTCATCAAAGATGAAGAACTCGGGCTCGGGTCCAAAGAAGGCGGTATCACCAATGCCGGAGGCCTTCAAATAGGCTTCAGCGCGCTTGGCAATCGAGCGCGGATCGCGGTCATAGGCCTTGCCGTCGCTGGGCTCGACCACGTCGCAGCTCATGAACAAGGTGAGTTCTTCAAAGAAAGGGTCGATGTTGGCGGTGTTGGGGTCGGGCATGAGTTGCATGTCCGAGGCTTCAATACCCTTCCAGCCGGCGATGGACGAACCGTCGAATGCGTGGCCTGATGTGAATTTGTCTTCGTCAAAATGCGAAATCGGCACGGTCACGTGCTGCTCTTTACCCCGGGTATCGGTGAAACGGAAGTCAACAAACTTGACCTCGTTCTCTTTCACCATCTTCATGACGTCTGCGACGGTCTTGGCCATCAAATGCTCCTTAAGCGCGGTTTAAAAAATCTGCGAAACAGTTCTTGGTCTCGCAGTTTTTGTGCCACTGCAAGGCCAAGGGGCGATTGTGGCCCATGCCACCCGCACGCGCGGGAGGGAGGACGGAAAAGCTGATGGCGCACGCACGCACTTTTATGGTGCAATTATATGCAAACGCACTAACTTGGTGCAAATGTATGGTTATCGCACCAGTTCAGGGCCCAACTTCACGGCGTATGGCGCCAAGCCATCTTTGAGTGCGGCGAACGCCACAGCGCACGCAGCGGGCTCGCCCTTCACACCGAGTTCGATGTGGCGTCCGTAATCCGGATGGTCCACGCTGGGCAGGCTGAACACCTTGACCGGGTACTCGCGCTCGATGGATTCCATCAAGGGGGTCAGCGTCGCCTCCATCGCGCCGAACACAATCACGGATTGCTCGCAATGCGCGTCCTTGCGGAACAAGTGCGGGTACTCCTTGTCGAGCACCCACTCCACCATCGGCCAGGCCATCACCGGAAAACCGGGTACGAAGTGCACTGCCCCGCCTCGGCTGCCGGGGTAGCTGAACCCGGCGATCTTGTTGTACGGGTTGGGAATGATCTGGCAGCCCTGCGGGAACATGGCCATATTCAAACGGTGGCGGTTGTCCTCGCGCTCGGGCTCATAGGGCACACCCTGCTCCCGGGCAACGTCTTGCATGCGCTCGTAAATCAAGGCCTCGGCCTGCGGGTGCAAGGCCAGCGGCAGACCCAGCGCGCGCGCTGCGCATTGGCGCGTATGGTCATCCGGCGTGGCACCGATACCACCGAACGAAAACACCACGTCCCCGCTGCTGAAGGCGCGGGTCAATGCGGCCGTGATGCGATCGGGGTCGTCACCCACGTAATCGGCATAGGCGACGGTCAAGCCTCGAGCGCCCAGCAGCTCAATGGCGCGGCTCAGGTGTTTGTCGGCGCGCTTGCCCGAGAGAATTTCATCGCCAATGATCAGAAGTCCAAAGTGCATGTTCAGCTATTCGCGGTGAGGGGAAGTTCCAGATCGGGTTGCACAGGGGCTGGCGCGGCGCGTTGCCGCAAGGCCTGCAAAGCAGAAAGACAAAAATGAACAAACCAAAGTGACGCAAAAGAAAACACCAGCACGTACAGCCACATCGAAACCGGCAAGAGCAAAGGTGCCAGGGCAATCGTCATCAGGCCGGTAGACCAAATCAGACTCGGCCCCGCACCCATCAAACCGACCACGATACCCATTCCCAGCAGCGTGTATCGGTGGATCGCCATCACGGCGCGGCGCTCGTCGGCGCTGGCGTGCTGCGCCAAGGCGTCAAAGGCCATCACCCGGTAGGTCAGCCAGCCCCAAATCAGCGGCGGAAGCACCAGCAGCAAGGGCGGAATCATCCACATCGGCAAGCTGATCACCATGGCCGACACCGCCAGCACCGCCGACCACAGGGTCCACAACACGCCGTGCCACCACGGCGCGCCATGCAACATCTGCAGGTCGGGGAAACGCTTGCCCGCGACCAGCCGCACCAGAGCCGGCGCCATCAAAAAAGACACGGCTGCCAGCGACACGACAACCACGGCAGGTGTCAATAGCAGCAGCAAGATCACATGCGGCAACACCGCTTTGAGCCGCGGCAAACCCACGGCCTCCAGCCAACCCCACAACACCGTGAGGGTGACCGACGACTCCAGCCAGCCGCCCAGCGCCTCAATCGCATCCGCCCAAAACAAATGCCCCAGCACAAAGGCCAAGCCACCGCTCACCAGCACGGGCAGCAGCGACAAAAGCATGACGCGGGGATGCAGGCAGTACCACGCCGCCCGCCAAAAAGCATCCAGCACCGCCCGCAGAGTGTTCGGTGCGCTGTCCACGCTCAGGCCCGGTTGCGCAAGCGCTGCAAGCCCAGCCACTGCTGGGACCAAAAGCCCTCGCCGTAGCGGCGACCCTGCTCCACCTGGTCACGCACGCCGGTGGGGCCGTAGCCGGGCTTGAAGTTGGCGGTGCCAAACAGCATGTCCCACCAAGGCAGCAACACGCCAAAGTTGTGGCCGCCCAGCACCACCCGTCCGGTGCCCGCCTGCATGCTTTCGTGGCCGTCGCCAATGCGGTGGTGCAGCCGGTGAAAACGCGGGCTGACCCACAGCCGCTCGCCCCAGCGTCCGAAATCCAGGCGCAAATTGGCATGCTGCAAGCTTTCGCTCAGCTGGGTCAAGACCACCAACACCACGAACTGCCCAGGCGGTAGGCCAATGAGCTGTGCGCACAAGGCCAGCAAAGCGCTGGTCAGCACGTCGTCCAGCACATGGTTGCGGTTGTCGGACCACATGGTCATCTGGCGCTGGGCGTGGTGCAGCGCGTGCAGTTTCCACCACCAGCCGATCTGGTGCTGGGCGCGGTGGATGCCGTAATGCACCAGATCGAACACCAGCAGGTACAGAAAAAAACTGACCAGCGCCTGGTCTGTCACCCCGGGCCAGATGTTGTCGAGTTGCGGCGGCACCCAACCCCACACGCGCATCTGCCCCATGAGCCCGTCCATGAAGGGCTCCAGTAAAAAAAACATACCCAGCTTGAAGAAGCCCAGGCGGTGAATCAGGGTGTACAGCACATCGGTGCGTACGGTGGCGGTGTCGGTGACCGGCTCCACTGGACGCCAGCGCTGCATCGGTCCGAGCACCAGCAGCAGCACCAGAATTTGCCCGATACCGAACAGCATCCACATCGAGCCCTCAAAGGCCCGCTCCAAATAGCCGCCCCAACCAATGGCCATCAAAAACGGCTGCACCAGCCCTTCAAAAAAGGCCTGGTGGATGAGGTCAAAGGTGTCGGTGAGTACGTCCATAGAGGCTGTCTGCGCGCGCAAACCATAGCTTACTTCGGGTGGGTGCTCAGCCAGTCCTGGTAACCCGGGTGTGCGCGCAAAGTCTCAAAACAAAATCCCTTGGCCTGCAGCCCGGTAATCAAGGGCTCGAGCACCGCCGGTGCCCACGGGTCTTTGCGCGACCAGATGCCCAGATGGGCCATCAGGATGTCGCCGGGCCGGATGTCCCGCAAAGCTTTGGCCAGCAACTGTGGATTGCTAAAGCGTTCGCTGGGCAATTCGTCGCCTAAAAAACCGGTCTGCGCCCAGCCCACATGGGCGTAACCGCAGGCGCGCGCCGCCTCCAGCAAGCCGCGCAGAGGTCTTGCCCCCGGGCGCGCGAAACAGCGGCAAGGGCGCGACCCCGGTCAGGGTTTGCAAACGCTTGGATGCTGCATCGAGCGCGGCGCAATATTGGGCAGAGGTCCAGGTTTGGGTCTGGCCCGCCTGCGGCCCGGCGCTGGGGCGCACCCGAAACCGCCCGTCTGGCAAATCGGCACGCCAGTACACATGGTCCAGCGTATGCGAGGCGAAGGCATGGCCTTCCGAAGCACGCGCCTTCCACCAGGGTGCCCAATGCGTGCCCAGACTGCCGTCACCGGTTTTGCTGGCTTCGTCGGCGGCAAAAAAAGTGACTTTGACCTGGTGGCGTTGCAACACTTCGGCGATCAGCGGTGCTACCTCCATGTGGCCGGTATCCAGCGTCAGGTAAACCGGCTTTTTGCAGGCCGTGGCTGCCTGCACCAACCCGGCGCTGCAGCACAGCAGCAGGCCCGTGCACAACAGGCCAGGCAGCCGCATCAGCGTGCTTTGTGGTCGAGCGTCCATACCCCGTGCGGTGACTTGCCGACCTTGACCTTGCGCACCACTTTACGGGTAGTCAGATCGATCACCGTGAGTTTGTTGGCCCAGCGCGAGCCCACGTACAAATAGCGGCCGTCGGCCGACAAGTCCATGCAATCGGGGCCGCTGGGCGCATCAAAGGTGTCCACCACATGCATGCTGAGGTAATCAATTTTGCTGACCGAGTTGGCTGCCCGGTTGCTGACAAAAACATGCTGCTTGTCGCCCAGACTGCGAAACGCATGCGCGCCAGCGCCGGTGGTCAGCGTTTTGACGAATACGGGCTTGGCACCGCTCACGTCGTAGACCTCGACGCCGCGCGCACCGGTGAGTGCAACCAGCAGCTTTTTGTCGTCCGGCGTGCCAAAAATATCGGCTGGCAAAAAGCCTGTTTTGATGCGCCACTTCAAGGCTTGACTTGCCAGGTCAATCGCAACCAGTTCATCGCTCTCTTGCATGGTGGCGTAGGCCACGGTGCTCTTGGAGTCGATCCATAAATGGCTGGGGGTTTTGCCGGTCGCAATGCTTTTAACCAGCGTGAGCTCGCCCGCGCTCCACCGGTATATGTCGACATGGTTGAGCCGATTGCCCGCAATGACCAACCACTTCATGTCAGGCGAAAAGCGCAGGTGGTAGGGATCGGAGATGTTCTGTACCGTGCGTTGCACATCGCCGGTGCGCGGATCTAAAAAGGTGAGTGAATTACCGACCGCGTTGGCCACGATGACCGATTTTTCATCCGGTGTCATGTACAGGTGGTGCGGCTCTTTGCCGGTTGGCACCCTTTTGGTCTCGACCCAGCGCTGGGTGTCGATGACGCTGACGCTGGCGCTTAAGGAGTTGAGAACCAAAATCGGCGCTGGCACCTTGGCGGCAGTCACCGCATTCGCAGGCGGTACCTCAGACTTCGCAATTGAAGAGGGATTGCTGACCGCCGACCAAGCCAAACACCACCAGCCCACTGCGGCCAGCAGGCACCAACGAATTCTTTTTTGCATACCGGCGCAGTTTAGCTTCCACCCGGCACCTTGCCGTACCGACAACGGCTCAGGCCGAAGCCACCGCGACCAACTCTGCCGCAGTCAACCAGCGCCACGCACCGGGCGCTAAATCGATGCGGCAAATCCAAACGGCCGATGCGCGAGCGGTGCAGTGCTTCCACCCGGTTACCCACGGCTGCCACCATGCGTTTGACCTGGTGGTACTTGCCTTCGGTCAAGGTCAAACGCAGATGGTGCGCGCCCATCGCTTCGCATGCGGCAGCGCGCACGGGCTTGGGGTCATCGTCGAGCACCACACCGGCCAACAGGCGCTCGGTCTGTATGGCATCCAGCGGATGCTTCACCGTCACCTCGTAGACCTTGGGCACATGGTGGCGTGGTGAGCTCATGCGGTGTATGAACTGCCCGTCGTCGGTCAACAGCAACATGCCCGTGGTGTCCTGGTCCAAGCGCCCCACGGCCTGCACACCCTGCACCGCGCTTTTTTGCGGACGCGTGCGCAAAGGCGCAGGCAGCAGCGAATAAATACTGGGGTAGGTCGAGGGCTTTTGCGAGCACTCGGTACCCGCTGGCTTGTTCAGCACGATGTAGGCGCGCTGCGCATAAGGCCAATCGCGACCCTGCACGCGGAAGCGCAAACCCTCTGGCTCGAACGCGTTCGAAGGGTCTGTGCAGGCTTGCGGCTTGCCGTCGTCCCCGGGCGCATACACCTGCACCCAGCCCTGTTGCACCAGCCCGGCGCAGACGCGCCGGGTGCCGAAACCCTGGGTGTACAAAATCTCCTGGAGCTGCACTAAGCCGGTTTGTTCTTGGCCTTGCCGCGCGGCATGATGGCCGTGGTGACCGTGGCGCGAATCGGCTCAAAACCGGGCGACATGGGCTTGGGCGGTGCGCTGTCTTTCTTGGGTTTTTTGGCTTCTTTGGTGGATTTTTGCTGACCTTTGGCCATGGCGGGCTCCTTGGGGTGGGTTGAGGGTGTCCAATACGGGCGGTACGCAGTGTAGTTTCTCCGCCATGGCCACCACCCCAGCTTTACGCGAACCGCTTCTTATCGACGAGTCCGAAGTCCAGACCAGCGCGATCCGGGCGCAGGGCGCGGGCGGGCAAAACGTCAACAAAGTCTCCAGCGCCATCCACTTGCGCTTTGACATCCCCGCCTCCAGCCTACCTGAGGGCGTCAAAGAGCGCCTGCTCGCACTGCGCGATGCCCGCATCACCAGCGAGGGCGTGCTCATCATCAAGGCCCAGCGTTTTCGCACCCAGGACAAAAACCGGCTCGACGCCTTCATGCGCCTGCACGAGCTGGTCAACAGCGTGGCCATACCCCCCACGCCACGGCGCGCCACCAAACCGACCTACGGCTCGAAACAGCGGCGGCTAGAGACCAAAGGCGTGCGCGCCCAAACCAAAAGCCTGCGCGGCCCGGTGCGCGGGCACGACGACTAGCTGCCCCGCACTTCGTCCCTACTCCACCAAGGCGACGGATTTCACCAGGGCCCAGACCGTCCGGCCCGCCGCCAGCTCCAGTTGCGCAGCCGAGCGCGCCGTAACCCGCGCCAGCACACTTGCGCCGCCGCAGCGCAGCTGCACCAGCACCTGCGAGGGGTGGGCGTCAGGCGTGACCGATTCCACCGTGCAAGCCAGTTGGTTCTGGATGCTGGTGCCCGCAGGCGCAGCCAGCGCCAGGCTCACATCACGCGCCAGCACCCTCACGCGCACCCTGCGCCCCGGTTCCAAAGCCGGGCTGTCGCGCAGCCACAGGCTGCCGCCGTCAAACACCACCTCGGCGAGTTTCCAGGTGGCATCGCGCCCACGCACCGTGGCCTCGAGCAACGCGCCCGCCTCGTCACCACCCGCAGCCAGGTGCTGCAACATCACCTCGGCCACCGGGCCGCAGGCGCGTACCTGCCCGGCCTCCAGCAGCACCAGCGTGTCAGCCAGCCGGGCCACCTCGTCCATGGCGTGGGTGACATACAGCATGGGGATTTGCAAGCGGTCGCGCAGCGCCTCCAGCCAGGGCAATATGTCTTGCTTGCGGGTGCGGTCCAGCGCCGCCAGCGGCTCGTCCAGCAACAGCACGCGCGGCTGGCGCGCCAGCGCCCGCGCAATCGCCACCCGCTGGCGCTCGCCGCCGGACAGCGTGTCCACCCGCCGCTCCAACAGGCTGCCAATACCCAGCAGCGCAACGGCTTCTTGCAGGCCCGCATGCGCCGCCCCGTCGCTGCGCACACCGCGCAGCCCGAAAGCCAGGTTCTGACGCACATCCAGATGCTCCAACAAACTGGCCTCCTGAAACACATAGCCCAGCGAACGCTGCCACGTCGGAACAAACACGCCGCTGGCCGCGTCCTGCCACACGGCACCGGCCATGGTCACATGCGCATCAGGCCTATCGCTGGCGCGCTCCAACCCGGCCACGCAGCGCAGCAAGGTGGTTTTGCCCGAACCCGATGGCCCGAACAAGACCGTGATGCCCCGCCCCGGCAGGCGCAGGTCCACATCGAGCACAAAGCCCGCGCGCGCCAGCCGCAAGCGGATGTGGGCCTCAGAAACCGTGTGTGCCGCGTGCATAGAACCGCCCTGCCCGCCTTCAGGCCACCAGGCGCGGTGCGCGGCGCTTGATCACGCTCAGGGCCAGCAGCACCACAAAGGCAAAACCCACCATGCCCAGCGCCAGCGCGTGCGCCTGCGGGTACTCCATGGCCTCGACGTGCCCGTAGATCAAGGTGGAGATCACCTGCGTCTGCCCGGGAATGTTGCCGCCAATCATCAGCACCAGCCCGAACTCGCCCACCGTATGCGCAAAACTCAGCACCGCCGCCACCGCAAAACCCGGCCGCGCGATCGGCAGCGCCACGCGCCAAAAGGCCTCAAAAGGCGGCAGCCCCAAAGTCGCCGCCACCTCCATAGGCCGCGGCCCCATGGCCTCAAACGCGTGCTGGATCGGCTGCACCGCAAAGGGCAGCGAATAGACCACCGAGCCCAGCAGCAAACCGGTGAAAGTGAAAGCCAGCGTTCCCAGCCCCAGGCTCTGCGTCAACTGCCCCAACCAGCCCTGCGGCCCCATGGCCATCAACGCATAAAAACCCAATACGGTAGGCGGCAGCACCAGCGGCAAAGCCACCACCGCCCCCAGCACCGCACTCCAGCGCGCCCGGCTGCGCGCCAACACCCAGGCCAGCGGCGTGGCAATCAGCAGCAAGAGCAGCGTGGTACACGCCGCCAGCCGCACGGTGAGCAGCACGGCGCTTTGGGTCGCGGGGTCGGGGAAGGGCATGGTGCATTGTGGGGGGAAACTCCCCGCTACTTGGCCGACTCCCCTCGCTCCAACGCCTGCGCCACCTGTTCCAACACATCCGACCAATCGCCCACGCGGCTTTGGCGGAAGATACGCGTGGCCGGGTACCAGGGCGTGGTATCGCCGCTGCGGCCCCAGCGCCAGTCGCCGACTTTGGGTAGCAGCAGCCAGACCGGCCTGCCCATGGCACCGGCCAGATGCGCAACGGCGGTGTCCACCGTGATCACCAAATCGAGACCTTCTACCGCGCGCGCCGTGTCGGCAAAGTCGCCCAGCGCTGGGGCCAGATCAACGATATCGGACCGCCCCGCAATATCGGCCTGGCGGGCACCGACCGTGAGTGAAAACCAGTTCACCGTGTCGACTTGCAGCAGCGCGGTCAATGCCGATGCGGGCAAGGAGCGGCGGTGGTCGTTGGCGTGGCGCGGCTGACCGGCCCACACCAGAGCCGACGCGGGGCCTGCCATTGGTGCCGGGCTGTTGCAGACCGGCCGGTGCCTCGCCCTCGGGCGGACGCAGGTAGGCGCGGGCCAAAGGCAGCGCCTGCGGGCGCAAGCCCAGGCGCAGGGGAAGGCTCATCAGGGGAATCACGTAGTCGAGCCGCTCGTCAAAAGACAAACGCTCGGGGCTGTCCGGGCGCGGCACCACACGCAGCCCGGGGAAGCTGTGGGCCAACAAGCGAACCAGGCTGGCAGGCACCTCCAAGATGACCTCGGCACCGAGGGCGGGCAGCTGCGCCGCCAAGGGTGCGAACTGCAGCGAGTCGCCCAAACCCTGCTCGCCCCAGACGTAGATGCGTTTGCCTGCCAGGGGCTCGCCCCGCCAGACCGGCAAGCCCAGTGCCCGGTGAAGCTCTGGAAATTCGGGCCAGCGCCAACGCCATTCGTAGGCGGCCCAACCGGCCTCAAAGTCCATGCGGCATAACAGTTCGGCCGCCAGATTCCAATGCCCCAGCGCGTAGCCGGGGCTCAGGGCCACCGATTGGCGGAAACAGTGCAGAGCAGCGTCGGGTATCTCCAGCTCGCCAAACACTTTGCCCAGGGTGGTCAGCAATTCCTCTATTTTCTGAATCGGCCCATGCGGTAAGCCGGACGGCATTGGATGTAATAGATTCGATTCGCTGGCTAAGCTATTGATTAATTGAAATAAATCCTGCGGCAGACCGGATGCTTCCGGGAACACCCGCGACCACAGCACCACAGCGCGGCTCAGGTGCTGGGCGGCTTGCGGCAACTCACCCAGCCAGGCGAATGCGTTACCCAGGTTGGCATAGGCGGGGTAGCTCAGGGGGTCGCGCTCCAGTACCTTGCGGTAGACCGGCACCGCGTCGGCATGGAGCTTGTGCAACTGCAAAAAGCAACCCAGATCGATCAGCGTTGCCGTGGCTCCGGCCTCGGTCGCCAACCAGGTCTTGCGCGGCATGCAGATTGGCGTAAACCATGGGCAGCGGTGCGATGGCCAGCGTGCGGCTGAACAAATCGGCGGCCACCCGGTGATCGCCCCGGGCAGCGGCCAGCACACCCAGCTGGTGCAGGCACAAACCCGTCAGCTGGGGCTGGTCCATCACCTGCAGGTACGCGGCCCGCGCGGCTGCCAGGTCGCCCGCTTCATGGTGGGCCACGGCAAGCCCGAACGCAGGGAAGGCGGCCGCAGCCTGTTCAATAGGGTTCACGGTTTACCCAAAAAGGGGCGGTCTGAGGCACCGGCCCCGCAAGTGTTCAAGCGGCTGCCAGCGCCTGCGTCAGGTCGTCGCGCAGGTCGTCAATGTGTTCAATGCCCACGCACAAGCGCACGGTTTCTTCGCTGACACCGGAGCGGATCAGCTCCTCAGGCGAGAGCTGGCGGTGGGTGGTGGAGGCCGGGTGGGTCGCCAGTGAACGGACGTCGCCGATATTGACCAAGCGGGTGAACAGTTGCAGCGCGTCCAGGAATCGCTCGCCCGCAGCCCGCCCGCCTTGCACGCCAAAGGTCAGCAAACCGGAGGCGCGCCCACCCATGAGCGACTGCACCAGCGCGTGGTCGGGATGGTCGGGCAAGCCGGCGTAGTTGACCCAGGTCACTTTGGGGTGCGCCTTCAAGAACTTAGCCACCGCCATGGTGTTCTCGCAAATGCGGTCCATGCGCAGCGGCAGGGTTTCGATGCCCTGAAGAATCAGGAAGGCATTGAAGGGCGAAATCGCCGCGCCCATGTTGCGCAGCGGCACCACACGGGCGCGCCCGATGAAGGCGGCTGCGCCCAGCGCCTCGGTATAGACCACGCCGTGGTAGCTGACGTCGGGCTCGTTGAGGCGTTTGAACTTGGCCTTGTGCTCGGCCCAGGGAAATTTGCCCGAGTCGATGATGGCCCCACCAATGCTGTTGCCGTGCCCACCCAGGTATTTGGTGAGCGACTGCACCACGATGTCGGCGCCGTGCTCAATGGGGCGGCAGAGATAAGGGCTGGGCACGGTGTTGTCGACGATGAGCGGAATGCCGTGGCGGTGCGCGACCTTGGCCATGGCGGCGATGTCGGTGACGTTGCCTTGCGGATTGCCCAGCGACTCCACATAGATCGCCTTGGTCTTGCTGTCGATCAAAGGCTCGAAGCTCTCGGGCTTGCGGTAATCGGCAAAACGGGTTTCGATGCCGTACTGGGGAAAGGTGTGGGCGAACAGGTTGTAGGTTCCGCCATACAAAGCGCTGGACGAGACGATGTTGTCGCCTGCCTCGGCAATGGTCTGAATCGCGTAGGTGATAGCCGCTTGACCAGAGGCCACCGCCAGCGCCGCCAGACCGCCTTCCAGCGCGGCGACCCGCGCCTCCAAAACCGCCTGGGTGGGATTCATGATGCGGGTGTAGATGTTGCCTGCGACTTTCAGGTCAAACAAATCGGCCCCATGCTGCGCGCTGTCAAACGCATAGGCCACGGTCTGGTAAATCGGCGTGGCAACCGCCTTGGTGGTGGGGTCGGGCGACTGGCCGGCATGGACGGCTTGGGTTTCGAATTTCATGGCGTCTCCTGGGTGAGGGGCTAATAGGGTTGGTTGGGCAAATAAGGGCCGTGCGCGCCCTTGGCTGAGCCTGCAGTATGGACTTGTCAGGGCTTGGTACGACTAGGTATTTGCCATAAAGCGCAAGGCCCCCGCCCCATTCTCATCAAACTCCTGCTCCCAGATGTGCGTCTGTTGCCCCTGAATGTGGACGATGCTGCAGGCACGGGTGCCGTAGCCGGGCATGCGGATGAAGGCAGCCGACAAGGCGCGCTCGGTTTCCAGCGGCACCCCGGTGTCGGGCAATTGCGCGTCAGTGGCAGTTTGGGCGTCGGTCAGCAGCGGCAGCAAGGCATTTGGATCGACCACGGCGGGCATGCCCTGCTCATGGAGAGCTTGCGTCAGACGCTGCAACTTGGGCCAGGGGGTGTTGAACCGGGCGTTCGATACGCCGTTCACACCGGCGGCAAATGCCCGCGTTTGTGCGCCCTGGCTCTCAAAGCCGAGCAGGCTCTTGCCGTCGAAGAGGAGCAGGTTGAAGGGGTTGAATGCGGCGGCTTGTGGGGCCACAGCCTCCAAGTAGATCTGCGAGCGCTTACATCGCTGCGCAAGAAGTCCGCCACCAGCGCACCCCGCGTTGGCGCATCGGCGCGGAACTGGCGCGGGTCGCGCACATTGGTCAGCGCCGCCAAGCGCCCTCCCCGGCCCAGGCCCAGCCAGGTTCCGCCGCCTTGCAGGTCTTTTCCTGCCAACACCGGCGCGTCCGGCCAGCGGTGCAGCGGCTGGGTGGGGCGGGCGTAAAACTCGTCGCGGTTGGCCAGCAGCAGCAAGCCTTGGCCGGGCTGCCAGTTCCAGGCGATCAAGCACATCAGGCAGCGGCGTCGTTGACGACGGAATCAGTCACGGGAGGGCTCCATCAAAAACTGTTCGACCGCCGGGAGTGCGCGTTGGGGGGATTCTTCATGCGGCAAATGGCCCATGTTGTCGAGCGCCAGCAAGGTAGTGCGCGGAATCTCACGTTGGTAGTCAGCGGCGTTGGCAAACGGAATCATGCCGTCTTGCCGGCCCCAAACCAGCAGCGTCGGCGCAGTGATGCGGCGCAGCAAGGGCACCGGGTCGACCAGCACGGTTTGCTGCATGCGCGCCAGCATGGCGGCGCGGGATCCGGGGGCCAGCATCAGTTCGTAATAGCGGGTCAGCAAATCGTCACTCAGTGTGGCCGGGTCGGCGTAGGCCAGCAGCAGGTTGCTGCGCAGCATCCAGCGCGGCAAGGTGTAGCGCATCAGGCCCATGGTGGCGGGCACCTCGGGCGCGCTGCCGTAGGCAAAGCCGGGGCTGGCAAAGCCATCGGGCGCCAGCAACACCAACTTATCGATGCGGGTCGGGTGGCTGGCCGCCAGGGTCCAAGCGATGCGCCCGCCAATCGAGTGGCCGATGATGCTGGCGCGCGCAATACCGCGCTGGTCCATCAGCGCCAGCAGCAGCGCGATGGTGCGGGTGTCGCTGTAGTCGCCCTGCGCGTCAGGCCCGCTCAGACCGCTGCCCGGCAGGTCAATCCGCAGCACGCGGAAGTGCTGTGACAGTTGCGCGGTCCAAACATCCCAGGTATGCAAGCTGGCACCAAAGCCATGGAGCAAGAGCAGGACCGGCTTATCCGGCGCGGCCTGCGGCGCGCTGTCGCGTACATGCAGGCTGTTGCCCATTACCGTGACCATGTCACCCGGTGCGGCCAGGTACTTGGCCTCCAGGCTTGGGCGATCGATGTCGGGGGTCAACAGGGCCCAGCCGCCAGCGCCGACCAGCGCAGAAACAAGCAAAAAAATACCCATGGTTTTTTGCATGAAGACCCGGCAATCGAACGCCCGGTCAGATCTTGACCACGATGCGCCCCCGCACCTGTCCGGCCATCAAGGCCTGGGCTTTTTCCACCGCCTGGTCGAGGCTGATTTCTTCCACCATGGATTCCAGTTTGGCGCTATCCAGATCACGCGCCAACCGGTCCCAGGCCGTTTGGCGCAGCGCACGCGGTGCCATCACCGAATCGACGCCGAGCAGCGCCACGTTGCGCAAAATAAAGGGCACCACCGTTGTCGGCAAATCGCGTCCCTGCGCCAGCCCGCAGGCGGCCACCGCACCGCCGTAGCGGGTTTGCGCCAGCGCGTTGGCCAGGGTGTGCGAACCCACGCTGTCCACCACCGCAGCCCAGCGCTCGGCCTGCATGGGTTTACCGGCTGCCGATAGGGCCGCGCGGTCTATGACTTCGTGCGCGCCCAAGGCCTGCAAATACGCGGTCTCGCTCAGCTTGCCGGTGCTGGCAACCACGCGGTAGCCCAGGCTCGACAACAGCGCCACGGCCACACTGCCCACGCCGCCGCTGGCTCCGGTGACCAGCACCTCGCCATCACCCGGTTGGACGCCGTGGCGCTCCAGCGCCATCACACACAGCATGGCGGTGTAACCCGCGGTTCCAATGGCCATGGCCTGGCGGGCGCTGAAGGCCGCCGGGCGGCGCACCAGCCAATCGCCCTTCAGGCAGGCCTGCTCGGCCAGACAGCCCCAATGCGTCTCGCCCACACCCCAGCCATTGAGCACAAAGGCATCGCCCGCCTTCCAGTCCGGATGCTGCGATTCCAGCACCGTGCCCGACCCATCAATACCCGCCACCATGGGCCACAAACGGACCACCGGCGCGGCGTTGGTAATCGCCAGACCGTCTTTGTAGTTGAGCGTGGAGTAGTCGACGCCGACACGCACTTCGCCAGCGGATAAATCCGGGGCAGCAATGTCAGCGACGCTTGCGTTGAATACGGGTTCTTTGTGGAGCAACAGGGCGCGCATGGAATACTTTCAGAGCAATAAACAGGGGGACGGGCGACGATTCTGACTCAGCCGGGCCGGGACATGCGAAACAGGCGGTCGGGGTCCAGGGTGAAGTAGTCACCGGCCCCACCCGCTCGCATCACGGGCTGGCCTTTTGCCGTCTGGTAGATACCCTCTTCAATCAGGCTGTCATCGATATGCACCGCGATCACCTCACCCATGGTCAGCCAGGTGCTCAGCGCCGTGCCGGCATGGCTTTGCAGCTGGATGATCTGCGTGACTTTGCATTCCATGGCCACCAAACTGGCGGCCACGCGGGGCACTTTGACGAGGCGCGAGGCTGCGGTTTGCAGCCCGGCCAGCTCAAACTCGTTCACGCCGTGCGGCACGGGTGCGCAGCTCTGGTTCATGGCCTCGGCCAGCGGGCGGCTCACCAGGTTCCAGACAAACTCGCCGGTGGCACGGGCGTTGCGCACGCTGTCTTTGTCACCCAGGCTGGAGAAGCCGATCAGCGGCGGCGTGTAATTGAATGCATTGAAAAAACTGTAGGGCGCGAGGTTGGGCTTGCCGTCCTCGGAACAGGTGGAAATCCAGCCTATGGGCCGGGGGGCGATGATGGCGTTGAAGGGGTCGTGGCGCAGGCCGTGGCCATTGCGGGGCTCGTAGAAATGCATGGGCGGTTTGACAGATACAACAGATAGGGGGTTGCGCCAAGCTAGGCGCGCTTGCCATCACTTTTACCGTTACCAAACAGCGCCACCAAATCATGGGTTTGCAGGGCCTGGCGACCCGGCTGCAAGTGGTCTTTGATATGGCCCAGGTGCGCGCGCATCAGCGCTTCGGCCTGGTCGGCATTGCCCGCGCGCAGGGCGGCGACGATGGCGTTGTGTTCATCGTCGCGGCAGTTGCTGAAACCGGCGTCGCCGTACATGGCAATGATGATGGAGCTGCGGGTGATCAGGTCTTTGACGATGCGCAGCGTCACGGTGTTATCGGCCACCTGGGCCAGCGCGGCGTGGAACTGGCCCGACAGCCGGATGGCTTCGCGCCGGTTGCCGGCCTTGTGCGCAGCGGCTTCTTTACCCAGATGGACTTCCAGTGCTTTGATACCAGCACGTTTGATGCGCTGCGTTGCCAGCCGGGCCAGCGGCGGCTCGATCAGCAGCCGGGCCTCAAACACTTCGCGCGCCTGCTCCGCTGAAGGTTGCGCCACATACGCGCCGCGGTTAGGCTGCAATTCCACGACCTCGCGGCTGGCCAGAATCAGCAGGCTGCGGCGGATCCGCATGCGCCCGACACCGAAGGCCTCGCACAGCGCCGCCTCGGACAGCTTGGCCCCGGGCGCCAGGCGCTGGTCCATGACGGCTTCGTAAATGCGTTCAACGATGCGCGCTTCCTCCGCATCGTCCTGATTGACCATCGTCAACATGGGGAAAACTCTCTTCGCTAGGCAGATAAAGCCGTGATTGTCTGGTCAAAACCCGCATCTGCCTGATTTGTTAACGATATTCCCCCACGAAAATGCGTAGAAACCCGCGTTTGAGGTTTCATCGTTCCTAGGATTTACCCCAATAAGAAGCTAAATTGTTAAATATTTATTGACTAGATTGTTAACAACACGCATGATTTGTCCACCAACCGTCCGTGCTCTGCCTGACACTTGGCAGCGCGGCATTTGCAGACGATCAAAATCTGGCCTGATGGGTCTGTGACAAGCTTGCCTATCATGGTCGCCACCCACACCGAAGCACGCTTATGCCTACGCACTACCTCAAGACCGCGACCCTGACAGCCCAAAGCACCGACGCCTCGACCACTGAGACGGTGCAAACCATGCTGCGCGAAATCCGCATCGGCGGCGAAGACCGGGTGCGCGCTTACGCCCATACCTTGGACGGCTGGGACGGGCCCATCGTGCTCGGACCCGAGGCATTCGCGCGCGCCGAAAAAGCCCTGGCGCAGGGCGTGAAAGACGACATCCGCTTTGCCCACCAGCGCGTGACCGACTTTGCCCGGCAGCAGCGCGCGTCCATGCAAGAGTTCGATGTCGAATTCATGCCCGGTCTGCGCGCCGGGCAGCGCCTCATCCCCTGCCAGACGGCGGGTTGCTACGTGCCCGGAGGGCGCTACGCCCACGCGGCCAGCGCCATCATGAGCGTGGGCACGGCCAAGGTAGCCGGCGTCCAGAACATCGTGGCGGCCACCCCGGCACACGGCGCGCACGGCATCCACCCGGCCATTTTGTATGCGCTGCAACTCAGCGGCGCGGACGTCGTGCTGGCCCTGGGCGGGGTGCAGGCGATTGCCTCTTTGGCGCAGGGTTTGTTTTCGGGCAAGGCGGCGGACATCATCGTAGGCCCTGGCAACCGCTACGTGGCCGAAGCCAAGCGCCTGCTGTTCGGGCAGGTGGGGATTGACGTGGTGGCGGGCCCCACCGAGTCGCTGGTGATTGCCGACGACAGCGCGGATCCCGACATCGTCACCGCCGACCTGATCGGCCAGGCCGAGCACGGGCCGGACTCGCCGGTGTGGCTGATCAGCACCTCGCGCCAACTTGGCCGAAGCAGGTGATTGCGCGCGCACCGGCAGCGATTGCCGCCCTGCCCGAGCCGGCCCGCAGTGCCGCCACCGCCGCTTGGCGCGATTACGCCGAAGTAGCCCTTGTAGACACCCCCGAAGAGGCCGTCGCCCTGAGCGACCGCTACGCCAGCGAACACGTTCAGGTGATGGCGCATGACCTGGACTGGTGGCTGAAAAACCTGCGCAATTACGGCTCGCTGTTTTTGGGTGAGAACACCACGGTGGCCTATGGCGACAAATGCAGCGGCCCCAACCACATCCTGCCCACGCGGGGCGCATCGCGCTACTCGGGCGGCCTGTCGGTGGGCAAGTTCATCAAGACCTTGACCTGGCAACGCCTGGACCGCGCGGCGGGTGCAGCGGTCGGCCCGGTGGCCGCGCGCATATCGCGGCTGGAAGGCATGGAAGGCCACGCCCGCAGCGGCGACATCCGGTTGCACACCTTTTTCCCCGATCAGCAATTTGCGCTGGGCCAGTTGGACGACTACCCCGCCGAGTCCTGGAGCCAGACCCGCGCCGACAGTTGAAGCCCGCACATCTTTTCAGACCACCAAGCTTTTTTACAGACCACGAGACCACCGCATGAAACTCGCCAAATTCCCCCGCATCCGCATCACCCACGGCCCGACCGCGCTGGAGCCCATGCACCGCCTGACCGCCGCTTTGGGCGGGCCGCAATCTCTGGATCAAGCGCGATGACTGCACCGGCCTGGCCACGGGCGGTAACAAGACCCGCAAGCTGGAATACCTGGTGGCCGACGCGGTACAGCATGGTGCCGACACCCTGATCACGCAAGGTGCCACGCAATCCAACCACGCGCGCCAGACCGCTGCCATCGCCGCCAAGATGGGCATGGAATGCCACATCATTCTGGAAGACCGTACCGGCTACCGCCACGCCGATTACCAGCATTCCGGTAATGTGTTTCTGGACCATTTGTATGGCGCGCACGTGAGCGAGGTTCCGGGCAACACGCCAATGGACGCCGCCATGGAAGACCTGGCCGCGCAACTGCGTGCCAAGGGCCGCAAGACCTACATCATCCCCGGCGGCGGCTCCAACGCGCTGGGTGCTTTGGGCTATGTGACTGCCGCGCTGGAACTCGCCGATCAGGCGATGAACATGGGCCTGAACATCGACGAACTGGTGCATGCCACTGGCAGCGCAGGCACGCAGGCCGGGCTGGTGGTGGGCATGGAAGGCGCACGCACGCAGATTCCGGTGCTCGGCATTGGCGTGCGGGCACCGCGCCAGCCGCAGGAAGACAAGGTTTTTCTGCTGGCGCAACAAACGGCAGATTTGCTGGGCGTGCCCGGTTCGGTGTCGCGCGAAAAAGTGGTCGCCAACTGCGATTACATCGGCGCGGGCTACGGTATTCCCACGCCCAGCATGATGGAAGCCGTCACCATGCTGGCGCGCTTAGAGGGCATTTTGCTGGACCCGGTGTATTCGGGCAAAGGCATGGCCGGGCTGATCGACCTGGTCCGCAAAGGCCATTACCGCAAGGGCCAGAACATCGTGTTTTTGCACACCGGCGGCGCAGTCGGCTTGTACGGCTATATGCACGCTTTTGAAGGACACATGGCGCCATGACATACACGCGGGCCGCCGGTCCACGCTGCGCACCCTGCGCACTTTGTAAGGGGGCGCTCGCGTGATCGGCGTGCTCGGCGGCATGGGCCCGCTGGCTACGGCAGACTTTTTCGCCAAGGTGATCGCGGCCACTGACGCGCAAGATGATGCCGGCCATGTGCCGCTGCTCATCCACAGCGACCCCCGCATTCCCGGGCGGCCTGCGGCTTTGCTGCACGGCGGTGCCTCGCCCCTACCCGCTTTGCTGGCCGCGCGCGACCGGCTGATTGCCGCCGGGGCGCAGGGGCTGGTCATGGCCTGCAACACTGCGCATTACTGGCACGCGCAGTTGCGTGAGGGCTGCGCCCTGCCCTTTCCGTCCATCGTGGATGTGGCTTGTGCGCAAGCCGCGCAGCGCTTTGGCAGGGGCGCACGCATCGGCCTGGTGGCCACGCGGGCGACGCTGGCCACCCGTCTGTTCGAGCCCGCTTTGCAGGCGCACGGTTTGAGCCTGCTCGCGCCGACGGATGCGGCTTTGGACGACTGGGTGCTACCGGCCATAGCCATGGTCAAGGCCGGTAACACCCAAGATGCCGGGCCGCTGCTGGAGCGTGCGATACAGGCCATGCTGAACGCGGGCGCAGACGGCATCATCCTGGCTTGCACCGAAGCGCCCATGGCACTCCAAGGCGCCCCCGCTGCCTTGCACGCACGCTGTATTGACAGCAGCACCGCACTGGCGCAGGCTACGGTTGCCTTGTGGCAGCAAATCCAATGCAGCAAATCCAATCCGCACACCCGGCCTGAGCCACCTACCAGCCCATTGCCATGAACCACGCCACCACCCCCGAACACCTGCAACTCGACCTGACCTGGCAGGAACCCATTCCCCCGGCTGGCGTGCAAGCCGCCATGGCCCTGATGGACAGCGCCAAGCTGCACCGCTACGGCGAAACCGGGGCGAAGCCGGGCGAAGCCGCTGCGCTGGAGGCCGACTTTGCCGCTGAGATCGGCATGCCCTATTGCGTGGCGATGAATTCCTGCGGCTCCACCATGTTTGCCGCGCTTGCGCTGCAGCGGTGTGCGACCGGGCGACAAGGTCTTGAGCAATTGCTTCACGCTGGCGCCGGTGCCGGGCGCGATTGCCCACGCGGGCGCAGTACCGGTGCTGGTGGATGTGACCGATGACCTGTTGATCGATCTGGACGACTTGCGCCGCAAAGCCCAGGCCAGCGGTGCCAAGACGCTGCTGCTCTCGCACATGCGCGGGCACATCTGCGATATGGAGGCGCTCACAGCCGTGTGCGCCGAGTTCGGCATCCGCCTGATCGAAGACTGCGCCCACACCATGGGCGCGGGCTGGAACGGCAAGGCCACCGGCACCTGGGGCATGGCCGGCTGCTTCAGCCTGCAAAGCTACAAACACGCCAATAGCGGCGAAGGCGGGCTCTTGGTCACGCATGACGCCGATCTGGCGGCGCAGGCGGTGCTGCTGTCGGGCAGCTATATGTTGTACGCCTCGCACGTCGCGCGGCCCGGCCCCGAGGTGTTTGAGCGCTGGAAATACCACACGCCCAATTTCAGCCTGCGCATGGGCAACTTGCCCGCCGCGCTGGCGCGCTCGCAATTGGGGGCGGTCTTGAAGGAACGCTGCGCGCGCTGGAACCAGCGCTACCACTGGCTGCACGACGCGCTGCTGGGCGAGCCCCATATCCGCCTGCCGCTGCGCCCGCCGCAAGAGCAGTTTGTCGGCAGCTCGCTCCAATTCAGCCTGGTGGACATGGACCGCGCGCAGATGCAAGCGGCCGTGGCGGCCTGCGCGCGCAGTGGCGTGCACGTCAAATGGTTTGGCGCTGACGAGCCGGTCGGCTTTACCAGCGTGTGGCAGCACTGGCGCTATTTCGGTGAGGAACAAAGCCTGCCCCGCGCCCAGCGCGTGCTGGCCGGTTTGTGTGACCTGCGCTTACCCCTGTCGCTTTCGCAAAAGGACTGCGAGGCCATCGGACAAATCATCCGGCATGCGGTGGCGTCGGCCCTCACAACAGTTTGAATGGTGTGTATTCACTATGATGAGTCTGCTCCTGTGCCGCCATCCCGCTACAGGTCCACCCTGTTTTTCCCCGTTCCCCCGTTCCCCCGGTTCTTCGTACCCCTTGTTCTTCACAATTTTTACCAGGAGACTTTCATGAGATTCAATAAACGCCAATGGCTTTTGCTGGCTGCCAGCGCGGCCCTGATCAGCACCTCTGTTTTCGCGCAGAAAAAAGAAGTGACCTTTGCGCACCAGGACATGCTGGTGCCCTTCCAAGCCGTGATCGAATCCGGCGAGCTGGAGAAAGCCACCGGCTACAAAATCAACTGGCGCATGTTCGGCGGCGGTGGCGATGTGATCAAAGCCATGGCCTCTGGCGATGTGCAAATCGGCCAGGTCGGCTCCAGCCCGCTGACCGCTGCGGTCACGCAAGGCCAGGACATCAAACTGTTCTGGATTCTGGACGACATCGCCGACGCTGAGGCGCTGATCGCGCGCAACGGCAGCAACGTCAATTCGGTCAAAGACCTCAAGGGCAAGAAAGTCGCAACCCCGTTTGTGTCCACCGCCCACTACCAGCTGATGGCTGCCATGAAGCTCGAAGGCCTGAACGCCAACGATGTGAACGTGCTGAACTTGCGTCCGCCGGAAATCGCAGCGGCCTGGGAGCGCGGCGACATCGACGCGGCCTTCATCTGGGACCCGGTCCTGTCCAGAATCAAAGCCAACGGCAAATCGATTGCCAGCTCGGGCTCCATCGGCCAAAAGGGCTACCCGACTTTTGACGGTATCGCTGTCAACAGCAAATGGGCGGCTGAAAACGACGCTTTCATGGTCGCGCTGGTCAAGGCTTTGAACAAGGCCGATACCGAATACCGTGCCCAGAAAGCATCGTGGACAGCAGACACGGCCCAGGTGAAAGCCATTGCCCGTGTGACCAAAGCTGACGCGAAGGACGTGCCCGCCGCCATGGCCTTGTATGTGTTCCCGACCGCAGCCGAACAAGTGGGCCCCAAATGGCTGGGCGGCGGCGCTGCCAAAGCCATGGCCGAGACCGCCGTGTTCTTGAAAGAGCAAGGCCGTATCCAGGAAATCAAGCCGGATTACCGAGTCTTTGTGACCGACTCCTACGCCAAGCGGGCCAACTAAACCGTTCCACGGTAAGCGCCTAGACCCCCGCCAAGTGCGGGGGTTTTTTTTGGGTTAAGCTGACTCTGTCACCACTGGAGATCCACTATGGCGCACGCTTTTCACCCCTTATCCCGACTTGTTTGTATCGCCTGGCTATTGGCCTTATGGCTCCCAGCATCCGCATTACAGGCCAAAGAACCCATGTCCCAGCAGCAGGCGCTGCGCACGCTGAACCACAGCGACCCGCAGCAGCGCTTTGAAGCCATGAACCGGCTGGCCGTCATCGGCACCGCCGATGCCGCTGACGCAGTCCTTCCGCGCCTGCATGACAAGGAGCCCGCTCTGCGCAACGTGGCCCTGGGCACCGTCTGGCAAATGTGGGGTCGTACCGGCGACAAAGAGATTGACACCCTGTATGGCGACGGCACCGCCGAGATGAAAGAGGGCAATGTGCTGGAGGCTATTCGCATCTTCAGCGACATCATCACCAAGCGCCCCGCTTTCGCCGAAGCCTGGAACAAACGCGCCACGCTGTACTTCATGGTCGGGCAGTTTGAGCTGTCCATGCAGGATTGCGAAGAGGTGCTCAAACGCGTGCCCAAGCACTTCGGGGCACTATCGGGCTACGCGCAGATGCTGGCCGAGCGCGACCAACCAGAAAAGGCGCTGGAGCTGATGCAACGCGCCGTGGCCGTCAACCCCAATATGGTGAACGCCGAACTGCTGATGGCCGACCTGCGTAGGCGGATTGACATCAAGCGCAAACAATCGGTCTGAGCGATGGCACTCAGCAAGCGGGTTGGCGCGCCTGCTTGCGTCTCAAGCAGCAATGCCCGCCTGGCGAAACAAGGGCGCAAGCGCCGGATTGCTTTTGAGCTTAATCCCCGCTTCCCACAGGTCAACGGCCTGCTGCATGCTGAGCCAGCTCTCAGGTGTTCCACCCACCGTGCTGGAAATGCGGATGGCCATTTCAGCGGTAACGGCTTTCTCTTCATGCAGCAATTGAGAAACGGTTTGTCGGCTGACCATGAGCCTATTCGCTAGCTCAACCTGGGTCCAGCCAAGTTCCGGCAAAACATCTTCGCGCAGCACAGCGCCAGGGTGTGTGGGCTTGCGGTTGGGGTTTCGTAGAGACTTCATCAGTGGTAGTCCTCCAAATTAACATTTATTGCGTCTTGACCATCAAACTCAAAGACGATTCGCCAGTTGCCGGAAACAGAGACCGCGAACTCGCCTTTTCTGTCACCTTTGAGCGCATGGAATTTGTAGCCGGGTAAGTCCATGTCCTTGGCTTCGCGGGCCGCATCCAATCTGTCCAGCATCCGCTCTATGCGGGCTCCGTGCTGCGCAGGCACGCCTTTGTAGCTGCCTTTGATAAAAAAGAGCTCTAAGCCCTTGTGCTTAAACGTTGAGATCATTCACATTGAGTGTAAATAGATGGTTTACTTTGTCAAGTCCTGCTTGCAGAGACAGACACTGGTCGGCGCAAGAGCATTTCGATCAGCTGAGCCCTCATGCGTTCGCGCGGCAGCGTCAAAGTGCGCAACCAGACTAAGACAGTCCGCCCCTGCGCCTACTGCGCAGCGTCGCTGGCGTGCCCAGCTCAGGGTGGATTTGCCCCGCCACCCACCACGCCCCCAGCAGCAGCGCGCCGCCCAGCGCAAACACCCCAACGATGGGGAAAAACTGCAGCACCAGCCAGGCGATACCCGGCGAAATAATGCCCGACACATCCCGGAAGCTCGAATACACCGCCGACATCTCGGTGCGCTCCGAGGGCTTGACCGCCATCAAAAACGGCAGCCCCGCCGAGGTATCCAGCAGCACCAAAAACACGGTTCCTGCAATCAAGGCCGCCACCGTCATCCAGGGCCAGGGCGCGGCCAGCGTGGCGATAAAGAAGCAAACGCTGCCGCCTAGACAACCCACGCGGATCGCGATGCGCACCGAACGGCTGCGCATCCAGCGCAGCATCAGCGGCGCCAGAAACAAGCCCAAATTGGCAATCGAACTGGCCACACCACCCACCTGGTCGCCCAGACCGTTCTCCACCGCAAAAATGCCCACGTACACAAAGTACAACCACCAGGCGCAGGAGCGGATGGCCGGGATCAACCAGCCCGTGACCATGCGCGGTTGCGCAAAAAAGCGCTGCACGATGGCCAGCGGATGCGCGCGCCGGGGAGCCCGCACTGATGCCAAGGGCGCGGCAGCCTGAAAAGCGCCCTCGCCCAATGGCGTGCGCCAGATCAAAACGCCCATCAGCGTGGCCGCGCAAGCCAGCAGCACAAAGGGCGCGCCCGACCAGACCGACAGCAACCACACGCCCAGGGCAGGCCCCACCACCCAGCCCGCGCCGCCGTAAAACAGGCGCAGCGTCTCCAGCTTGCTGAAATCGGTTTTGTCGATGTGGTCCAGCACGTAAGCGTTAAAGCACACAAAGGACATAGCCGCCGCCATCACCGCAAAGAGCAGCGCCGCGTTCACCCATAAGCCCCCGAACATCCCGGCCAGCGCTGCCACCACGTACAGCGCAGTGGCAAAAAGATAAATCTGCCGCCGGGCAAAGCGCCGCGTCAGCGCCGGCACGGTCAGCGCGGTCAGCAGCGACACCACCCCGATGGCGAAATAAATCTGCGACACCAACTGCGCACTGCCCAAGGCGCGGTACATCACCAGCGGAAACACCGACAAGGTACACCCCCGGCACAAAGCCTCCAGCCCGCCGATGCGGGCAAAGTCTTGGACGGTGGGGGTGCGGGGTGCGGAAAGCGCGTTGACAACAGACATGCCCCAACTATGCCCTGTTTCAAGGCCTCGCCCGCCGAGCCCGCCCAAGTGGCTTATGGGAAACTCCCGGCCTATGCTGCGCTACCAAACCATCCCCGTCACACCTTTTCAGCAAAACTGCTCCATCGTCTGGTGCGATGCCAGCCACCGCGCGGCCATCATTGACCCGGGGGGCGATTTGGACGTGCTGATCGCGGCGACCGAAGACCTGGGCGTGACGCTGGAGCAGATCTGGATCACCCACGGCCATGTGGACCACGCGGCGGCCACGGCGGAGCTGGCGCAGCGGCTGCAGCTGCCCATCAGCGGACCGCACCCCGATGACCAGTTCTGGATCGACGGGCTGCCCCAGGCCGCGGCCAGCTACGGCTTTCCCCCGGCGCGGCCTTTTGTGCCCACGCGCTGGCTGTTTGATGGCGACACCGTGGCGCTGGGCGAACACGTGCTGCAGGTGCGCCATTGCCCCGGCCATACGCCGGGCCATGTGGTGTTTTATTCGCCCGAGATCGGCCGCGCCTTCGTGGGCGACGTGCTGTTTGCCGGCAGCATCGGGCGCACCGACTTTCCGCGCGGCAACCATGCGGACCTGCTCAGCAGCATCGTGCAGCGGCTGTGGCCCATGGGCGACGAGACCGTGTTCATCCCCGGCCACGGGCCCGAGAGCAGCTTTGGCTACGAGCGCCAACACAACCCCTACGTGGGCGGAACCTGAACGGGCGGTAGGAGCGCACGCATGGGCATCGCATCGGTACGGGCGTTTTTTGCCGAGCGCGGGCTGGACCCGCAGATCACCGAACTGGAGGTCAGCACCGCCACGGTCGCGCTGGCTGCGCAGGCGCACGGCGTGGAGCCGGGGCGCATTGCCAAAACGCTGGCTTTCCGCATGCACGACGGCCGGGTCTTGTTGCTGGTGGCGCGTGGCGATGCGCGGGTGGACAACACCAAGTTCAAGGCAGCGTTTGGCAAAGGCAAGATGCTGGGCGCCGACGACGTGGAGGCGCTGACCGGGCACCCCGTGGGCGGCGTCTGCCCCTTCGGCCTGGCCACGCCGCTGCCGGTCTACCTGGACCGTAGCCTGCAGGACTTTGACGAAGTGCTACCGGCAGCAGGATCGGTGAACAGTGCGCTGCGCATCAGCCCGGCACGGATGGCGGAGCTGACGGGCGGGCAGTGGGTGGATGCCTGCCAGTAGCAAAGTGCAGCACGCAGTGCGGCGGGCACATTTGACGGCATCAATCCGACCTAGTATTTCTACTGATGCAGACCCGAACTACCGCGCGTTACGATGAGTTGGAAACTCTTCTGGGCAGGCAGTTTTTTACACGTGCTGCGTTGATCATGAGATTTTCAGGTCTCGAACTATGGGTGATGCTTTTGTTCAAAGCTCACCATTCACACAACTAGGAGATAGCATGAAATTTTCAACCACGTTTAAATCGGTAGTGATGTCTGCTGGATTAGCAGCATCGGCGCTGATGGGAACACCCGCCGCAATGGCGTTGACCGTTACGGCAGAAGTTTTCCAAGCAAGCGAAAACCCGTGGGACATGGCTTTCTTGCCAAACAACACGATGTTTTTCACTGAAAAATGCAAAGGTCTGTCCGTACGCCTCCCCTCAGGCAGTGTCAATAAATTACTTGGCATAGGCGGCAGTGCCGGATTCCCAGCAGTCAAAAGCGACCTGTTCTGCGACGGTCAAGCGGGTGTTCAAGGCGTAGCCATTGACCCTGATTTTGCAAAAAACCGCTACATCTACCTGTACTCCAGCTCCAAAGGCAGCAACCGCACTTACGGCGGATACAACAACGTCGTGATGCGGATGAAAGTCAATCCAGGGCTGGATGCGATTTTCGATATTGTGGAGATCGTCAACGACCTGGGCTACAAGCCCATGAAATCCAACCACCCATTCGGTGGACCTGGCGCGCACAACGGTGGACGTTTGCGTTTCGGCCCTGACGGCTTCCTGTACATCACCATCGGCGACAACCACAACGGTGCCGGCCCACAAAGCCCAACCGAACTGCGTGGCAAGCTCTTGCGTGTGGACCGTGATGGAAACGCAGCCGCTGGCAACAACGCGCCAGCCGGTTTCGACAAGCGCATATTCGCCTATGGATTCCGCAACCCCCAAGGTATTGCGTTCCGCCCAGGCTCTGGCGATTTGTACCTGTCTGAAAACGGCCCATGGCACAGCGATGAAGTCACCAAAGTCGTCAATGGCGGCAATGGTGGATGGGATCCGCGTGACAACGTCAACGGTCGCGGCGCTTGCCCAGACAACTACTGCGGCTATTCGCCCAACCAGATGGGTGCTTTGCCGCCCGCAGAGCGCGCTGCCTTTATGTCCATGACCGACCTCAAGGCTTACCCCAATGCCATGAAACCCGCTTGGAACAACAACGGTTTGTCCCAAGGCATGTGCGGTAGCGTGTGGCTGGTTGGCAAGCAATGGAAAGAATGGGAAGGCCGCCTGGCAGTTGGTTATGCCGGCATCGGTATCCACGGCACGCCCACGGGTAACCGGATTGACATTCTTGACATCGCGCAAGATGGCTCATCGGCCAAGCGTGAAGAACTGCTCTGGCCCACATTTGCAGGTCGCTTCCGTCACCTTTCCCAAGGTGCAGATGGTGCTCTGTATGTGGCCGATGAAGCAAGTGGCAGCATCTACCGCGTAGCACCTGCCCAGTAATGGCCTAGGGTTTCGTCCGTTCAACGCGCTGCATTCGTGCAGCGCGTTTTTTTCATCTGATGAATGATCCGCTTGAATTTCCGTTATGAAAAATTTACGCTTCCATCCCCATACCTTGGGTCCAGTTCGCATGATTGGTGTGCTGCTTGTCGGACTTTTTTGCTTCACACAGCAGGTGCATGCGCAAAATGATCAGCTAAAGAAGTTGATGCTCGTGAATAACTGCATGGCCTGCCACATGATTGACAAAACAAAGTATGGGCCACAGTTCAACGAAATTGGCAGTAAATACATTGGTAACAAAGCAGCAGTTGAAACGCTAGCAGCCAAGATCAAAGCCGGTGGAGCAGGTGTGTGGGGTGACGATCCCATGCCACCGCAACCGCAAGTATCTGACGCGGATGCCAAGACAATGGCTGAATTGATATTGGCACTCAAACCCAAAGAGTAAGAACGGTATATCTTCAGTTATCTTTGCCGTCAGGGCAGAGCAAGTCAAAAGTCTTTTGTCCCAGCGCATGCGTCGATAGCGGCAGCCATGCGGCGGGACTGCTGGTCGCGGACACGGTGACGCCCTCTCCTTCGGCCCATTGCCTGCTAAATCCGGATGTCTGCAGCAAGCGAAATTGGGGATTCATGCAGTCGTATTCATAGAGCGCCAGCGTAGATAGAAACCCGTGGTCCGCCACGGAAGCCCCCTGACTGAGCACATGAACCTGTCTGTAGATCGCCATGGGGCCGGTCTGTTTCACATTCTGCAAGTCGATGTATTGCTGGGGCTCGCGTGGGCCTCCATCCGCAAGAAGCTGCCACTCGGCCATGGAATAGGGCGAAAAAAAGTAGAAGAGCAAACCGATGAAATAGGGACGCATCGAGATCACCACATGTTGTTGCAGATTCAATCCAGTTTCTATGGATCGGGTAAGGAACCCAGCTGGGATTTGCTGTAAGCCCCAGGAAATCAGTGTATCCCTTGGCGGGTTCACCGCGAGGGCAAAGGCGACGGATCAGTATTTACCCTGTTTGGTGCAACCCGGGAAGCGGTTAGCATATTTGTTTGACGCTCGCATGAACGCGTGCCTTGCTGGCCTCCGTTTGCAGCGGCTACGGGGCAGGGTTCGTCGCTCATTCGGCGCAGACCGGAACGTTTCACCTAACGGAGCTACATCACCATGACAGCAGCAACCCCGAGCGAAACCCAGGCGGTATTGGCGCAAGCCCCGCAGACCGATGGCTTCCATCTGGTCATTGACGCGCTCAAGCTCAACGGCATCGACACCATCTTTGGTCTACCGGGTATCCCGATTACCGACCTGACGCGCATGGCGCAGACCGCCGGTATGCGGGTGATCTCTTTCCGCCACGAACAGCACGCGGGCAACGCCGCCGCCGCCGCCGGGTTTCTGACCCAAAAGCCGGGCATCTGCCTGACCGTCTCCGCGCCGGGCTTTCTGAACGGCCTGACCGCCTTGGCCAATGCCACGACCAATTGCTTCCCGATGATTTTGATCAGCGGCTCCAGCGAGCGCGAGATCGTTGACCTGCAGCAAGGCGATTACGAAGAAATGGACCAACTGGCGATTGCCAAGCCGCTGTGCAAAGCGGCGTTCCGTATCCTGCACGCGCAGGACATCGGCGTGGGCATTGCGCGCGCCATCCGCTCGGCCTTGTCGGGCCGCCCCGGCGGCGTGTACCTGGATATGCCGGCCAAACTGTTTGCGCAGACCATGGACGCGGCGGCCGGTGCAGCTTCGCTTGATCAAGGTGGTGGACCCTGCGCCGCGCCAGATTCCCGCGCCCGATGCGGTGCAACGCGCGCTCGATGTGCTCAAAAGCGCCCAAAAGCCACTGATCTTGCTAGGCAAAGGCGCGGCCTACGCGCAGGCTGACGACTCCGTGCGTGCCGCTGGTGGAACGCTCGGGCATTCCCTACCTGCCCATGTCCATGGCCAAGGGCCTGCTGCCGGACACCCATGCCCAATGTGCTTCTGCCGCCCGCTCGCCATGTGCTGGCCGAGGCCGACGTGGTGCTGCTGATCGGTGCGCGCCTGAACTGGCTGCTCTCGCACGGCAAGGGCAAGACCTGGGGCGGCTCGACCACGCGGCGCTTTATCCAAATCGACATCGCGCCCACCGAAATGGACAGCAATGTGCCAATTGCCGCGCCGCTGGTGGGCGATGTGGGTTCTTGCGTGGACGCGCTGCTGGCGGGCATGGGCTCCAACTGGGCGGCACCACCCGCCGAATGGACCCGCGCTGTCTTCGATAAGCGTGACAAAAACCAGGCCAAGATGGCCGAGACCCTGGCGAAGAACCCTTCGCCCATGAACTTCCAAAGCGCGCTGAGCGCGGTGCGCGAAGTCATCCGCGAAAACCCCGAAGCGATTTTGGTGAACGAAGGCGCGAATACCCTGGACTTCACCCGCAGCATTGTCGACATGTACCTGCCGCGCAAGCGCCTGGACGTGGGTACCTGGGGCGTCATGGGCATCGGCATGGGCTTTTCTGTGGCGGCTGCGGTGGTGACGGGCAAGCCGGTGATTGCGGTGGAAGGCGATAGCGCCTTCGGCTTCAGCGCCATGGAGGTCGAGACCATTTGCCGCTACCACCTGCCGGTCTGCGTGGTGGTCTTCAACAATAACGGCGTGTACCGTGGCACCGATGTGAATGGTTCGGGCGGCGCGGATGTGGCGCCCACCGTATTTGTGAAAGGCGCGCGCTACGAAATGATGATGCAGGCCTTCGGCGGCGTCGGCGTAGTGGCCACCACCCCAGCCGAACTCGGCGCGGCCATGCGCGAGGCCGTGGCCAGCGGCAAGCCGACCCTGATCAACGCCATCATCGACGAGACCGCCGGCACCGAGAGCGGACGCATTACCATGCTCAACCCGCAAACCGCGAAAAAATGATTCACAGCAATCTTGAGGAAAACTGATTTATGAGCAAGGCATTAGACGGCGTTCGCATTCTTGACTTCACCCACGTCCAGTCCGGACCGACCTGCACGCAGTTGCTGGCCTGGTTTGGCGCGGACGTGATCAAGGTGGAAAAAGCCGGTGAGGGCGACGCCACCCGCGGCCAACTGCGCGACATTCCCGGCGTGGACAGCCTGTACTTCACCATGCTGAACCACAACAAGCGCTCGATCACGGTCAACACCAAAGACCCCAAAGGCAAAGAGGTGCTGGACCGCCTGATCAAGACCTGTGACGTGCTGGTAGAGAACTTTGCGCCGGGCGCACTGGACCGCATGGGCTTCACCTGGGAGCGCATCCAGGAACTCAATCCACGCATGATCGTGGCCTCGGTCAAAGGCTTCGGCCCGGGCAAGTACGAAGACTGCAAGGTCTATGAAAACGTGGCGCAGTGCGCAGGCGGTGCAGCCTCGACCACCGGTTTTGACGACGGCCCGCCCTTGGTGACCGGCGCGCAAATCGGTGACTCGGGTACCGGCTTGCACCTGGCTTTGGGCATTGTGGCCGCGCTGTTCCAGCGCAACAGCAGCGGGCGCGGGCAGAAAGTGCTGGCGCCCATGCAGGACGCGGTGCTCAACCTGTGCCGCGTCAAGCTGCGCGACCAGCAGCGCTTGGAACGCACCGGCACCATGAACGAATACCCGCAGTATCCGGATACGCCGTTTGGTGATTCGGTACCCCGTGCCGGCAATGCATCGGGCGGCGGTCAGCCGGGCTCCATCCTGAAGTGCAAGGGCTGGGAGACCGACCCCAACGCCTATATTTATTTCATCACCCAGGCGGCAGTGTGGCCGGCGGTGTGCAAAGTCATAGGCCAGGAAGACTGGATTACCGACCCCAACTACGCGACGCCGCCGAAGCGTCTGCCGCACCTGAAGAAGATATTTGCGCGCATTGAAGAATGGACCATGACCAAGACCAAGTTCGAGGCCATGGACATCCTGAACGAGTTCGACATCCCCTGCGGGCCGATTTTGTCGATGAAAGAAATCGCCGAAGAGCCCTCACTGCGCGCCACCGGCACCGTGGTCGAGGTTGACCACCCCGAGCGCGGCAAGTACCTCACCGTAGGCAACCCGATCAAGATGTCGGACAGCATCACCGAGGTGACGCGCTCGCCGCTCTTGGGCGAGCACACCGAGGAAGTGCTGACGCAACTGGGTTACTCCAGCGCCGAGATCGGCAGCCTGCGCGAATCCAAAGTGATCTGAACCCCGCACCATGAAAATTGTTTTGATCGGTCAGCAGGATTTCGGCAAAGCCGCGCTCGAGGCTTTTCTGGCGCGCGGGGACGAGGTGGTGGGCGTGTTCTGCCGCCCGGAAAAACCCGGCACCAAGCCCGATGCGCTGCGCGTCGAGGCACAAGCGCGCGGCCTCAACGTGCTGCAACTCGACAAACTCACCGACCAGGCCGCGCATGACGCGATGCAAAGCCTGCAACCGGACATCGGCGTGATGGCCTATGTGGTGCAGTTTGCGCCGCAGTCGCTGCTGAATATCCCCAAACACGGCACCATCCAGTACCACCCTTCCCTGCTGCCCAAATACCGTGGGCCCTCGGCGATCAACTGGGCGATGTCGCGCGGTGAAAAGCAAACCGGCCTGACCATCTTCCGCCCCAGCGATGGCTTGGACGAGGGCCTGGTGATTTTGCAAAAAACCTGCGACATCGGACCCGATGAGACCCTGGGCGAGCTGTACTTCAACAAGCTGTTTCCCATGGGCGTGGCCGCGCTTTTGGAAGCAGCGGACGCGGTGGTCGCCGGCCGCTACACGACCGCAGAGCAAGACGAGTCGCAAGCCACCTACGAGGGCTGGTTTCAAGCCGCCGAATCCAAAATCAACTGGGCCAACCATGTGGACGTGGTCTATGACCTGATCCGCGCCTGCAACCCGGCGCCCGGTGCCTGGACAAACCTTGGCGATACCAAGGTCTTTGTGTATGACTGCCGCAAGCACCGCATCGGTCGCTATGGTGACAGCAAGGGCAAGCCGGGGGAAATTACCCACATCGGCGAGGCGTCGATTTTTGTGACATCGCAAAGCGGGCAGATCGAGATCCTGAAGCTGCGCGCCGAAGATGGCAAAAAAATGGGAGCAGCCGACTACGCGCGGGCCCAGAGCCTGGTCGTAGGGAGCAAACTGGGTTAGCCTGGCCGCCCGAGATTGAATCGATTTTTTTAACCACGAAGGAGACTGCATGAAACTGACATCCATGGTTCGCGCCGCCCAAGGCGCTGTAGCACTGGCACTCGCCGCTGCGATCGCACCCGCTCTCGCCTGGGAGCCCACCAAGCCCATCGAATTCGTCGTCCCCGCCGGCACCGGCGGCGGCGCGGACCAGATGGCCCGCTTTATCCAGGGCGTTGCAGCCAAAAACAAGCTCACCTCGCAGCCCATCATCGTGGTGAACAAATCCGGTGGCGCAGGCGCTGAAGGGTTTCTGGACGTGAAGAGTGACAAGGGCAATCCGCACAAAATCATCATCACGCTGTCCAACCTGTTCACCACCCCGCTGGCCACTGGCGTGCCCTTCAATTGGCGTGACCTGACCCCGGTGTCCATGTTGGCGCTGGACCAGTTCGTTTTGTGGGTGCATGCGGATACGCCTTACAAAACCACGGCCGACTACGTGGCCGCGATCAAAGCCGCACCCGACAAGACCTTCAAAATGGGCGGAACCGGCTCCAAGCAGGAAGACCAGATCATCACCGTGCTGCTGGAGAAAACCATCGGCAAGAAACTGATTTTCATCCCGCTCAAAGGCGGCGGTGATGTGGCCGTGCAGCTGGTGGGCAAGCACATCGACTCCACGGTCAACAACCCGATTGAGGCCGACAACCACTGGCGCTCAGGTGCCTTGCGTCCTTTGTGCGTGTTTGACAATGAGCGCCTGCCGTACAAAAACAAAATGACTGCGACCCAAGCCTGGAGCGATGTTCCGACCTGCGAATCGGCCGGACTGCCGGTGGACTATTTGATGCTGCGCGGCATTTTCATGACGCCCGGTGCAACCGACGACCAGGTGAAGTACTACCTCGACCTGTTCCAGAAAGTACGCGCTTTGCCTGAATGGAAAGCCTTTATGGAAGAAGGCGCATTCAAGCAGACCACGCTGTCTGGCAAAGCGTTCGTGGACTGGTTGGGTCAAGCCGAAGTGCAGCACCGCGAATTGATGAAAGAGGCCGGCTTCCTGGCTAAGTAATAGCCCACTGCCGATAGCCCCTTTTTGACAGCCCCTCTTCACGGCAGGACACCATGACTACACCAAACCACCAGGAAGGGGATGACCGGGATGACTCCCCGGTCACCCTGACGCGAGGCCCCGAACTGATTGTGGGCTTGATCATCATGGGTCTTGCCACTCTGGTCATTACCGACAGCATGCGTGTCGGTATTGGCTGGGGCGACGAGGGACCGCAGGCGGGTTATTTCCCTTTTTACATCGGCGTGATTCTGATGTCCGCCAGCGGCCTGATTGTCCTGACCACGCTGCTGAAATGGGGCAGCGCCACGGGCGTATTTGCCACCCGCAAAGAACTGGTTCCGGTGTTTCAGATGCTCGTACCCATGGTGATTTACGTGGTCGCCATGGTGTACCTGGGCATTTACCTGCCCTCCGCGCTGCTCATCGGGTTTTTCATGCGCCGCCACGGCAATTTTGCATGGCCTTTGACCCTGGGCGTGTCCCTCGGCGTGCCACTGACCTTCTTCCTGGTCTTTGAAAAATGGTTTCTGGTTCCCTTACCCAAGGGTCCGATTGAAAATATGCTGGGGTTCTAATGGAAGAAATCAACAACCTCATGGGCGGCTTTGCCGTCGCCATGACCCTGCCCAACATCATGTACATGCTGATCGGCATCACGCTGGGCGTGTTGATTGGCGTATTGCCCGGATTGGGCGGGGCCAACGGCATTGCGATTTTGCTGCCGCTGACCTTCTCCATGGACCCCACGTCGGCGATCATCATGCTGTCGTGTATTTACTGGGGTGCCTTGTTCGGGGGGGCAATTACCTCGATTTTGTTCAATATCCCAGGCGAGCCCTGGTCGGTCGCCACCACCTTTGACGGCTACCCGATGGCGCAACAGGGCAAAGCCGCCCAGGCGCTGACGGCGGCTTTCACCTCGTCGTTCATTGGCGCATTTTTCGCGGTCGCGCTGATCACCTTTCTGGCGCCGGTGCTGGCCAAATTTGCGCTTGAACTTCGGGCCGGCCGAATACTTTGCGGTTCAGTTGCTCACCTTTTGCAGCTTTGTGGGCATGAGCAAGGAACCGCCGACCAAGGTCATCGTGGCCATGATGCTGGGCTTTGCGCTGGCCGCCGTGGGCATGGACACCGTGACCGGCCAACTGCGCATGACCTATGAGTTCCCCGTACTGCTCAAGGGCTTTGACTTCCTGATCGCGGTGATCGGTCTGTTCGGCATTGGTGAGATCTTGCTCACCATGGAAGAAGGCCTGGCCTTCAAAGGCAAGTCGGCCAGGCTCAACCCCAAAGTGGTGTGGGAGACCTGGAAGACGCTGCCCAAGTACTGGCTGACCTTTATCCGCTCCACCGCCATCGGCTGCTGGATGGGCATCACGCCCGGCGGCGCAACGCCCGCTTCGTTCATGAGCTACGGCATCGCCCAGCGCATGTCCAAAGACCCCGAATCCTTTGGCAAGGGCCAGATTGAAGGCGTATTGGCTCCGGAAACCGCTGCGCACGCCGCCGGAACCTCGGCGCTGCTGCCCATGTTGACGCTGGGCATCCCCGGCTCCCCGACTGCGGCGGTGTTGCTGGGCGGCCTGATGATCTGGGGCCTGCAACCCGGCCCCATGCTGTTCGTAGAACACAAAGACTTCGTCTGGGGTCTGATTGCCTCCATGTACCTGGGCAATATCGTTGGCCTGCTGGTGGTACTGACCACCGTGCCCTACTGGGCTGCGTTTTTGCGGATTCCGTTTTCGGTCATCGCGCCGGTGATTGTGGTGATTTGCGCCATCGGGGCCTACACCGTGCACAGTTCCATGTTCGACGTGGTGATGATGATGGTCTTCGGGGTGGTGGGCTATTTGTTCAAAAAGCTCAAATACCCCATGGCGCCGCTGGTGCTGGCCTTGGTTCTGGGCGATATGGCCGAGGCCAGTTTCCGCCAGTCCATGCTGCTGTCCCAGGGTGATGTGTCCATCTTCTGGTCCAACAAACTGGTCGGCGGTATCGCCGGACTGGCCATCGTGATGCTGATCTGGCCGCTCCTGGGCTCGATCAAATCGCTTTTCAGCGGCAAAGCCGCTAGCCGCTAGCCCTTCTCGGGCTCTTCCAGACCGTGGCCGCGCAGAGCGCTGCCATGGTGCGCTGCGGCCCGCAAACCCGTCTTTTGCACCGGGACAGGGCGCTTCTGGCTGCTCAACCGCTGGATTCCGCACCAAAACAAGGCATGGGTTTCTACCAATAGCAGGCGTTTGTTGAATGGCAGATACTTTGTTTTCGTATTAGGAAATTATCTATTTCTTGAGGAGATGAAGACATGACAACAGACCCCGAACTGCAAGCCCGCATTGATGCCATGTGCAGCAATGACAGGATCTTTGCTTACGTGTTACTGGCCGGCGCGTGGATCGCGGTCTGGTTTGTGGTGATGGAAATCGCCGCGATTGCACCGCCGGGCGCTTTCACCATCCTGGTGTACGTCAGCGCGCTGGCCATTTGCCTCTTTAACACCGCCTCCATCGTCGCCATGGTTCAGCACTACCAGGAAGACAAGAACCATATCTATGGGCAGGACATCGCCCATCTCGATGCCAACGCCCGCCACAGTGGCTCCTGAACACACGGAGATTGCCATGTCCCACAAAACACCCTACCAGCCGCCCGAGCAAAGTGCTGCAGGCCAGCTTTTTGACAGCCTGTTCGTGATCCTGCTGGTGGCAGCCACGCTCTTGGGCTGCCTGTACCTGACTGTGTTGAGCTCGGCGCCACCACCCGAGGCCGCGCCTGCGGCAGCCGAAGCCACTGCGGCGCCAGCCGCACCCGCCGACCCTGCGGCGCCAGCCGCAGCTATGCAGCGCCAGCCGACCCTGCCGCTCCCGCTGCAGCCACCAGCGCCGATGCCCCTGCGGCTGCGGTCGCAGCGGAGGCGCCCGCAGCCAAAGCAGCCGAACCGAGTGCCCAGGACAAGATCAAAGCCGAGCGTTTTGCCGCGTTGGGCTGGGACGCTGCCAGGGTGGCTGAACGGGAGGCCGCCATTGCTGCCAAGTCCTATTCGATTGACTGGTCCATGCTGTTGCTGACAGCGCTGGTCGTGATCGGCTATTTCTCGTTTTTAGTCCGGGCTTCTGACAAAGAGCTGCGCGAAGTGATCGATGAGCGCTTTGGCCCGGCATCCACCCCCCACCCAAAGGAGACACCATGAGCACCTGGGACATGCTGGCCAATGCGGCCTGGTTGATTTCTGCACTGATTGCGATCTGGATGGTGGTCGACCTGCTCAAGGTGGGCAAGGAATACCCCGAGGAGTTCCTCACCAGTTCCCGCGAAGGCCAAGAGTGAGCGCCGCGTAGCGCCCGATTTTTCCATCTAAGGAATACAAACATGTCAACTGCTGCTACTGGTACCGACCACATCGGACTGCGCCGCGTACTGGGTCCCGCACACGTGTGGGCTCTGGGCGTGGGAATTGTGTTGGTGGGTGAATTCATGGGCTGGAACTTCACCATTGACAACGGAGGCCCCTGGGCCGCCTTGGTCGCCTGCTTTGTCAGCGGCCTGCTCTACACCTGCGTGGCGATGATCGACTCGGAGGTCACTTCTACCGTGGCCGCCGCCGGTGGTCAATACACGCAAGCCAAACACATTGTGGGTCCGCTGATGGCCTTCAATGTCGGCCTGTACCTGGTGCTGGCTTACACCATGCTCGAGGCAGCCGACGCAATTGTGGTCGGCGACCTGGTGAAGTCTATGGCCGCCGACTTTGGCGGGGCATCACCGGAAGAGGCCGACAAGCTGGCGCGGCCCTTTGTGACCCTGTCCGTCATGGTGCTGGCGCTGCTGAATTACCGGGGCGTTTTCATGACGCTGTCGGTCAATATCGTGATCACAGCCTTCGCATTTTTTGCCATATTGCTGCTGCTCTTGAACGTAGGCCCTTGGTCGGGCACGCATCTGCTGCAACACGAGGCCTTCTTCTCCAACAACAGCCTGCCTTACGGCTGGCTGGGTGTGCTGGCGAGTTTGCAGTTCGGCATGTGGTACTACCTGGGCATTGAGGGCACCTGCCAATCCGCAGAAGAAGTGCGTTCACCCGGACGCGCGATCCCGCTGGGCACCATGACCGGGATGCTGACCCTGGTGATCGCTGCCGTGATCACCTGGTATGTCTGTACCGGACTGATCCCCTGGGAATACCTCGGTATCGCCGCCACCCCCATGTACGACGCAGGCAAGCTGACCGGCAGCTGGAACCTGCAGGTGCTGATGTGGGTGGGCTCGGCCTTTGCTGCATTGGCCTCGGCCAACGGTTGCATCAACGACGCCTCGCGCGCCTGGTTTTCCATGGGCCGCGACCGCTACTTGCCCGCCTGGTTCGGTGCCGTGCACCCGACCTACCACACGCCGTACCGGGCCATCGTATTTTTGGTGCCGATTGCCTGCGCTTTCGGCTTGACCGGGCTACACCCAGATCCAGGGCCAGATCATGCTGAACCAGATCATCACCTTCTCGATTCTGGCGGGTCTCTTGGGCTACACCTTTATGCCGATCAACATGATCCGCTTTCGCCGCATGTGGCCCCTGGGCAGCATCGACCGTGGCTATGTCCACCCCTTCCACCCGATACCGACGCTGACGCTGGGCGCTCTGTGTGCCTTGACTTTTGTCGCGGTATCGCTGGGTTATGGTCGCAATTTGCTGGCCATCATGGCCTTCTTTATTGTGATTTCGGTCTGGTTTGTGGTGCGCCGCTACCAGTTCGTACGCCGGGGTGACCAGTTCACCATGAACTGGCCGCGCCCCATCGGTTACTGATCGTCCGTCGGCTAGGACCCTTCGGGGTTCTAGCGCGGTTTGTCTGCTTCTTTTCCGACCGTGTCGCAACAGTTCCAAGTCGCCGCATTCTTAGGCGTCGCAGTGCTCGTGCTGGTCTGGATGTTGCGCCGGCACAGCCGGGACTTGCGCCAGGAGCGCAGTGTTCTGTTTGACGATTGCCTGTCCCAGTTTTCGGATTGCAATCTGAGCCAGTCCGGGACGCGCTACCCGCAGCTGCGGGCGCAATGGTCTTGCGGGACACACACCTATCCGGTGTCTTTGCGGGCGATCCCGGACACCCTGCAGACCCGCCGTTTGCCGCCTTTGTGGCTGATCATTGATGTGCGATGCGCCCTGGACCTGCAAGGCACACTCGATGTGCTGGTACGCCCCACGGGCGTCGAGGTGTTTTCGCCTTCGCGCGACCTCCCCTACCGCCATGAGCTGCCGGGACATTGGCCCCAAAACAGCCTGGTTAAAAGCAGCCTGCCCGACGCGCCCGAGGTACTGGCGCGCATCGACCAGGCGGCTTGCGCATTGCTGGCCGACCCTTACTCCAAATGCCTGACCATCCGCCCGGATGGCCTGCGCTATGTGCTGCAAATCGCCCAGTCCAGCCAGGCCCATTACATGGTGCTGCGCAACGCCTACTTCGGCAGCCAGCAGCTCCATCCGCAGCATCTGCGCAGCAAGATGGCCTTGCTCGGCGAGATACTGAACACATTGAAAGCCACCGATGCCTGAGACCAGCCCAGAACCCAAGCCCCCGCATCCACGCCTGGTTCTGGTTGTGGGTCTGCTGCTACCCTGCGTCGGTCAGGTGCTCAACCGCACGCCGCAGCGGGCCCTCATGTTCCTGTTTTTCGCGATTCTGTTCGGTTGGGTGACGATGAATCTGGTAACCGCAGCGGTGTGTGCGGCGCGGGGCTACCCCGCTTGGCGCTGCTTTGTGGCCCAACACGCAGGGCTGCTGTTCATCTGGTTGGTGGCGGCCATGGACGCCTACCAGTATGCGCGCGTGCGTTGGGTGGAATTCCATTTCCGCCAGGCACCATAAAGCGCCGGGCCGCGCCTATTTGCAGGCGAACTGGAATTGGGCCTCGTCCAGGGCGGCCGCTGCCACCGGTCCGAAGGTTCCGGCCGCGTCGTAGCCATAGAGCGGATCGCCTTTGCTCAGGCGACTGGCGAATAACATGGTCTTCAATGACCGCTGCTGGCGGCTGCCGCAGTCGAACTCTTTGAGCTCGCGGATCGACTGGTAGTTGGTCCACAGCAGAGGTGGCGGCAGGCGCACCGACTGGGTGGCCTTGTAGTCCGCCATGAACCAGGCGGTCACGACGTTGCCGGTCTTTTTCCGGGTATTGGCCTCACCGTAGAGGTTGAAACTATCGGTTTTGGCAACAAAGGACCAGTCTGCCCAGACTGGCATGGCGATAAAGAAGCTCAGGAGTAAACAGCGGCGCATGATGAACTCTCCATGTTGCGCCCCTCCTGTGTTCCTGCCACCGACCCCAGCGCACGACGCGCTGGTTTATCGCAGCAAAACAACCCCCAGCAAAACAACTGCAGCACCGGCAAGCCACCAAATCAAAGACCCGGAGTTGGTAACTGGTGCAGGAGAAGGCGTATGTGCTGTATCGACCGCAGACGCATAAGCTTGAGGATATTTGGCTTGCATAGCTGCATCAAATCGTTTGAAGAAGTCTTCTGCCAATGATTTTGCGGCCCCATCAATCAGCCGTTGCCCGAGTTGGGCGACCTTGCCGCCAACGGATGCTTGGACCGAATAACTCAGCGTGTGGCCCTTGCCGGTGGGCGTGAGCTGTACCTTGGCGCTACCCTTGCCATGGCCCGCCGGGCCGCCCTGCCCCTCGAAGCTGATGGTGTAGCTCTGGGGGGGATTGATGTCTGACAGGGTAATTTTTCCGGTGAATTTGGCCGACACGGGGCCGATCTTGAGCGCCATGCCAATGGCATAGGCGTCCGGGCCGGTGGACTCCACCTTGTCGCAGCCGGGTATGCACTGCTTCAGCACCTCGGGGTCGTTAAGCGCCTCCCAGGCTTGTTGTTGGGTGATGGCCAATTCGCGGCTGCCTTGCATTTCCATTTTCAATCCTTTCGGTATCGGTTCACGTGCTGTCCCGCCTAGCGCTTCATCAGCTGCGCCAGGCTTTGGGCCAGATCTTCCAGCTTGGTCAGGTTATGGATCGCCACCATGCCGTGGGCCACGCGGTTCAAGGCCTGCGCGCCCTGCGCCAGCGGGGCATAGCCCTCAAAGCGCAGCAGCGGATTGAGCCACAGAATCCGCCGCGTGTGCAGCTTCAGCCAGGCCAGCTCCTGCGCCAGCTCCTGCGGCTCTCCGGTGTCTAGACCATCGGTGACGATCAAAACCAGGGTTCGCCGCCCGATCAACTTGCGTGCATGGTGCCTGCGCAAGCTTTCCAAAGACTGACCGAGTTGCGTCCCACCCGCAAAATCTTCGATCAGCGCATTGGCATGGTTCAGCATGGCGTCGGTATCGCCCAGCTTGAACGCGCTGCTCAAATCCGTCAGTTGCGTCCCGAAGGCAAACACCTCGCGCTGCTTGTGCTGCCGGGTGGCGGCATGCAAGAAAGCCAGCAGCAATCGCGCGTAGCGCTCCATAGACCCCGATACATCCACCAGCACCAGCAGCGGCAACGCCTGCGCACAGCGCTGGCGCTTAGGCAAGTGCAGCATCTCGCCGCCCAAACGGACCGACTCCCGCACCAGGCTGGGCCAATGCAATTGCTTACCCCGACCCCCGGCGCGCATGCGCCGGCTGGGAATCTCCGGCAGGGGCAAAGCAATATCCCGCGCCAGACGCTCTACCAGCCGGTACTCGGTAGCCGATAGCGCGTTGAAATCCGCGTGGCGCAGGCGCTGCACATCGCTGGCGGTCATGGCGGCGTCGAAGTCGACCTTTTGGTCTTCGCCGGTGGGTTTGGCCTGGTGGCCCACTTGGGTTTGTGGCGAGAGGGCCTCACGCACGCGGGGGCGGCGCTTGCTGGGCTCGGCCTTTCCCTCCGCGCTGGGCAGCATTTGTGCCAGCAGCTTGTGCGCCATATTCGGGTCGCGGAAAAATGCATCGAACAATTCGCGAAAGACCGCGCGGTCCTGCTCACGGCTGACCAACACGGCTTCCAGCGCGGCGCTCAGGTCGTCGCGGTTATGCAAACCCACCGCCATGGCGGCCTGCGATGACAAGGCGATGCGGGAACTGTCCACCGGCACCCCGGCGCGGCGCAAGGTGCGCCCGAACGCCGAGAGGTTGCCCGCGAACTTGCCGGTTCGCGCGTCGCCCAGATTCATGCAGCGGGTTCCGGTGGCGTCAGCACATCCTCGGCCAGGGCCAGGGTCAGCGCGGCGACATCCTCACGCTGTTTGAACATGATGCCGGCGGTATCGCGCATGAGCTCTGGGTCGAGCACCAGGGTGTCGAGCGCCACCAGGGCCTTGGCCCATTCCACGCTCTCGGCAATGCCCGGCGCGCGTTGAAACGCATTGGAAAAAGGCATGTTGCGCAACCGGGTCACGACGTCGGCGACCTGCTGCGCCAATGCGGCGGGTGCCTGCGGCACCTGGGCGCTGATGATGGCCAGCTCCCGGTCCCGCTCCGGGTAATCCAGCCAGTGGTACAGGCAGCGCCGCTTGACGGCGTCGTTGAGCTCACGTGTGCGGTTGCTGGTGAGGATGGTCACGGGCTTGACCGCCGCCCGTACCGTGCCGATTTCCGGAATGCTGACCTGGTATTCACCCAGGTACTCCAGCAAAAATGCTTCAAAAGGTTCGTCCGCGCGGTCCACCTCGTCAATCAGCAAAACCGCCCCCGGCGCAGGTGCCTCCAGCGCCTGCAACAGCGGGCGGCGGATCAGGTAGCGGTCCTGGTAGACCTCGCGCTCGACCTGCGCAACGGTGTCGCCGCCAGCGGCTTCCAGGCGGGTCTGGGCGGCACGCATGTGCAGCAACTGCGCCGCGTAATTCCACTCGTACAAAGCTTCACGCTGCTCCAGACCGTCATAACACTGCAGCCGCAATAGCTGGCGCTGCAGGGCGATGGACAAGGCTTTGGCCAGCTCGGTCTTGCCTACGCCGGGCTCGCCTTCCAACAACAAAGGGCGCTCCAGCTTCAGGGCCAGGAAAACCGCCGTGGCCAAACGCCGGTCGGCAAAATAACCCGCAGCCCGCAAGGCCTCAATCAGCGCATCGACAGAAGAAAAATTGTTCATAAGTGATCAAAAAAAAGGCCCCGGGCTCAACACACGGGGCCACTGACGCGTCATAGCGCCGTCCTTGACTCTACCCCAGGCACTGCGCCACAGCCCGCTGCGTCTGCACGCTGATCAGGTTGGCGCGGTAGGCTGCGCTGGCGTGGATATCGGCGTTCAGCTCGCTGGCATCAATGTGCACCGATGCAGCCGAAGCCACGGTGAAGCTCTTGTTCAAGGCATCTTCCAGCCCTTTGTGGCGGAACACGCCGGACCCGGCACCTGTCACGGCCACGCGCACGCCGGAGGCGGTCTGGGCCAGGAAGACGCCGACCAGCGCAAAGCGCGATGCGGACTGGACGAACTTCATGTACGCGGCTTTCTTGGGCTGCGGGAAGCTGATCGCTGTGATGATTTCACCCGCTTCCAGCGCGGTGGTGAACATGCCCTGGAAAAAGTCATCGGCCTCGATACGGCGCTTGTTGGTATGAACCGAAGCGCCCAAGCCGAGCACAGCACTGGGGTAGCAGGCCGCCGGATCGTTGTTTGCTACCGAGCCGCCCATGGTGCCCATGGCCCGCACTTGGCGGTCGCCAATGTGCCCGGCCAGATCGGCTAGCGCCGGAATCATGGCCTGGACCAGCGGGTTGCTGGCCACGTCCATATGGCGCGTCATGGCACCGATCACCAAAGCGTCGCCGCTTTGCGCAATGCCCACCATTTCTTTGACACCGCCGAGATCGACCAGATGGCCGGGCTGGGACAGGCGCATCTTCATGGAAGGCAGCAGGGTCTGGCCACCGGCCAGAAGTTGTCCGCCGCCCGCAGCGGCAGCAACTGCCGCATCCAGCGCCTGTGGACGGTCTAATGTGAATGCATACATGGTTTGTACTCCTGGTTCGCTTAGGCTTTGGCCGCTTGGATGGCTTCCCACACGCGGTGGGAGGTTGCCGGCATGTCAAACTCTTTGACACCCAGGCCGTGCAGCGCATCGAGCACCGCGTTGATCACCGCCGGCGGCGAGCCGATGGCACCCGCCTCACCGCAGCCTTTGGTACCGAGCGGGTTGTGGGTGCAGGGCGTGCAGACAGTGCCGATTTTGAATTCCGGGAAATCGTCAGCGCGGGGCATGGTGTAGTCCATGAAAGAGCCGGTCAGCAACTGGCCGGTTTCGCGGTCATACACGCAGTTTTCCATCAGCGCCTGGCCAATGCCTTGCACCAGACCGCCGTGGACCTGGCCTTCGACAATCATCGGGTTGATGATGGTGCCGAAGTCGTCCACCGCAGTGAACTTGTCCACGCGGGTGACGCCCGTGGCGGGATCGACTTCCACTTCGCAGATATAGGTACCGGCCGGGAAGGTGAAGTTAGTCGGGTCGTAGAACGCGGTTTCGTTCAGGCCCGGCTCCAGCTTGTCCAGCGGGTAGTTGTGCGGCACATAAGCGGTGAGCGCCACCTGACCAAAGGTCACCTTTTTGTCAGTGCCTTTGATGGTGAACTCGCCATTGGCGAACTCGACGTCGGCGTCGCTGGACTCCATCAAGTGGGCCGCAATTTTCTTGGCCTTGGTCTCGATTTTGTCCAGCGCTTTCATGATGGCGGCGCCACCAACCGATATGGAACGCGAGCCATACGTACCCATGCCAAAAGGCACGCGGCCGGTGTCGCCGTGGACCACGTCCACCGCGTCAACCGCAATGCCCAAACGGGCCGCCACCACCTGCGCAAACGTGGTCTCGTGACCCTGACCGTGGCTGTGCGAGCCGGTAAAGACCGTCACGCTGCCGGTGGGATGGACGCGGATTTCGCCGCACTCAAACAGACCGGCACGTGCGCCCAAAGCGCCCGCGATGTTGCTGGGTGCGATGCCGCAGGCTTCGATGTAGCTGGAGTAGCCAATGCCGCGCAGCAGGCCTTTGGACGCACTCGCTGCTTTGCGGGCTGCGTAGCCGGCGGTGTCGCCCAGAATTTGGGCTTTGTCCATGCAGGCGCGGTAGTCGCCGATGTCGTATTGCAAGGCCACCGGTGTCTGGTAGGGCCAGCTGTTGATGAAATTGCGTTTGCGGATTTCGTCTTGCGCAAGACCCAATTCCCAACCGCAGCGGCTGACCAGGCGCTCGACCAAATAGGTCGCTTCAGGGCGACCGGCACCGCGGTATGCGTCCACCGGCGCGGTGTTGGTAAACCAGGTGTCCACCTCGACATAAATTTGCGGGCAGGTGTATTGGCCGGCCAGCAAGGTTGCGTAGAGGATGGTGGGGACTGCCGTCGAGAAGGTCGACAAATACGCACCCAGGTTGGCGTCGGTGTGCACCCGCATGGCCAGGAACTTGCCGTCTTTGTCCATCGCCATTTCGGCGTGGCTGACGTGGTCGCGGCCATGGGCGTCGGTCAGGAAAGACTCGGAACGCTCGCAGGTCCACTTGATGCTGCGGTTGACCTGCTTGGCAGCCCAGGTCAGGGCCACATCTTCGGCATACAGGTAAATCTTGGAGCCGAAACCGCCGCCCACGTCGGGTGCGATCACGCGCACTTTGTGCTCGGGCAAGCCCAGCACAAAAGCCGTCATCAGCAGGCGCTCAACGTGCGGGTTCTGGTTGGAAACATACAGCACATATTCTTCGGTGGCGCGGCTGTAGTTGCCAATGGCGACGCGCGGCTCCATGGCGTTGGGAACCAGGCGGTTATTGATCAGGTCCAGCTTGGTCACATGGGCTGCAGCGGCAAACGCGGCGTCCACTTGGGCTTTGTCGCCCAGAGCCCATTTGAAGCAATGGTTATTCGGGGCGGCATCGTGCAATTGCGCGCCTTTGGCGGCGTCACGCACATCGACCACTGCGGGCAAAACGTCGTAATCCACGACCACTGCCTCGGCGGCGTTCTTGGCCTGCTCGAGGCTGTCGGCAATCACCATGGCAACCTGGTCACCGACGTGGCGCGCCTTGCCCAGCGCCAGCACCGGGTGTGGTGGCTCTTTCATGGGGCTGCCGTCGGGGTTGTTGATCAGCCAGCCGCAGGGCAGTCCGCCCATCTTGCCTTCGAGGTCCTTGCCGATAAAGATCTTGACCACACCGGGCATTTTTTCTGCCGCGCTGATGTCAATGCTTTTGATGTTGGCGTGTGCGTGGGGGCTGCGCACGAAGATGGCGTAGCTTTGCGCATCCATCGTGATGTCATCGGTGTAGTTGCCCGCACCGGTCAAAAAGCGGTAGTCCTCTTTGCGGCGCAGGGATTCGCCGATGTGGGGAAGCTTGGAAAAATCTGATGCACCCATGGTGTGTACTCCTTGATAGTGTTTAAGCTGCAGCCATGGCAGCAGCGCCTTGCTGCACGGCCTTGACAATGTTTTGGTAGCCGGTGCAGCGGCAGAGGTTGCCCTCGAGCTGCGCGCGCACTTCGCTTTCGCTGGCTTTGGGGTGGTTGGTGCACAGGTCGATCGCGCTGATCACCATGCCCGGCGTGCAGAAACCGCACTGCAGCCCGTGGCAGTCTTTGAAAGCCGCTTGCATGGGGTGCATGGTGCCGTCGGCTGCCGCTATACCCTCGATGGTGGTGATGGCCGAACCGTCCACCTGAGCCGCCAGCACGTTGCAGGATTTGATGGCGCGGCCGTCTTTCATGACCGTGCACGCGCCGCACTGGGCGGTGTCGCAACCCACGTGGGTTCCGGTCAACTTCAGCTGCTCGCGCAGAACCTGCACCAGCAAAGTGTGGGGTGGCACGTCAACCGTGGTGTCTTTGCCGTTGACTGTTAAATGAACTTGCATGAGCCTTCTCTCCATCGTGGGTGATTACGAATCCAGCGTCCATTATTGTGGTTCCACCCCACGCAAGGCCTAGGGCGAAACCCTAGGTTTCCCTCTAAAGTCGGCGCGTCTGGCCCCGGTTTCACGGGCCCGGCGCGCAGTGTGACAAACGGCTTACAGACCGCCTGCGGCATATGCCCTTATATTGGCCCCTTCGTTGGAAACTGACCGAAGGAATAACAATGCAACTCGGAATGATCGGATTGGGCCGTATGGGCGGCAATATCGTGCGGCGTTTGATGCGCGGCGGCCACCAGTGCGTGGTCTATGACACCAATGCCAAAAGCGTGGAGCAACTCGCAGGCGAGGGCGCCACCGGCAGCCGCGACATGGCGCACATGGTCAGCCAAATGCCCAAGCCCCGCGCGATCTGGGTCATGCTGCCTGCGGGCGCGATCACAGAAGCCACAGTGACCCAACTGGGCGAGTTGCTGGAAGCCGGCGACACCATCATCGACGGTGGCAACTCCAATTTTCAGGACGACGTGCGCCGCGCCCAGACCATGGCGGCCAAGGGCATCCGCTACATCGACGTCGGCACCAGCGGCGGCGTGTGGGGGCTGGAGCGCGGCTACTGCATGATGATCGGCGGCGACAAAGCGGCGTTCGACCACCTGGACCCTATCTTCAAAACCCTGGCACCCGGCGTGGGAACGATTGAGAAAACCCGTGGCCGCGACAACCGCCACTCCACGGCCGAAGAAGGCTATCTCTACACCGGCCCGGCCGGCTCCGGCCATTTTGTGAAGATGGTTCACAACGGCATTGAATACGGCCTGATGCAGGCCTATGCCGAGGGCCTGGACATTCTCAAAGGCGTGGCGCAGGAATCGATTCCCGCCGAGCGTCGCTACAAGCTGGACCTGGCCGACATCACCGAACTCTGGCGTCGTGGCAGCGTGGTCTCGTCCTGGCTGCTGGACTTGTCGGCCATCGCGCTGGCCGAAGACCCCGAGCTTGCCTCTTACTCCGGTTACGTGGATGACTCGGGCGAAGGCCGCTGGACGATTCAGGCAGCGATTGAAGAAGCGGTTCCAGCCGATGTGCTGACCGCCGCGCTGTACACCCGCTTCCGCTCCCGCCAGGATCACACCTTCGCGGAGAAACTGTTGTCGGCCATGCGCAAGCAATTTGGCGGACACCAGGAAGGCGGCAAGAAGTAAGCCGCGCCCCGCGACCCCTCCACCCCCTAACCCGAAGGACACGCTGTGGCCCAAGACATCGAACACGCCTCCACGCCGCACGGCGAACAAGCGCCCTCCTCTTCCATGGTCATCTTTGGTGCCGGTGGTGACCTGACCAAACGCCTGCTGATGCCCGCGCTCTACAACCTGTCGCGCACCGGCCTGCTGCCCGCGCAATTTGCGCTGGTGGGCCTGGACCGGATTGAGCAAACCGACGCGCAGTACCGCGACCATGTGGAGGCCGCCATCCGCGCCTTCGCCGCCGACAAGCACTACAGCCAGGCGATTGACGAGCCCAGCCTGCAGCGCCTGCTCTCCAGCATCGTCTACATGCAAGCCGACTTCTCGTCCCCTGCCGCCTACCAGGCGCTGGGCGCGCGGCTGTCGCAGCTCAAGGGCAGCCACGGGGTGGGCGACAGCGTCATGTTTTATCTGGCGGTGGGTGCGCGGTTCTTCGGCCCTATCACCGACCAGCTCGGCGCGGCCGGATTGGTCGCTGAGACGCCGGACTACTGGCGCCGCGTGGTGGTGGAGAAACCCTTTGGCCACGACCTGCCATCCGCACAGGCGCTCAATGCCCAGTTGCGCGACAGCCTGTCGGAGTCGCAGATTTACCGCATGGACCATTTCCTGGGCAAGGAAACCGTGCAAAACATCATGCTCATGCGCTTTGCCAACGGCATTTTTGAGCCGCTGTGGAACCGCGACCATATCGACCATGTGCAAATTACCGTGGCCGAGACCGTGGGCGTGGAAGCCCGTGCGGCCTTTTATGAAACCACCGGGGCCATGCGCGACATGGTGCCCAACCATGTGTTCCAGTTGCTGGCGCTCACCGCCATGGAGTCACCCGCCTCGTTTGACGCGGACGCGGTGCGCAACGAGAAAACCAAGGTGCTGGATTCCGTGCACGCGGTCAACCCGGCCACCGACAGCGTGCGCGGCCAGTACGCCGCCGGTGCGCGCGAGGGCAAAGCGCTCAAGGCCTACGCCAGCGAAGACGGCGTGGCCAGCGGCAGCAGCACCGAAACCTATGTGGCGCTCAAGCTCGGCGTGGACAACTGGCGCTGGGCCGGCGTGCCCTTTTACCTGCGCACCGGCAAGGCTATGAACAAGCGCCAAAGCGAAATCGTGGTCCAGTTCAAGCGCCCGCCGCTCTCCTTGTTCCGCAATACCGCGACCGAGGCGCTCACGCCCAACGCGCTGGTGATCAAGCTGCAGCCCGACGAAGGCGCGATGCTCTCCTTCGGCGCAAAAATCCCCGGCCCCAAGATTGAAATCGGCCAGGTGCACATGGACTTCCATTACAAGGATTACTTCCAGAACGCACCGAGCACGGGCTATGAGACCCTGATTTACGACTGCATGATCGGCGACGCCACCCTGTTCCAGCGCTCTGACAGCGTGATGGCCGGCTGGCGCATCGTGCAGCCGGTGCAGCAGTACTGGGCTGACGGCAAGGCCCCCTTGGCGCACTACGCGGCCGGATCGGATGGCCCGACTGAGGCGGACAATTTGCTCAAAGAATCGGGAAGGGCCTGGCGCGAACTCTGAGCCAGTCTGGGGATAATGGGGCTCACCACCCCATTTGCGAGTAGCCCATGAACGCCGACCCCTTCGTCCACCACATCACCCACCCGCTGGTCCAGCACAAGCTGACACTGATGCGGCGCAAGGACGCCAGCACCAGCAGCTTTCGGCGTTTGCTCAACGAGCTGTCCATGCTGATGACCTACGAGGTCACGCGGGACATGGAGGTGACCTACATCGACATTGAGACGCCCATGGAGGCCATGCGCGCGCCCACCATCGATGGCAAGAAGCTGGCGCTGATCAGCATCTTGCGTGCCGGTACCGGCATTCTGGACGGCATGCTGCACGTGGTGCCCGGTGCCCGCGTGGGCCACATCGGCATGTACCGAGACCCCAACACACTGCAACCGGTGGAGTATTTTTTCAAGGTGCCGCAAAACATGGAAGAGCGCGAAGCCATCGTGGTCGACCCCATGCTGGCAACCGGCAACTCAGCGGTGGCGGCGATTACCCGCATCAAAAAAACCCACCCACGGTCTATCAAGTTCATGTGTCTGCTGACCTGCCCCGAGGGGATTGCCTGCATGCGCGGCGCGCACCCCGACGTGCACATCTACACCGCCGCGATTGACCGCGAGCTCAATGACCACGGCTACATCATGCCGGGCCTGGGTGATGCGGGTGACCGGATTTTCGGCACCAAATAGCGCGATAGCTCCGTCCGCGCAATCAGCTGTTGACGGCGACCTTGTCGGCAGCGGGTGGATGCAGCGCTTTGTCCAGCGCCTCGCGGATCGGGTCCGCCCCGGCCGGGCGCACCAAGCGCTCCACTTCGCGCCCGTCATGCAGAAAAACCAGCGTGGGCCAGCGCTTGATTTTGAAAGCCCGACCCAGCGGCCGCCCGGGGCCGTCCTCGATGCGGTAATGCGCCAGCCCTGCGACCCCGCCCAGAACCTGGCCAATCGCCTCTTGCGCGCCCCGGCAGTGGCTGCACCAGTCCACGCCAAACTCCAGCACGGCCGGGCCGGTTCCGTAATCGGGCGGCTGGGGCGGCATGGTTTTGTAGCCTATTGCCATGGCCAAGCCCCCACCGGTCAACGCACGGACCGGGATGGCCCGTTAGCCGGGCGCTGGGCGCGAATGCCATCGGGGCGCAAATCGTTCATGTTTTTCCAGAAATTCAAGGGCTTGTGGCAGCGCATGGCTCCGCCGTGACAGGCCCATCATAAGAGACGGGCGCAAGCCGCCCACCACGCCAAGCCGCTCAGGCATCCCGCCGGGCCAGACGCAAGGCCAGCAACCCGGCCACGATGATGATGGCCGCGCCGGCCACCGTAGTTGCCCGCGGCACCTCGGAAAAGAACAAAAATCCCCAGAGAGGGGCCCACAAAATGCCGGTGTACTCAAAGGCCGTGACCGTGCTGGCACGCGCTACGCGGTAAGCGTTGGTCAAAAACAGCATGCCCGCCGATGCCACCACGCCGCAGGTGGCAATCAGCAAACCATCGGTGAGCGTGGGCATGACCCAGGGACGGACCAAAAACTCCACGCTCGGGATGGGCGGCGCTCGACCACGCCCAATTGGTGTAAGACCAGCGCCACCAAACCCGCCCCGATGAAGAAGAAGGCGTTTTGGTAGAAGGCCATCACCGCCGCCGACAAGGTATCGCCGAATTTGCGCGCCATCAGCATGGCCAGGCCGTAGAGCGCGGCCGCAGCCAGCGACAGCAGCGCAGCGGGCTCAAACAAACCGCTGCCCGGTTGCAGCATCACCATCACGCCGCCAAAACCCAGCAGCACCGCGGCCCAGACCTTCCAGGGCGTGTGCTCGCCCAGCAAAGGCGCAGCCAGCGCAGTCACAAACAGCGGTACGGTGAAATACAGCGCCACCGCATCGGCCAGCGGCAAGGCCGGAAAAGCCATGTAGTAGGCGGTGTACGCGCCAAACATGATGATGGCGCGCAAAGACAGCGTGCCCAAGTCGCGTGGCAAAAATGGAGCGCCAGCCGCTTTCGCGCTGCACCAGGTACAACAAAATCGGACCCGCCACGCAGGAGCGGATAAAGACCACCTCGGTCAGCGGATAGCCGCCGCTGACCTGTTTGATGATGGCGTCCTGCGCCGAGAACACAAACACGCCCAAGCACAAATACAAAATACCCCGTGCGGGGTTGTGGTTGTCGGACATGGAGCGTTGGGGTGGCGAGAGCAGTGCAAGTGTGGCCTTCAGTGTACCGCCCGGCTTGTGCGCAGGCATCCGGTGCAGCGGTGAATTACCATGCGCGCAGGGCATCGCCCTCTTTGCGATGTCACAAGGCACTCCATGCAAACCATCCCGCGCACCGTCCTCTGGCTTGTCACCCTGCTGGCCCTGCTACCCGGCCTGGTATCGGGCCAAACGGTGCCCGAAGACTTCGCCCCCATGCTGTCTGCCGCCCACCGCTCGCCGGGCAATGTGGCGCGCGACAGCCACCGCCATCCGGCACAGACCTTGGCTTTTTTCGGCGTGCGCCCGGATAGCACGGTGGTGGAGATCCTGCCTGGAAGCGGCGGCTACTACATGGAAATCCTGGCTCCATGGTTGCAAGAAAAAGGGCGTTACATCGCAGCCAATCGCGACGGCTCTCTGCCGCAGTACGTGCCGGACCATCAGAAGTTTTTGCAAAGACTGAAAGCCGAACCGGCGCTCTACGGCAAGGTCGTCGTCGCCGAATTCCGGGCCGACCGTCACGCCATCGCCCCAGCGGGCAGCGCGGACTTTGTGATCAGTTTCCGCAACCTGCACAACTGGATGGACCAAGGCGAACTGCAGGAATCCTTGCGCGCCTTTCACCAAGCGCTCAAACCCGGCGGCGTGCTGGGCATCGTCGACCACCGGGGCCGCACCGACCAGACCCAAGCCGAGCAGATGGCCAAGGGCTATGTGCGCGAAGACCTGGCGATTGAACTGATTGAGCAGGCCGGCTTCCGCTTGGATGGACGCTCCGAAGTCAACGCCAACCCGCGCGACACCAAAGACCACCCCGAAGGCGTGTGGACCTTGCCACCAAGCTACCGCCTCAAGGATAAAGACCGCGAAAAATACCGCGCCATCGGCGAAAGCGACCGCTTCACGCTGCGCTTCGTCAAACCGTAACAGGGAAAAGCACCATGGGAATCTGGATTGAACTCGGCGTTTTTCTGCTGGTTTTCGTATTCGCTATCCACCAGTTTCACGACTTGAAAAAAGAGAAGCGCAAGCGCGAAGCCGCGCGCAAAGATAGGGCCGAGCCGCCACAGTAGGCGGAAACTACAGACGAAAAAAAACGCGCCGGGTTAGCGGCGCGTTTTTCAGCGAAGGCTTGGCGAGATCAGCGGATCACAGCCAACTCGGTCAGTGCACCACCCTTGATGGTTTTCAGGGTCAAAGCGCCGCCCAAAATATCACCCTTGGCATCAAAGGAGACGGGGCCAGTCACGCCTTGGAAGTCTTTGGTCGCAGCCAAAACCGGCAGGTACTTGGCGGGGTCAGAGGAACCGGCTTTCACCATGGCAGCAACCATGATCTTGACGCGAGTCGTACACATAGGGCGCGTAGACCTGAACGTCGGCACCAAACTTGGCCTTGAATTTCTTCTTGAAATCTTCCATTCCAACCTTGGCCTTACCTTCCACGCCGCCTGCTTCGGCACAGAAGACCTGGTTATCCGCAACGGAGTCACCAGCCAGTTTCACCAGTTCAGACGAGCAGATGCCGTCGCCGCCCATGAACTTGGCGTTGATACCCAGCGATTTCATCTGGCGCAGCATGGGGCCTGCGACAGCGTCCATGCCGCCGAAGAACACGACGTCAGGCTTCTTGCCCTTGATGGTGGTCAGGATGGCGTTGAAGTCCGTGGCTTTGTCGGTGGTGAATTCTTGGGCAACGATGTTGCCGCCGGCGGCTTTCACCGCTTTGCTGAACTCTTCTGCCACGCCTTGGCCGTAGGCGGTACGGTCATCGATCACCGCAATGGATTTGCCTTTGAGGGTGCTGACAGCGTACTTGCCCAGCGTGCCACCGAGTTGGGTGTCATCAGCCACCACGCGGAAGGTGGTCTTGAAGCCCTGGCGGGTGTACTTGGGGTTGGTTGCGGAAGGCGAAATCTGGGGGATGCCAGCGTCGCTGTAGATTTTGGAAGCGGGGATCGACGTACCGGAATTCAGGTGTCCGACCACGCCGGAGACATTCGCGTCCACCAGCTTTTGGGCAACGGCAGTGCCTTGCTTGGGATCGGCTGCGTCATCTTCGGTCATGAGCTTGAGGGTGACTTTTTTGCCACCGATGGTCACGCCTGCAGCGTTCAACTCTTCCACGGCCATGATCGCGCCGTTTTCGTTGTCTTTACCCAGGTGGGCAATGCCGCCGCTGGTGGGGCCGACGTGGGCGATGGTGACCACGGTTTGGGCCATCGAGAAGCCGGCTGACAGGGTCAGCGCTGCGATAGCGATCAGATTTTTTTTCATGTAGTTTGTACTCCGTTAGATTGAGAACTAAAGTCGATTAGCCGTAAAGCTGGGCAAATTCTAATCCTTAGCGGACGGGTGCGACATCGCTCGTTGCAATGCCCCACCCACGCCCGGCTTAGAACAGTCCCGAAATCTTCCCGTCATCATCGATGTCAATGCGCATCGACGCAGGCTCCTTGGGCAGCCCCGGCATGGTCATGATGTCGCCGCAAATCATCACCACAAACTCCGCCCCAGCGGACAAGCGCACCTCGCGGACATTGACCGTGTGGCCCGATGGCGCAGCGCGCAGCTTGGGATCGGTGGAGAAAGAGTACTGCGTCTTGGCTACACACACCGGATAGTGGCCGTAGCCATCGGTCTGCAGCTTGGCAATCTTGGCTTTGACGGCCGCGTCGGCAGAAATATCCGCTGCGCCATAGACCTTGGTGGCAATCGCGTGCATCTTGTCCCACAGCGTGTCTTCGTCGGCGTACACAAACTTGGTCTTGGCGGTGCCCGATTCGGCCAGCTTGACCACCATGTGCGCCAATTCTTCCGCACCCTTGCCGCCCTCGGCCCAGTGGCGTGCCAACACCACCGGCACGCCCATAGCGTCCATGTGGGCGCGCAGGGCGTCGAGCTCCTCGGCGGTGTCGGAGGTGAAATGGTTGATCGAGACCACGCAGGGCACGCCGTAGTTCTCGCGCATGTTGTGCACATGGCGCTCCAGGTTGGCAATGCCGCGCTTGACCGCGTCCACATTGGGGGTGTTGAGGTCTTTGGCCTCGACGCCGCCGTGGTGCTTCAGGGCGCGCAGCGTAGCCACGACCACACCGGCGTCCGGGCGCAGGCCGGACTTGCGGCACTTGATGTCGATGAACTTCTCCGCCCCCAGGTCGGCACCAAAGCCGGCCTCGGTGACCACGTATTCGCCCAGCTTGAGGGCGGCTTTGGTGGCGGTGACGGTGTTGCAGCCGTGGGCGATGTTGGCAAAGGGGCCGCCGTGGATGATGGCCGGGTTGTTCTCCAGCGTTTGCACCAGGTTGGGTTTGATGGCGTCTTTGAGCAAGGCGGCCATGGCGCCATGGGCGTTCAGGTCACGGGCGCGGATGGGGGTTTGCTCGCGGGTGTAGCCCACGATGATGTTGCCCAGGCGTTCTTTGAGGTCTTTGCGGGAGGTGGCCAGGCAGAAGATGGCCATGACTTCGGAGGCCACGACGATGTCAAAGCCGTCTTCGCGGGGGAAGCCGTTGCCCGGGCCGCCCAAGGAGACGACGGTGGAGCGCAGGGCGCGGTCGTTCATGTCCATGACGCGGCGCCAGACGATGCGCCGGGCGTCAAAGCCCAGGGTGTTGCCGTGGTGGATGTGGTTGTCCATGAGCGCGGCCAGCAGGTTGTGCGCCAGCGCGATGGCGTTGAAGTCGCCGGTGAAGTGCAGGTTGATGTCTTCCATGGGCACGACTTGGGCGTAGCCGCCACCGGCTGCGCCGCCTTTCATGCCGAACACCGGGCCCAGGGACGGCTCGCGCAGGGCGATGACGGTGCGCTTGCCGATGCGGTTGAGTGCATCACCTAAGCCGACGGTGGTGGTGGTTTTGCCTTCACCAGCGGGGGTGGGGCTGATGGCGGTAACCAGGATGAGTTTGCCGTCCGGGCCGGTTTGTTTGTTCAGCCAGGTGAGGTCGATCTTGGCTTTGTAGTGGCCGTAGGGCTCCAGGGCTTCCAGCGGGATGTGCAAGCGCTCTTGCGCCATCTGCATGATGGGCTTGAGGGTGGCCGCTTGGGCGATTTCAATGTCGGATAAGGCCATGGGGGTCTCCTGTTTTGGTGTTCGTTCGCAATCTGGTCCCGCGCTGCTCCACGGGAGCCCTGCATCTTACGGGGCGGGCAACAGTGTAAGAGCCCCAGGGCGGACCAGGTGGTCAATTGCTTGCTTTGATTGCGCCCGAGGCCACCACTCAGGGGGCTATTGCTTGCACCCCGGACTTGGCAAAGTCTCCTGCATACACCTGTAGCAAACGCTCGGGCCGCAGATGCCGGCGCAAGGCGGCGTTGACCGTCTCCAGGCTGACCGCTGCGATCGCCGCATCGAGCCCGGCGCTGAACGCCATGGTGCGCCCGGTGGCGATCTGGCCCAGCAGGGCGGACGCCAAGGAGCCGTCCTGGACCCGGTTGAGCTTGCGCTGCTCCAGCAGGGATTTTTTGGCGTCCATCAGCTCGGCCTCGGTCAGGCCTTGGTCCAGCAGGCGGGCCAATTCTTCTTGCACGCCCCGGCGCAAAACCGCCAACTTGTCCGGCGCGTAAATCGCGTACATCCGCCACATCGCCACCGGCTCAAAGCTGCCCAACCGACAAACTGCTGCCTGCGCCGTAACTGATGCCATCTTGCTGGCGCAGCCGCTCCGACAAGCGCGATTTGGAGCCACCGCCCAGCACCTCATCGGCCAGGATCAGGGGCACAAAATCGGGGCTGTCATCGCGCAGCGTCGAAGGGCAATGCGGCGGTATACACCGCGTTGGCTTTGTCGGGCGCTTGCAACAGCAGGCTGCCGGGCCGCTCCGGGCGCTGCAAACTCGGCAGGCGCGCATAGTGCGCCGCGCTCTTCCAGTCACCCAGCAAGGCCGCGATCTGGTCTTGCAGGGCCTGCGCATCAAAGTCGCCCACCACCGCCAACTCCGCATGGTCTGCACCATAGAACTTGGTGTGGAAGCGTTTGACATCGTCGAGGGTGGTGGCGCGCAATTCGGCCAAGGCCTCGTCCACGCTTTGGGCCGCGCGCACATCGCCCGGGGGGTAGACATCCATCGCCTTGGCCACGGCCTGGCGCGCCATGGAATTGGGGTCTTTGCGCCCGGCTTCCAGGCCACTGGCGTTTTCCTGCACGGCGCGGGCGAACTCATCGGGCGCAAAGCGCGGCGCGCGCAGCACATCACGTACCAATTGCAATACCTGCGCTACGTGCTGCCGCCGGGTCTCAAAGCGCAGCACCACCTGCTGCCCACCGCCTGAGACCGACATCTGGGTGTTGAGCCGCTCCAGCAGCGACGCCAATTCCGCGCGGCTGTACGCCCCCGCGCCGCGCATCAGCAGATCGGCGGCTAAATCGGAAGCGGCAGACTGGCCCATCAGGCCAGCGGCGTCGCCCATATTGAGCCGCAGCTGCCCGCTCACGGTCGCACCCCGGTTTTTCTTTGGTAACAGCGCCAACTGCATGCCGCTGGCTAAGGTAATACGGCGGGTGCGCTGCTCGATGTTGGCCGGGCTGGCGTCAAAAGCCTCGCCCTCTTCCAGCGCCGCGCGGCCCTTGTAGCTGAGCAAGGTCTGGTCCAGGTCTACCGGGGTGGGCACGGTGGCGCGCTGCGGTTGGAGCGTGGGAATGAATTCGCCCCAGGTCGCGTTGCTGTCTTTGAAGTAGTTTTCCGCCACCCGCTGCACGTCGGCGAGTTGCAAGGCCTCAATCCGGTCGCGCGCCAAAAAGAACAAACGCCAGTCGCCATTGGCAATCGCGTCGGTGAGGCGCAGCGCCAGCGATTGCGGGCTGTTCAGGGTGCTCTCGATATCGGCGAGCATGGCGGTTTTGGCGCGCGCCAATTCGGCGGCGGTGATCGGTTGTTGCGCCAGGTTTTCCAGCTGCGTACGCAGGGTAGCGCGCGCAGCCGCCGCAGACTGTTCCTTGGTCAATTCAGTCATGAAGATGATGTAACCGGCCTCAGCCAGCGCAAAGTTCCAGGGCCCGACCGAGACCGCCTGACCGCCTTCGACCAGCGCTTTGTGCAAGCGCCCGTTGGGGGTGTCACCCATGATCTCGGCCAGCGCGGCCATGGCTGCGGCATCCGGGTGGCTGGCGGGTGCTGTGTGGTAGAGCAAACCCAGCAATGGCGTATCACCGACGCGGTTCACGCGCACCTCGCGCGCGCCGTCTTGCGCTGGGTCGCGCGTGTAAGCAGGTTCCAAAGTGCGGGTAGGCCGCGGGATCGCGCCAAACGTGGATTCCACCAGCGCCAGCGTCGCAGCGCGGTCGAACTTGCCCGCAATCACCAGCACCGCGTTGTCGGGCTGGTAATACCGGCGGTAAAAGGCTTGCAGGTTTTCAATGCGCACGTTCTCCACATCGGTGCGCGCGCCAATCGTGGATTTGCCGTAGTTGTGCCAATCGAAAGCCGCTGCTGCCATGCGCTGCCAGAGCACCCGGCTGGCGCTGTTCTCGCCCGACTCCATCTCGTTGCGCACCACGCTGAACTCGGTTTGCAAATCACTTTGCGCAATGCGGCTATTGACCATGCGGTCGGCTTCCATCTCCAGGGCCCAGCGCAGGTTGTCATCGCTGGCGCTGAAGCTCTCAAAGTAGTTGGTGCGGTCGTAGGAGGTGGTGCCGTTAAAGCGCATGCCACGTCGATTGAGCTCCTGCATGATGTTGCCGCGCGTGGCCGTGCCCTTGAACACCAGGTGCTCCAGCAAATGCGCCATGCCGGTCTCGCCATAGTTCTCGTGGCGGCTGCCCACCCGGTAGGTCACGTTGACCGTGGTGGTCGGCTTGGACCCATCGGGCGCGAGCAGCACCCGCAAGCCGTTGGGCAAGCGGTATTCGCTGATGCCTTCGACCTCGGTGAAAAATTGCGCGCCACCCACGGGAGTCGTCGAAGGCGCGGTTTGCGCATGCGCCAAGGCGACCACTCCCATCAACACCCCGGCACAAAAACGCACCAACAAAGCTTTACACATTACACGTTTCTCCATCTAAAGTGACTTTCGCGTCGCGCTGAATCGGGGGTAATTCTTCTGGCAAAAAGCCACCCGACTGGTGCGCCCACAGCGCGCTGTAATGGCCGCCCAGCGCCAGCAATTGCTGGTGGGTTCCGGTCTCCACGATACGGCCCCCATCGAGCACGATCAAGCGGTCCAGCCGGGCAATGGTGGAGAGGCGGTGGGCAATCGCAATCACGGTTTTACCGTCCATCAAACCGAGCAACTGTTCCTGAATCGCCATTTCCACTTCGCTGTCCAGCGCAGACGTGGCTTCATCCAAAATCAAAATCGGCGCGTCTTTGAGAATCACCCGGGCAATTGCAATGCGTTGGCGCTGCCCGCCCGATAGCTTGACGCCGCGCTCCCCCACATGCGCATGCAACCCCTCGCGCCCCTGCCAGTCGCGCAGCCCTTGAACAAACTCCAAGGCCTGCGCCTTGCCCGCTGCCGCCTCCACTTCTGCATCGGTGGCGTCGGGGCGGCCGTAGCGGATGTTGGCGGCAATCGAGCGGTGCAGCAGCGAAGTGTCCTGCGTCACCATGCCGATGCTGGCGCGCACGCTCTCCTGCGTGGCCAGGGCAATGTCCTGCCCGTCTATCAGAATGCGCCCGGTCACCGGATCGAAGAAGCGCAGCAGCAAATGCGCCAGCGTCGATTTGCCCGCGCCCGAACGCCCGATCAAGCCCACCCGCTCGCCCGGGCGGATCAGCACATCAATATCGCGCAGCACTGGCCGGCCTGCGTCGTAGGCAAAACCCAGTCGATCAAACCGGATCTCCCCCTTGGGCACCGCCAAGGGCTGCGCCAGCGGGCGGTCCGCCATGCGGTGCGGTACGGCAATCGATTCCATGCCCTCCTGCACCACACCGATATTCTCAAAAATACCCGCCACCTCCCAGGACACCCAGCCCGCTGCGGTGGTGATCTGCCAGGCCAAGGGCACCGCCATCGCAAACACCGCCACGTCCAAAGCCTGGGCCTGCCACAACCAGATGCCCACCCCCGCAGTGCCCACCAGCAGCATGGCGTTGAGCAGCCACAGCGCGGCGATGAATTGGGTGGTGATGCGCGAATGGCCGGCGATGGCATCCTGGTGCGCCTGCATCACGCCGCGCACATGGCGGTCTTCTTCGCTGGGGCGGGCGAAGAGCTTGACCGTGAGAATGTTGGCGTAAATATCGACAATCGTCGCCACCACCTTGGAGCGCAGGTGCGACGCGTTTTTGGAACGGTCGCGCAGCCTGGGCACAAAGTAGCGCAAAAACAGCGCGTACCCGGCAAACCAAGCCAAGGTGGGAACCGCCAGCCGCCAATCGGCCTGCCACAGCAAGACCACCGTAGTCAGGCCATAGACCACGATGTACCAAACCGCCCGCACGCCCGAGACCGCGCTCTCGCGCATGGCGTTGGCGGTTTGCATCACGCGGTTGGAAATGCGGCCGGCGAAATCGTCCTGAAAAAACGGCCAACTCTGGCGCACCACATGCCAGTGGTTCTGCCAACGCACCTGGTTGGTAAAGCCCGGCATCACGGTGTTGAAGCGCAGCAGCGCATCCAACACCACCACCGCAGGACGCAGCACCAGCATGAAAACGGCCATGGCGATCAACATCGGCACAGCCTGCGCCAGCGCCGCCTGCCGGTCTGCCGCACCCAACAAACCCACCAGCTTGCCAATCAAGACCGGGGTCACCGTATCGCTCAGCGCCACCAACAGGCAACTGAACAACATGGCCACAAAAATGCCCCGGTTCTGGCCCACAAAGTGCCCGTAAAAAGCCAGCAATCCGCTTGGCGGTGCGCCCGGCGGCGGCGGCTCGGTGGCCTGGATGCGGGACTCGAAAAAACGGAACAAGCGGTCGAACATCGACCAACTATAGGGGTTTACCCCTCTGGGCGAACAGGGCGGGGCTTTGTTCCCCGGCGACCGCCTAAACCGGTGCGACCGCCCCATTCCCCAGCAAATACGCCATCAAGTCGTGCACCGGACGGATCTCGTCGCCAAATGGCAGCGCGGCTGCGCCCCGGAAAAACAGACCTTTATCGACCTCGCCGGACAAGGCGTGCCCCAATTGCTTGTCGATGCAGAACTGGCCCATGGCCGCCGTGCCATCGCGCAGGCCACAGTGCGCCAGGCAGTCGAAGGACATATTGCATTTCTTCTTTTTATGCGCCACGGTCTTCAGCTTGTCCTCCAGAAGGATGTAGCGCGCCAGCCAGGGCGTGCGCACCGCGCGGGCGGGAAGCCCTGCGGTACTGATGAACTCGACCATGTCAGACGGCTTGGCGCGGGCCAGCACCTGCTTGAAGTTCGGGTGCGCGTCGCATTCTTCGGTGACCGCAAACGCAGTACCCAGTTGCACCGCCTGCACGCCCAGCGCCTGCAGCCGGGCAATGTCAGCATGGCAATTGATGCCGCCTGCCGCGATCAAAGGGATGCGCCCCTCGATGCCCATGGTTTTGAAGAACTCCAGCACCAAGGGCACCGCCACCTCAAAATCAAAACGCGTGTCCTGAATATCCGCAATGCGCGCCGCACCCAAATGCCCGCCAGCCAAACGCGGGTGCTCCAGGATGATGGCGTCGGGCAAGCGCCCTTTTTTCTCCCACTTCTTCACCACCAGTTGCACGCCGCGCGCGTCCGACAAAATGGGAATCAAGGCCACGTTCGGGAAACCGGCGGCCAATTCAGGCAGGTCCAGCGGCAGACCGGCCCCCACCACCAGCGCCTGCGCGCCACTTTCCAGCGACTGACGCACATGGTCGTTGTAGCCGCTGATCGCCTTCATCACGTTCACCGCCACCACGCCCCGGCCGTCGGCCAGGGCCAGCGCCTTTTTGATCTCGCGGTCCAGCGCCACCAGATTGGCGGCGTTGATGGTGTCGCCCGCGTCCGGCTCTTTGTCCAGGTGCCCGGTCTGCGCCATCAGGTCCGGGTGCAGCCGCCGCAAGTCCACCGAGGACAGCGTGCCCATCGCCCCGAGCGCCGCCACGGTCCCCGCCAGCCGCCCCGCTGAAACACCCACACCCATGCCACCTTGCACCACCGGCAACAGCGCCCTAGCCTTGCAAATTCCCAAGTCCGCAGGCCACTGGCCCGCGTCATATTCAACAAATAGTCCGGCTTCGAAAGCGCTACGTCCATACACATCCCAACATACGTAGTCGCATGCTAGGGACTCGGGGGATAAGGCGTGTTGACCTAGATCAAGCGCCCATGCGGCAAAATGCCCCCATGACTGACCACTACACCGCGCTGGGATTGCGCAGCGACGCTGCCTTGGCGGATGTGAAGAAGGCGTTCCGGCAGATGGCGGCGCTGTACCACCCGGACCGTAACAGCGATGCCGAGGCGCCGGCCCGCTTCCGGGCGGTGCAGGAGGCCTATGAGGTCCTGGCCGACGCCGACCGGCGTTCCGCGTATGACGCCAACCGCAAGCGCAACCTGCTCGATAAGCCGCTGGAGACCGCGCAATCGATCTGGAATGGGTATTTCGACCCTTTGGTCGAAGCGGCCAGGTGCTGAGAGGCTCTAGTTGACACTGTGGTTAACCTTAGCAATACGTAACTGAACGAAGCATA
>CAXNME010000014.1:0-60443 GCA_964203415.1 Rhodoferax sp.
TTATTTTTTGGCCGTAGATTTTGATGATGAAAATTGGCAAGAGGATGCTAAAGCTTTTTCCAAATCATGTACATCTTTAGGCGTTCCCTGTGCACTTGAGATCTCACGCTCAGGTCAAGGAGCGCATGCTTGGATTTTCTTTAAAGAGCGTGTCTCTGCCCGCGATGCACGCAGACTTGGGACAGCTCTTATAAGTCATACCTGCACAAGTACCAGGCAGTTGAAGTTGGCTTCATACGATAGGCTTTTTCCAAACCAAGATTCTATGCCGAAGGGTGGCTTTGGCAATCTAATTGCCCTTCCTTTGCAAAAAGGGCCACGTGAAAACGGAAGGAGTATTTTTGTAAACGCTGATCTAGAGCCATTTCATGATCAGTGGACGTTTTTATCAGGAATAAAGCCCATGTCGGCTATAGACATAGATCCAACGGTTTTGCAAGCTACTGGCAAGACGCATCCTTTAGACGTGACTTTTATTGACGATGAAGATTTAGATACGCCTTGGAAAAGCTTAACGAATTCCAATAAAAAATTGAGCGTTCCTTTGCCTAAGTCTCTAAAAATTACTCTATCAAATCTGATTTATTTTGAGAAATCTGAATTGCCACAGCAGTTGGCCAATAGATTGATCCGGTTAGCAGCTTTTCAGAATCCTGAGTTTTATAAAGCTCAGGCCATGCGCATGTCTGTTTGGGATACGCCTCGTGTTATCGGATGTGCAGAAAATTTCCCAAAGCATATTGCTATACCTCGGGGATGTTTAGATGCTGCACATTCTTTGATGATGGACAACAACATCAATTGCCACTTGCTGGACGAAAGATTTTCCGGAGATCCGCTGGATGTAATTTTTGCTGGGCAGTTGCGATCAGATCAAGAATTTGCTGTTAATCAAATGCTAAAGTACGACACGGGCGTGCTCTGTGCCCCAACTGCGTTCGGTAAAACGGTCGCTGCTGCTTCAATCATTTCACGCCGTGGAGTCAGCACATTAATCCTTGTGCACAGGACCGAATTGCTCAAGCAATGGCAGGAACGCCTTAATGTTTTTTTAGATGTTGGTAAAGGTATCATTGGAACAATTGGCGGTGGCAAGTCCAAGCCAACTGGCAGGATAGACATTGCGGTAATGCAGTCTGTTTCTCGTCAGGGTGAGGTTAATCCGCTTGTTGAAAAATACGGTCAAATTATTGTTGATGAGTGTCACCATGTTGGTGCAACATCTTTTGATGCAATTTTAAAGAAGACTAAAGCTAAATTCGTGTTGGGCCTTACAGCTACCCCAATCCGACGTGATGGCCTTCAGCCAATTATCTTTATGCAGTGTGGGCCTATTCGGCACAAGGCAAACCGATCGGCAAGTGCCCCGAATGATCTTGAGGTGAGGCCGGTATCTCGGCACGATGAAATTAAATTAGGTTCGGATGCTGGTATCCAAGATGTATTTCGCCATTTGGCGAATGACGTACTGCGAACTCAATCGATCGCTATGGAAATAAAGACTGCTTTTAAGTCGGGCAGGAAAGTCTTGGTATTGACAGAACGCACCGAACATTTGGATGCCATTCGTGTGGCTCTCGAAGAAAAAGAGCTAACGCCCTTTGTCTTACACGGAAGAATGTCCAAAAAACAACGAGCTAGCTTGATTCAGGAGCTCAATGCCTTACCTCCCGAATTTCCTCGCATCTTGTTGGCTTCAGGCAAGTTGGTTGGAGAAGGGTTTGATCACCCGCCTCTGGACACATTAGTACTGGCGATGCCGGTGTCTTGGAGAGGTACTTTGCAGCAGTATGCTGGTAGGTTGCATCGCGAACACGCCAGCAAGACTGATGTACGGATTATTGACTTTGTCGACACTGGCCACCCCGCACTTTTGCGAATGTGGGTTAAACGTCAAAATGGTTACAAAGTTATGGGTTATCGAATTGCAAGAGAGGATGATCTGTGGACTGATGCACAAGAAGCCGTAAAAATACCGCGGGTAGTGAATCTCAAATCTTAGTTTTCGGACTTTGCAACCTGGTTAGTAGGGCGGAGTAAAAATGACGTCGACTATGTCAAAAGTTGAATTGCCGTCGGAAAAGTTACATTATGTAACTTCTCATAATGTGAGAGACCTACGCATTATTCGTGTAATAACCGTGTAATTGATAATTTAGGTTAAATATGCCTCATAAGTCGTTGAATTTAAACGACTTTTTTGTAGTAAATTTGGGGGTTTTCACTATTGCCGCGGACTTAACAGTCCGGTGCTCTACCAACTGAGCTATCGAGGAATATATTCGGTGTTTCTAGCAAGAAACTTGCCACGTGGGGTGTCACCTGTATGGTGCTACTCCACGCAGTTTGTGAAGAGCTGATGGAGCTGTCAGCACACAACTTGCAAGTCTTGTATTGTAGCAAAGAAAGCAGAGCTGTTTAGAGGTGCAGTGAAATTTTTTGACTCAGCTGCAAGGGCGCAAGGGAGCTGATTTGTAGCTTGCAGTAGCACGGGCTCTGTGGTGGTGACTGCGTGAAAATGCAGTCAAATAGGGCGCAGGAAATGACGCATGCGTATCATCAGGTTTAAAGCCAAATGGTGGGGACTGGCTCTTCTAGGATTAAGAAATCGTAAAACTTAGCAAACCCGAAATCTTAGTTTTTGGGCTTTGCAACCAGGTTAGTAGGGCGTAGTCAAAATGACGTCGAATTTGTCAAAAGTTGAATTGCCCTCGGAAAAGTTACATTATGTAACTTCTCATAAAGCGAGAGACCTACGCATTATTCGTGTAATAACCGTGTAATTAATATTTTAGGTTGAATATACCTTATAACTCGTTGAATTTAAACGACTTTTTTGCTGAAATTTTGGTGATTTGCCTATTGCCGCGGACTTAACAGTCCGGCGCTCTACCGACTGAGCTATTGAGGAATGTGATCGGTTTTAGAGCAAAAATCGTGCTGCGAATCCGGCCTTTGTTGGCCGAATCCCACGTCATGTCTAGCGCTGGAGTATAGCAAGCTCTGGGGTTGAAAATTGGGCGTTAGGAGCCTTGTATTCACGCCCCGCTTTCCCCACCTTTGACATGGCTGGAGTCATGATCAACTCGCTGACCGATACGTTAGCGAAGGCGCGGGCGCCAATAAAGATAGCGCCTTATTGACCGGCGACTAACTCATATCCTGAAAGAGCGGGTGAGACTACTGATATAAAAATCAACGGCTCGGTTCCAGTATTCAAAACACCATGAGTCTCGCCTTGATGGGCGACGACAACATCTCCGGCTTTGATGCGCTTTGTGGTGCCAGCTTTGTCAAGCCGATAGTCGCCCGTGCCCAATTGAATAATCCAAGTATCTTGTCCGTCAGGATGGATGTGAGCGCTAATGCGTTGCCCAGGATTGACATGCCATGCAATAACGGCCGAATTTTTGGATTCGGTGACGACTGAGCGAATGGGTTCTCCGGTGTTGGGCTCAAGAAAATCACTAATTTTGAAAATTCGCTCTTTCATACTCTTCCCCAAAAAATTCACCCCAAAAAGATTCGGTAGGTCGTCAACGCTAGTTTAAGTCGGGCATCGCTCCAGGCCAGAGTAGGCGTTCAGGCGCAAGAAATGAGGCACCAACAAGAAACTAAAGTTCAATAGGGTTGCCCATCATTCCGACAAACGATGCACAACAAGCGCAAAATGGTGGGCGCTGGCCTAACCCTGAGTGAGGTTGGGCTCATTTACCCGGCGCTGCCCGGTGTATGACTAAAGACTGGGTATGAGCATGAACAAGTTGATAGGTTGGGTTGTGGTGGTTTCGCTGTTTCCGGTCATTGCCGCGTCCAAACCGGGCGATGCGGGTTGCGTGGTCGAAGAGTTTCGTACCTTGGCCATGACGGTGCACAACCCGACTGAGCGGCTTGCAGCAGCAACCCAGTGGTTGCGGACAAATGGTGATGCTTGCACTGCCAAGGACCTTGCTTTTCTCAAGTCGGCCAGCGGCGCATGGCTGGGAACCGCTGATTCGCCGGCGATCCAGCAGGTGTTTGATGGCTATTACAACGCGAAGGTCAAAGCCACCGCTGCATCGCCCATAGCGGCACCAGTGCCTACACCCGCTGCACCCGCTGCGGCGGCTGTTCCAGTACCGGCTGCGGTAAAACCAAAGCCTGTGGTGCCAGCCGCGACGGATAAAGCGGCAGCCACTCCGGCAAAAGCAGCTTCGTCCGCAGCCGCGACGCCGACGGCCAATGATTTGGCTACCGCCGCGCTGGCATCCGCCATGGCTACTGCTGCCGCGAGCAAAGCGGCCAGCAGCCTGTCAAAAATGAAGTAGCTGCTCGGGCGGGGCTTTCGCCCCGCCTACCCTTTACTTGGTCGAAGCTTCCCAGATAACGTGCGAGTACGCAGCTTTGCCCGGATCTTTCTTGATCACGGGTGAGCTGCCGCTGGACAGCAGCACTTTGACGGTGCGCTCAAATGCGGCGGGCTCCAGGTAGCCGATTTTGCCGGTGCCGGCATTGGTGATCAGCTTGGCCACGTTTTCCATCTGGCGTTTCTGAACCGCTTCGCTGGCGCTACCGGAGGTATCACCGGCGACCACGATTTTTGCGGCCTCAGCGGGGTTTTTCACCGCGTCATTCCAACCCTTGAAGCTGGCCTTCAGAAACTTGGCCATGCGCGCCACAAAGGCCGGGTCTTTCAGGTTGGACTCGAGCACGTACAGGCCGTCCTCTAGTGAGGCCACGCCTTCTTTTTCATAGAAGAAGGTGATCAGCTCGCTTTCCTTCACGCCCGCATCCACCACCTGCCAGTATTCGTTGTAAATCATGGTGGAGATACAAGCGGCCTGGTTTTGCAACAGCGGGTCAACGTTAAAGCCTTGCTTCAGGATCTTGATGTCGGAGTCGGTTTTGTAGCCCAGCTTGGTCATCCAGTTCAGGAAGGGGTACTCATTGCCGCCGTACCAGACGCCCAGGGTCTTGCCCTTGAGGTCTTTCGGGCTGGATACGCCGCTGGACTTTTTGCAGGTCAGCATCAGACCGGACTGGTTGAACACCTGGGCCACGTTCACCAAGGGCACACCGGCTTCGCGCGCGGCCAAGGCGGATGGCATCCAGTCCACCACGATGTCGGCTTGCTTGCCGGCGATCACTTGGGTGGGCGCAATGTCCGGGCCGCCCGGTTTGATGGTCACATCCAAGCCGGCGTCTTTGTAATAGCCCTTGGCCTGTGCCACGTAGTAGCCCGCAAACTGCGCTTGCGGCAGCCATTTGAGCTGAATCGTGACTTTGTCCGCCGCAAAGGACGCGGCGCTGCCAACGGCCAGCAAGGCGGCCAGCAGGGTGGTGGACAATTTGGAACGCATCTTCATAAAAACTCCTAGGGTTAAAAAGACAAGGAACAAAATAGCTTACCTTGAGTGGCAAACCAGGGGAACAACAAAATCGGGAAATTGGGCATGTATGCGGGCAAACCCCTATTTTTTGCCCCGGATGGAGGGATGCCAAAACGCCGCCCGCCGCTCCAGCGCAACGAGGACCGCATACACCACCGAGCCCGTGACCGCAGCCACCGCCACGGCGGCCCAGACCAGGCCCATATTCATACGCGTGGCCTCGGTGGAAATACGAAAGCCCAGGCCCGAAGTGGGGGAGCCGAAAAATTCGGCCACGATGGCCCCGATCAGTGCCAGCGTGGCATTCACTTTCAGCGCGGAAAACAAAAACGGCATGGCTGCAGGCAAGCGCAGCGACCACAGCGTGCGCCCGTAACTTGCGGCATAGCTGTGCATCAGCTCGCGCTCCAGCCGGTCGCTGGCTTGCAAGCCCGCCAGGGTGGACACCAGCATCGGGAAAAACGTCATGAGCACCACCACGGCCGCTTTGGACGGCCAGTCAAAGCCAAACCACATCACCGCAATCGGGGCTACGCCGACCAGCGGAATCGTGCTGGTCAGCGAGGCCAGCGGCAGCAAGCCGCGCTGCAAAAAAGGCAGGCGGTCGATGGCAATGCCCACACCAAAACCCAGCGCGGAGCCCAGCAGCCAGCCCAGCGCCACCGCTTTGACCACCGTCTGCACAAAATCGGTCTGCAAAGTGCCCATGTGCTCCGACAAAGCCGCGCCAATCAGCGTGGGCGCGGGCAGCAGCACGCGGGGCACATCGAGTGCGACGGTGAGCAGTTGCCAAAAATACAGAATCCACAGTCCGAACAGCGCCGCCGTGGCGCTGGCGTAAATCGCCGGCCCGTCGATGGCCGCCAGACGGCGGATGCCTGCGATAGCCAGCCCGGCCAGCCCGAGCGTGGCTGCCCAAAACAGCGCAGTTTTGGGCGTCTGCGGGTCGGCCAGCGGCGCATGCAGCAAGGCCCAAGCCGCTGCCAGGCCCAGCGCAATCAGCGCCAGGGTGGCTGTGTCCAAACCAGGTCGTGCCCGCGTGTTCATACCCGTTTGCGCCTTCCCAGCACCAGCGTCTCAATCCCGGCCATGGCCCCAGTGAGCGTCAAGCCCAGCAGCGCCGACATCACCAAGGCTGACCAGATTTGCACGGTTTGGCCGTAATACGAACCGGTGAGCAGGCGCGCGCCCAGCCCGGCTTGAGCCCCCGTCGGCAACTCAGCGACCATCGCGCCGACCAGACCCGCAGCAATTCCCACCCGCAGCGCCGGGAACAAAAAGGGCAGGGCGGCTGGAAGGCGCAGCAACCACAGGGCCTGCCACCGCGTGGCGGCGTAGGTGTGCAGCATTTCGGTCTCAATCACCTGCGGCGAGCGCAGGCCTTGCACCATGGCCACCGTCACCGGGAAAAAGCACAAATACATGGCGATGACCGCTTTGGGTGCCACCCCGGAAAAACCCATGGTGCCCAAAATCACCAGCACGATGGGCGCAATCGCCAGCACCGGCACCGACTGCGAGGCCACGATCCAGGGCAGCAAGGCCCGGTCCAGCGTGCGCGAATGCACGATGCACACCGACAAAACCAAGCCCAGCGCCGTGCCCATGGCAAAGCCCACCAGCGTCGATTGCCCGGTGACGGCCACATGGAACAGCAGGTTGCGCGGAGAATTCAGCGGCCAGTCCACCAGACTGCTGTACAAGTCCAGCGCCACCTGGTGCGGCGCGGGGAGCACGGGCCGTGGCACCGCCATGGTGGCGGCCAGCAGGTCGCGCCAAGTCCAAGGGCCTTTGGGCTCGAGCACGCGCTCAATGGCGCCCGGCGCATTCAAATACACCGTCAGCGCATACCAAGCCAGCAGCGTCGCCAACGCGATCACCAGCACCGGCAGAACCTGGCTACCAAGACGCTGCGAGAGGCCGGTGGCGGGGAGCTTAGTCGTGGTGGCCATCGGCAAGCGCTTCCCGCACCTCGTGCGCCAGGGCGACAAATTCGGGGCTGTCGCGTAAACCCAGGTGCCGTTCGTCCGGCAGGGTCGAGTGGATCACCCGCACGATGCGCCCCGGGCGCGGCGACATCACCACGATGCGGGTGGACAGATAAACCGCCTCGGCAATCGAGTGGGTGACGAACACCACGGTGCGCCGCTCGCGTTGCCAGAGCTGCTGCAACTGCTCGTTGAGCCGGTCGCGGGTGATTTCATCGAGCGCGCCGAAGGGCTCGTCCATCATCAGAATGCGCGGCTCGAAGGACAGCGCCCGCGCAATCGATGCGCGCTGCTGCATGCCACCGGAGAGCTGCCAGGGAAACTTGCTCTCAAACCCCGTGAGACCCACGCGCTCCAGGTGCTCGCGGGCGATCCGGTCGCAGTCGGCGGCGCTCCTGCCCTGGATTTGCAGCGGCAGTTTGACGTTGCCCAGCACCGTACGCCAGGCAAACAGCGCCGGGGCCTGAAACACATAGCCATAGGCCCGCGCCAGCCGCGCTTCGTGGGGTGATACGCCGTTGACCAGCACGCTGCCGCTGGTGATGTGTTCCAGGTCGGCAATGACCCGCAACAGCGTGGTTTTGCCGCAGCCCGAAGGGCCTATGAGCGATACAAATTCGCCCGGCTCAATCGCCAGGTCGATATCGGCCAGCGCGTGTACGGGGGCGGAGTCGGGGTTGTAAATCAGCGAGGCTTTACGGACTTCAACGGCAAGCGCAGCGCTGGGTGTGGATGGGGGCATGTAGGGTGGATTTAAAAACGCGGAATCGATTCGGCCCGGCACGCGGTGCTGTCCGGGCGACCCGCCAGGTGCAACTGGCTGGTTGCGGCAGGCGTCTGGGCCAGTAGCTTACCGCGCCGGTAGACCCGCAAGCCGGGTAGCGCGCAGGCGCAGGGCTTCCATGGGGTCGGCGGCTTGCAGCAGCACGAAATCGGCGTGGCAACCCGCAGCCAAACCGTAGTCGCTAAGGCCGAGCACGCGGGCTGCGTTGCGGGTCACGGCCTCAAAGCATTGGCCTATGGCCGCCTGGCTGGTCATCTGCGCCACATGCAAGCCCATGTGCGCCACTTCCAGCATGTCGCCGCTGCCCAGCGAATACCAGGGGTCCATGGTGCAGTCCTGGCCGAAGGCCACGTTGACACCGGCGGCCAGCAGTTCTGGCACCCGCGTCATGCCCCGGCGCTTGGGGTAGCTGTCGTGCCGGCCTTGCAGGGTGATGTTGATCAGCGGGTTGGACACCACCTGCAAATCGGCCTCGGCCATGAGGGGAATGAGTTTGCTGACGTAGTAGTTGTCCATGCTGTGCATGGAACTCAGGTGCGAGCCGGTCACCCGCCCTTGAAGGCCCAGGCGCTGGGTTTCAAAAGCCAGGGTTTCGACGTGGCGTGAGTGCGGGTCATCGGACTCGTCGCAGTGCATGTCCACCCGCAGGCCGCGCTCGGCAGCCAGCTCGCACAAGAGCTTGACGCTCAAAGCGCCGTCGGCCATGGTGCGTTCGAAGTGTGGAATGCCGCCCACCACATCTACACCCCGGTCCAGCGCGCGCTTGAGCGTGTCCATATGCTCCTGCGGTCCGGTTTTGCCGCGCAGAACGCCGTCTTGCGGAAAGGCCACCAACTGCATGTCGATGTAGGGCGCGACGCGCCGCTTGACTTCCAGCAGCGCGTCAACAGCCAAAAGGCGCGGGTCGCACACATCCACGTGGGTGCGTATGGCCAGTAGGCCTTTGGCCACGGCCCAGTCGCAATAGGCCAGGGCACGCTCCACCAGCGCCTCCTGCGTGAGCGAGGGCTTGAGTTCGCCCCAGACCGCAATGCCTTCGAGCAGCGTGCCCGAGGCATTCACGCGCGGCAGTCCGTAGCTCAGCGTGGCGTCCATGTGGAAATGGGCATCGATAAACGGCGGGCTGAGCAACTGGCCTTGTGCGTCCAGCGTTTCGTGCGCCGGGGCCATGAGCCCGGCCGTGACTTCGACGATGCGGCCGGCGCGCACCGCCACCGACATATTTGTGCGGCCATCGGGCAGGCTGGCGTTGTGGATCAGGAGGTCGAGCATTAGCGTTCACCTTTGACAAAGGGCATCATTAACGCCTGCGGCCCGGAGGCGCGACGCGACATGGGTATCAGCACCGCAATCGACAGCACATAGGGCGCCATCAAAAATATCTGGTACGGCACGCCGGGAAAGACATGCTGCAAGCGCAACTGGTAGGCGTCAAACCACGCGTAGAGCAGCGCACCCAGCAGCGCCAGGCCTGGGCGCCAAGCCCCGAACACCACCAGCGCCAGCGCCATCCAACCGCGCCCCTGCACCATGTTGATCACAAAGCTGTTGAAGGCGGCAAGGCTCAAAAACGCGCCCCCCAGCGCCATGATGGCACTGCCGACCATGACGCATCCGGTGCGCAAGATCAGTACGCTGATACCCTGCGCCTGCGCGCCCTGCGGGTGCTCACCCGCCATGCGGATGGCCAGGCCCAGCGGTGTGCGCCACAGCACATAGGCCACTACGGCAGCCAAGCCCAGGGCCAGGTAGGTGGGTGCTGTGGCTGCCAAAAAAGGCGCATTCAGAAAGGGCAGGTCCACCGGCTGAAAAGGCATGATGGTCGGTGGCGTGCTTTTGGCTGGCACGGTTAAGCGGTAAATGAACGATGCCAGGCTGGTGGCCAGCAGGGTGATCCCCAAGCCGGTGACGTGTTGCGACTGCGCCATGGGCACGGTCAGCAAGGCATGCAGTAAGCCGAATGTGGCTCCGGAGACGGCGGCAACCAGCATACCGGTCCACAGGTCACAGCCGTGGAACACTGCCAGCCAGGCGCTCAGCGCACCAAAAGTCATGATGCCTTCGATACCCAGGTTCACCACACCCGCGCGTTCGCAAATCAGCTCACCAAGCATGCCGAATATCAGCGGCGTGGCAATACGGAAAACCGCAGCCCACAGGCTGGCAGTGAAGAAAAGGTCAATGGCTTCGTTCATCGCCGCACCCGGTAGCTGAGGAAAAAGGACGCGCCCATCATGCTGAGCAAGGACAGTGAGACCATCACGTCGGCAATGAAGCTGGGCACATTAAATGCCCGGCTCATCGCGTCCGCACCGACAAACACGCTGGCCACCAGCATCGCCGCCGCCGGCACGCCCAGCGGATGCAGCTGCGCCAGCATGGCCACGATGACGCCGGCATAGCCGTAACCGGGCGACAAATCGCCGGCGACATAGCCGCGCAGGCCCATCACTTCCACCGCACCGGCCAGGCCCGCCAAACCGCCCGAGCCCACAGCGGTCCACAACAACACACGGGTGGCAGGTATACCGGCAAAGTGGGCCGCGTGCGGGTTCAGGCCGACCGCGCGGCGTTGCAAACCGAATACCGAGCGCGACTCGACCAGCGCCATCAATGCGCACAAGGCCAAGCCCAGCAGCAGCCCGGTGTGCAACCGTGATTGCGCGATCAGCTTGTCCAGCGTTGCGGCGTCCAGTACGTTCATGGTTTGCGGCCATCCCATGGCCAGCGGGTCGCGCATGGGGCCCTGGATCATGATGGATACGAAAAGGGCCATGATGAAGTTCAGCAGCAGGGTGGTCACCACGTCATCCACGTTCATGTAGCGCTTGAGCAGCGCCGGCCCCAGCAGCATGGCGGCACCGGCCAGTGCAGCGGCAAACATGAGCAGCGGAATCAGCACGACGGAGGGCGCGTCGATCGCGCCGCTGCCAAGGGCAGCTACGGCCAGCGCACCGGCGTACAACTGGCCTTCGGCGCCGATATTCCACAAGCGTGAGCGAAAGGCCAGCGCGCAGGCCAGCCCGGTAAACATCAGGGGCGTGGCGCGCGTGAGGGTTTCGGTAATCGCTAATTTGGAGCCGAATGCGCCGTTGAACATGGCCCCCCAACTGGCCCATACGGGCGCTCCGGCGGCGTAGATCAGCACCGAGCCGGACAAGGCCATCAAGCCCACCACCAGCCCGATGCTGAGCAGGATCAAGCTCGCCGGGGGTGCATCACGCCGTTCAAGCCGCATGGGTCTCCCCCTGTTCGCTCAGCATCAACATACCAATGGTTGCCACGTCATAGTCCTGCGCCGCAATCGGCGCGCTCAAACGCCCGTTTTGGATCACCACGATGCGGTCGGATAGCTCCAGCGCCTCGTCCAGATCGTCGGTCACCAGCAGCACCGCAGCACCGCGCTCTCGGGCGGCCAGCAGGCGGGCGTGCACATCGGCAATCGCGCCTTCGTCAAGACCCCGCACGGGCTGGCTGGCAACGATGAAGGAGGGTTGCGCCGCCAGGCCACGGCCAACGATGAGTTTTTGCATATTGCCACCCGAGAGCAGCCGGGTCTTTTGTTCAGGGCCGGCGCAGCGGATGTCAAAGTCTTGGATCAGTTGGCGGGTGTAATCCAGCGCCGCAGCTTTGCGCAGCCAGCCCCAGCGGCTGAATCGCGGGTCCGCCAGGTCTTCGATGATGGCGTTGTGCCACAGCGCCAGATCGCCCACCACGCCTTCGCGGTGCCGGTCTTCGGGAATGCGCGCCAGCCCGGCCGCGCGCAGGCTGCGGTGGCGCGGTTTGTCCACAACCTGGCCGCGCAAGAGCGCCGCGCCCGTGCGGGGTGCGCGCATGCCGCAGGCCAGCTCGAGCAGCGCCTGCTGCCCATTGCCCGCCACGCCCACTACGCCAACAATTTCATGCGCGTGCACGTCCAGCGTCGCCCCGCGCAGATGGCTGCGTCCGCCCTGGCCGCCCAGGCTGGCGTCACGCAGTGACCAGACCACATCGCCCACAGGCAGCGGTTTGCGGGTGGGGCGCACCACGCGGCGTCCCACCATCAGCTCGGCCAGCGTGGCGCGGTCCAGATCACGCGCTGCGCGCTGCGCCACCAGCTCGCCTGCGCGCAGCACCGCCACCTGATCCGCTACGCGCAGCACCTCGTCGAGCTTGTGGCTGATCAGAATCACCGACAGCCCGGCCGCTGCCATCTTGCGCAGGGTTTCAAACAGGGTGATGGATTCACCCGGCGTGAGCACTGCAGTCGGCTCATCGAGCACCAGAACCCGGGCTTGCCGGTACAGCGATTTGAGAATTTCCACCCGCTGCTGCTCGCCCACCGACAGGCGGTGCACCGGCACGTCCGGATCCACCCGCAGGCCGAACTGCTCGGACAGCTCCCGCAAACGCATGCGGGCCGTCTGCCGCGCCGACCCGGCCCGCCACAGGCTTTCGGTACCCACCAGCACGTTGTCCAGCACCGTCAGGTTGGCTGCCAGCGTGAAATGCTGGTGCACCAGGCCAATGCCCGCCGCAATCGCCGCGCGCTGCGAGCCCGACTCAGCGGCTTGCCGAAGACCTCAATCTGTCCGGTATCGGCGACATAGTGGCCAAACAAAATGCTAATGAGCGTGGTTTTGCCGGCCCCGTTTTCGCCCAGCAGGCCCAGGATTTCGCCTTGCGCCAGGGTCAGCGAAATGTCGGTATTGGCGCGCACCTCACCAAAGCGTTTGCTGATGCCCAGCAGGCGCAAAGCGGGCGCGCCAACCGGGGCTGTGGCAGCGCGCGGATCAGACATAGGCCAGCGGGGCCACAGTGGGCCAGGGAGCGACCGATTCCAGGTGTGCGGCCACGGAAATGAGCAGCGGCTCGCGGGTGCGCGCTGCCATCATCTGCACGGCCAGCGGCATGCCTTGCGGGTCGCGCCCGTGCGGGACCACGATGGCCGGGCAACCCGCCACATTGGCCAGCACCGAAAAGGGCGCGATGGCAGTAAAACGTTCAAAGTGGGCATGCAGCGCGGCGGCATCACAGGGCTGCGCTGCGGTGTCCCATTCGCCGATGCGGGGTAGGCCCGTGGCCAAGGCGGGGCTGAGGATCAGGTCATATTCTTTCAATAGGCCGTCCATCAGCGCGCTGACCCGCGCCACGGCGATTTCAGCCTGCGCATGTTCCAGGGCGCTCAAGGCTTCGCCCACGCGCACTGCCGCCCATGTCATGGGCTCCAGGCCGTCGTGCGCGGGCTGTAAAGCCTGCGCTGCGGCGGCTGCGCTGCGGCAGGCGTAGACGCTGAAAGCCTGGGCTGACAAGGCGCATGCCGCTTCCAGGCGGCGGCTGTCCAGCATCTCGACCGCGTGCCCGGCATCACCGAGCAAGCGCGCCACCGATTCGGCTGCACCGGCCCAGGCTGCGTCCACTGCCACGCCCTGCGGTGCTTGGGTCAGCAGACCGACCTTCAGCGGTGCGAGCTGGCGCGGCAGCGCCGGGCTGCCGGGATGCACGATCTGCCAGGCGGCGGCGGTATCGCGCACACTGCGGCTGATGACAAATTCGCTGGCTAGCCCGCCCAGCAGGTTGTTGTAGTCGGGGCCTTGCGGCGTCGCACCGCGCCCGGGTTTAAGGCCCAGCAGGCCGCAGGCCGCAGCGGGCACGCGGATCGAACCACCCGCGTCGGTGGCGTGCGCCATGGGGACAATGCCCGCCGCTACTGCTGCAGCCGAGCCGCCTGACGAACCCCCGGCGCTGCGGCTGCGATCCCAGGGGTTGCGGCAGACCGGGCCGATGGCCGGTTCGCTCACCAGGCTCAAGCCGAATTCGGGCACGGTGGTTTTGCCAAAGGGCACCAGCCCGCCAGTTTTAAGGCGCGCAATCAGCTCGCCATCATGGGGACTGGGTGTGCCGTAGCGCGCGAGGTGGCGGCTACCGGCTTGATCGACTGCGCCGGCCAGCGGCGAGCCCAGGTCTTTGACCAAAAAGGGCACCCCCGCCAGGGGTGCGGCGCGGTCCATGCGCGCCAGAGATGCCTGCCCCAGGCTGTCCACCCACTGGCTCATAGAACCGGTGGCGGACTGCAGGGCGTGGCTGCGCGCCACTGCCATGGCGAGCAGCGCATGGGCCGTGACTTCGCCGTCACGGACCCATTGCGCAAGCATGCAGGCATCGGCATCAACATAGCGCGCGATGGACAAAGCCAATCGCAGCCCTTAGGTGGGTTGCGTATCGACGGCTGGAATCGTCAGTGCGCCCGATTTGATAGCCGCTTCCTTGGCCTGCATCATCTTCAGGGCAGCTGGGGGCACCAGCTTGTTGTCGAAGGTGACGCCATTGCCGCCGGTCTTCATCATGCTGAAGGGGCTGTAGTCGCGGCCTGTGGGTTTGCCGGCCTGCACGTCGGCAATTGCGCCGTTCAGGATGGGGCGGAAGTACCACATGGCATTGGCAAACACGGTACCGGGGTAGCGTGGCATGTAGTCAATCAGCGAACCGATCGACAGTTTGCCGCGTGCCTTGGCGGCGTCGGCAGTGCCGATACGCTCGCCGAACAGAATGTCGCAGCCACTGTCCAACTGGGCCAGCGCGGCTTCTTTCGCCTTGGGTGGATCAAACCAGGTGTTGATGAAGGCGACTTGGAAGGTGGCGTCGGGCTTGACTTCGCGCACGCCCTGGCGGAAGGCATGGATCAGGCGGTTGACTTCCGGGATCGGGTAGCCGCCGACCGCACCGAGCTTGCCAGTTTTCGTCATGTGGCCAGCCAGGATGCCGGTGAGGTAGGCCGCTTCGTGGTTCCAGGTGCCGAAGGTGCCGAAATTGGCGCCCTGCGGGCCGCCGCTGGAGCCGCACAAAAATGCCACTTTGGGGTAGTCCTTGGCAACCGAGCGCGCGTCTTTTTCGACGCCGTACACCTCGCCCACGATCAGTTGGGTGCCTTGTGCCGCGTACTCGCGGATCACGCGGGGGTAGTCGGTGTTGGATACCGATTCGGAGAACTTGTATTCAATGATGCCCTCTGCGTCGGCCGCCTTGCAGGCTTCGTGGATGCGCGAGTTCCAGGCGTTTTCCACTGGGTCGCTGTGCAGGCCGGCGACTTTGATGCGCGGGCCCGCTGCCAGCGCTGCGTTGCTCAGCCAGGGAAGGGCCGCGCCGGCGGCCAAACCGCTCAAAATTCTGCGGCGCATGTTGTCAGTATCAGTGGTCATGGTTGCTCCTATCAAGGGTGGTCGGCCGCTGGGGAGCCGAAAAAAGGAACCAGCAGAAAGATTCAGGTACCAGCGCGCTCCAGCATCGCGTGCAGCAGCACGTTGCAGCCGGCGGTGATGTGTTCAGGGGTGGCGTCTTCAATCTCGTTGTGGCTGATACCGTCTTTGCAGGGAATAAAAATCATCCCGCTGGAGGCCAGCTTGGCCATGTAGACCGCGTCGTGTCCGGCGCCCGAGACCACCGGCATATTGGAGTAGCCCAGCTTCTTGGCGGCACGCGCCACGGCGTCGATGCAGTCGGCATGGAAGCCGATGGCCGAGTAGCTGGAGACCATTTCAATCTTCACGTCCAGGCCGGTCTCGGTGGCTTTGCGCGCAGCAAAGGCCTTGACTTCGTCGACCATCTGATCCACCAGCGCATCGGTGGCGTTGCGCAGGTCGATGCTGAACTTGACGCGGCCGGGGATCACGTTGCGGCTGTTGGGGAACACTTGCACCATGCCCACGGTTCCGCGTCCATGCGGCGCGTGGCGCAAGGCCGAGGCGACGACCTCTTGCATGATGTGCGTGGCCACTTGCATGGCGTCGCGGCGCAGCGCCATGGGCGTGGGGCCAGCGTGGGCTTCCATGCCGGTGACGGTGCAGTCGAACCAGCGGATGCCGAGCACGCCTTGCACCACGCCGATGGTCACATCGTTGTCTTCCAGCACCGGGCCTTGTTCGATATGGGTCTCGAAGTACGCGCCTATCGGGTGGTCGCCGGGTTCCTGGTCGCCGATGTAGCCGATGCGCGCCAGCTCTTCTTTGACCGAGACGCCGGTGGTGTCGGTGGCGGCATAGGCGTGTTCCAGGGTGAAGGCTTTGGCGAAAACGCCCGAGCCCATCATCACCGGCACAAAGCGCGAGCCTTCTTCATTGGTCCAGAACGCCACCTCAATCGGCGCTTCGGTCTCTATCCCCAGGTCGTTCAGGGTGCGCACCACCTCGATACCGGCCAGCACGCCGTAGTTGCCGTCGAACTTGCCGCCGGTGGGCTGGGTGTCGATGTGGCTGCCGGTCATGATGGGCGGCAGGCTGTTGTTGCGCCCTGCGCGGCGCATAAAGCCGTTGCCGATTTTGTCGATGGTCACCGTCATACCGGCTTCGCGCGCCCAGCGCGTCACCAGGTCGCGGCCTTGTTTGTCCAGGTCGGTGAGGGTCAATCGGCAGACCCCGCCTTTGGGCGTTGCGCCGATTTGCGCGAGTTCCATGAGCGAGGCCCACAGGCGTTCGCCGTTAATGCGCAGGCTGTCGATATCGATGGTGCTGGTCGTGCTCATGGTGCTCTCCTGATCGGGGTAGGTCGGTGCCGCGTGGTGTGGGCAGGGCTTAGCGCGCAACAGCCGTGGCTTGCAGGGCCTGTGCCCGCAGCTGCGTGGCATGGAAGTTGGCGCTGAAGGCCGGGCGCTTGATGTAGCGCCCCACGCCGCGCTCGGCGCGCAAATCGCCTTGCACAAACACCAGCTTGCCTTGGCTCACGGTGTGGCTGGGGATGCCGCGCACGGTGCGGCCCTCGAAGATATTGAAGTCGCCTTTGCTGAATTGGGTTTTGGCTGACAGGGTCTTGCTGCCTTCGGGATCCCAGACCACCAGGTCAGCATCGGCCCCAACCGAGACACTGCCTTTCTGGGGGTAGATGTTGAACAGCTTGGCCGTGTTGGCCGAGGTGATGGCCACAAATTCGGAGGGCGTGAGCCGCCCGGTGTTGACGCCTGCGTCCCAAATCACCGCCAGACGCTCTTCGACCCCGCCGCAGCCGTTGGGTATTTTGGCAAAGTGGTCCTTGCCAGCCGCTTTTTGCTCCGCGCAAAAAGTGCAGTGGTCGGTGGCCGTGGTGTGCAGGCTGCCGGCTTGCAGGCCGCGCCACAAAAATTCCTGGTTGCCTTTGGGGCGGAAGGGCGGGCTCATGACGTGACCGGCGGCGTATGCGAAGTCGGGGTTACGGTAGACGCTGTCATCGATGACCAGATGTCCGGCCAGCACTTCGCCATACACGCGCTGGCCGCGGCGCGGGCGCGGGCGATGGCCTCAGCCGCTTCGATGCAGCTCACGTGCACCACATAAATCGGCACATTGAGCACATCGGCAATCGCAATGGCGCGGTTGGCTGCTTCGCCTTCGACCATGGGCGGGCGCGACAGCGGATGGCCTTCGGGGCCAGTGATTCCCATGTCGGCCACGGTTTGCTGCAGCAGATAAACCAGTTCGCCGTTCTCGGCATGCACCGTGGGCATGGCGCCGAGTTCCAGGCTGCGCTTGAAGCTGTTCACCAGGGTTTCGTCGTCGCACATGATGGCGTTTTTGTAGGCCATGAAGTGCTTGAAGCTGTTGATCCCTTCTTCTTGGACCAGTGTGCCCATCTCTTGGCGCACCTGCTCGCTCCACCAGGTGATGGCGACGTGAAAGCTGTAATCGCCCGCCGATTTTTCGGCCCAGCCGCGCCAGGTGTGATACGCCTCCATCAGGCTTTGCTGGGGGTTGGGGATGACGAAGTCGATGATGGTGGTGTTGCCACCGGCCATGCCGGCTGCGGTGCCGGTGAAAAAGTCATCCATGGTCACCGTGCCCATGAAGGGCAGCTGCATATGCGTGTGCGGGTCGATGCCGCCGGGCATGACGTATTGGCCGCCGGCATCGACGACTGTTGCGCCGGCGGGTGCGCTGAGGTTTTCACCGACGGCGGTGATCTTGCCGTCTTGGGTGATCACATCGGCGCGGAAAGCGCGGTCCGCATTCACGACGGTGCCGCCACGGATGAACAGGGTGCTCATACAAAAATCCTTCTGAAACAGGTCGGGAGGAAAAAGCCAGCAGTCATTGTGACCTACGCCGCCTCGGTAACACGCATGGGGTTGTTCGGATGGCGCGTCCAGTCGCCGTGGGTCGCGCTGGCGGGTTTGCCGGTGCGCTGGTCCATCTCGCCGGGTGCCAGCGTGCGCAGGGTGATGCATTGCGGAACCGGGCAGGCGACCACACACAAGTTGCAACCCACGCATTCGTCTTCCATCACCTCAAAGTGGCGCTTGCCGTCCTTGGTGGCGGTAATGGCCTGGTGCGAGGTGTCTTCGCAGGCGATGTGGCAGCGGCCGCACTGGATGCAGCTGTCCTGGTCGATCACCGCTTTGGAGATGTGGTTCAGGTTCAAAAATTGCCACTGGGACACCGTGGGCAGGGCGCGGCCCACGATGTCGGCCACTGCGGCTATGCCTTTTTCGTCCATGTAATTCGACAAACCATCGGCCATGTCTTGCACGATTTTGAAGCCGTAGACCATGGCAGCGGTGCAGACCTGCACATTGCCCGCGCCCAAAGCCAGATAGTCCAGCGCGTCGCGCCAGGTGCCCACGCCGCCGATGCCCGAGATCGGCAGACCGGCGGTCTGGGCGTCGCGGGCGATTTCGGCCACCATGTTCAGTGCAATCGGCTTGACCGCGGGGCCGCAGTAGCCGCCGTGTGAGCCCATTCCGCCGGTTGACGGGCTCATGGTCAGGCTGTCCGGGTCCACGCCCATGATGGAGTTGATGGTGTTGATCAGCGACACCGCGTCGGCCCCGCCTTTTTTCGCGGCGCGCGCCGGGTTGCGGATGTCGGTGATATTGGGTGTGAGCTTCACGATCACGGGCAGGCGGCTGTACTGCTTGCACCAGGCGGTGACCATTTGGATGTATTCGGGCACCTGCCCGACGGCCGCGCCCATGCCGCGCTCGCTCATGCCATGCGGGCAACCGAAGTTGAGTTCGACCCCGTCGGCGCCCGTGTCTTCCACGCGCGGCAGGATGGCCCTCCAGGCCTGTTCTTCGCACGGAACCATGAGCGAGACCACCATGGCGCGGTCCGGCCACAGCTTTTTAACCTCAGCTATTTCCTTTAAATTGACCTCTAAGTCCCTGTCAGTAATCAATTCAATGTTGTTGAAGCCGATCAGGCGGCGGTCTGGCGTATGCAGCGCGCCGTAGCGCGGGCCGCTGACGTTGACGATGGGTGGACCGGCTTCTCCCAGGGTTTTCCAGACCACGCCGCCCCATCCGGCTTCGAAAGCGCGGTTGACGTTGTAGGCCTTGTCGGTGGGTGGCGCGGAGGCCAGCCAGAAGGGGTTGGGACTGTGGATTCCGGCGAAAACGGAGTGCAAATTGGCCATGGTGGTATTCCTTGCGGCTCAGGCGCACAGCGCCTGGTGAATCGATTGGGCGGCAACTTTGCCATGCTCGACGGCTTCGACCGTCAGGTCACGCCCGCCGTGGCAGCAGTCGCCACCGGCCCAAACCTTGGCGTGCGTGGTGCGCTGCTGCGCGTCTGCCACGATGCGGCCCTGGCGTAATTCCACCAGGGTGCCAAGCGGCTGCGCGTCGGGGCTTTGGCCGATGGCTTTGAGCACCATATCTGCCTCTACCGTGAATTCCTCAGAGCCGGTGACCAACTTACCGCCTTCCATGCGGGTGCCCGCAAAGCGCACCCCGCGCACCGCGCCAGCATCGGCGAGCACCTCCAGTGGCGTGGCCCAGTGGTGGATATGGACACCGTTTTCCAGCGCCCATGCTTGCTCGTGCCCGGATGCGCCCATGTCAGATGCGCCACGGCGGTAGACCATGGTGACGCGCTCGGCCCCGAGTTTTTTGGATTGCACGGCGGCGTCGACCGCCGTCATGCCGCCACCGATCACCACCACATGGCGACCCACGGGAATGCTGGCGTAATCCTGCGCTTGGCGCAGTTCGGCGATGAATTCCACCGCGTTGCGCAGGCCGCTGGCCTTCGGCTCAGCGATGCCGATGCTGTTCACGCCGCCCAAGCCCATGCCCAGAAACACGGCGTCATAGTCTTGGAGCAATTGGGTCAGCGCCATATCGCGCCCAAGGCGTTGCCCGTGGCGCACGCTGATGCCGCCAATCGACAGCAGCCAGGCGACTTCTTTCTGGGCGAAGTCGTCGGTGGTTTTGTAGGTGGCCAGGCCGTATTCGTTCAAACCGCCGGCTTTGGGCTGGGCGTCGAAGAGCACCACATCGTGTCCGTGGCGTGCCAGCCCGTGGGCGCAGGCCAAGCCGGCCGGGCCAGCGCCCACCACAGCGACTTTTTTGCCCGTGCTGGCCGCCCGGGTGAACAGCGGCGCGCCGGGCTTTTGCAGGTAGCTATCGGTGGCAAAACGCTGCAGCGCGCCGATCTCGACCGGCTTGTCCTCGGAGGTGTTGCGCACACAGGCCTGCTCGCACAAAACCTCGGTCGGGCAGACCCGCGCGCACATGCCGCCCAGGGGGTTGGACTCCAAAATCGTGTGGGCCGCGCCGCGCACATTGCCGTCGGCGATACGCTGGATGAAGCTGGGCACATCGATGCCGGTGGGGCAAGCAGTCTGGCAGGGGGCGTCGAAGCAGTAGTAGCAGCGGTCGGCCTCGTTTTTGGCCTGAAACACCGAGAGTGGCGGGTGCGCGTCGCAAAAATTGCGTATGTACTGCGCGGCAGGCAAGCGGCCGGCCTGGATACCCGGCGTTGAAACATCGATAGTCATATGCGGTTTTCCGGTCAACTCAGATCGCACCATTACAGAGCGAAAAAAGCGTTTTACCAATTGGTAAAAACCCTAGAAGGAAAGTAGTGCAACATCCGTACCAGCCGTGAAAAAATCAATGCCCCCCGCCACAGCGAAAGTTCCTAAATTACGCGCCACCCGCGAGCAGTTGGAGCACGACATCCTGGACGCCGCGAAGAAGCTGTTTGCGCAGCGTGGCTACGCCGGCGTCTCGCTGGACCACATTGCTACAGCGGTTGGGGCCTCCAAGCAGAACCTCTTGTATTACTTTCCCAGCAAAGAGGCTTTGTACCGGCGCGTGCTGCACGGGGTGCTCGATGTGTGGCTGCTGTACATGGACAACTTGAGCCAGCACCAGGACGATCCGGAGCTGGCGCTGCGCGAATACATCGCTGGCAAGCTGCGGTTTTCGCGTGAACGGCCGGACGATTCACGCGTCTATGCCAACGAGGTTCTCTCCGGCGCGCCGCTCTTTGCGGCAGAAATAGCGGAGCGCGTGGTGCCGTCGCTGCAGGCGGATGTGGCGATTTTCAACCGCTGGGCCGAGCAGGGCCTGTGCCGCGCGGTGGACGGCCAGCACCTGATGATTTTGCTCTGGGCCTCGACCCAGGTCTACGCCGACGGAGCCAGCCAGATCAGCCTGGTGCTGGGCAAACCGGCGCTGGAGCCGCAGGACTTTGCCGACGCGGAATCCTTGATTGTGGACATGGTGCTGCGCACCGTCCTGGTTCCAGCCGCGCGCTAATGCACTGTTTTGGGTAGCGCCCGGGCGTTTTAGCCCACGCCCAAAATGCGGTGCAAGCGTTTGCTGGTGGTGGTGTATTCCAGCGCCGCAGGATGGTCCGGCGCAATCAGCGCCATGGCGCCGAAAGCGGCCAAAGTGGCTTCGTGGAAACCGCTCAAGATCAGTTTTTTCTTGCCGGGATAGGTGTTGATGTCGCCCACCGCAAAGATGCCCGGCTCGGCGGTCTGGAAGTTTTCGGTGTTCACGGGGATTTGCTTGCGCTCCAGCGCCAGACCCCAGTGCGCCAGGGGGCCGAGCTTGGGCGACAGGCCCAGCGCCACCAGCAATTGGTCTACCGCCATTTCCTGCGTGCCGCCCTCCGGCAGGGCCACCGTGAGGCTGGCCAAACGGCCGTTTAATTCCGAGTGGGCAATGGGCTGGCCGGCCACAAATTGCAAGCGGCCGTTCGCGATGGCGGCCTGCATACGCGCCAGCAGGTCGGGCTGCGCTTGCAATTGCGCACGGCGGTGTACCAAGGTGACCGCAGGCCGATGTTCGGCCAGTTCCAAGGCCCATTCCAGCGCCAAATCGTCACCGCCGAAGACCACTGTTGCCGCATCCGGCGCGCCTTGAAGGGCGGATGGGTGGTGGTGCACTTGGGTGCCTGCATAGGGCTGGCAGTCTGCCAAAGGAAAGGCGCGTGGCACAAAGGCACCCGCGCCGGCTGCGATGAACACGGCAGTTGCCACAAACTGGGATCCGCCAGAGGTCGTGATCGCGAACCGGCCATCGGCCTGGCGCTGCAGGCTTTCCACCAATTGACCCAGGTGGAAGCTGGCCTGCATCGGTGCGATCTGCGCTTGCAGGCGCTCCACCAGCTCGCGCCCGGTGCACACGCTGAGCGCGGGAATATCGTAAATCGGTTTGTCGGCGTAGAGTTCGGCGCACTGTCCGCCCACATGGGGCAGGGCGTCGATGACGTGGGTGTGAACCCCTTGAAGGCCGAGTTGGAAGACTTGGAACAAACCCACCGGCCCGGCGCCGATGATCAGGGCGTCGGTGGCGGTGGGTTCCAAGTGCAGTCCTGCGCGTTGCGTTGCCGCAAGCGGATCAGCGGATCAGCTCGGAGAGCTTGTCGGTTTTCTCTTTCCAGTCGTCTGCATCGGGCAGGGGGGCTTTGCGTTTGGTAATGCTTTTCCAGGTCGGCAGCCGCGCCAGTTCGGCATTCAAAGCCACCATATGCATCTGGTCGGCCGGGGCATCTTCTTCGGCATAGATGGCGTTGACCGGGCACTCGGGGATGCAGACAGCGCAGTCAATGCACTCATCCGGGTCAATGGTCAAAAAATTGGGGCCTTCGCGAAAGCAGTCCACCGGGCAGACGTCGACGCAGTCGGTGTATTTGCACTTGATGCAGGCTTCGGTAACGATGTGGGTCATGGGATTGAATGGGGGATGTTTCTGCGAGAACGCTTCAAAGCGCGATCAGCTACGATTTTACGGGTTAATCCCAGCCAGCGTCGACCTTGAACTCCTGCGCCGTGCACATGGCGCCGTCGGCCGAGGCCAAAAACAGCACCATGCGGGCAATGTCCGAGGGTTGCAGCTTGTCGGGCAGGCACTGGTTACGTGCGATCGCGGCCTCGCCCTCGGCGTTGAGCCACAGGCGCATCTGCCGCTCAGTCATCACCCAGCCCGGCGAGACCGTGTTGATGCGGATGCGGTCCGCGCCCAATGTATCGGCCAGGCTGCGTGTCAAGCCGTTGACCGAGGATTTGGCCACCGAATAACAGATGTAACCCGTGCCCTTGCCTTGCCAACCGGTGGAGCCCAGGTTGATGATGGAGCCGCCCCCGAGCCTGCGCATGCCCGGCACCAGGGCCTGGATGCTGAAGAAGGCGGGGCGTTGGTTCACCGCCATGCGCTCGTCGTAGTAGTCCAGCGTGACCGCCTCCAGCGCGTGCCGGTCGTCGCTGGCCACGTTATTGACCAGCGTGAAGAAGTCGCCGAGTTCGGATTGCGCCTGCGCGATTACGTTTTGCAGCGCCGGGATGTCGCGCACATCGCATGCGCGCCACCAGACGGGCGGGTAGCTAAGGGCGGCCAGGCGCTCTGCGAGTGCTGTGGCCTCAGCCTCGGCCATATCGACAAAGGCCACGTGCGCACCCTGTTGTGCAAAAGCCTCGACCATGGCCGCGCCGATGCCGGTCGCGCCACCCGTGATGAAAACGCGCTGGCCGCGCAGGCTGGGAAAGGTGGCAAGTGCAGGCGTGTGGTTCATATTCGGGTGCTGAGCAAGGGGTGAGGAACGGCCGGTGAGCGCCCGGGAGGGCGCAATCGCAGGAAGCTTGTAGCTGGATTATTGTGCGCGGCTGCCCGGCTATGACCGCGCGGGCACAATAGGGCCCGCCATGTCTGTTTACACCGTCTATCTTCTGGAACTGCAGCACCGGGGCTTTCATAGCGATCCGGCGCAGTTGCGGGCCATCGAGGCTTTGGAGCGCTGTGCCGATGAATGGTCGGACTACAAGCAACGCCGCTCCAATGCGATTAAAAAGCTGCTGGTGCATCCGCCGATTCCGAGGGGTGTGTACCTCTACGGCGGCGTGGGCCGGGGCAAGAGCTTTTTGATGGACTGTTTTTTTGACGCGGTCCCGCTGGTGCGCAAAACCCGCTTGCATTTCCATGAGTTCATGCGCGAGGTGCACCACCAGTTGAATGAACTCAAAGGGATGGCCGATCCGCTGGATGAACTGGCCCGGCGTATGGCCAGACGCCACCGCTTGTTGTGTTTCGATGAATTCCACGTAGCAGACATCACCGACGCACTGATCCTGCACCGGCTGTTATCGGCGCTGTTTGAAAACGGCGTGGGTTTTGTCACCACCTCGAACTTCAAGCCCGACGATTTGTACCCCGACGGGATGCACCGCGACCGGCTTTTGCCCGCGATTGACCTGCTCAACGAGAAGCTGGACATCGTGAACGTCGATAACGGCATCGATTACCGCCGCCACGCGCTGGCCGATGCCCAGTACTACCTGAGTCCTGGCGGTCCGCAGGCGGATACCAAGATGGCGTCGATGTTCCATGCCATGGCGCGGGTCAAGGACCAGGAGCCGGTGCTGACCGTGGAGGGGCGCAGCTGGCGCGCGCGCCGCATGGCCGGTCGCGTGGCCTGGTTTGATTTTTCCACCCTCTGTAGCGATGCGCATTCACACAACGATTTTTTGGAGCTGGCGGAGCGATTTGACGTGGTGTTTGTCAGCGATGTACCGGTGATGGACGCGGATATGGCTTCCGAGGCCCGCCGTCTGACCTGGCTGGTTGACGTGCTGTATGACCGCCAGGTGCGCTTGGTGGTCTCTGCCGCGGTGCCGCCTGAAGGCCTGTATCTGCACGGCCCGCAGTCCCATGAATTTCCGCGAACCGTCTCGCGGCTGCATGAGATGACGACGGCGGATTTTGGTGAGGGCGGTCCGCGCCATGTGGACACGGCTTTGGTATGAGCGCGCGCCATGTCTGTTGGGTTTTCTTTGCCTGGGTGCTGGCCGGTGCTGCCATGCCAACGCTGACCTTAGCCGCCGAGATTTCCGATCCGCAACTACGGGCTCAAATGGATGTTTTGCAAGGCCAGCGCGAGGCCGTTGATGCCGACCACAAGCAGTTGGACAGTGCCTGCTACCGCCGTTTTCTGGTGAATGCCTGCCGGGCCGATGTGGCCCGGTCGCTGCGTGTGGCATTGGCTGCTATCAAGAAACAGGAGCTGGTGATATCCCAACAGCAGCGTGCGCTGCTCGAGCAAGAGGCGGTGCGTGCAGATCAGCTGCGGCGCGAGACGGCGGTCGAGCAGGAGCGAGAGCGACAGGCGCGGCTGCTTGACCGGGCCCAACGTGAGCAGGACCGCGCACAGCGCAGCGCCGAGCGCGAATCAGACGAGTTGGAGCGGCAGGCGCGTGTGGCCGAGCGGGCGCAGCGCGAGGCGGATCGCGCCCAGCGCTTGGAAGACCGTGCCGAGCTGGAACAAGAGGCCCAGGAACGCGCTGCGGCCCAGGAAGAAAAAGAGCGTGCGCTGGTCCAGAAGCAGGCTGAACATGCCGCAGTCGCAGCCGATGCATCCGCCTCTGCCGCGCAGGCGGAAAAAGTCCGAGCCCTGGAAGAAAAGCGCGCTGCACATGCGGCCGTCGCAGCTTCGGGGCCTGGCGCTGCTGGGCCTGAATCGAAGCAACAGGCGCTCGAGCGCAAGCGCGCTGAGCATGCGGCCGTAGCGGCTTCTGCGTCCGGGGTTTCGGGAGCGGAATCCAAGCAACGGGCTTTGGAGCAGAAGCGCGCGCAGCATGCGGCTGCGGCGGCTTCTGCTTCCGAGGCCTCTGGGCCGCAGGCGCGGCAGCGCGCCTTGGACGAGAAGCGCGCGCTCCACACCGCGACGGTCATCGCTCCCCCGCTCAAGGCGGCCAGTCAAGCTGCGCCCAGTGCGCCCCTTCCCGCTGCGGTTTCGCAAAAGGAATCTGCCTACGCCCGCAAGCAGCAGGAATTGGAAGAACGCATCGCGGAGCGTGATCGGCGCTTGCGGGAGCAAAAAGGTTCTCAGTCGGCGCCTTTGCCGGCCTCTCCCTGAATTGACGCCCACGTGCCGCTGATTGCCGCCGTGCGCCAGGTCTTCGCGCCGGATGGCCCGCTGGTGCGGGACCTTCCAGGATTTATCCCGCGCGCAGGACAGACCGATATGGCGCTGGCCGTAGCGCGCGCCGTCCAGGGCGGCGGTGCCTTGGTGGTCGAGGCCGGCACGGGTGTGGGCAAAACATTTGCCTACCTTGCCCCGGCTCTGCTGAGCGGCGCTAGGGTTCTGGTCTCCACAGCGACCAAGGCCTTGCAGGACCAGCTTTTTTTGCGCGATATCCCACGCTTGGCGGCAAGCCTGGGCGTACCGGTTCGGCTTGCGCAGCTCAAGGGTCGCAGCAGCTACCTGTGTTTGCAGCGTTTGGATGAAGCCTTTGCGGGCGGCGCTGCGGAGCACCTGTCCGCGGCGCAGCAGCGATTACTGGGGGAGGTGCGCTTGTGGGCGCAGCGAACCGCCAGCGGTGATGTGGCCGAGTTGCCCGCCCTGGACGAGGCCTCGCCGCTCTTGCCCTTAATCACCTCAACCCGCGAGAACTGTCTGGGTGCAGCATGCCCGCGCGTGGCGCAGTGCCATGTCAACACAGCCCGCCGCACTGCCTTGGGTGCCGATGTGGTGGTGGTCAACCACCACCTGTTTTTTGCCGATCTCCAGGTCCGCGAGTCGGGCGTGGCCGAGTTGCTTCCGAGCGCCAGTGTGGTGGTGTTTGATGAAGCGCACCAGATCAATGCCGATCGGACTTGCAGTTTCTGGCGGTGCAAACCGGGACCGCCGCTTGGAAGCGCTTGGCCGCGGACTTGTTGCGCCAATCCCAAGGGCCACAGCGCGGTTTTGCCGATTGGTATGGGCTGTCTGGCGCCCTGTCGCAATCCGTTCAAGCGGTCGCTGCACTGTTTGGCGAGTCGGCAAGCACCCGGCGTCTGCCGTGGGTTGATGGCGCTCCCGAGGGTGTCGATAGCCAGACCTGGGTTGCAGCGCTGGGCCGCCTGGCTGCCGCGTTGGAGGCGGCGCGCAGCTGCCTGGATCTTTTGGCCGACGCCCACGTGTCCATGCAATTGCTGTCCCAGCGGGCCCAGACACTGCACCAGCAAGTGGCAGGGTTCGCAGGCGCAAGCGCTGCTGGGATGGTGCAATGGGCAGAAGTGGGAGCCCAGGTGCGGATCTGTGCGTCGCCGCTCAATATCAGCGCGGTGCTGCGCCAGCATGTGACTTTGGGTGAGCACAGCAGCCGGGCCTGGATTTTCACCTCGGCCACGCTGGGCACCGATGAGGACTTGCGCTGGTTTGTGGAGCCTTGCGGTTTGGAAGGCGCGCGCACGCTGCGGGTGGAAAGCCCGTTTGATTACGCGCGGCAGGCGGCGATCTACGTCCCGCAGGAGTTTCCGGAACCGGCCCACCCCGACCACAGTGCGGCAGTGGCTGCGCTGGTCGCAGACGCAGCCACGCACATTGGCGGGAAGACCTTGGTGCTGACCACGACGCTGCGCGCTGTGCAGGCCGTGCGCAAGGCTTTGCAGGAGTTCATGTCCCAGCAGGAGGCTGGTGGTTTAGACATACTGGCACAGGGCGATGCGTCCAAGCGTGAACTGCTGGAGCGTTTTACGGCAGATGCGGTGTCGCCCGCGCGGGGGGCCGTACTGGTGGCCTCTGCTGCGTTTTGGGAGGGCATTGACCTGGCCGGCGATGTGCTGCAGTTGCTGGTCATCGACAAGCTGCCATTTGCCCCGCCCGATGATCCGCTGGTGCGTGCCCAGACGGACGCTTGCAAAGCAGCCGGGGGCAACGCGTTCAAAGACATCCATCTGCCGCAGGCCGCTATGGTGCTCAAGCAGGGCGCAGGCCGCTTGATAAGCGGGTGAAAGTGACCGCGGGAATTCTGGTGGTGTGCGATACCCGCTTGCATACCCGGGCCTATGGAAAAAAGCTGTTGCAGGCACTGCCGCCCATGCGCCGCCTACGTGACGCTGCGGACTGGAAGAACGCACTGGCCGAATTGGCAGCGCCCTCCGCGACTGCGACCTAGCGCTTCAGCCAGTCGTCACCTTCTCCAGCAGGGCCCAGGTACTGGGAGTCCGGAAAACTGGCCGCCAGGACCCGCCGCGCATCGTCCCGCATGGCGGGTAAACCCATGACATCGTAGGCTTTGTAAATCAGGAACAGTGCGTCCTCGACAGCTGGCACGTTGCGGTATTCGGACACCGCATTTTGGGCGCGGTTGATGGCCGCCAGGTAGGCGCCACGGCGGAAATAGTATTTGGCTACGACCACGTCGTACTTGGCCAGCGCAGAGACGGTGAAACCCATGCGTTGGCGGGCATCTTCGGCATAGCGTGACTGCGGGAAACGGGTTACCAGTTCCTTGAACGCATCGAAGGATTCACGAGCGGCTTTTTGGTCCCGTTCGGCCAAATCCTGACCGGTGTAACGCCCGAACATGCCCAGGTCGTTGTTGAAGGTGACAACACCTTTGAGGTAGTAGGCGTAATCCATGGCAGGACTGGCGGGGTTCATCCGGATGAAGCGGTCAATGGTGGCCAGCGCCATCACCGGCTCACGGGACAGGTAGTAGGCGTAGGCCTTGTCCAGTTGCGCCTGCAGCGCCAGCGGCGTACCGGCAGCTCGGGCTTCCAGCTTTTCGTACAAGCCGATGGCTTTTTCAATCTGTTGGTTGGACATCTCGTCCTTGGCTTCGGCGTACAACTCGGCCGGTGTCATGCCCAGCGTTTTGTCGACCACAGCAGTGGAGCAGGCACCTACAGCGGCACAGAGCATGACCAGTGCCAGCGACTTCAGCAAGCCGCAGCCGCCTGCATCACCCCACAGCGCCGATAATTTGCCGCACAACATCATGGAACATTCCTTGGAAGATAAGCGCAGCAGTATAGCCAGCGACCCCCTCGACAGCGGGCCCGATGAGGCGGATATCCACGGGGATCTGATCGAGCTGCGGCAGGTGGTTCTCGGGCCGGGGCAGCACGGTATTCGCTTGGATAAAGCCTTGGCCGAGGTGGTGCCTGAGTTCTCGCGCAGCTATTTGCAGCAGTTGATCGAGGCCGGACACGTATCCGTCAACGACCGTGTCGCCGCCAAACAATCTGCCACCGTGCGTTGCGATGACCGCATGCAGATCAGTCTGCTGCCGACGCCGCAAAGCACCGCTTTCAAACCGGAGCCCATGGCGCTGGATGTGGTCTACCGCGATGCCGATGTACTGGTCATCCACAAGCCCGCAGGCCTGGTGGTGCATCCGGCGCCGGGTAACTGGAGCGGTACCTTGCTCAATGGCTTGCTGGCATTGGATAGGGCTTTGCTGGACGTGCCGCGTGCGGGCATCGTGCACCGGCTGGACAAGGACACCAGTGGCCTGATGGTGGTGGCGCGCAACCGCGCTGCGATGGACGCATTGGTGTCGGCCATCGCTGCACGCGAGGTGGACCGTGAGTACCTGGCTATTGCGCACGGCCACTGGTCCCGCGCCCCGCTGTGGCATGCGCAGAGCGCGATAGGCCGCGACCCGCGCAACCGCCTGCGCATGGCGGTAGTGGACTTGGCCCGCCAATCCGGTAAGGCGGCGGCCACCGATATCCATCTAGTGGCAGACAACGGGCAGTTCTGTCTTGTCCGCTGTGTGTTGCATACCGGCCGCACCCACCAAATCCGGGTCCATATGGCGGAGCTTGGCCACCCGTTAGCGGGCGACTCGGTTTATGGCGGGAAACCCGTGCCCGGCCTTTTGGGGCAGGCGCTTCACGCGTTGCGTCTGGCTTTCGCGCACCCCGTAACGGGCAAGCGGCTGCGCTTTGAGGCTGCGCCACCGCCCGGGTTTTTGGCGCTCCTGGCTTCGCAGGGGCTGGGATATACTGGCCTGACACCTCCGGGTTGACTGCCAGCGGCACGCAATCCGGCGCTCACGTGGCGCGAAGTATGCGCATGCGGATGGAGCCCGAGGTGCAGCCCGCCCAGCCGCTCCCCCATAGACGCATCTCATTTGGAGCCTGGGCCACGGACCACTGTGATGAAGGAAATCTATGCTCGATGCCAAGCGGGTACTGGAGGCGGCGCTTTTGTGCGCTGATCAGCCCCTGCAGATGCGTGATCTGCGCACCTTGTTCGATGAGGTTTTGGAGGAGCCGCAATTGCGTGGCTTGCTGGACGAAATCCGTGGTGCGTGGGCTGATCGCGGCTTGCAACTGACCGAAGTAGCCAGCGGCTGGCGTTTTCAGAGCCACCCTGACTTGGCGCGTTACCTCGAAAAACTGCACCCCGAGAAGCCCCCGCGCTATAGCCGCGCGGTGCTCGAAACCCTCGCCATCATCGCTTACCGCCAACCGGTGACGCGCGGTGACATCGAAGAAATCCGTGGCGTCACGGTCCACTCCCAGTTGTTGCGCCAGTTGGAAGACCGCGGCTGGGTTGAGACCGTTGGCCACCGTGAATCCGTTGGCCGCCCGGCCTTGCTGGCCACCACCCGGCAATTTTTAGATGACCTCGGCTTGGCCTCTTTGAAAGAGCTTCCCGCCTTGACGGCACCAGGCAACGAGGGTGAAGCTTTGGGCCAGCTACTGAGCAGCGAGGATGCCGTCAGTGCCGAGTTGCCATTTGCCGATGCTGGCGTGGCCCAAGCCGATCCAGTTGCCTCTCCTTCGACTGAAAACACCGCATGAATAAGCCCGAAATCACGCCTGATCCAGACGCGGACCCCATCGCCGTGCCCGAGGACGCGGTACTTGAATTCCCTGGCCAGGAGCCATTGCCTGTCGATTCGACGGCCGTACCGGTTTCGGATCCCAGCCCCTTTTTGGACATTATTTCGGGTCAGTTCGACGCAGAAGATGTGGGCGAACTCGAAGAAGCGCCCCCCAAGCGCGTATTGGCACCGCAGGCCGAGACGCCCAAGTTGCACAAGGTGTTGGCCCAGTCGGGCATGGGTTCTCGCCTGGAGATGGAGCAACTCATCTTGGAGGGCCGCATCTCCGTGAACAACGAACCTGCGCACATCGGGCAACGCATCCAATTCGGTGACACCATCAAGGTCAACGGCAAGCCGATCCGCTTCCGGATTGAACCGCCCGCCGCCCGTGTGATCGCGTACCACAAGCCCTCCGGCGAGGTCGTCACCCACGACGATCCGCAAAACCGCCCTACAGTTTTCCGCCGCTTGCCCAAATTGCTCGCAGGGCAAATGGCAGTCGGTTGGGCGCTTGGACTTGAACACCGAGGGGCTGTTGCTCTTCACCAGTTCCGGTGACCTGGCCAACAAGTTGATGCATCCCCGATTCGGTTTGGAGCGGGAATACGCGGTCCGCGTCCTTGGCGCCCTGAGCGCAGAGGAAAAGAAAACTCTGTTGGCGGGTGTGATGTTGGACGACGGCTTGGCGCAGTTCGGAGCCATCGAGGATGGCGGTGGCGAGGGTTCCAACTGCTGGTACCGGGTCACTATTTCCGAAGGGCGCAACCGGGAGGTCCGCCGCATGATTGAGGCCGTCGGCCACGCGGTGAGTCGCCTGATCCGGATCCGTTACGGTGCCATGGTTTTGCCGCGCGGGCTCAAACGGGGCGAATGGATGGAGCTGGATCAGGCCGATATAGGTGCCTTGGCGCAAGCGGCGGGCGGGCGGGCCGCGCAGGGGAGCAATGGGGCCCGGCAACCTGGTGCCCCGGATGGCGCGCGCAAAGGTGGTTTGCGCGGACCACTGGTTTCCCGCGGTCGGCGCGACAAAGACCGCGCCCTGGGACGCGATCCGCGCGCTGGCAGCGGGACCGAGCCAGGGCGTCAGGGAGCGCGTGGCGCTAAAGCCCCGGCCCAGCCGGATCCGATGCGTACCTCCTTGGGCTACATCGGAACCGACGCCCTGAGTCGCCAACGCCAGCAGGAAGCCCGTAAAGGTCGCACTGGCCGTGGTTCTTCCAGGAAAAACGGCCCTGCCGGTGGATTTGGTCGCTAAGGCCTGAATGCTAAAATGCAGCGGTTTCGCGGCGGTCTGCTGCGGGAAAATAACTCTTGAAGAACAATGACTTATGACTATTGAAAAGACACTCTCCATCATCAAACCCGACGCGGTTGCAAAAAACGTGATCGGGCAGATTTATGCCCGCTTTGAGGGTGCTGGTTTGAAAGTGGTGGCATCGCGGATGGCGCATTTGTCGCGTACCGAAGCCGAGGCGTTCTACGGCGTCCACAAAGACCGCCCATTTTTCAAAGACCTGGTGGCCTTCATGATTTCGGGCCCGGTGATGATCCAGGTTCTGCAAGGTGAAAATGCCATCCTCAAGAACCGCGATCTGATGGGTGCTACAGACCCGAAGAAGGCCGCGCCCGGCACGATCCGCGCTGATTTTGCCGACAGCATTGACGCCAATGCGGTTCATGGCTCCGATGGCCCGGATACGGCTGCTGCGGAAATTGCATTCTTTTTCGCCGGTATGAACGTGTTTTCCAGCTAACTGGCAACATGAAGGCCAACCTGCTCGACTTCGACATCGAGGGCTTGGCCGCTTTTTGCGCGGGTCTGGGCGAAAAGCCTTTTCGCGCCACCCAACTTTTCCGCTGGATCCATCAGCGCGGCGAGGCCGACTTTTCGGCCATGACGGACCTGGCGAAATCGCTGCGGGACAAGCTGGCGGTTTCGGCCCACATCGCGGCACCGGTGCTGCTGTCCCAGCATGCATCGGTAGACGGCACCATCAAATGGCTGTTTGATGTGGGCGGTGGTGATGCCGTCGAGGCCGTTTTTATTCCTGAGACCGATCGCGGCACATTGTGTATTTCCTCGCAGGCGGGTTGTGCTGTGGGCTGCCGTTTTTGCTCTACCGGGCACCAGGGTTTTAGCCGCAATCTCAGCACCGCCGAAATTGTGGCGCAGTTGTGGTTTGCCGAGCATTTTTTGCGGAAACACCTCGGGCAATCGACCCGGGTGATCTCCAATGTAGTGATGATGGGCATGGGCGAGCCGCTACAAAACTACGCTGCCCTGATTCCGGCATTGCGGGTCATGCTGAGCGACCACGGCTATGGTTTGTCGCGCCGCCGTGTGACGGTTTCGACATCGGGTGTAGTTCCGATGGTGGACCGGCTGGCGCTTGATTGTCCGGTAGCCTTGGCCGTCTCTTTGCACGCGCCAGAGGACCTTTTGCGCGACCAGCTGGTTCCGCTCAACCGCAAGTACCCGCTGGCTGAATTGCTCAGCGCCTGCGAGCGCTACCTGGCGCATGCCCCACGTGATTTCATTACCTTTGAGTACTGCATGCTCGATGGTGTCAATGACAGCGTGGAACAGGCGCAGCATCTCGTCCGTTTGTTGCGCAACTATGGCGGCGGCGCAGCCTGGTGCAAGCTCAACCTGATTCCATTCAACCCTTTTCCGGCCTCGGGGCTGCTGTGTTCACCGCCGCCGCGCGTTCAGGCTTTTGCGCAGGTGCTGATGGCGGCAGGCCTGACCACGACCATCCGCAAAACCCGGGGGCAGGATATCGATGCGGCTTGTGGGCAGCTCGCGGGTGATGTGATGGACCGCACGCGCGTGCAAGAGCGGATGTCGAACCAGCGCACGGTGAAACTGGTGCGCGGCCCGGTGGCGGTCGCGGGTGCAGCGCTGTGAAGCTGCACAGGCCTTGGGCTTGCGTCGCTTTGCTGGCCGCGCTGGCGCTGCTGATGGGCGGCTGCGCCGGTGGGGCGGGGAGGGCTGCATCTTCCGATATTGCGACCGAGTCGGACATCTCGCCTGAACAAAAGCGCGCATTGCTGCGCCTGGAGCTGGCGTCGGCCTACTTTGGCAACGGGCAGAATTTGGTCGCTTTGGATGAGGTGAAACAAGCGATTGCGCTGAACCCGAACTCATCCGATGCCTACAGCCTACGGGGTTTGATTTACACCCGCATGGGCGAACCTGACTTTGCCGAAGACAGCTTCAAACGCGCCTTGGTTCTCAAGCCCAACGCGGCACCGATTCAACACAATTACGGCGTGTTCTTGTGCCAGCAAGGGCGCTTGCCGGAAGCCGAAAAAATGTTTGCGACCGCCTTGGCGTCCACGACCTATCCGGACCGGGTGAAAACGTGGACTACGCTGGGGCTTTGCCAGCGCAAGGCCGGTGCTTTGGCCGAGGGCCGGACCAGTTTATTGCGCGCCTATGAGCTCGACCCCTCCAACCCCACCGTGGCGTACAACCTTGCCTTGAGCATGGCCGAATCCGGGGAGTGGACCCGCGTTCAGTTTTACCTGGGGCGCATCCACGCTGCGGGCGTCAGCACGGCAGAGTCGCTGTGGTTGGCTGTCAAAGCGGAGCAGCGTTTGGGCGATGCGCCAGCTATGGCGCAGCTGGGCACGCGCTTGCGCACCCAGTTCCCCAAGTCGGCGCAAGCGCAGTGGTACGAGCGGAAAGCTTTCGATGAGTGACGAAGAACAAATGGCGGTCCTGAAGGCGGACGAAACCGAGTCGTCCCCCGTACCGCTGTCGGCTGCCGAGCGCGCGGGTGCCTTGCTCCGCAGCTCGCGGGAAGCGGCGGGCTACAGCCTGGAGACCTTGGCGGCTGTTGTGAAGGTGCCCGTGCGCAAGTTGAAGGCGCTGGAGGAGGGGCGGCTGGATGCATTGCCTGAGCCGGTGTTTGTGCGCGGGATGGTGGTCGGAATATGCCGGGTGCTGCATGCCGACCCACAGGCGATTTTGGCTTTGCTGCCGGCCACGCCTGCCAAGCGCTTGGTGCACGATGGCGCTATGGCCCCGGTGCCTTTTCAGACGGTGGGCGCTGACAGCCCGTACCGTCCGCTCGAAGTGTTGGCGAAACCCCATGTGCGTTGGGCGTTGGCGCTTGTGCTGGGTGCTTGGCTTTTGTATTTTTGGCCCGACATCGCCACCTGGTCGCAGCAAAGCACGCCGGACGCCGAGGTCTTGACAGTCTCGCAGCCCTGGGTTGCCAACGGCACGGTCGCCTTGCCCGAGCAGGGATTGGGCAGTGTGCCGCCAGTTGCTGAACAGGCGGGCCAAGCCAACACTGGTGTGGCTTCGGTGCCTGGTGTCCAAGCAGGCGTTTCAGCTGATGCCACCTTGGTGCCGGGCGACGAATTGGTTCACTTTAAAGCCCGTGGAAAAACCTGGGTAGAGGTCTTGGATGGCAAAGGCTTGGTTGTTCTGCGGCGTGTTTTGGCCGATGGAGAGCAGACTGGCGCAGGCGGTCAGCCGCCGCTGGCCGTGGTGGTTGGGAATGCCGATGTCACAGAGGTCTGGGTGCGTGGAAAAGCGTATGAGATCAAATCAATTTCCCAAGGCAATGTTGCGCGTTTCGAGGTGAAGTAATGGACAAAAATTTGGCAGTGACCCACGGTGCAACCGCGTTCTCCGCGCCGCTGGTGCGGGCATCGCTGCAGGCCCGCGTGGTGTGGGGTGATCGGGTGGTGACGGTGGGCGGTGGTGCGCCGGTGCGCATCCAATCCATGACCAATACGGACACGGTGGACGCGGTCGGCACGGCCATCCAGGTCAAGGAACTCGCCAACGCCGGCTCGGAGATGGTGCGCATCACCGTCAACACACCCGGAGGCTGCGCAGGCGGTTCCCTATATCCGAGAACAGCTGGATCGCATGGGCATTGATGTGCCGCTGGTGGGTGACTTCCACTACAACGGCCACCGGCTTTTGACCGATCACCCGGATTGCGCGCAAGCGCTGTCCAAATACCGTATCAATCCGGGTAACGTGGGCAAGGGCGACAAGCATGACCGGCAGTTTTCGCCAGATGGTCGAAATCGCGATGCGCTGGGACAAGGCCATCCGCATTGGTGTCAACTGGGGCAGCTTGGACCAGGAACTGTTGGCGCGTTTGATGGACGAAAACAGCCAGCGGTCCGTGCCATGGGATTCCAAGCAGGTGATGTACGAAGCGCTGTTGAATTCGGCGATTGGATCGGCCCAACTGGCCGAGTCGCTGGGCATGGCGGCGAACCAGATTATTTTGTCGTGCAAGATGAGCGCGGTGCAGGATTTGATTGCGGTGTACCGTGAATTGGCCAAGCGCTCCAACTACCCCTTGCATTTGGGTTTGACCGAAGCGGGCATGGGCACCAAGGGAACGGTGGCTTCCACGGCCGCCTTGGCGGTGCTGTTGCAAGAGGGTATTGGCGACACCATCCGGGTGTCATTGACGCCGGCACCCGGTGAAGCACGGACCCAGGAAGTGGTGGTGGCCTCCGAGATCCTGCAGTCGCTGGGCTTGCGCAGCTTTGTACCCAGCGTCACGGCCTGCCCCGGATGCGGACGCACCACCAGCACCACCTTCCAGGAACTGACGCAGCAAATCGACAACTTTCTGCGCGAACAAATGCCGGTGTGGCGCAAGACCTATCCCGGCGTGGAGTCGCTCAAGGTTGCGGTCATGGGTTGTATCGTGAACGGCCCGGGCGAAAGCAAGCATGCCGACATCGGCATCAGTCTGCCCGGAACCGGTGAAGCGCCAGCCGCCCCTGTGTTCATTGATGGCGAAAAGCGCATGACGCTGCGCGGCAACGCGATTGCCAGCGAGTTCCAGGCGGTTGTTGAAAACTACATCCACAAGCGCTTCGGCCCCGAGGGCCAAGCCCAGACTTCCACCATGGCACTGCATGACTAATATTGCGACCCCGCCGAAGGCAGAGAAGCTCTCTGCCATCAAAGGCATGAACGATATCCTGCCGCCCGATTCGGCGCGCTGGGAGGCTCTGGAGGACACGGTGCGTCGCTTGATGCGCACGCTATGCCTACGAGAATATCCGCACGCCCATCGTGGAGCACACCGCCTTGTTTGTCCGCGGTCTGGGCGAGGTCACCGACATCGTCGAAAAAGAGATGTATTCCTTTGAAGACAAGCTCAATGGCGACAAGCTCACCATGCGTCCGGAAAACACCGCCGGTGTGGTCCGCGCGGCGATTGAACACTCCTTGCTTTACAACGGCGGCAAGCGCCTGTACTACATGGGCCCGATGTTCCGCCATGAGCGGCCCCAGCGCGGGCGCTACCGGCAGTTCCACCAAATTGGCGCTGAGGCGCTGGGCTTTGGCGGGCCGGAGTTGGACGCCGAGGTGATTTTGATGGCGCATGCCTTGTGCCAGCGGCTGGGAATCACGGACATCGAATTGCAAGTCAACAGCCTGGGCCAACCCCATGAGCGCAATGCCCACCGTAGCCGCGTTGATCGCACACTTTGAGGCCCACCACGATGTGCTGGATGCGGAGGCCCAGCGGCGTCTGCACCTCAACCCGCTGCGGCATGCTGGACAGCAAGAACCCCGCGATGCAAAGCGTGATCGAGCGGCACCCAAGTTGGTGGAGTTTTTGGGTGAGGCGTCCAAGGCCCATCTCGCAGCGGTACTCGGCATCTTGGACGCGAATGGCGTTGCCCACACCGTCAACCACGCGTCTGGTGCGGGGCTTGGACTACTACAACCTGACCGTGTTCGAATTCGTCACCACGCAGCTTGGGCGCGCAAGGCACGATTTGCGCGCGGCGGCCGATACGACTACCTGATGGAGCAGGTTGGCGGAAAGCCAGCACCCGCCGTTGGCTGGGCCATGGGCATGGAGCGGGTTCTCGAATTGATCGGGGATGAGGCCTTGGTCACAGCGCCCTTGGATGTGTACGCTGTGGTGACCGATGCTGCGTATTTCCCGCGTGTGCACCAATGCTTGCAGCAACTTGCGCGCAGTGCGGCCTCGCGGTTCAGATGCAAGCTGTTGTGGACGGGGCGCTGCCCGGCATCAAAGTCGCAGTTCAAACGCGCCGATGCATCGGGTGCGCGTTATGCGCTGATTTTTGGCGCCGATGAGATGGCCGATGGCGTTGTCACAGTCAAGGCCTTGCGTGACGCTTCGGTGGCGCAGGTTCGCCACCCGCTGGATAACGTGGACCAATGGGCGCACAGCCTACAATCCGCCGCTTAACTCCAGGGCATCCATGGCAACCAATCTCAATCTCGAAGAACAAGATCAGCTCGACGCGCTCAAGCACTTTTGGAGCCGTTTTGGTGGCTTGATCAGCACCGTTTTGCTGTTGGTTGTGCTCGGGCTTGCCGGCTGGAACGGCTACCGCTTCTGGCAGGCGCGCCAGGCGTCGCAAGCTTCCGCCATGTTCGACGAAGTGGAGCGCGCCGCAGGGGCGTCAGATCTTGTTTTGGCGCAGCGCGCATTTGATGACATGAAGCAGCGCTACGCATCCACCAGTTATGCGCCCCAGGCCGGTTTGCTGGTGGCCAAGTTGGCGATCGATAGCGGCAAGGATGATGCGACTGCTACGGCGAGCGCAGCCTTGCAGTGGGTCGCCGACAACGCCTCCGATGAGGGTTACCGCGCCATCGCTGCGCTGCGACTTTCGGCACTGATGATGGAGGCCAAGCAGTACGAGCAGGCGCAAAAAACCTTGGAAGCCGTGCGTGCTGAGGCGTTTATGGGCTTGATTCAAGACCGCATGGGCGATCTGTACGCTGTACAAAACAAGCCGGCCGAGGCCAAAGCGGCCTACCTGAAAGCCTTCGCCAGCATGGATGCCGAATCAGAATACCGGCGGCTCATCAAGATCAAGCTCAACGCCCTGGGCGTGGAACCCCCGGCCGCCGCTGGAGCGGGTTGATGCTTCGGCTGGAAATGTGGCGCAGTTTGCCGCGTTTTTGCTTGTTGTCAGCGGCGCTGACAACCCTTCTGCTTGGAGCCTGCGCTGGCCCGGATAAGCCCAGCCCCGCCGCACTTGCTGCCAACCCTTCGAGCCTGCCGGTCCGCGTGCTGTGGAGCAATGCCAAAGCGCTGGGCGAGGAACCCCTGGATATCAAGGCCGACGGCTCGGATGTGCTGGTCATGACGAAAGCCGGCCGCATCGCTTCGTGGAGCGCCGCGACCGGTGTTGAAAACTGGCGAGTGGATCTGGGTACGCCGATTACCTCCGGTTTGGGTGGAGACGCCACGCGCATGGCGGTAGTGACCCAGGGTAATTCGCTGGTAGTGCTGGAGCAGGGCAAGGAGCTGTGGCGCGCCAACGTCCAGGCCTTGGTTCTGACTGCGCCCTTGGTGGCGGGCGGACGTGTTTTTGTGCTGGGCGGGGACCGCATGATCAGCGCTTTCGATGCCGCCACCGGGCAAAAGCTATGGCAGCAGCAACGCACCGGAGAGCCCTTGATATTGGCGCGTGCTGGTTTGCTGATGGCGGTGGGTGACACCCTGGTGGTAGGTCTGGGTGGCCGCGTGCTTGGGTTTGAATCCGCAAAACGGCAGCGCCCGCTGGGATGTCGCCCTGGCGAATGTGCGGGGAACCAACGAGGTGGAACGCCTGGCCGACATCGTGGCCGGCACCACCCGGCGGGGTAGCGTGGTGTGCATGCGGGCATTCCAATCTGCCGTGGGCTGTGTGGACGGCAATAACGGGCGGCTGCTGTGGACACGCACGGCGAACGGCTATTCCGGACTTGCCGGCGATGCCAATACGGTCGTTGGAACGGAAGCCGATGGACGCCTGCGCGCCTGGCAACGCGCCAGCGGTGAGGTGCTGTGGAGCAGCGAGAACTTCCGGTTTCGCGGTCTGAGTGCACCCGCGGTCTGGGACCGCAGCATGGTTTTTGGCGACAGCGCAGGCTTTGTGCATCTCTTGGACATCCGAGATGGCAAGCTGCTGCACCGGTTCGCGACCGACGACTCTGCCGTGACGCTCGGGCCGGTGGTGGTTGGCAAGCATCTGGTGCTGGCCACCCAGCGCGGCGGGCTGTATGCCTACGCGTCTGATTAGAGGGCTGTTGTCGATGAAGCCCGTCATTGCGCTGGTTGGCCGTGCCAACGTCGGCAAATCGACCCTGTTCAACCGATTGACCAAGTCGCGCGATGCCATCGTTGCAGACCTGGCCGGTTTGACCCGTGACCGCCATTACGGTAACGCCACGCACGGCAAACGTGAATTCATCGTCGTCGACACCGGTGGCTTCGAGCCGGACGCCGTCAGCGGTATTTACAAGGAAATGGCCAAGCAAACGCGCCAGGCTGTGGCCGAGGCGGATGCCGTGGTTTTTGTGGTCGACGCCCGCAACGGCCTGTCCGTGCAGGACCATGAAATCGCCAAGTACCTGCGCCGTTTGGGAAAAACCTGTGTGCTTGCGGCGAACAAGGCAGAGGGCATGACGCAGGGGCTGCAGCTGGGCGAATTTTTTGAGTTGGGTTTGGGCGAGGTGCTGCCGATTTCTGCGGCCCACGGACAGGGCATGCGCTCCTTGTTAGACATGGTGTTTGCGTCCTTTGGTATCAATGCCGAGGAAGAGGCCGAAGCGGTGCCAGAGGACGGTGCGATCCGGCTGGCCGTGGCCGGGCGGCCCAATGTGGGCAAGTCCACGCTGATCAACACCTGGCTCGGTGAGGAGCGCTTGGTGGCGTTTGACATGCCCGGCACCACGCGCGACGCCATATCGGTGCCGTTTGAGCGCGGTGGGCAGCGCTTTGACCTGATCGATACCGCTGGCTTGCGCCGGCGCGGGCAGGTTTTCGAGGCAGTTGAAAAATTTTCGGTGGTCAAGACATTGCAGGCCATTGCGTCGGCCAACGTGGTTTTGCTCCTGATTGATGCGCAACAGGGTGTGACCGACCAGGATGCGCACATTGCGGGCTATATTTTGGAATCCGGTTGCGCCGTGGTTGTGGCCGTGAACAAATGGGATGCTGTCGATGCCTACCAGCGCGAGCTGGTCAAACGCTCGCTGGAGACGAGGCTGGTTTTTCTCAAGTTCGCAGATGTTCACTACATTTCGGCGCAAAAGCGGCAGGGCCTGGGGCCGGTTTGGGACTCCATTGCGCAGGCACACCGGTCTGCCAACTGCAAGATGCCCACGCCCGTGCTGACGCGACTGCTACTGGAGGCAGTTCAGTTCCAGACTCCCAAAAAGAACGGGGCGTACCGGCCCAAACTGCGTTATGCCCACCAGGGCGGTATGAACCCGCCCATCATCGTGGTCCACGGAAATTCCTTGGAGCATGTGACCGAGACTTACAAACGCTTTCTGGAGGCGCGCTTTCGCAAGGCCTTCAAGCTCACCGGTACGCCGCTGCGCATCCAGATGAAGTCATCGGCAAATCCATTTGCCGAAACAAGTTAGCAACAGTAACTGAATTGATGCCAGCTTTCGTAGGGATATGAAGCGGCCGCCAATGTGGTCTATGCTATCGTTAACCCTTGTGTAATTCATCCAACACGGAACATATCGTGACCAACAAAGGCCAACTTCTGCAAGATCCCTTCCTCAATGCTTTGCGTAAAGAGCATGTACCTGTCGCCATTTATCTGGTGAATGGAATCAAACTGCAGGGCCAGATCGAATCCTTTGACCAATACGTGGTTCTGTTGCGCAATACCGTGACCCAAATGGTTTACAAGCATGCGATCTCCACCATTGTTCCTGGTCGCGCGGTGAACTTCACGCCACCCACTGGCGATGACGCGTAAAACAAACCGCTTGTACTGCATAGCCAGCGATAGCGCGCATGGGCAAGGCCCAGATTTGCGTTGAAAGAGATTTCCAACAACCCTGACGCGCGGGCCATTCTTGTCGGCGTGGATTTCGGGCATCCGCATTTCGACCGCACCCTGGAAGAATTGGGCTTGCTGGCCCAAACCGCGGGGCTGGAGCCGGTCGGGCGCATCACCTGCAAGCGCCGCGCGCCCGATGCCGCGCTGTTTGTCGGAAGTGGAAAAGCCCAGGAAATCAAGGACTTGGCAGCGCAACTGGGTGCGGGAGAAGTCCTGTTTGACCAGGCAATCAGCCCGGGCCAGCAACGTAACCTCGAGCGCTTGCTGGAATTGCCGGTGACAGACCGCACATTTTTGATTTTGGAAATATTTGCCCAAAGGGCCAAAAGCCATGAAGGCAAGTTGCAGGTGGAGTTGGCGCGGCTGCAGTACCTGAGTACCCGCTTGGTCCGGCGCTGGTCGCACCTGGAGCGCCAGCGCGGCGGTATCGGCGCACGCGGCGGGCCCGGAGAAACCCAAATCGAGTTGGACCGGCGCATGATCGCGTCCAACATCGTGCGCACCAAAGAGCAACTGCGCAAATTGCAGCGCCAGCGCAGCACCCAGCGGCGTCAAAGGGAGCGCAATGGGGCGTTCAATATCTCTTTGATCGGCTACACCAACGCTGGAAAATCCACCTTGTTCAATTCCCTGGTCAAGGCCCGCGCCTACGCCGCTGACCAACTGTTTGCGACGCTGGACACCACCACCCGCCAGATGTACCTCGGTGACGTAGGGCGCTCGGTGTCGCTGTCCGATACGGTGGGGTTCATCCGCGACTTGCCCCACGGTCTAGTCGATGCCTTCAAGGCCACGCTGCAGGAGGCCGTGGACGCAGACTTGCTGCTCCATGTGGTGGACGCCTCCAACCCGAATTTCCCCGAGCAGATCGCCCAAGTCCAGTCCGTATTGCAGGAAATCGGCGCTGCGGAGGTGCCGCAGATTCTTGTGTTCAACAAGATTGACGCGATGGCTTCTGACGCCCAGCCGGTGCGCATGGTCGACACATACGAAATCGATGGACAGCAGCGTCCGCGGGTCTTTATCAGCGCGCGCGCCATGACCGGTTTGCAGGGTTTGCGCGACTGCCTATCGCAGGCTGCAAGCTTGAACGGCTCGCAGCCACAGTCCCTCATGCACGATGACGATGGGCTTGCGGAAAAGCTCGTGCCGCTGAGCGCTTAACATCCCCCCATTCCCGTTAGAAAGCTGACGTATGCGTTTTGCCTTGTTTTCCACTCTCCAGGCCGCGATTTCGCGCTGGGTGCGACCGGTATGGAACCTCAATGACAGCCGTTGGGGTCGGTCCGACCCTGATGCCGTCAAAGACCCTAAAGACCCCCAAACCGACGAACCGTCGGCTGCACCTCCGCCCCCGCATGAGCCCCGCGCAGCTGCCCCGCGCCCAGCGACGAGCAATGGCCCTCCGGACCTGGACGAACTGTGGCGCGACTTCAATAAAAAAATCAATGGCCTCTTCGGTGGCGGCCCACGCGGGCCGCAGGGGCCGCGCAACGGCGGTGGTTCTATGGGCCCGCCGGATATGAAGAACGCCGGTTTGGGTGCCGGCGTGATCGCAGCTATCGTGGTCGTGATCTGGCTGGGAACGGGCTTTTTCATCGTGCAAGAGGGCCAGCAGGCGGTGATCACGCAGTTTGGTGGTTACAAGAACACAGTGGGTGCCGGTTTCAACTGGCGCCTGCCATATCCGATCCAGCGCCATGAGACGATTTCCGCCACACAGATCCGTTCGGTGGACATTGGCCGCGACAACGTGCTCAAGGCAACCGGCTTGCGCGAGTCCGCCATGCTGACCGCCGATGAGAACATTGTCGATATCAAATTTGCCGTGCAGTACCGTTTGAGCGATGCACGCGCCTACTTGTTCGAAAGCAAGAACCCCAGCGAAGCCGTGGTGCAAGCGGCTGAAACGGCGGTACGCGAAGTGATTGGCAAAATGAAAATGGACGCCGCGCTCTCCGAAGAGCGCGACCAGATTGCACCGCGCGTGCGCACACTGATGCAGGACATATTGGACCGTTACAAGGTGGGTATCGAGGTGGTCGGTATCAACTTGCAGCAGGGTGGGGTTCGTCCGCCCGAGCAGGTGCAATCTTCATTTGACGATGTCTTGAAAGCCGGTCAGGAGCGCGAACGCGCCAAGAACGAGGCGCAGGCCTATGCCAACGACGTGATTCCCCGTGCGGTGGGTTCGGCCTCCCGCCTGAAGGAAGAAGCCGACGCCTACAAGGCCCGCATCGTGGCCCAGGCGCAAGGCGATGCGCAGCGCTTCAAATCGGTTTACAACGAGTACCAAAAAGCCCCGCAGGTAACCCGCGACCGGATGTATTTGGACGCGATGCAGCAGATTTACAGCAATGTCACCAAGGTTTTGGTGGAGTCGCGCCAGGGTGCGACGCTGCTGAATCTGCCATTGGAAAAAATACTGCAAATGAACGGCATCGATGCGCTGACACCAGCGCTCAATCCCGCTCCCGCGCAGCCGGCCACGCCAGCGATTGCCCCGTCCAACGGCTTGGATAACCGCAGCCGCGATACCTCGCGCAACCGCGACCGCGATACCCGCTAGGAGAGCATGGAATGAACCGTATTGGATTTATCGTAGCGTCGGTCTTGCTGGTCTTCGGCATCGGCAGCTCCATGTTGTTTGTGGTGGACCAGCGCCAGTTTGGTGTGGTCTACGCCTTGGGCGAAATCAAGAACGTGATCACTGAGCCGGGGCTCAACGTCAAATTGCCGCCGCCTTTTCAAAACGTCAGCTACATCGACAAGCGTTTGCTGACCCTGGACAGCACCGACTCCGAGCCCATGCTCACGGCCGAGAAGCAGCGCGTGGTGATTGACTGGTATGTGCGCTGGCGTATTTCGGACCCTGCGCCCTACATCCGCAATGTGGGCTTGAATGAAGGCGCGGGTGCCAACCAGCTCAACCGCGTGGTGCGCAATGCCTTCCAGGAAGAGATCAACAAGCGCACGGTGAAAGAGTTGTTGTCGGAAAAGCGTGAAGAGCTGATGGCGGCGGTTAAAGCCGAAGTGCTGGAGAAAGTGCGGGGCGAGAAGCCCTGGGGCGTCGATGTCGTGGATGTGCGCATCACGCGCGTCGACTATGTCGAGGCGATCACCGAGTCGGTGTACCGCCGCATGGAAGCCGAGCGCAAGCGGGTTGCCAATGAGCTGCGCTCCACCGGTGCTGCTGAGGGCGAAAAAATCCGCGCCGACGCGGATCGCCAACGCGAGGTCGCCATCGCTAATGCGTACCGCGACGCCCAGAAAATCAAGGGCGAGGGCGACGCAGAAGCCTCCCGCATTTACGCAGATGCCTTCGGTCGAGACGCCCAGTTCGCACAGTTCTACCGCAGCTTGGATGCCTACAAAGCCAGCTTTGCGAACAAGAGTGATGTGATGGTGCTGGACCCGGCCGGTTCCGAGTTCTTTAAAACCTTCCGCAATGGTGGCAACCCAGGCGGTGGCGCCGCGGCCCCTAAACGCTAAGGCGCGCGGCATGTCAGCTTGGGTCCTGCCGGACCACATTGCCGATGTGTTGCCCTCGGAGGCGCGGCATATCGAAGACGTCCGGCGCAAGCTGCTCGACATGGCCCGTTGCTACGGCTACGAGCTGGTGATGCCACCCCTGATGGAGCACCTGGAGTCTTTGCTCTGTGGCAGCGACCAGGGGCTGGATCTGCAGACCTTCAAACTGGTGGACCAACTCTCGGGCCGCACGCTCGGTGTGCGCGCCGACAGCACCCCGCAGGTGGCGCGCATTGACGCCCACTTGCTCAACCGCCAGGGTGTCGCCCGCCTGTGTTATTGCGGCCCGGTCCTGCACACCTTGCCTGCCAGCCCGCAGGCCAGCCGCGAGCCTCTGCAGTTCGGCGCAGAGATTTATGGCCACGCCGGCCTCGAGGCTGACCTGGAAATTCTCACACTCGCCTTGGACACGCTGGCATCTGCGGATGTGGTGGGCCGCACGGTCGACTTTGCCGATGCCCGCATCGTCCATGCCTTGCTTGCCCAATCCGGGCTGGCTGCGGGTCAATTGGCGGCTGTGTACCCGGCGCTGGCGGCCAAAGATGCGCAGGCCTTGGCCAGTGCCACTGCGACAGCGCCACCAGCTGTGGCAGCGGGCCTGGCCGCGCTGATGCAGTTGTATGGCGACAGCACCGTCCTGGCCGATGCGCGTGCGCGCTTGCCCGCCATGCCCCTGATTGCCGAAGCGCTGGATGACTTGGCCTGGCTCGCGGGCCACGTGCAATCGCATGCCCCGGACGTCCAGGTTTCTTTTGATTTGTCGGATTTGCGCGGGTACTCGTATTACAGCGGCGTGCGGTTTTCGATTTTTGCTGACAAGGCTCCGGATGCCTTGGTGCGCGGCGGTCGCTACAACGCCGTGGGTGCCGCGTTCGGGCGCGATCGCCCGGCTGTGGGCTTCAGCCTGGATGTGAAGGCGCTGGTCCGTGCGGTCACCGCGCCGGCCCTGCACGCAGCGGTGCGTGCGCCCTGGGGTGAAGACCTGGCTTTGCGCGCCGCCATCGCGCGCTTGCGCGCCGAGGGCCACACGGTTGTGTGCGTGCTTCCGGGCCATGAGAGCGAAGTCGAAGAATTCCATTGTGACCGCGCGCTGGTGCTGCAATCCGGCGGCTGGACCCTGACAACCTTGTAGAACAACACATGAATACCAAATCGGGCAGAAACGTCGTGGTGGTCGGAACCCAATGGGGCGATGAAGGCAAGGGCAAGCTGGTCGACTGGCTGACGGAAAGTGCCCAGGCTGTGGTGCGTTTCCAGGGCGGTCACAACGCCGGCCATACGCTGGTGATCAACGGCGTCAAAACCGCTTTGCATTTGATCCCCAGCGGCATCATGCGCGCCGGAGTCCGTTGCTACATCGGCAATGGCGTGGTCTTGTCGGTGGCCAAGCTGTTGGAAGAAATGGCGGGCCTGGAGAAGGCTGGCGTAGAGCTGCGCTCGCGCCTGCGCATCAGCGAAGCCTGCCCCTTGATTTTGCCTTTTCATGCGGCACTCGATGTGGCGCGAGAAGCCGCGCGTGAGAAGGGCGGCAGCGAAAAAATCGGTACCACCGGTCGCGGTATCGGCCCGGCCTATGAAGACAAAATCGGCCGCCGCGCGCTGCGCGTGCAAGACCTGAAGCACCCCGAGCGCTTCGCTGCCAAGCTGCGCGATCTGCTCGATCTGCACAACCATGTCTTGACCACCTACCTGGGTTCGGCTGCTTTTGATTTCGGGCCGCATTTGGCTCCGTATATGCAAGACGGTCGTGTCCTGTTCCAGCCTGTTTTTGATGAGGCCATGCGCCACGCTGCCATTCTGCAGCCCATGGTCGCCGACGTCTCGCGTGAGCTCAATGAGGCGCATCTGCGCGGCGACAACATCCTGTTCGAAGGCGCGCAGGGCACCTTGCTGGATGTAGACCACGGCACTTATCCGTTCGTCACCTCCAGCAATTGCGTAGCGGGTAACGCGTCAGCCGGTGCGGGCGTCGGCCCCGGTTTGTTGCACTACGTGCTGGGCATTACCAAAGCCTATTGCACCCGGGTGGGCAGCGGGCCATTTCCAACCGAACTCGAATGGGAAAAGCCCGGTACACCCGGCTACCACATGAGCACGGTCGGGTTCGAAAAAGGCGTCACCACCGGACGCTCGCGCCGCTGCGGCTGGTTTGATGGCGCGCTGCTCAAACGCTCAGCGCAGGTCAACGGTTTGTCTGGCTTGTGTATTACCAAACTCGATGTGTTGGATGGTCTGACTGAGCTCAAGCTGTGTACCGGTTACCGGCTGGGCGGCGAACTGGTTGACATTCTGCCCATGGGGGCCGACGACATTGCCTTGTGCGAACCGGTGTACGAGACCCTGCCGGGTTGGAGCGATAACACCGTGGGCATTACCGATTACGCGCGTTTGCCTGCGGCCGCACAGCGCTACCTGGAGCGCATCGAACAGATCACCGGCGTGCCCATCCATATGGTCTCCACCAGCCCAGACCGTGACCATACGATTTTGATGCGCGACCCTTTTTTAGCCCCCTGATTTTCAAGTTTTAACCGGAGTTCCGCATGTTGACTGAAGATGGCAAACACCTGTATGTCAGCTATGACGAGTACCACAACCTGATCGAAAAACTGGCGATCAAGGTGTTCCAGTCCGGCTGGGAGTTCGACACGATTTTGTGTCTGGCGCGCGGCGGCATGCGCCCCGGTGACATCTTGTCGCGCGTGTTCGACAAGCCGCTGGCCATCATGTCCACCAGTTCCTACCGTTCCGACGCCGGTACGGTACAAGGCAACCTGGATATCGCCCGCTTCATCACCACGCCCAAGGGCGAAATTGCGGGCAAAGTGCTGCTGGTCGACGACCTGGCCGATTCCGGCCACACGCTCAGCGCTGTCATGCACCAACTGCGCACCAACTACAAGCCGATTACCGAGCTGCGCAGCGCTGTGATCTGGACCAAGGCCTTGTCCACCTTCAGCCCCGACTATTCCGTGGAATTTTTGCCGACCAATCCCTGGATCCACCAGCCTTTCGAGAGCTACGACGCCTTGCGCCCAGAGCAGCTGATTCAAAAGTGGAGCGTCTAGCGCGCGGCGCACCATGGCCACCAAGGCTCCAACCGCCCTGATTCACCACCCCTACCGGCCGCCGGAGGGTTTTGATTCGCCGCAGCCCGGCATCTTCAAAGCGTCATCGGTCTTTTTCCCCAACGTGGCAGCCATGCGCAGCCGCGAGTGGAAAGACAAAACCGCCTACACCTACGGCCTGCATGGCACCCCCAGCAGCTACATGCTGGAGGAGCGTTTGTGCACCCTGGAGGGTGGCTTGCAGTGTGTGCTGGCACCCAGCGGTCTGGCGGCCTTGGCGCTGGTGTCCTTGTCCATGCTGCGTGCTGGCGACGAGGTCTTGCTGCCTGAGAATGTCTACGAGCCCAATAAATCGCTGGTCGAAGCTGAGTTGAAGACTTGGGGCATCACGCACGAGTTTTACGATCCCATGGATCTGGCCGACTTGGAAGCGAAACTGAGCGACAAAACGCGCCTGGTCTGGCTGGAGGCCGCCGGTTCCGTGACCCTGGAGTTCCCCGATGTGCCGGGCATGGTGCGGCTGTGCCAAGCGCGCGGTATCTGCACGGCGTTGGACAACACCTGGGGTGCGGGCATTGCTTTTAACCCCTTTGACCTGCTGCCCGGCGTGGTGCCTGCGCTTGGCGTGGACATTTCCACGCAGGCATTGACCAAATACCCCAGCGGTGGCGGCGACGTGCTGATGGGCAGCGTCATCACCCGCGACCCGGCGCTGCACATGCGCATCAAGCTCACCCACATGCGGCTGGGGCTGAACGTGGGTCCTAACGATGTGGAACTGGTGCTGCGCGCGCTGCCCAGTATCTACCTGCGCTACCGGGCCCATGACGCCAGCACCCGCGCTGTGGCGGCCTGGTGCCAAAACCAGCCCGAATTCACCCAGGTCCTGCATCCGGCCTTGCCTGGCTCGCCCGGCCACGCAAATTGGCGCAGCCTGTGCACTGCAGACGGCGCCGCCTGCCTTTTTTCGGTGGTGCTCGATACGCCGTTTCAGCCAGACGCAGGTCGACGCTTTTGTAGACGCTTTGCGGCTGTTCCGTTTGGCCTACAGCTGGGCGGGCCCCATCAGTCTGGTCGTGCCCTATGACCTGGCGCGTTCACGCGGTCGCTGGCCTGCTCAGGTCGCGCGGGGTACGGTGGTGCGTTTTGCTGTGGGCTTGGAAGACCCGCAGGACTTGCAGGCCGATATCGCGCAGGCTTTGGCGCTGCTGCGCACCTAGCCCTGACCGGGGTCTGCCCAGGATGCGGCGGGTGTTAAAGTGCGTGCTACTTCACTGAAAGAACAACTTGGCAACTCCCAATTACGGTTACGAAAAACGCCAGAAAGAGCTGGCGAAAAAGCGCAAGAAAGAAGACAAGCTCAAAAGCAAAACCGAGCGCCGCACCGATGGCAGTGAACCGGCCTCTGAAGGCGATGCCGCGCCGGATGCAGTGCCAACGCCAGCCCATCCCCAGATCACACCGCCAAACCCCTAAGTTGCGCTGCGGCAGCGTCCATCGCTGAGGCGCTGCGTCCCTCGGGCGCGATGTCCAAGGCCTGGGCAAACTGGCTGAAGTTGCGCTGCATGGACTGCACGTACACCGGGTCGTAGTGCGTCAGCAGCAAGTCTGCTACCACCGCCGCCAGGTCGCCGCGCCCCACGCTTTCTTTCCACGCCTGCACCACCGCTTTGCCGCGCTGCGCCGTGAGCACCTCCAAGCGGTTGCAAAAATGCTCTGGATTGGCCACGAAGTAGGCGTAATCCTCCAGCAGCAAGTGAACCCGTTCGGCCATGGGTAGTTGCAGGTTGATGCAGGGGCTTTGGCGGATGCGCTCCATCAGCCGCTCGGGCACGGCCACATTACCCACCTTCTTGCTCTCGCTTTCCACAAACACCGCGCGTGTGGTGTCAAAACGCCGCAGCGCATCCCACACCAGGCTGTCAAAGCGTTTCTGGCTGGGCTGTGGCACGCCGGGTATCGCTCCCAGCACCGAGCTGCGGTGCTGCGCCAAGGCTTCCAGATCCAGCACCTGCGCGCCTGCACGTTGCAGTGCGTGCAACAGCCGGGTCTTGCCGGAACCGGTGGTACCGCACACCACCTGAAACCGCAGCGCGTCTGCGCGGGCTTGCACGTCTTGCAGCATCGCGGCCCGGAAGGCTTTGTAACCGCCTTCCACCAGGTTCACCCGAAAGCCGATCTGGTCCAACACCAGCGCCAGCGAGCCGCTGCGTTTGCCCCCGCGCCAGCAGTAGAGCAGGGGGCTCCAATCGCGGGGCTTGTCTATTACGTCGCGTTCAATGTGTGCGGCGATGTTGCGCGCAGCCAGCGCCGCACCCCGTTTTTTGGCCTCGAAGGCGTTGACCTGTTTGTAGGTGGTGCCGATGAACTGGCGCTCGGCGTCGTTCAGCGTGGGCCAGTTGCACGCCCCTGGGAGGTGGTCTTCGGCAAATTCGGATTCGCTGCGCGCGTCTACCACGGTGTCAAAACGGTCCAGGTCTTGCACCGCATCGGCGGCGCGCAATCAGGGTCAGGCTCATGGCAGCAGCCGCTTGAGCGCCGGCCAGACGTTGTTGAGCAAAATCGGGTGCGCCACCGCTGCGGGGTGGATGCGGTCACTCTGGAAAAAATCAGCCGCGTTGGGCACATCGGCCACGTCTTTCAGAAAAAACGGCACCAGTGCAACCTTCTGTTCTTTGGCCACGGTTACAAAGCTGGCAGCAAACTGCTGGCCGTAATCCGGCCCGTAATTGGGGGGTACCTGCATGCCCAGCAGCAGAACCTGGGCTTTGGCGGTCCGCGCCAGCCGGACCATGGCGCGCAGGTTCTCGCGCGTCATGTCCAGGGGCAGCCCGCGCAAGGCGTCGTTCGCGCCCAGTTCGATCACCACAATGGTCGGGGCATGTTGTTTGAGCAGGGCAGGCAGGCGCACCAGCCCGCCCGATGTGGTGTCGCCGCTGATGCTGGCGTTCACCACTTTCATCGCGCGTTTCTCTTGCGCCAGGCGTTGCTCCAGCAAAGCCACCCAGCCGCTGCCCTTGGCCAGCCCGTACTCGGCGCTCAGCGAGTCGCCCAGCACCAGCAGCGTGGGTGGGGCCGCTTGGGCTGGGGTTAAGCCTGCGGCAAACGAGCTCAGAGCGGTCAGGCAGCCTAAGATACAGTCGCGTCGATTCACAGAAGGCCCCATGTCAGATTTCATTGTTTCGGTAGAAAAAGTGTGCAAAACCGTCGAAGACTCGACCGGCCGCTTGCAAATCCTGCGTGATGTCGATTTTGCGCTAAGCGCTGGTGAGACCGCAGCCATCGTCGGGGCTTCCGGCTCGGGCAAGAGCACGCTGCTCTCCATTCTGGCGGGGCTGGATGTGCCCAGCAGCGGCACGGTGCGAATTGCCGGTGCCGACATGTTCAGCCTGGACGAAGACGCGCGTGCGGCTGTGCGGGCGCGCTCGGTGGGTTTTGTGTTCCAGAGCCTGCAATTACTCGGCAACTTGACCGCGATTGAAAACGTGATGCTGCCGCTCGAATTGGCCGGCCGCCCGGATGCGCGCGCCGCTGCGGCGCGCATGCTGGAGCGCGTGGGTTTGGGCACGCGCTTGAAGTCCTACCCCAAGGTACTCAGCGGTGGCGAGCAGCAACGGGTCGCGCTGGCGCGGGCTTTTGTGGTGCAGCCGGTGCTGCTGCTGGCCGATGAGCCCACCGGCAGCCTGGACTACGCCACGGGCGAGACCATCATGGCGCTGATGTTGGCCCTCAACCAGGAGCAGGGCACGACGCTGGTGCTGGTCACGCACGACCGCGGCATTGCCGCCCGCTGTTCCCGCGTCTTCACCATGGAAGCCGGGCGATTGCGCGAGGGTGCGCAGACCGACCTGGAGGGAACTGCCACCGCTGCGGCGGGATAATGGCCTATGTCCAGTGCCAAAACCTTGTTCGGCTTCCATGCCATCGGGGTGCGTATCAAAACCGCACCCGCGTCGATTCTCGAAATCCACATCGAACCCACCCGCCGTGACGCCCGCATGCGCCAGTTTGTGGAGCGCATCAAAGAAGCTGGTATCCGCCTGATCGAGTCTGACGGCATGCGCCTGGCCAAGCTTTGCGGCAGCCACGGCCACCAGGGCGTGGTGGCGCGGGTTCAGGCCCTTGTCCAGACGCATTCGCTGGACGAATTGCTGGAACGGCTGGAAGCCAGCCAAGCGGATGTGCCGCTGGCGCAGCGCGTACAGCCGCTGTTGCTGGTGCTCGATGGCGTGACCGACCCCCACAACCTGGGCGCTTGCCTGCGGGTTGCTGACGGTGCGGGTGCCCATGCCGTGATCGCCCCCAAAGACCATGCCGCCGGTATCAACGCCACCGTGGCCAAGGTGGCCAGCGGCGCGGCTGAGACCGTACCCTATTTCATGGTGACCAACCTGGCGCGCACCTTGGGTGAATTGAAAGAGCGCAATATTTGGGTCATCGGCACCAGCGACACTGCCACGCAGACCCTTTATGACGCCGACCTGCGCGGCCCCGTGGCCTTGGTGCTGGGTGCAGAAGGCGACGGTATGCGCCAGCTCACCGCCAAGACCTGCGACCAGTTGGTGCGCATCCCCATGCAGGGCGCCGTGGAGAGTCTGAACGTGTCGGTTGCCAGCGGCGTTTGCCTGTTTGAGGCGGTGCGCCAGCGCACCCGCGCAGCTTGATTTGAATCCCATAAGGACTTTGTATGAACCCACTAGATCGATGCACACGCGGGGGCGGTATCGCGCTGCTGCTGGCAGGGCTTGCGCTGCTGACCGCCTGCACCCAGGAACAGCAGAACAAAATCGGCCGGGAGATCCAGAACTGGACCGGTACCAGCGGCGTACTGGAGGTGTATGCGGGTGACAAACTGGTGCGCCGCTTTATCCAGATCGACAAAATGACCACCGCGATGGGAACCGACGACAACAAGCTGCGACCCTATCGTTACGGCTATGGCTATTTGGATGAAAACCTGAATATGCAAGTGGACCCCAACGAGAAAAAGGTCTACTTTGAGATCAGCGACTACGCGACCAACTACGTGTTTTTTGAAAACCCGCGCTAGACGCAGTGGCTGCTGGCAGCATCCGGCAAGATGCTCATGTATTACTTGAGGTTTCCGGATAAAAACTGCGCCAGCCTGTCACTTTTCGGCTGGCTGAGCACCTCGCGCGGCACGCCTTGTTCTTCGATCAGGCCCTTGTGCAGAAAAATCAGGTGGTTGGCGACCTCGCGCGCAAAGCCCATCTCATGGGTCACCACCAGCATGGTCCGGCCCTCTTGGGCTAGTGCCTGCATGACCCGCAGGACTTCGGTCACCAGTTCGGGGTCCAGGGCGCTGGTGGGTTCGTCAAACAGCATCACCTCGGGCTCCACCGCCAGCGCGCGGGCAATCGCCACCCGCTGCTGCTGGCCACCGCTCAGGTGCGCCGGGTAGCGGTCTTCCATGCCCGTCAGATCCACCCTTTGCAGATAGCGCCGGGCCGTGGCTACCGCCTGCTCGCGGGGTACGCCCAGCACGTGCACCGGCACTTCAATGATGTTTTGCAGCACCGTCATATGGGCCCACAAATTGAAATGCTGGAACACCATGGCCAGGCGGGTGCGCAGGCGTTGCAGTTGCAGCGGGTCCCGTGGCGACCAGCTCACCGCTCTTATCCGGCACCAGCGCCAGGGTCTCACCGGCCACGGTAATGCTGCCCGCGTTGGGCTTTTCCAGCAGGTTGATGCAGCGCAGCAGCGTACTTTTGCCCGAGCCCGAGCTGCCGATGATGGCGATCACGTCGCCCGCTGCGGCCTGCAGCGAGACGCCGCGCAGCACCTCGTTCGCGCCAAAGCGCTTGTGGATGCCGTCGATCTGAAGTTTCAGGGCAGGGGTGTTTATATCCATGGTTGTACATTCAGGCGCCCAACAATTCGCCGCTGCGAAAGGCTACCGCGCCGGCAATCTTGGCCAGTTCGCAGCCGGTGGTGACATAGCGGTCCCGGATGCGGGCGTACAAGAGGCCGTCCACGCCGGCGCACACGCGCTGCGCGGTGTGGGCTACCGGGTCTATGACTTCGGCGACCAGGTCACCCGCACGCAACTGCTGGCCCGGCTCTGCTGCAAACACGACCAGACCCGGTACCGGTGCGTACAGGGTTTCCGATCCGGCCAGCGGTGTGGCTTCGCAGCGGGGCGTATGGCAGGGCTGCCGCGGGCGCATCACGCAACACGCCGATGTGGCGCAGGTAATTGGCAATGGCTTGCGCGTCTTGCGCTGCCAGACCGTGCTCGACTTGCGCCTCACCGCGCAGCTCAATCGTGGTGCTCAGGCAGGCTTGGGGAAGCGGCACGGTAGACCCGCTGGCCGCCAGCGCCTCTGCCAGCCGCCACCAGACGCCGGAGAGGCTCTCGTCAAACGGGCTGCTGCCGGAGTTTTTGGCCAGCAAGATCGCCCGGCTTTGCAGGTAGTGGGCCAAGGGTGCGAGCTGCGGCCAGCAAGCCTCTTCGCAATAAAAATGCAGCACCGCCTTCGCAGTCGCAATGCAGGTCGAGCACGTAATCGGCATCGAAGGAGAGCAGCAGCAACTGGCGGCGCAGGCTGGCTAACTCGGTATCGGGCGTCCACTGTTCCAGGTAGCGCCGCATGGCCTGGCGCACCAGGGCCACATTGGCCTGTGCGTCGCTACCCAGCGTGGGCAGCACCTCGGCGCTGATGCGGCTGAAGAAGTCCGGGTAATGGCGGTTGAAATTCTCGCCCGTGTTGAACTCAAAACGTCCCATGGGTTTGTGCTGCAGCCTTTGCGCCGCGCCAACCGGGTTGGCCATGGGAACGAGCACCACTTCGCCCTGGATCTGCCCCTGCGCATCGGCCGCCTCCAGCAGCGGGCGCAGGTGGTAGGCGGCCAACATACCCGGCAGCTCTTCGGCATGCAGACTGGCCTGGATATAGACCTTGGGGCCGCTACCGGGCGCGCCAAAATGCAAGCTGCTCAGCGTGGTGTGCAGGCCCAAACTGGGCGAGCGAAGCGGGTGGTCGTGGCGTTGCATGGGCTACAGCTTAGCGCGCGGGCCGCTCAGGCCTCTTGTGGTGCCAGGTAGGCCAGGAAATGCCGCTCAGCCAAGCGGAACAAGCCCACCAGCATAAAGGTGGCGAGAAGATAGATGCCAGCCGCGAACAAAAAAGCCTCAAAGGGCAGATAAAACTTGCTGTAGACGCGGCTGGCCGCCGAGGTCACGTCGATCAGGCTGGGCACCGCGCTGGCCAGGCTGGTGCTTTGCAGCATCATCACCACCTCGTTGCTGTAGGCGGGCAGCGAGCGGCGCAGGGCGCTTGGCAGCACCACGCGCCACGTGGTGCGCCAGGGGCCCATGCCGTAGGCCTGCGCCGCCTCGATTTCACCGGCGCTGGTTTCGCGGATCGCCCCGGCCAACATCTCAGCGGTATAGCCTGCGGTATTCAGGCTGAAGGCCAGCAAGGCGCAGAAAAACGGTTCTTTGAAATAAGTCCAAGGCCAGATGTCGTCCCAGCGGGCCTGTATCCATTCGAGCTGGCCCAGGCCGTAGTAAATCAAATACACCTGTATCAGCAAGGGCGTGCCACGCACCACATAGGTGTAAGTGCCCACCACCGCGCGCAGCACGGCGGAGCGCCCGGTCAGCGCCAGCGCAAACAGCAGCGCCAACACCGCGCCAATGGCCAGGCTGGAGAAGAGCAGGGCGAGCGTGGTCAGAATGCCCTCCCCGTACAGCGCCAGGTTATCGGGCTGGAAGATGACCTCCCACTTCATGCGCTGGCCTCCATCACAGCGACACCCGCCTAGTACCCAGGCTGTAGCGTGCGTCCAACCGGCGCAAGACCGCACAGCGAGGCGCTGGTGAACAGCAAAAACAGCGCGGCGGTGAACAGGAAGAACTCAAAAGGCGAGCGCGTGGCCGCGCTGGCTTGCTTGGCGATGTAGGTCATCTCCTGCAAACCGATCAGGCTGACCAGCGCGGTTGACTTGATCAGCACCAGCCAGTTGTTGGTGAAGCCGGGCAGGGCGTAGCGCACCATTTGCGGCGCGGTAATGCGCAAAAAGGTTTGCCGTCCTGCCCATGCCAAAGGCCCATGCCGCCTCGGCCTGGCCGCGCGGAATCGCCAGGATCGCGCCGCGAAAGGTCTCGGTCATGTAGGCGCCATAGATGAACCCGAGCGTGAGCACCCCGGCCACAAAGGGGTTGATATCCACCGAGTCTTTGCGGCCCAGCGCTTCCATCAGGTGATTCAGGCCCATGGTGCCGCCGTAAAACACCAGCAGCATCATCACCAGATCAGGAATGCCGCGCACCACGGTGGCGTACAGCGTGCCTGCGGCAGAGGCGAAGCGGTCTTGCGACAGCCGGGCTGCAGCACCCAGCAAGCCGAACACCACGGCCACGGCCAGCGAGGCCAGCGACACTGCGATGGTCACCAGCGAGGCTTGCAGGATGCTGAGGTAATAGGCATGCATGTGCAGTGAGGTGTAAACGAAAATCGGCGTGTCCCGAGGGAGGCACGCCGATTTGTGGCTTGGCCGACCCCAAGGGGCGGCCCGAGCCGGGTTTTACTCGCCGTAGACGTCGATATTGAACTTGGCGAAGTATTTGTCGTTGATGGTCTTGTAGCTGCCGTTGTCGCGGACGGCTTTGATCGCAGCGTTCAGCTCGCCTTTGAGGGCGTCTTCACCCTTACGCAGGGCGATGCCGGCACCGTAGCCAAAGTACTTTGGCTCTTTCAGATCCGCGCCAGCCAGGGCGAATTTCTCGCCTTCGGGCTTGCTCAGGAAACCGCCGGTGACTTCCATGAAGTCAGCCACGGTGCCGTCCAGACGGCCGGATTTGATATCCAGATAAACCTGGTCTTGCGCTTCGTAGGAGTTCACCACCACACCGGCGGGCTTGAGTTCACCCATGGCATAGGCTTCTTGCGTAGAGCCTTTGAGCACGCCGATTTTTTTGCCTTTGATCGAGGCGGGGTCGGTGTACTTGACGGTTTTCTTCAGCACGATGCGGCTGGGGGTGTTGTAGTACTTGTCGGTGAAGTCGACTTCCTTCATGCGGTCATCGGTGATCGACATGGAGCTGATGATGACGTCGTATTTCTTGGCGTTCAGGCCGGGGATCATGCTGTCCCACACCTGTTCGACGAACACGCACTTGCGCTTGATTTGCTCGCACACCGCGTTGGCGATGTCCACGTCAAAGCCGGTAGGCTGGCCGTCTGCGGTTTTGAAAGTAAACGGTTCGTAAGTCGGATCGATCGCGACTTTGAGCTCAGCGGGAGCTGCAGCAACCGGTTCAGGCGCAGGTGCGGGGGCTGGGGCCGCGGCTTCTTCTTTTTTGCCGCAAGCGGCGAGCATGGCCAAAACGGCGAGACCGAGGAAGAGTTTTTTCATGGAACAACCTTTGAAGTGTGGGGATGCCCCGCAGGACTATCAGGGCGGGACTGCGTTTGATTTTAGGTGCAAAGGTAAACTTGCCCGATGAACGCACCCGTCGACGTCTCCTTTTTTGCCCGCGCTGCCAAGCCTTTGGGCAGCTACCGCAAGTACTGGGCGTCGCGTTTCGGCACCGCGCCCATGCTGCCCATGAGCCGCGCCGAGATGGACAAGCTGGGCTGGGACAGTTGCGACATTGTGCTGGTCACTGGCGACGCGTATGTGGACCACCCCAGCTTCGGCATGGCGGTGATTGGCCGCATGCTGGAGGCGCAGGGCTTTCGGGTCGGCATCATCGCGCAGCCGGACTGGACCAGCGCCGAAGCCTTCAAGGTTTTGGGCAAGCCCAATTTGTTCTGGGGTGTGACCAGCGGGCAACATGGATTCCATGATCAACCGCTACACCGCCGACCGCAAGATCCGCAGCGACGACGCCTACACGCCCGGCGACATCGGCGGCAAGCGCCCCGACCGCGCCGCCATCGTTTACAGCCAGCGCTGCCGCGAGGCTTTCAAAGACGTGCCCTTGGTTTTGGGCGGCATCGAAGGCAGCCTGCGCCGCATCGCCCACTACGACTACTGGAGCGACAAGGTGCGCCGCTCTATCGTGGTGGACGCCAAGTGCGATTTGCTTTTGTACGGCAACGCCGAGCGCGCTATCGTGGAAATCGCCCACCGGCTTGGCTGCAAAAGAACCGGTAGCGCAGATCACCGATGTGCGCGGAACCGCGTTTGTGCGCCGAACCGACGACCCCGGCAACGCCGAATGGATAGAGATCGATTCCACCAGCGTGGACACCCCGGGGCGTGTGGAGGCGCACTACAACCCCTATATGACCACGGCCGAACTGGCGGTGGAAAACGGAGCCACCTGCGCGCGCGACGACGAGGCCAAACAGGTGGCGCACGCGGCCGAGACCGCCGCCCGAGGCCAGGCCATGGTGTTCCAAGCCAACCCGGCGCTCAAGGCCAAGCTCAAAGTGCCGCCGCGTGAACGCTCCGTGATTCGTTTGCCCAGTTACGAGGCCGTCAAAAGTGACCCGGTTCTCTACGCCCACGCCAACCGCGTGCTGCATTTGGAAACCAACCCCGGCAACGCCCGCGCGCTGGTGCAGGCCCACGGTACAGGCGCAACCGCGCGTGACATCTGGATCACCCCGCCGCCCATTCCGCTGACCACCGCTGAGATGGATATGGTGTTTGACCTGCCCTATGCGCGCAGCCCGCACCCGGTGTATGCCGATGCCCAGGGCGGGCATGACGGGGTCACCAAAATACCGGCTTGGGAGATGATCCGCTTCAGCGTCAACATCATGCGCGGCTGTTTTGGCGGATGCACGTTTTGCTCGATCACCGAGCATGAAGGGCGCATCATCCAAAGCCGCTCGGAAGACTCGGTCATCAAAGAGATTGAAGACATCCGCGACAAGGTCAAGGGCTTTACCGGCACCATCTCCGATTTGGGCGGCCCCACGGCCAATATGTACCGGCTTGGGTTGCAAAACTCCTGAGATTGAAGCCGCCTGCCGCAAGCCCAGCTGCGTGTTCCCCGGCGTCTGCCAAAACCTCACCACCGATCACGGCCCGCTGATCAAGATGTACCGCCGCGGGCGCGCCCTCAAGGGCATTAAGAAGATTTTGATCGGCTCCGGCCTGCGCTATGACCTGGCGGTCAAGAGCCCCGAATACATCAAAGAACTCGCGCAACACCACGTGGGCGGCTACCTGAAGATCGCGCCCGAGCACACCGAATCCGGGCCGCTGTCCAAAATGATGAAGCCCGGTATCGGCTCGTACGACAAGTTCAAGGCCTTGTTCGACAAGTTCAGCCTGGAGGCGGGCAAAAAGCAGTTTCTGATCCCGTATTTCATCGCCGCCCATCCCGGCACCAGCGACGAAGACATGTTGCACCTCGCGGTGTGGCTGAAGAAAAACGGCTTTCGCGCCGACCAGGTGCAAACCTTCTACCCCAGCCCCATGGCCACCGCCACCGCCATGTACCACAGCGGGCGCAACCCCTTGCGCAAAATCCACCGCACGGCCAAGAGCGATGAAGAAACCGTGGACATCGTGCGCGGCGAAAAACGCCGCCGCTTGCACAAAGCGTTTTTGCGCTACCACGACCCCAACAACTGGCCGCTGTTACGCGAAGCGCTCAAGTCCATGGGCCGCGCCGATTTGATCGGCAACGGCAAGCACCATTTGATTCCCACCTTCCAGCCCATGGTGGACGGCAGTTACCAAAGCGCCCGCCGCAAGAACTCCACGGCCGCCCCGGCGCAAAAGCCCAATCGCCAACCGGTGCCCGGCCGCATGCTGACCCAGCACACCGGTTTGCCCCCGCGCGTCACCGGCGCGGCGCGGGTCACGCGCAAACGCAGCGGCGCGTGAGCGCGTCGGGGCGCTCCGCTTTTTCAGGCGGTTAGAATCTGCGGCTCCGGAGAGGTGGATGAGTGGTTTAAGTCACACGCCTGGAAAGCGTGCGAGGGGTAAAACCCTCCGCGGGTTCGAATCCCGCCTTCTCCGCCACGTCAATTGATCTGCACTGGTTTTTTCATCCAACCAGGCCCATGAGTGACCCGTCAGGTCACATCACCACTCCGATTCAGCAAAGCCCATTTAGCCGGCTTACCCCGTCTTACGAAAAACGGGTCACTTCACGACTTCACTGATC
>CAXNME010000015.1:0-60132 GCA_964203415.1 Rhodoferax sp.
CTTGATTTTTCAATCCGACCCGAGTGAAAACCCAGCAAAAAGTCAGTTTGTTAAATAATGCAACAAAATGGCTTATTACACGGTTTATTACACGGTGCCATTTTACCCATATAAGTCATTGATTTATAAGGGTTTTTCAGCAGCCAGGTTTTCTGTTAATCCGTAGGTCCCTGGATTCGAGCCTCAGGTTGAGGAGCCAACACTAAAAGCACTGATTTTTTCAGTGCTTTTTCTACTTTTGGAGGTCGGATATTGTCATCTCCAGAGCCTTTTGGCGACTCTTTGCCCCCGTTGACAAGGCCAGTTTATTACACGTTTATTGCACGGCCGAGGTGGGTCGTTGCCGATCGATAACAAACCCTTCGGACCTAAGCGCGCGCTGGTACCACTGCCAACCAGATTCAAATGCCTGCCACTCCTGCTCCAACGCCTCTGATTCGGGCAAAAGAGCACCGTTCAAAAAACCATGTGGATGCTTGGGGCTAAAGGGAGCAGATGTCGGCAGCTTGTCAGCTTTGAAACGCGCTGCGTAACCCCACACATTTTCAAAGCAGAAGCGGCGCAATCCACCGGCATACAAGGCGTGGGTCTGCTCCATGATGGGAAGAAGTCCCTGCCCCATGGGAACACCTTGGACCCAAATTTGACCCTGGCTGTTTAGAACCACATGGTCTTTGACATGTACTGCATCGATGTAAGGCTGCATGGCCCGTAGCGCTTGCATAGGATCTTCACCCACCATCTGCGAATTGCCGTAGTCGTACAGTGCCTTGATTCGCGGGTGATTGACCCGTTCCAGGATGCGCGAGATTACGGCACCCTGAAAATCCTCGTGGTTTTCAAAGACGATCGTGATGCCTAGCCGCTCGGCTTCTGGCGCGATAGCCCTCAAGTCACGCACGGTCCAATCCATTTGATCAGCCAATGGTGCTTGGTATTTGGTGTACACCCGCAAGCGCTGGGCTCCCACTTGGGATGCAACCAACAGCATTTTCTGCAGGTTGTCCACACGGGTGTCGCTGGTGTCAATTTCGCAGGCCATTGTGTGCTCCTGCAAGCAGGCCCGCACGCTGGCGAAATGCTCAGACGTCGTTCCACCTAAGTCTCGATATCCTGGCCCGTTAGCAGAGATATTGACGCCGGTGAACCCACGCTCTTTCGCCAAGGCAATATAGGCAAAAACGTCAAAGTCACTGCGGTACTTGAACTGAAAACGCAGACTGAAACTATGGATGTGCATCTCGATGGATTTCATGGGTTCTATCCTTGCAATAACAGTCGATGCAATATCTGAATTTCTGCTTGAAGCGCGTCACCGTAAAGGCGCGACGTTTTTTGGTCGGAACCCGCTGTGTCCTGCGCACGCATGGCGCAATACGCCGCGAATCGGAAATGGTGGCTGCTGCGGACCATGTGAAATCGTGCGTGCGTTTCTTGCGCATCCGACCCGCTCGAACAAAGGGCAGCAACGTAAGCATCCAAAAACTGCCGCTCCTGCGAATAGGTAAGAACCGGATAACCGTAAAGCACTTGCATGGCAGGGGAAAGAAAGGTCGCCACGTCCTGGAGCCCGTCCCCAAGGCCCGGACACTGCCAATCGATAAGGCGCAAGCCATGAGGGCTACTCACCATGTTGCCCGGCCCGCAGTCCGTGTGTACCAAAACGTCCCTGTGATGTGGATATGCAGATTGCATTGACACTTCAGGACGCAACTCACGCACACTTTCACTCAAAGCACTCGGGTGGCGTTGGAGCATCTCATCTGCATGTTCCAGCAGCTCGGTGATTCGGTCGGTAGCTTGCGAAAAGCATCGCTAGCAAAGGCATCAATGGGGATGCTGCTGCACCCTCGCCGAGCACAGTTGCCGCCGCTTCAAGGTCACCATTCCAACTGGTACCCGGGACATACTCGTATACCAGCAGGCTGCCGACGGAGCTATCGGCGATAAAGGCAATTGGCTTTGGCGCACATTCCTTTTCTTCCAAGAACTGCAAGGCCGCACATTCAGCCGTCGGCAGAATCGGGAACATAGGATTTACGGGTACCTGCACGAACTGCTTCACCACCCAATCAATCGAAGAATGTTCTTTGCTGCGCAGACGGTAAACACGATTCCAGAATCCCCCCGTGAGCAACTCCAGAGACAAGGCATCCGATGGCCCCCCGTGAAGGATGCCATTTGCTTGCAATACATCAAAGATCGCTGCGTCTGACATTAGCCCGGGTACGCCAAGGCGCGCAGTTCAGCCACCAGTTCATCCGGCACTTCAATTCCGTGTGCAGTCGCATGCGCCGCGTGTTCGGCGCGGCCCATTCCAGGCAGGCGTGCGCCTTCCTGCGCTTGCTGCAATGTGAATCTTGAATGCATGACCACGTTCTCTCTCAGTGAAAAGTAGCTGTCTTGCTCAGCGTCTGTTCGAGCATCGCCTCGTTGAGCTCGATGCCGAGTCCCGGGCGCATCCGGGAGTGTGAACCAGCCTTGGCTATCCAATTTCAGCGGTGACTTCAAGAGGTAATCGCGTCGTTCCGGCGTCCATTCAGGCGGATCCAGTGGCCACTCGACGTAGGTCTCCCCAGCGGTGCCAGCTATTAACTGGAGATTGGCCATCATGCCCAGGCCATTTCCCCAGGTATGGGAACTGAAAAGTAGACCTCTTTGCGCGACCTGGCGGGCGAATAGCGCCAGTCCCGTAATGCCGCCGGTCAAAACCGCATCGGGCTGGAATACATCCAAGCAATCACGCTCTAAGAGCTCACGCAATTCATAGGGTTCCCGGGTGAACTCAGCACCTGCCAGCCGAATGCCTACCCGATTGCGCAAGGTGCGCATTCCTTCGTAGTCGCCCCGATGCAGGGGTTCTTCCATCCAGAACACCCCTAACTTTTCCAGCTCTTTGGCAACATGCAGCGCATGCCCAAGATCCCAAGATGGCGTGGTGTCCCACGGCATCCTCCAACCTTGGTTGCAGTCCACCATCAGATCCAGCTGATCACCAAGGGCTTCGCGGATTGCGTGCAACACGGCAAGATCGTCTGCCAAGTCAGGGCGTCCAAAACGGACCTTGAGTGCGGGGATACCCGCCGCCAGGCAACGCGTCGCCACCCCAACCATCTCATCGGGTGATCGGTGCACACCGTTGGACTGATAGGCACGCAGCCGGGGCGCCTTTCCACCCAACATTTTCCAGACGGCTTGTCCTTGCGTCTTGCCTGCCAGGTCCCACAGGGCGATATCCAATGGCCAAGGCCGCCCAGCATGAAACTCAATATTCATCAGAATCGCATGGTGTCGGTCCAGGTCCAGCGCTTCGTGGCCGATGAACAGGTGCTCGTAATCTGAAAAACCCAACATCGCGTCTCCTGAACCCACGCCCATACGACCGTCTTCGTCAAAGACACGTACCAGTGTGGCCGGAAAGCGTGTACGGGGTCGCGTGTCCCACGAGGCGGGGAAAGGCGGATCGAGTGGAAGCTGGTGTTGTGTGACGACTATTCTGGAAATTCGGGCCATTTCGACATGTCTCCGCAGCAATTTTTGGACTCTACACGACGCAGGTGGGACGTCGGGTTCAGTAAATTCCCAGTAGACTCTGCGGAGGGCGTCGCTTTCGGGTTGCCGCTTTTGGCGTAGTGGGTTGTTTGTTACGGAGAAATCGCAGCCGGTGCCGGACTGCTGATGGGAGCCTTAGCCACTATCCCACGCTTGAGAGACATTCCGCTGAGTCTGTTCGGTAACACCGCCGCTAGTTTGGCTATCACATAGATTTGGAAATTTGCTGTTACTGTGCCGACCTTTAACATAGCGCATCTAGCCTCCTCTCAACATCTACAAATATTTACAGTTGATATGAATAAAAACTCGGCTCCCGCAACCAAAAAGAAGCTCGCTATGGTCTACATCGTGGGGATCGCCTTTTTTTCTGCAGTTTTGTTCCTCTTACTTTTGGTGTCCAAAATCGAACTCTAAATTGGGTTGCTGAACCGCTCCGGGTCTTCTGGATGGCGTTCATCCAGACCAGCCCGTTTCGCAAAGACGCGCACTTCAGCCGCTTCATCGTAGTGCCATTGCACCGCCCGACGGCAGGTCTAATCACCGCCACTAAAGCCGGTATCCTTAAAACTAAGGCTCCTAAGGCTGCGAAGTAACAAACGTGGGCGCGCTCTAGCTGACCTGCACACCCTTCCAGAACGCCACGTAGCCCTTGATATTGGCAGCTGCCTCTTTTGGCTCGGCGTAGTACCAAGCGGCGTCCGGATTGAGTTCACCATTGACGATGAGCGAGTAATAGCTTGCCTGCCCTTTCCAAGAGCAGCTGGTTTTGTGATTGCTAAAGCTGATGAACTGCCGGTTCACGGACGCCTCGGGAAAATAATAGTTTCCTTCGACCATGACAGTGGCGTCGCTCTCAGCGATCACGGTATCTTTCCAAACTGCTTTCATGCGGATGCTCCTTCGGGTGCCTGTTGCGCCCGCCACACCAGTGTGGCGCGGGCGCGAATACTAGCGCGCTGGGTTATGAGAGAGACCTTTTTTATCAAAAAAGATAGAATCACCCGCCTTTTTTAAGACCATTAAACCAAGAGTAGGGAAAGCCGGCTTCTACAAAACAATGAGCGGGAATTAGATGCTCAATAGTCCCATGAAACTCCGGCACTTTTGACCAGTGTAAACCTTGTTTTATGTGATGAGCCGTGTGGTAGCCCAGATTACCGGTCATGAGATTGTAGAAAGAGTCCAGAGTATTCCGGCTGCCTTCAAATTCATTTTTTGTATCAAGATTCGAGTGGTGGTGAAATGTGGCCCAAGATGTGAGCAAAAGGCCCACAACCATTGGTAAGAAAAATAAGAAAAGAGTGTTATACCAGTTATGCCAAAAAAGCAGACCAAGTAACACCACGATGATACAGTTCATCATCAAAAAATCATTTAAATGCCGTTTATGATTACGACCAACTTGAATAATTCGGTATAAACTTGTTCCGGCGACTTCAAAAGTGTAGCCAATTTCAGATTTCGTCGTGCCGTCTTTATTCATCCAGCGAGATTCATCAATCTCTTGATGTAGATAATTTTTATGATGCCCGAGAACGTGATGGAGCAGCCAACCTTTAGTGGTCACGCCAGTTTGGAAACCATACATGAGTTCCAGTGAACGGTTTAGCAAAATTGATTTAAAAGTTACATTATGTTGATGATGATGATTCCACGCACAGATATTACCCTTAGGCCAAATGCCAGCAACAAACCAAGTAGCAACAAACCATGGGTTATCAATTGTGAAATAAATAACGATATCGGCGAGAAAAAAAAGCGAAAAAATGGCAACCGGAATCTGATCCGCTTTATGTCGAAAAAAAGACATTCGAGTTCCTACGATAACGTTAAAAATTTAATAACAAATGTTAACGGATAAAAACTCGAATTGGCAAATTTTTAACCTAAACGTAGCATGCTGGCCTCAAATTACTGGAATAAGATTTGCACCTCTTTTTTGAATGTGAATCGGCCCGGGTATTGAGGAGGCTCCGCACCGTGAAAAGATGGAGCCATAAACGAGAGCTCAAACAGATTTTTTCCGTAAGTCCGCCAACGAGCGGTGCGCCTGGTGCAGCAGCACGAACTTGTTCTGGTACCGACTGCCCAGCCAGTCAAGTTTTGTTTGCGGCCTGAGCCGCTTCTGCTTTGGTACGAACGTATGCTGGTGCTCCTTGGGGCAAGGTGTGAAAGGGTTGCTTGTCCACGGTGAACTGCGCAAATTCCGGATGGAAGACTGAGGGGTCATCGAATGTCCCTACCTTCAAGATGATGGCGTCTGGGAAGCGCGGACTCAATGTAGCCAGTGAAGTGCCGCACCTGCTGCAGAACAAACGCGTGCGCGGCGTTTCCAGGTCAGTACGGGCGAATGTTTGCGGTGCGCCTTTGAGCCACTTAAAGCCCGACAACTTGGCAATGAATGCAGCATTAGGATGGCCGCCCGAGATGTATTGGCACTCCCGGCAATGGCACTGCATGAAAGTGCCCTCACCTTCGAATTCATAGGCGATGTCGCCGCAATAACAGCGGCCTTTGATCTGCTTGGTCGTTAGATGTTTGTTGGGCATTTGGAGTCCTTGGTGATGTGTCGCCGTCAAGACTGCTTTCTAGCGGCGTATTCTGAGCAGACTATAGTGGGCTCGCGAGGCATCCCAATTCGTCCAGCATCGGACAGCGAATTCGCAGCAGTAGACTAGTTGGCGATCACTCCACGCTACCCAACTCATGACGATTCAGCTTTTCTCATTTGACACGCCCAATGGACGCAAGATCAGCGTTGCGCTGGAGGAGATGGGCCTGCCCTACCAGGTCCATGTGGTCGACATCACCGCAGGAGAGCAGTCGGACCCTGCGTTCTGTCGGATCAGTCCGAATAACAAGATCCCGGTCATCGTGGATCCCGATGGCCCTGACGGGCAACCCATCAGCGTGTTTGAGTCTGGCGCCATACTCATTTACCTGGCGGAAAAAAGCGGTCTTTTTCTTCCGCGCGATGGCCGTGAGCGGGTTGCGGTGATGGAATGGTTGATGTTTCAAATGGGCGGGTTCGGGCCTATCCCAGGACAAGTGCATCACTTTATTGCCTTGGAATCTGAAGAGGAACGCGCTTACGGACTCAGGCGCTTCATGGCCGAGACAAGACGCTTGTACGGTGTGATGGACCGGCGTTTATCAGACCACGCCTATTTCGCGGGGTCTCTCTCGATCGCGGATTTTGCCTTGCTGGGTTGGGTGTGGCGCCATCAACGGCATCAGGTTGACTTGGCTGATTTCCCAAACGTGGGGCGTTGGTACAACAGCATGATGGCGCGCCCTGCTGTGATACGGGGATTTGCTGTTCCGATGCGCGTGACCGATTGAGGCTTTTGACCAGAATCACCGGTCACGACATTCTCAGCGTACGGCTAATAGCGATTGGTGTTGCCCTGGACGATCGTACCGTCGCCCTGAACTTTGCCGTCTTTCACCCATTTGATGTTGTTACCCTTAACGGATGCGCGCCAACAATCCTTGGGCTGACCTTCATAGACCCAGCACATTTGGTCGCCCTCGATAGACCATTTTGCTTTGTAGTCTTTACTCCGCACGGTGCCGTCTTTGGCGTAGAACTCGGTGTAGCGACCGGAGCCATCCATTGATCCTTGTACCGTGTTGCCTGCGATCGCGGTTTTCAGCTGCGGGCCGGAGGCTAGTGGCATTTGTTCAGCGACTGCCGCTGTGCCAGCAAGGCTGAGTAGAGATGCAAGAATAAAGCGATTCATTATTTACCCTCAAAAGTGGAATGATGTTCAATCGTAATACAAAAAAAGCAGGGCGACTCGGCAAGGGTTATGTGACACATGCCTCGCCCGTAAAGCTTACTTTTTCAATCGACAAATCAGTTGCCAAATAGCAGCAGCAATAGAACCGGCAACCAGTCCTACCACTCCACCAGCCAAGTTATTCAATAGATCCGTAATCCAGCCCAGGCCTAAAAACCAAGCTTCTACTGCATGCCCGATAGCGGGAATGCCATGCAGCAAGATGCCGCCACCGACCAAGAACATCGCAGCGGTGCCCAGAACTGACAAGGTTTTCATAAGCACTGGGGCAAAGGCCAACAACCCTTGACCCACAGCTTTAAGAACTGCATTGCCTTGCTTGATCAGATACAAACCAGCGTCGTCAATCTTGACAATGGCCCCAACCAGCCCATAAACACCCACGGTCATGATCAATGAAATGCCCACCAATACAGCCAACTGCTGACTAAAGCTGGCTGCAGCAGCAGTTCCCAAGGTGATCACAATGATTTCTGCTGACAAAATAAAGTCAGTTCGAATAGCACCTTTGATCTTGTCTTTTTCAAATTCCAACAGGTTGATTTCTTCATTGGCCACGGCTTGTGCCAACTGGGCATGGTGTGCTTCTTTGTCATCGTTACTTTGGAGGTAGGTATGGAGCAACTTTTCTGCGCCCTCGAAACACAAAAAAAGTCCGCCTAGCATCAGTAAGGGTGTGATCATCCATGGCGCAATGGCACTGATCAACAACGCAGCAGGCACCAAGATTACTTTGTTGAGCAATGATCCCTTAGCAACCGCCCAAACCACTGGCAACTCACGATCAGCCTTGACACCTGTGACTTGTTGCGCATTGAGGGCTAGGTCATCCCCTAAGACCCCGGCCGTCTTTTTTGCAGCTAATTGCGTCATAGCCGCGACATCATCTGCAGCTGCCGCACTTTGTCGCGCTGCCACTTTAGTCATGGTAGCCACGTCATCTAACAACATGGCAATATCGTCAATCAAAGCCAACAAACTAGATGCAGCCATTCAGCAAGTCCCGGGGAGTTTCAAAAACTTTTTGATACTACACTGGACCGTACCCGCTGCCACCCGACTACTTGATCTGGCACTCCCTCTAACATGTAGCATCCACCTGGTCTAACTAAGGTCACCTTTGCTTGCACTCAACGGACAGCTTTGTTCAATCCCAAGTCATAACGGCGGCCTGCGTGCGTATGTCAAAGGGCAAGGCAAGCCCTTAATCCTGGTACACACCATCAACGCTTCGGCAAGCGCTGCCGAGGTTCGGCCCCTGTTTGATTGGATGAGTCAGCACCGCACGGTCTACGCCATCGATTTGCCGGGTTACGGCGCATCTGAACGTTCGGAGCGCCCGTACACCCCTCGCCTGATGACAGACGCCATTCTGGACCTGGCGCGCTACATCCGCACGCAACACGGCGACAACCCGATTGATGCAATGGCCGCATCCCTGTCATGTGAATTTCTGGCACGGGCCGCAGCCGAACAAACCACAACCTTTAACACCCTGTCCCTGGTCAGTCCCACCGGGATGAGTGGCCTCAAACTTCGCCAAGCACCAGAAGGAAGCACCTATGGACAGAGCTGGTTGTTGTCCACTTTAAAAGGACCGGGGTGGGGTCGCTTCCTTTTCGAAGGTCTCACTAGGCCGGGCGTGATTCGCTATTTTCTCAATAAGACCTGGGGCTCCCGCGCCATTGATGAAACGATGTACGAATACGCCGTCTGGACCACGCGCCAGCCCGGTGCTGAGCATGCGCCTTTGTGCTTTTTGTCAGCCCAGATGTTTAGCGCCGATATCACCACCGTCTACGACGGGCTTAGCCTGCCGATCTGGATGAGCCACGGAGTACGCGGCGATTTTGTCGATTACCGCGGTAAGGAACGATTCGCCGGACGAGGCAATTGGCACTTCACCGTGTTTGATTCTGGCGCACTGCCCTATTTCGAACACCCGCAGGCATTTGGCGAAACCATGCTGGACTTCATGGATGTATGAATACCCCCCTGCTTAACGCTGACCTGTCGCAACGCTGCGTTGTCGATGGCAACGCCTTAGCGTGGCAGCCATCCCCATCACCGCTGGTACACCGCCGCCTTTTAGAGCGCGACGGTGGCGAGGTAGCCCGCGCGACTTCGATCGTGCGATACGAGGCAGGTGCTAAGTTTGATTTTCATGCGCACACGCTTGGCGAAGAAATTCTGGTGCTCGATGGAACTTTGAGCGACGAGTTGGGGGACTATGGGCCAGGCACATACTTAAAGAATCCCTCAGGTTCGAGCCACGCGCCGTTTTCTACGACCGGTTGCACCTTGTTTGTGAAACTCAGGCACTTATCACCCGATGACCGCGAGAGGGTTGTGGTCCATACCCATCAATCGCCCTGGTTCCAGGGAATGGTTGACGGGCTACAGGTTATGCCACTGTCTGAATTCGGCACCAGCCACACCGCACTGGTGCGATGGGCGCCGAAAACGTATTTCAACCCCCACAGGCATTACGGTGGTGAGGAGATTTATGTGGTGGAAGGCGTGTTTTCCGACGAACATGGCAGTTACCCACAGGGGAGTTGGATTCGCAGTCCGCACCTCAGCCAGCACAAGCCGTTCAGCGTGGAGGGATGTCTGATACTGGTGAAGACGGGACATCTTCTTGGCTGATCAACTGGTTGCTTCGGCTGCGGTGACTGCACGATGAAACTGGTCACGGCAGCCATCATCCGCGATGGCGAAGACATTCTGGTGGTCCGGCGCGGGGCCGGTGAAATGCTGGCGGGTTTTTGGGAGTTCCCAGGTGGCCCGGTAGAACATCCAGAGACCCTGCAGGAGTGCCTGGAGCGTGAGCTGTTTGCGGTCCTGGACGTCGCGACCAGAGCCGGAGAAGTCATCGCTGTCTGCGATCACGAATACGAGAGCGGCTCCATCAAACTGGTGGCCATGGAAACCGAAATCGTCCAGGGCAAGATCACTTTGGCCGTGCATGACAAGATGCGCTGGTTACCCGCCAGTGACATACTCGGCTTGAAGCTGGCCCCTGCGGCGATACCTATTGCGCAGTCCCTACTAGAAGAAAGCGCATGACTGCGATGCCCGTCTACCCCCTTTACGGACCCAGCAAACCATGATCAAAGGCCTGGTGCAAATTTTCATCTTCCAAGCGCTGGGTGAACTGCTGTCCAAATTCCAATTCCCGTTCATGCCAGGTCCCGTGCTGGGCTTGGTTTTATTGCTGGCCTACCTGACCCTACGCGGCCACCTGCCCGCTTCCATTGACTTGGTGGGCAGCGGCATCCTGCAGCACCTGGGCTTGCTGTTCATTCCCGCCTCGGTGGGCGTTGTGCTGTATTTGCCTATTCTGCAGACGCACGCATGGGCAATCGCTGCGACGCTGGTGGTCAGCGTGCTGGCAACGATTGCGGTCACTGCTGGCTTGCTCAAGCTCTTGTCCACAAAGCCCTGAGATGCGCACGGACTTACCCCCCATCACCGAGATTTGGGTTTATCTCTCCGGCAGCCCGCTGATTGCGCTGGTCCTCACCCTGAGCGCGTATTTGCTGGGACTGACCCTTTACGAACGCAGCGAACGCAACCCTTTGGCGAACCCGGTACTGATTGCGGTGCTTGTGGTCACCTGCGCCATCCAATGGCTGGACATGCCGTATGCGACATATTTTGAAGGTGCGCAGTTTGTGCATTTTCTGCTGGGCACAGCCACCGTGTCCTTGGCGATTCCCATTTACAAAGGGTTCGCCTCACTCAAAGGACGTATGGGCGTGCTGATGTTTTCGCTCGCAGCAGGTGGCATCACATCCGCTTTTTCAGCGCTTGCCATGGCGCGCTGGTTAGGGATGGACGAGGCACTGGTGCGTGGCCTGGTAGCCAAGTCCGTGACCGCTCCCATCGCCATGGGCATAGCCGAACGCGTCCAAGCCTCGCCCACCTTAACGGCTATCTTTGCGGTCAGCACGGGTATTCTGGGTGCCGTTTTGGGACGCTATGTGTTGGATGCGCTACGCGTAACGCAGTGGTGGCAACGGGGGTTTGCCTTGGGCGTGGCCGCACACGGCATTGGCACTTCAAGGGCTTTCAGCGTTCATCCCGAAGCCGGGGCCTACGCCAGCTTGGGCATGGGATTGCACGGAATCCTGGGCGCAGCGCTTATCCCTTATGCCGTAACGTGGTGGTTTTGATCCTCTGCAATCTTCACATCCATACAACCCGAACTTCAGGAAAGCAATATGAAAGTCCTACGCATACTCAGCGACGTCCGTTTGGTCATCGCCGAACTAGAGGTACACCTCGGTGAGGATGTGCGCAACAGCCCCACCCTGTGCGCCGTGGTTCCCGGGGTCGCGGGAGCACCGGATCAGGTCATACCTTTGAGCACACCCGATGGTCGGCCCATCTTTATGAAGATGGACAACGCGATCAACGCCTAGAGTTGAGGTCGGCAAGCGTCCAGCACCGCTATGACATGGGTAGCTGATTTGCATGCCTGGCTTTGAACCCTTGGGCCGTCCATGGCATAACCTAGGGTAAACATGCTTGCGCCTGAAAGACACAGACGTCAAACTTTGTCCACATTCGCCCTTGGTCCTTGCTAAGGTCATCATGGAGATTGTGGTCTGGATGATTTGATGAAGGGCAACAACCATGAAAACGATGGGACACTTTCTGGCCGACAACAATCGCCAGATCTACTCGGTCAGACCGAACGCGACGGTACGCGAGGCGTTAGAACTGATGGCGCACCAAAAAGCCACTATCGAGCAATTGCACAGCTACATCGCAGGTTGATGCCAGGCGTATGCCCTAGGGAACCTAGGATTTCTACGCTTGGAAAACCACTATCAACGAGCTCGCCGGTTCAGTGCTTGTGCTTCGCTTTCGTAGCGTCGTTATTGGCTTCAACGGTGACTTGAACCAGAATTTTGTCCGCCTTCTCGAAGCGCTGATAGCCAGTGGCCAAGCCCAGTTGTCGTGGTGCGCGGAAGAAGTCCTATTCCGAAAAATCCGTGGCCATCCAGATTTTTAAGCAGGCTGGTCAGCACCTCTTCGCAACACGCAGCCGTTGATTTTCCAGACGCCATTGGTATGTCGCTGAAGCGTGTAGAGCGCCGTCCAATCCATGCCCGCTGCATCACGCATCTGCACTGTTTGCCATACCTCTTCTTTATCCATAACGGGAACCTGAAAACTCAGACTCGCAGGTCGGTACACCACAGGATAGGCAATACGCACCATATCCATGAAATTGCGGGCCGTGATAAATGTTTTTTGAATGTTCGGGGACGCGTAGCTAAACGCACGCTCTGCATCGTCGGCGGCAAAAGCTGCCAACTGGCCTTCAATTACCAAACGTACCGTGGCTCTATCGTCTGCCGACAAGGATTCGGAGGCCTGCGCGCGGCCAGCGAAAAAGACAGCACAAGTCGATACCCAAACAAGGACCAAAAGACGAAAGCAACGCATGTGATACCCCGCGATCCCGAAGCCGATGAGAAATGTCGAGGTGCATTCTGCCACCTATCCCGCTCTGATTCAAACCTCAGTTGCGGCTTTTTGGCATGCGCCTTTGTGCTTCGTATCAGCCCAGATATTCAGCGCCGACATCACGGGCATCTACGACCGGCTTCGCCTGCCGGTCTGGATGAGCCACGGTGTGCGCGGCGATTTCGTTGATTACCGGGGCAAGGAACGATTTGCCAACCGAGGCAACTGGCGCTTCACCGTTTTTGATTCAGGTGCATTGCCCTACTTCGAACACCCGCAGGCATTTGGCGAAACCATGCTGGAATTCATGGACTCATCGGCTGCGACATAAACTTCCCCTCGACCCGCTTGTCGGCGCAAACGAGGCGCGTTGGACTTCTCCTATCAGCCTGAACTACCGGTCGTATACGCACCGAAACCCGATGTAAACCGCATAAAAATCTGCCGGCTTCAATGCATGCACATCGGCCCGCATGTTGAACGCGCCGTACCACCATGAGCCCCCGACCGTGCGTCTTTCACGCCCTTTACCGTCGGAACTGTCGGTGGTCCACTCCCACACGTTGGCTCCCATGTCGTACAAGCCATTGACGCCAACTTTTGTAGCACCTGCGGGTGCGGCGCGCGGCCATGGATCGGAGTCACTCGTGTTGGCACCTTGCGGGCTGTCACCCGTCGCCCATGGATAGGTTCGGCCTTTCCGCCAGGGCTCTGGGGGCGACTCCCGCAGCTCGGTAAAGCCTGCGGATTGCCACTCCAGTCCGGTGGGTAAACGCCCCCCCGCCCAAGCGCAATAGGCTTGGGCTTCTGCAAAATCCAGATGCACGGCAGGCATATCCGCACCTGTCGTGTGGCCATCGGGCTTTCGCCAGGACCAACCGGGCCGACGCTCCCAACCGGTGCCGTACTCAAAACCACCACCTTCTTTTTCAGCCCGCGTGGTAGTCCCCGTGGCCCGCACGTAGCGCTCAAATTGCCCGATCGTCACCTCGGTTCGGTCAATCCGAAAGTTGGGAAGTGCCACGATTTCGCCAACTTGGGCGTACACACTGCCCGTGAGAATCGTGACGCTCAAGATGGCATATTTCATCAGCATGCACTCCATAAAAAAAGCGGGCCGCATTGCTGCGGCCCGCTGGATGACAAACGACGCAAGCGCTTGATCAGGTACCGATAACGCCTCCGTCTATTTTACGGATGACCACGGTTGCCGAACGGGGACGTCCCGTTGGCTTTTGGTCGGGCCAGTTGGAAATGGCACGAGGCTTCGCAGGGTCATTGGACTCGTTAGGCGGCTCACCGGGATGCTGGATATTGACAAACATCGTCTTGCCATCTGGCGTGGCGGTCGCACCGGTAACTTCACAGCCAGAAGGGCCAACCAAGAAGCGGCGCACTTCACCCGTGCGCAGATCGGCCGCCAACATGGCGTTATTACCCATGTTCTTCAAATCGCCCTTGCCCATGGCGGAGGTCGACATATCCAGCTGGATCCACATCAGGCCGCGGGCGTCGATCCACAAACCATCGGGGCAGGAGAACATGTCACCTTTGATGTTGCCCTTGGCTTCAGCGCGCTCCAGCGAAGGGTCACCGGCCATCACAAAGTGCGCCCAAGCGAAGCTGGTGGCGTGGAAGTCACCATCTTCCTTCCAGCGGATGATATTGCCCTGCGTGTTGTTGACGCGGGGGTTGGCGGCATCAACGGCGGGTTGCTTGTCACCACCGCGGTTGCTGTTGTTGGTCAGCGCCGCGTAAACCCAGCCCTCTTTGTCCACCTCGACCCACTCCGGGCGATCCATCTTGGTAGCACCCAGCAAGTCACTGGCTTGGCGCGATTTGATCAGGACTTCAGCCTGGTCAGCAAAGCCATTCGCCGCAGTCAGCAGTCCTTGGCCTTGGGTCAAGGCCATCCACTCGCCTTTTCCATCGGCATTGAACTTGGCCACATACAAGGTGCCATGGTCCAGCAAGCTGGCATTGGCAGCAGAGCCGCCTGGCTTGATTGCGTCACGGCTGACGAACTTGTAGATGTACTCAAAGCGGGCATCTTCGCCCATGTAAACCACTGCGCGCTTGTCCTTGGTCACGGCCACGGTTGCGCCCTCGTGCGCGCCGCGACCCATGGCGGTGCGCTTCATGGGGGTAGAGCTGGGGTTGTAGGGGTCAATCTCGACAATCCAGCCAAAGCGGTTGGGTTCGTTGGGGTTCTTGACCGCGTCAAAGCGCGCATCATGCTCATGCCAGCGGTAGCTGCTGCCTTTTTTCATGCCCCAGCGCTTCTCGTGCTCGGACAGGCTGTCACCACCACTGAAGTAGTTGATGAAGTTTTCTTCTGACGTCAGGTAGGTGCCCCAAGGGGTGATGCCGCTGGCACAGTTGTTCAAGGTTCCGAGGACTACCCGGCCTGCAGGGTCCGCAGCGGTCTTGACCATAGCGTGGCCAACCACTGGGCCACTCAACTCGGTGCGGGTGCTGGCCGTGATGCGACGTCCCCAAGGCGAAGGATTGACCACCGACCATTTGCCGCCTTTGTCTTCCACCTCTACGATGGACACGCCATGCGCAGCCTGTGACTTGCGAACCTTATCAGCCGTCCACGTCGCCATTCCGTCCGTGAACAACAAACCATGGTCCACGTATTCGTGGTTCATCGCCAGCAAACCAGACTTGGATCCATCTTGCTCAAAATAGTGAATACCGTCATGGTGCATACCGATCTGGGTTTCTTGGTGCGCAGCGCTGTTGCTGGCGTCGTCCTTGAACGCATGGTTCTCACCCGACATGCCAACGGGATCGCCCCAGGGTGCGATCACCTGGTAGGTGTAGCCCTCTGGAACCGAGATGGTGTCGGCGGTCGAAATCGGCACGCTCTTGAACCCGATCAGTCCACCTGTAACGCCCGCGCTCGCAGCTGCGACGGCTGTCAAAGGTGCAAAAAAGCCGCCAGCCAGGGCACCCAGTCCACCACGCAAAACGGTACGCCGGCTCAGCGGGGACACCTCGTGGATAGATGGATTGGAGGAACGGTTGCTGTCCTCCATCAGAGAAAAATCTTTTGCCATGTCAATCTTTCAAAAAGTTAAAGAGAGCCATGCCACGGCGGCATGGGCACGGGGGTTGTACCCTTGCCATGCGAAAATTTTGTGACGCATGCGCAATACCACCACGCCATACAGCCCCCGTCGCCCATTACCAACTTTGGGTGCGCGTCGGTATTCGCACCAATTGGCGCAAACTTTGTCTTCATTTTTGAGAAAAATGCCGTGACACCCTCAGCACTCGAGATTGACTTTGTTCCAACCCCGTGGGCCGGGAGGATTGGTATGTCTGCGTGCCCCGGATCGCGTGTGGGTGTGGCGTTTGCGGAAGATGTATTGGTGGCGGATGTCGAAAGCCTGGTACGCCATGGCATTCGCACAGTGGTCAGCTTGCTGGGCGACGATGAACTTGTGCGCTTGGGTGCAAAGAACCTGCCGCACCAATTGGCGCTACACGGTGTGGCTTGGCAGCAGCTCCCCGTTAAGGACTTTGGTGTGCCCAACGCGCGGGCCACGATCCAGTGGCGCAGCCTGTTGCCGGAGCTGACCCGCACACTGGAGTCCGGGCCGATTTTGGTCCATTGCGCCTATGGCAAAGGCAGAACAGGAACCATGGTTGCCACCCTCTTCACAGCCTGGGGATGGCGCAGCGAAGAGGCGATCGCATGGGTCAGGCAACACCGCAAGGGGGCGATTGAAAACCCCAAGCAGGAAGCCTACGTGGGCGGATTCACGTGAGACCCCGCCTACTGGAGTTGGAGTTGTCCCATCCGCACCAGATCACCCAGGGCCGTGATGGCTTCGTCGAAATGGGTCATGACCCGTACGCCCTTCGGTACCCTTTTGACCTGTAACAAGCCAGCCCCTCCGGCCCAAATCAGTGTTTGCGGTGGCAGCAAACGCCGCAAATGGGCCAGCGTAGGTACGACGTCCCGCAAGGGGTATGCAAAACTGAAGGTGACCGCCACCACATCGGCTTTGCACTCGGCGGCCGCCAGCCTCAAACTGTTCAAAGGAATATCGGTTCCGATGTTCACGATGTATGCGCCCGCCTCTGCCATCACGGCCTCGACCATCAGCAAGCCCAGTTGATGGCGCTCACCAGGCGGCAAGGCGAATAAGAACACCGGAAAAGCCGGCTTGGGTGTGAATTTGAGCGTCTCTGCAATCAAGTAGCGCTCGATCATGGAGGAGCACAGGTGTTCGTGGTACACATCAATTTCACCGCTGAGCCAGGCGTCTCCAATGCCAACCATGAGGGGTGCGATGGTGTGTTGAACAAAGTCCAACATGGTGCGCTTTGCGCGTTGTTGGCGCAGCAGGGTCCTGAACCCTTCGCTGTCGGAATAAGCCAAAAGGCTGATCAAGGCATTGGTAGCGTCTGAGCGCCCTACTTCGGCTTTGAACAGGTTGAGGTCAGCAGCCATTTTCAAGTTGTCGGCTGCCGTTTTGCTCACCACTTGACCGGGGCGAAGACCGGCCTCCAGCAGGCGCTTGATCACCAGCAGCCTGTCGACGGATTCGCGTGAATAGATGGCCCGTCCGTTTGCCTCATGCTGCGCCGGCGGAAAGCCGAACCGCTGACGCCACTTTCGAAGCTGTTCAACGCCAAAGCCGGTTATTCGCTCGATTTCCGGCTGTAAGACGTAGTCATTTTCAGGCATGGCCACGCAGGGTAACAAGAAAAGAAACATTTGTCCCCCCTGTTTTGTCCTGGACAAAGCTCTTAAATTGTGTGCTTGCGTCACTCCCTCGCGCATGCACCGGAGAAAACCCATGAAACGTGCAGAAAAAGCCGCAGCACTCGAACAACGGACATCGTGGACAAAAATGCACTGGGTGCCTTTTTTCTCCGACATGCCATTCCGCACAATGCGTTTGGGGTGCTTAAGGACTCCTTTCGCCATCATCGCCAGAGCGGCGGAAAACAGCGCCAGATTCTCAGAGCTAGGCGTGTCCGAAACCAACACGACACCGGGCAAACGCGTTCACAGCCCAGACACTCGCTTGACCGCATTGGATGAGCGCGCGAAACGGCTTTTGGAAATTGTTGCGCTCAGCCACGCCCGCAACCAACCCCTGACCGTTTTAGCGGCTATGGCATGGATGCCCAGCGCGGGTACGCACTTGATGCACCGCAAGTTGCATCTGTTGCGCACACTCGGGGGGATAAAAAAGGCCATGACCGCCGTGAAAGCGTGGGTCCTGTCTTTGCTTCGCAAATCTATCGCGGCGTGAATGCACGCTGGTCCGGGATGGGGTCCGCTTCAGTTTGCGTGCCTTCCAACGTGGAATGAATCACCTGCTTTGGCGGGGTCAATCCAAGCGCGACGCCCAGCGCTGAAGTGTCGGCCGGCAATGCAAAAACAAGCGGTACGTTCGCTCCATCACCCAACCGGCCCCGGGAAGACGCCCCAGGAAAGCGAGCCAGCGCCAGCCGGGCAAAGCAGCCCATAGGAGCAAGAAGCCCTGGGCTCCACTGTGCAACGCGCCGTCCCGGCCTTGCACGTGAAAGCGCGCCAGCAGTTGCTCCCGCGTCGTACCGGCCGGCAGCGGCACTTGTGCATCGCTGATGTCTGCAAAGCACACGAACGAGCCGGGTTGCACCGGCTGCAGGTCGCGGTAGACGGCGATTTCGCGGCGGCACAGCGGGCAGGAACCGTCGTAGAGAACGGTGAGCGCGGGCGGGGTATCGGTTGGTTCGTTCATAGCAGGTTCACCACGCGGGCGATCGGTGCGCAGCCAGTAAATCGGCAGCGGATTCCACACCCCGCAAGGTGCGTGTCCACCACTGCGAAAACGCATCGCAACGCCTGTCTACCTCTGGAAAAAGCGCGGGTGCGGCCCTGCAAGTCGCCAGGCCTGCCAGCCAAGGATTCAAGTGCGGCTCATCGATGCTACCCACTTGGTGCGCTCCTTTCAGTGCAGCGCCGATGGCGGCTGCATCGCCCTGCCAACGTAGCGTCACCACCTCCGCCATGCGGCTGGCAACAAATCTCCAGCGCCGCTCGCTCCACGGCCAGGCCTGATGGAATTCCCGCAGAAAAATGCCCACCACGACCGTACCTTTTGGCAAAGAGGCGGGCAGCGCGCCCAAGTTCCAGGGGTGGACCAGCCACACGTCCCGGCCAGCGACCTCCCGGCCGTCAGGCTCTGTCCAACCGAATGCACCGGGTGGCGCCGCGCTGACGGGCGGCTCTATCCGCTCGGAAGCGAGTTCCAGCACTTGGTTTGCACCCCGGCTGGTGCCGCCGGGCTGGCGAGCGAGCTGGTCCAGCGCTTCATAGGACAAGTCGATTACCGTGCCCGGACTGTGCCAGGCTGGGGGTGCGAACCGGGCAACATTGTCCGCATTGAACAGGTAAGGCTTGCGGCTGCTGGTGCCGGCAACCCATTGCCAGCTGAGGTGATTGCTCGCCAGATCGCCGTCTAGTAGGTGACCGTACATCCAGTCTGCGGCAACGCGCCAGTGCACCTTGCGCATGTGCACGATATAGCTGGCCAGCCACATGCGGGCATGGTTGTGCAAATAGCCGGTGGCATACAAGGTGCGCACGGCCATATCGATGACCGGCACACCGGTGGCCGCCTGGCGAATGTCATCAGGCAGTACCTCGGCATAGCACGACTGCGGTAGCGGACCCTCGTGCAAAGCATCCAAAATTCCGGCACCACGGTGCTGCCAGACATGGCGGAAGTAGGCCCGCCAGCCCAGTTCAAAAACAAACTTGTGCTGTGCATCCATGGGATGCCGAGCGGACACGCCGGCCAATACGTCCGGCAAGTTGACCAGCCCGTGCGTGATGTAGGGCGACAGGTAACTCACCGCACCCTCCAACGCGTTGCGGCTGCGCGCATAGTCGCTTGGTTGTACAGCAGCAATACGCGCGCATGCTGCCTCCAGGGTTGGCGCAAACAAGTCGACCGCCTCCGGCACCCTACTCTGCATCCGGAGCGAAATGCCCCAAGTTGTAGGCCTGCAGGAGTGCACGCCTCTGGAGTGCAGCCTCTGCGTCCAAAGCGGCGACGCTGCGGCTTTCCGAACTCTTGGACAGACGGCGGCGGCCTTCGTCCACCGTCTCAAAGCACTGAACGACCTCCCATGCGCAGAGGCTGGCGGCAGGCCGGCTGAGCCGATAGCCACGACCGGCGCCCTGCTGCCTTTCCAAAAGTCCACCCGTTTTCAGGGGCTTGATGAGATTTTCTGTGTACGACAGGGTACGCCCCAGCAAGTCGGAGATGCGTTTCAGCGTGAGGGTCTGGCCTTGCGGTGCGCGCGCTAAATGGGCAATGACTTCAACGCCGTCAAGGGATCGCATAGTGGGCATGGCAGTGGATCGTGAAGATTAATAAAAGCGTACACAAAATTATAATTAAATTATAATTCTCGTGTTACCTCCCCAATTATCTACTCAAAAATTATTCAATTGAGCGAAAAATGAGCAAAATTGACGGCGAAAACGCTGCACTGCATAAAATTGGAGCCGTATCCGTGCTCAGCGGCGTACCCGCCCCAACCCTGCGTGTGTGGGAGGCGCGGCATGCGACCTTTGCTCCCATCAAGACCAAGGGGCAACATCGCTTGTACTCCGATGACGATGTGCTGCGGGCTACCCTGCTCAAGCGACTGATCGATCAGGGACACGCTATCAGCAACATCGGGCGGCTGGGCACGCCAGCCCTGAATGCGCTGTTGCTGAACCACACAACAGCGCAGCGCCCTCAGGCCAGGCCGGAGGGCGGCGACGGTGCCGTCTCTATCGCCATCGTCGGATTGGCCTTGGCGACCCGGATCGAGTCCAAAAAATTCACCCTCACCTTCCAAAGCAACCGGATCCAGGTCACGGATGTCTTTACCGACGTGGCACAAACTTTGGCATCCGAACTTCAACAAACCCCGCAGATTCTGCTGGTGAAGCTCAGTTCCTTACACGCCACGACGCTGCTCGATTTACACACTATGGCAGCGCATTGCGGCGCACCACAGGTCATCGTTCTGTACAACTTTGGGCCTGAACATATTGTGGAATCCGTGAAAAGCGCCGGCATGCTGGCACGCAGAGAACCCATTTCGGACTCTGAGCTGTCCGAGCTGATTCAATCGGCTCGGGCCATGCCCTCTGGCACCGAGGCTGGACCTTTGACGCTTACAGCGCAGATCAAGCCCCGCCAGTACAGCGACGAGACCCTGGCACGCGTGGCCGCGATGCCGTCGACGGTTGTATGCGAATGCCCTCGGCATGTCGCAGAGATCATTTCCCAGCTGGCCAGTTTTGAGCAGTACAGCAAGGAGTGTTTGAACACATCCAAAGAGGACGCCCACCTCCATGCTTATCTCAGCTCGGTTTCCGGATCAGCCCGCGCCCTGTTTGAGCGCGCCTTGCAGGTCATTGCTGACCATGAGGGAATTGAACTGCGCCGGGAGGGCGTGTGAGTATGCAAGCCCTGAATGTCTTGGGGTCCGCTTTAGTGCCCTGCTCCTACGACCCGCTGACCGGTTTTTACCGCGATGGTTGCTGCAAGACAGATGAACACGATGCAGGCAGCCATGTGATCTGCGCCAAAGTGACCCAGGAATTTTTGGATTTCTCGGTTGCCGTGGGCAATGACTTGAGCACACCACGGCCGGAGTACCGGTTCTCCGGACTCAAGGCTGGGGATCGCTGGTGCCTGTGCGCGCGCAGATGGCAACAGGCCCACGAGGCTGGCGTTGCACCCCCGGTTGTGTTGGAAAGTACCCATGCCCGTGCCCTCGACTTTGTGACCCTTGCGCAGTTGCAGACCTGCGCGCTGGCCAGGTCCGCTTGACGGGGAGCCGAGCAAGCATGCAAACCACCTTCAAAGGCAATAAGCGCGCGCTACCCAGCAAGCCCTGCGCCGTCTGTGGTCGTGACATGAGCTGGCGCAAAGCCTGGGCAAAGAACTGGGAACAGGTCTTGTATTGCTCAGATGCCTGCCGCAAGACAAAAGCCCATCGCTCCGCAACACCGCGCGATCGGGTCACACCATGAGCGCTTGGCAACGCCGCTTGCCGCCACTGGCCCAATGGCTGGGTTATGCCGGCCTCATACCCTTCATCGCGTTGGCAGCTATTGCGGTACGCGCGAACCCCGCGGAACAGAGCCTGGCTACATTTGCCTTGCGCGCCTATGCCGTCACCATCGTCAGCTTTCTGGGCGCAATCCACTGGGGGCTTGCCATGCGCCAAGTCCATCCCAACAAGCTGCTCTTGTGGTGGGGCGTTGCGCCGAGCTTGGTCGCATGGATGTCCATGCTGGTCGAGCCGATGGCTGGTTGCTTCATGCTCGCCGCGACGCTGTGGCTGTGCTTTTTAGTGGACCGCCGCGTGTATCCCGCGTTCAGGTTGCAAGCCTGGCTCACGATGCGCCTGGTACTGACCACGGTTGCCAGCGCCTCGTGTGTGTTTGTCAGCGGCATTGCCTAAGGTGCACGCCCCCTTGCGCCACCTGGTGGTCGTGCTGGGCGACCAGCTCAATGAAGACGCCACCGCGTTGCAGGATTTTGATCCGGCACAGGATGCGGTCTGGATGGCGGAGGTAGCGCACGAGTCCACCCATGTTCCATCATCCAAACAGCGAACCACGCTATTTTTGAGTGCGATGCGCCACTTTGCGCAAGGCTTGAAGCAACGCAACGTACCGCTGATGTACACCCAGCTGGACGCGCCGGATAACGCCGGGACATTAGCGGCTGAGCTCGAAAAGGCCATCGTGCGCACCCGCCCGCACAAGTTGATCATGACTGCCCCGGGTGAATGGCGGGTGTTGGATGCGATTCGGCACGTGGCGCGTACCCATGGGATTGCGCTCGACGTGCGCGACGACACCCATTTTTTCTGTACGGTGCGGGACTTCGCGGCACACGCCAAGGGCCGCAAGCAACTGCGCATGGAATTTTTCTACCGGGAGATGCGCAAAAAGACCGGCATCCTGATGGATGGCAAGCTACCCGCCGGTGGGCAGTGGAACTTTGATGCCGAGAACCGGGCCAGTTTCGGGAAACAAGGGCCTGGCGTGCTACCTGCGCCCAGCCGATTCCCACCGGATGCCATCACGCGTGAAGTCATTGCGCTGGTAAACCAGCGCTTCGCAGACCACCCCGGATCGGTAGCGCAATTCGGGTGGCCTGTTGACCGGGAACAAGCCTTGCAGGCGCTGGCAGATTTCGTCCGGCACAGGCTGCCGCAGTTCGGCCTGTACCAGGACGCGATGTGGGAGGGAGAGGCCTGGCTTTTTCACTCCCACATCGCCAGCGCCTTGAACATGAAGCTGCTCAATCCACGGGAAGTCGTTGCCGCAGCCGAAGACGCGCACACCAAGGGCGAGGTGCCGCTTGCCGCTGCCGAAGGATTCATCCGGCAAATCTTGGGGTGGCGGGAATTCGTGCGTGGCATCTACTGGACGCACATGCCGGCCTATGCAGACAGCAATGCGCTAAGCGCATTTCAGCCTTTGCCGGATTGGTACTGGACCGGTGATACCAAGATGTCTTGCCTGCGTGATGCGATCCAGCAAACCCTCACGCATGGCTATGCACACCACATACAGCGGCTGATGGTCACGGGCTTGTACGCCTTGCTACTGGGGGTGGAGCCACGACAAGTGCACCAGTGGTACCTGGCCGTGTACGTGGATGCGGTCGAGTGGGTTGAGCTGCCCAACACCATCGGTATGGGGCAATTTGCAGACGGCGGCATCATGGCCAGCAAACCCTATGTCGCCAGCGGGAAATACATAGACCGGATGAGTAACCATTGCAAATCGTGCCCATTCGACCCGGCGCAAGCTACCGGCCCCACAGCCTGCCCCTTCACCACCTTGTACTGGGACTTTCTGGGGCGGCATGCGGACACTTTGGCAAAAAACCCGCGCATGCTGATGCAACTGAAAAATCTGAATCGGCTCAGCGCCACTGAACGCGCGGCCATATCCGCGCAAGCCAACACCCACCGCACGCCTTCTATCGCGCACCCGCAAGCTGCACCGGTTTAAAAGAGAGGGATTTATGAAACACGGCTTGACCATCGTCCTTTGTTTATGTGCGGCCAAGGCCTGGGCAGCTTGGGAAGTATTGACCATCAGCGCGGACAAGCAGGTCGTCATCTACGCGGAAACCGCCACCCTGCGGCGCGAGGGCGACTTTGTGTTCACCTGGGTGATTTACAACCGCAGTACCGCAGCCCCGGATGGCTCCATGTCGTCCAAAGCCTTGAACCAATACGACTGCAACCAGTACCAGGCGCGGTCCTGGGAGCAAAGCTTTTTTGATGCGCCCATGGCCACCGGCAATCGCCTGCCCGGGCGCGGACGCAATGTGTGCGAAGCCAGCGAGTCCCTGGAAACCGGCACACAGGCCCGTTGCGAATCGCCGTGGCTACCTGTTAAACGCGGTACTACAGGGGAAGACCTGTTGCGCGCGCTGTGTGTGTTTTGAAAGCCTGGCTTACTTCGCCGCTGGCTGATTTTTTGACTTGTACGCGCTGATCGACTTCTTCAAGTCACGGTACTCTTCACAACCGAAAAAGCACGCCTTGTCCAGCCGTACCAGCAGCTGTTCAGCCCCGGGCAAGTCACTGCGAAGCAGAAGCAGTTCGCCGTAATACTCGAGCGCTCCCTTGTGCTCGGCGTTGATTTTCAACGCTTGCTTGTAGTACACCTCCGCCGCGTCCAGATCTGCAGGCTCTTTTTTCCTGTGGGCAAAGCCCATTAAGTTATTCCAATCAGCCGAAGCGGTTTGGTTGGAGGCTTGCAATACCGATATGGCTTTGTCAAAGTTTTTGGCCTCGACGGCCTTACGGGCGTCGACCAACCAAGCGGGGACCGCTTCGGCCGGCGTTGAATCACCGGCGTGGACGCCTAAAAAACCTGTCAGGCAGAGCCCAATCAGAACGGCTTTGACGTAAAACATGATCTCATTCTCCTGGTCAACGTGGAACTTCAATTGTCGGACTGTGGATTATTGACCGGTGCCCGATGCACTTCCGCCGAGCGGTGAATATCCTTAAATTTTTTTCCAAAGGCCCATGCCAAGCGAAAGGATTCCAGTTGGAGGGCAACGGTTTCCTCGATACGCAGACCATAGCCCCCGGCCATCAGCAATACCACCGGGATCTGCCGCGCAAAACACCAATCAAACACCCGCTGATCCCGCATCTGCATGCCAGAGGGCGTCAGCTTGAGGCGACCCAGGCGGTCGCCTTCAAAGGGATCGGCACCGGCCAGGAAAAATACCAAGTCCGGACTACAGCGTTCGTCCAAATGCCGCAAGGCCAGATCTAAGGCAGCCAGGTAGTCGGCGTCTCCGCATCCGTCTGGCAGACCCACATCGATGTCGCCGGCCTCTTTACGAAACGGAAAATTCTTTTCACCGTGCAGCGATAGGGTGAACACGCTGTTGTCCCCTTGAAAGATACGTGCCGTACCGTTGCCCTGGTGCACATCGAGATCAATCACCGCCACCTGCAGCGACCTGCCCTCACGCGCCCGCTGCGCCTGCAGCACACGCGCTGCCACTGCCACATCATTGAATACACAAAAGCCGCCACCCTTGTCAGCGTACGCATGGTGGGTGCCACCGGCCAGGCTCGCACCGATGCCGCTGCGCAACGCCGAACGCGCGGCAGCGACCGTGGCACCGACCGAGCGCCGTGCCCGCTCGGCCATGGCCTCGCTCCAGGGGAAGCCGATCTCGCGCATGACAGCGGCAGCCACCGTTCCATCCGCAATGGCCTCCACGTACGCTGGTGTGTGCACCCGCATCAACTCGGTATCGCTCGCCCTGGGGGCCTGCAAAAGTTGGACGGCGGGCAAGTGGTGCGCTACCGCGTCCCGCAGCATCGCGTACTTCGCCATGGGGAAACGGTGGCCCGCCGGCAAGGGCAGCACAAACTGGTCGCTGTAAAACGCTTGCATGCTTGAACTCGGGACCTACGGCTTTTTATGTTCTTACCAAGAACCAAGGCTGCTGGCAACTTGGCTTGAATCTTTACCCGATGTGCGGGCGGCTTAGCCACCGCATCGGGATATGAATGGGCCGAAGGTCAGCCCCGAACCGACCTGATGCAGCTCCCCACAGCAGCCAGAATTTCCTAGGCTGCACCCTGGTAACGCACCACCAGCAAGGTCAATAAGAGAAGGAAACCCCATACCTTGAGTGGGTTGTTGCTCAAGAACCGCATCCCTTTTTCCTCCATCATCATGTGAAACGGAACATCGGCTTTGGCAGCAGTACCGGGAGCGGCAGGAGGCTTGGACTGGGGTCGCGCGTTGACGCTCCAGTCACCGAGCGTTGCGCCCAGAAATGTGAGCGGCGAGGCCAGTGCGTGGTCACCTTGACCCAAAACGGGCGATCGTTCTTGCCCCCGCAAAGCGGCCAGCTCTTTTTCCAACAAGATACACCGCATCGTCATGGCGTATTGGCCTTGCGGGTTCAGAGCGACTGTTTCTCTGATCTGAGCGCTGGCATAAACATCTTCGAAGGCCAGTCGGGTTTGATGCAAGCCCGACAAAAATTTCGCAAGCTCATCGCGTTCTGTCACTGTCATAGGATCTCCATTTCTCTATTTCGCAACTGCGTGGTTGAAGGCCCAATATAAAACGAAAATATCGTACAACTTAACAGTTGCATGTGTAAAGATAAATTTACTAATACCTTTAAATATAAGTAAAAACCCTAGGTATTTGGCAATGCCGGTGCGGCGTCTACGCAGTCCCAATCCGCAGCAACTGCAGCACAAAAGCACCCTCCTGCTTGTCGGAAATCAAGATGCCGAATTCGGTCACGCGGGAGAAACTCAGGGGCGCTGCAGCAACCGCGCGCCCTCGAAATGTTGCTTGGAAATCAGCTGCGCTGAACCGATGGACTTGCAGGCCCGTGGCATTGAAATCGCATTGGTAGCTCGGAGCGCCGGGCTACATCGGGATCGCTCAAGTCCATCACACGCCCTTTCTCTGATTCACCAGCAGCCAGCGGCCCAGCCACGATTCCGCCAAGCGCAGTCAGTAGCAGCCGGCGCCTAAGACCTGGAACAAGCCGCAGTGCGCGACGCTTCACGCCGGCTCCGGCACACGGTTGGCCTCCAGCGCGCGCAGCGCAAAAGCCTGCGCCAGCAACTCAAAAGAGCGCGCCTGCACGGCCGGGTCATGGGCCCAGGTGCAAACCACCAATTCGTCCAGCTCCAGCCGTGCGGCCAAGGCTTGCAGTTGCTCCGCGACCTGTTCGGCGGTACCCGCGAGCGCATCGGGGCGCATGGCTTCTATCGTCGCGACATCGTCGGAACTTAAACCGGCTGCGGCCATATCCGGTGGCAGCAAGGGCGTCACGCGCCCCCGGTTGCGCTCCAGCCGCCAGCGCGCCCGGCTCTGGAACTGGTACCAGGCCTCTTGCTCGGTGTCAGCCGCCAAAGCAGACACACAAATCGTGGCCTGCGGCCCACGCAGATACGCGCTGGGTTGGAACTGGCTGCGGTACATGTCCAGGGCCGACTCAACGCCCACCCCGTCGCTGAAAAAGTACGCAAACGCATAGGGCAAGCCCAGGTGCGCAGCCAGTTGCGCGCCGTAGTTGGAACTCCCCAGAATCCACAAGCTCGGCGTGGTCGCCCCGGTGGGTTGCGCCACCACGCCGTGGCCCGGATGGCCGGGCGGGAACCCCTGGTTGCTGACCCAGGCCTGCAACTCCTGCACCTGTTGCGGGAAGCGCTCGGACGCGTAGCGGTCCGGGTTGAGCAACTGCGAAGTGCGACCGTCGCTGCCGGGCGCGCGGCCCAGCCCCAGGTCGATGCGCCCGGGTGCCAGCGCATCCAGCACACGGAACTGCTCGGCCACTTTGAAGGGCGCGTAGTGCGGCAGCATCACCCCGGCGCTGCCCAGCCGGATGCGCGTGGTCCGCGCGGCAATAGCGGCCAACAAAACCTCGGGGGCGGTTCCTGCGATGCTGGGCAAATTGTGGTGCTCGCTGACCCAAAAGCGTTCGTAGCCCCATGCCTCACAGCGCTGCGCCAAGGCCAGTGTGTGGCGGATGGCGGCGTCTTGCGGATGCCCGTAAGAGACAACGGACTGATCGAGCACCGAGAGTTTCAACATGGACTTATCATAGGCTGAACCCCCTTAGCAGCGCCTGTCCCGTGCCAGGCTTTTTGGCCAACGGCCCCGCCCCTATGCAAGACCTCCACCTGATTCCCGCCCGCAAGGGCAGCGCCGCCCGGATGAAAGCCGGCCAAGTTGTGCGGGTGGTCAACACCCACGGTTCGCAAGTGGTGGACTTCTGGGCCTTTAACGATCCGGACCTGGGCGAGTGCATGTCCATGGAACACACCCGCGGCATGTTGTGCCGCCTCACACCCCAGGTCGGCGACCGCTTGCATACCAACCAGCGACTCATGAACATTCCGGTACGCAACGGCACGGAACTGTCGTTCGAAGCGCCGGTGGGCAAAGCCGGCGACAGTGTCTGCTTTCGCGCCGAGATGGACTGCGTGGTCGCCTTCTCGGCCTGCCCGCAAGACATGCTGCCGATCAACGGCAGCGACTGCGTCATCCACGATGCGCACTACGCCCTATTCGACACGCACGATAGCCGGGTCTGAACCCAGCCACTGTCCAAACAGTTAACCATCCCTACCCAAGCAAAGGTCCCGAAAACCATGATCACCCTGTACGGCTTTGCCGTTTCCAACTACTTCAATATCGTCAAGCAAGTGCTGCTGGAAAAGCAGATCGCGTTCACCGAAGAGCGCGTGCTGCCCCGCAGCAAAGACGAGGCCGTGCTGAGCATCTCGCCCCTGGGCAAGATACCGTTTATCCGCACGCCGCAGGGCGGCTTGTGCGAGAGCGCCGTGATTCTGGATTACCTGGAAGCGCAATACCCCGCGCACCCGCTGCTGCCAGCAGACGCATTCGAAGCGGCCAAGGTGCGCGAACTGTGCACCTTCATCAACCTGCACCTGGAGCTGGTTGCGCGCGAGCTGTACGCGCAGGCATTTTTTGGCGGCAGCGTGTCCGATGCCACCAAAGAGTCGGTACACAAACTGCTGGTGCGCAATATCGAAGCCTTCAAGCGCATCGCACGCTTTGCGCCCTACGTGGCGGGTGACAGCTTTACCGTGGCCGATTGCGTGGCGTTCAGCAATCTGCCGCTGATCGGCATGGCCACGCGCGCCGTGTATGGCGAAGACCTGCTGCTGACCGCCGGGGTCGATTACAAGCCCTACCTGAAGCTGGTAGGCGAGCGTCCGAGCGCGCAGAAAGTGGTCGAAGACCGCAAAGCGGAGATGACCCGCGCCAAAACCTGAAGCGGCCCGACCCGCCGACTAATCCGAAGGCTCAAAGGGCTCGTCGGCCTCGCGCACCCTTGGCGGGCGCGGAATTTTCTTGTGGCGGATCAGCCGGTCCTGGGTGATCGCATCTTTTTTGATCTGGCGCTCTGCGTCCACGCGTCGCCCCTCAGCCAGCCACAGCGCGAATTCAGCCGGCGTCTCCAAAGTCACAGGCCCCAGCGCATGGGCGCGGAAGTCGTGGATCGCGATTTCAGCGGCCTTTTGCAAGTTCACCCGTCCACCGGACTGCAGCGCGCCACGGGCGCGGCCCACGCCTTCCAGAATTTGCTCGTCGCTCAAGGTCTGCGCGTCCTGCAATTTGTACCGCGCGGCCAGGGCCTGGGGGTAGTGCGCGCCCAGGTAATCCAGCAGCTCCAGCGCCACTTCTTGTTCGTCAAAGGCGTTGCGGCCGACCGCGCCGCTGGCAGCCAATTTGTAGCCGCTTTGGGCCACGATGATGCGCGGCCAGAGCATGCCCGGCGTGTCGTACAAATAGAAGTCATCGGCAATCGTGATGCGCTGCTCGATTTTGGTGACGCCCGCCTCGTCGCCGGTCTTGGCCGCGCGCTTGCCTTTGAGGGTGTTGATCAGCGTCGACTTGCCCACGTTGGGAATGCCGCAAATCAGCACCCGCAGCGGCTTGGTCATGCCGCCGCGCAGAGGCGCGAGTTGGTGGCAGGCATCGACCAGCGCACGCGCGGGTGTGGTCATGCTGGCGTCCAGCGGAACGGCGCGGGTTCCGGGCAGCGCGTTGTAGTGGGCCAGCCACAGCGTGGTGCGCGCCGGGTCCGCCAGGTCTTGTTTGTTCAGCACCTTGAGCGTGGGCTTGTGGCCGGTGAGCTCGGCCAGCAGCGGGTTGGCGCTGGAGCCGGGCAAGCGGGCGTCCAGCATCTCCACCACCACGTCTATGTCTTTGATGCGCTCGCCAATCGCTTTGCGCGTCAGGTGCATGTGGCCGGGAAACCATTGAACGGCCATAGAAAACGATCTACTTCGGGGAGTGCGGCCGCCTCAAGCGCGGCGCTGTGCGCTGCGTGGGGTCAGGCGCGCGGGAGACAGGTACTGCACCAGGTACTGGTCAAAGGGCAGGCTGTCGGCCGCCTCCACCGCCGCCTGATCGTGCAGGGATTGCAGTGCCTGCGCCTTCATAGCAAGGGTTTGCGCCGCCGTCAAAGGCGCGGCTACCGCGCTGGCTTTCAAGCGCTGCGCCTGCGCCAGACCGAAGCGGCCAAAGGAGCCGCCGAAATCGTTTTGCATGCTGGCCAGTACCCGCGCTGCAGGGAGTTTTTCCGGGTAGTGCAAGCTGTCGATCGCATGGTCCAGCGCGGCGCAGTGCAGACCTGGGGCGGGCAGCCGTTCTTTGTCGTTAACGGCATCCAGCCGCTCGGCAATCGGGCGCATCTCGGAGAGGATGCGGTCGGCCCATTCGACCAGCTCGACCTGCTGGCCCTGGCGCTCGATACAAAAGCCGGGCTCGCGTCCGCGCTCGGCCACCTGTCCCTGGTTGCGCACCAGCGCGGCGATTTCGTGCGGCGTATCCGGCGGGCTGTCACTGAGCAGGCAGTGCAGCAAAAACACATCGAGAAAACGCATGGTTTGGGTGGCGATACCGATGGGCTCAAAAGGGTCCAAGTCCATCAGCCGCACTTCCACGTACTGCACGCCCCGCTCGCGCAGCGCATGCAGCGGCCGCTCGCCGGCGTGGATCGTGCGCTTGGGGCGGATCGTGCCGTAGAACTCGTTCTCGATCTGCAGCAGGCTGGTGCCCAGTTGGCGGTAGCTGCCATCCTCAGAACGAACGCCGATGGCCTCGTAGCGTGGATAGGGAACGGTGAGCGCCGCCTCGAGCGAGCGGCCATAGCCCTCCAGGCTGTTGTAGCTGACGGCCAGTGCGCTTTGCGCGTCGCTCTGGTAGCCCAGGCCGCCCATGCGCAGCGAAGTGGCGTAGGGCAGATACAAGGTGTCGTCGCCCAGAGGCTTGCAGCGTGTGTACATTGCCGCGCGCAAAGCAGGCACACACCGCAGGCGACGCGCCGAACAAGACCATGGGCAAAAAGGCGTGGCGGCGGAAATTGCGGATCAGGCTGAAGTAGTCGGCGTCCGCCACCTGCGGGATGGACCAGTTGTAGTGCACGCCCGAGATGGTTTGCATGCGCCGCCCATACCGGTAACCGAGACCGCTGCGGTAGACCGTTTTGCTGCGCCCCACGTTGGACGTGCCGTATTGGCCCAAGGGAATCTCGTCATCGCCGGGCAGCCAGCAGGGCATGCTGGAGGGCCAGAGCAATTCATCGCCAATGGCGTTGAGCGTGAAAGTTTGCACAGCATCGAGTTCGGCCGCGCAGGCTTGCGCGCTGGGGTGCACACCGGTGATGAGCTCCACCTGCGATTCGCTGAAATCGGTGGTGATGTGCGGGTGGGTCAGCGCCGAGCCCAGCGCCGTCGGGTGCCCGGTGCTGGCCAAATGGCCGTCCGCACGGGTGCGCAAGCTCTCTTTTTCCACGCCACGGCGCATGCCTGCCAAGCGGTCGTCGCTCCAACCCTTGATGGCTTGTGTCAAATCCTGCATGCGTGCCGCCCCATTTGTGAATCAGTGTCCTGCCCCCTGCGGAGCGGGTGGCTAAGGTAGCACATCGCGATGAATGCCGCCCAGCGGCGACAATTCGACGTGCCCTTGCCTGTACGCCCCCCATGGAACTGAACACCGAAATCCCCAGCCACCCGCCGCGCGACGCGTCCACGGTCATGCTGCTGCGCGATGGCGTAAGCGGTATCGAGGTATTTCTGGTCAAACGCCACAGCGCCTCCCGCGTGCTGGGGGGTGCCTATGTGTTCCCGGGTGGCAAGCTCGATGCCGCCGACAGCGCCCTGCACCACCGCCATCTGAATCTGAGCGCGCAGGCGCTGCACAGCAAACTGGGCGAGCCCGAGACACCCGCCGACAAGGCCAGCGCCCTGTTTGTGGCGGCGCTGCGCGAAACCTTTGAAGAAGCCGGGGTGCTGCTGAGCGAGACGCCGCCAGTGCGGGACGCGGCAAGCGGGGAACAGGACTTTCACACGCTGCTAGACGCCCAGGGCTTGCGCTTAGACGTACAAGCGCTGCACCCCTGGGTGCGCTGGATCACGCCGCGCATGCCCTCGGTCACCAACCGGCGCTTTGACACGCGCTTTTTCATGGCGGCCATGCCGGCGCAGCAAACCGCTGCGCATGACAACGTGGAAACCACTGCCAGCGCCTGGTTGCGGCCACGCGAGGCGCTCGAGCAGTACTGGAACCAGGCGATCGACATGGCACCGCCCCAAATCATGAGCCTGGCGCATCTGGCCCGTCATGACAACGTGGCCAGCGTGCTGGCCGACCTGGGCACGCGCGCACCGCCGACCATCCTGCCGGAGTCGCACGACCAGGACGGGCAGCGGATCGTCTGCTACCCCGGTGACCCGCGCCACAGCGTTTCCACCCGCGCCCTGCCCGGCCCGACGCGCCTGGTCTGGCGCAACCAGCGCTTCGAACCCGAGGGTGGCTTGAGCGCTTTGTGGACCGAATAAAGCCCGGCCCGTGGGCCGAAGACTGTGACAATGGTGTTTCAACTTTGGATAGCCAACGTAAATGCAGGCCATTAAAGCTGCCAATGATTAAGACGGCGGAATCGGTTTAAGCTGTGCGGGTCTTGGGAGGCATCCGCTCCTCAAGCATCCGACGATTTTTCAACCCCCTAGGAGATATTCCCATGGCAGCACTCAAAGGCTCGCGCACGGAACAATGCCTGAAAGACGCCTTCGCAGGCGAATCACAGGCTAACCGTCGCTATTTGTATTTCGCGAACAAGGCTGACGTAGAAGGCCAAAACGACGTGGCAGCACTGTTCCGCTCCACCGCCGAAGGCGAAACCGGCCACGCCCACGGCCACCTGGAGTTCCTGGAGCAATCCGGCGATCCCGCAACCGGTCTGCCCATCGGTACCAGCCGCCAGAACCTGGCATCGGCTGTCGCTGGCGAAACCCACGAGTACACCGACATGTACCCCGGCATGGCCAAAACCGCCCGCGAGGAAGGTTTTGACGAAGTGGCCGACTGGTTCGAAACCCTGGCAAAAGCTGAGCGTTCACACGCCAACCGCTACGCCAAGGCCCTGGCTGAACTGGTGGATTGATCACCCGGTAAGACCGTATTGCTGCACCCACAAGGTGCAGCGGTAACCCAAACGGCTTGTTTTGCAAGCCGTTTTTGTTACCGAAACATATTTCCGTTTTCGCCCTTTCCCAGGAGCACCCATGGCCACCGAAGGCAATCTGCAAGCCCCCACCCGCCACCCGCTGGATTGGCAAAACCCCGACTTCTACAACGAAGAAAAATGCCTGCACGAGATGGAGCGCATTTTTGACATCTGCCACGGCTGCCGCCGCTGCGTGAGCCTGTGCGGATCGTTCCCCACCTTGTTCGACCTGGTGGACGAGAGCACGACCCTGGAAGTCGACGGTGTGGACAAGAAGGACTACTGGAAGGTGGTCGATCAGTGCTACATGTGCGACCTGTGCTACATGACCAAGTGCCCCTACACACCGCCGCACGAATGGAACCTGGACTTTCCCCACACCATGCTGCGGGCCAAAGCCATCAAGTTCAAAAAAGGCGAGGTCGGGATGGCCGAGCAGATGCTGGCATCCACCGATGTGCATGGCTCGCTGGCCGGCATTCCCATCGTGGTGCAAACGGTCAACGCCATCAACAAAAGCAAGCTCGGGCGCGATGTGCTCGAGACCGTGGCCGGTGTGGACAAAGACGCTTGGCTGCCCGAGCTGGCCACCAAAAAATTCCGCTCCAGCGCCAAAAAATCAAAAGCCACGCCGGTGGTCAACGGCGAAAAAACCCCTGGCAAGGTAGCGATTTATTCCACCTGCTACATCAACTACAACGAACCCGGCATCGGCCACGACCTGCTGAAAATTCTGGACCACAACGCGATTCCCTATGTGCTGGTCAACAAGGAACAGTGCTGTGGCATGCCCAAGTTGGAACTCGGTGATTTGGACGCGGTAGGCGCCGCCAAAGAAGCCAATATCCCGGTGCTGGCGAAGTACGCCAAAGAGGGCTACGCGATTCTGTCCGCCGTGCCGAGCTGCTCGCTCATGTTCAAGCAGGAAATCCCGCTGATGTTCCCGAACTGCGCCGATACGCAGCTGGTCAAAACCCATATGTGGGATCCGTTTGAGTACCTGATGGCGCGCAAGCGCGACGGCTTGCTCAAGACCGAGTTCCCGCAAGCCCTGGGCAATGTGAGCTACCAGATTCCCTGCCACGGCCGGGTGCAGAACATCGGCAAGAAAACCGAAGAAATGCTCAAGATGATTCCGGGCACCGAGATCAACAGCATCGAGCGCTGCTCGGGCCACGCGGGCACCTACGGCGTGAAGAAAACTTCGCACGCCTACTCCATGAAAATCGGCAAGCCGGTCTTCAAGGCCATGGCGACCATGAAAGACGGCAGCAAGCCCGACTACATCAGCTCGGACTGCCCGCTGGGCGGCCACCATATTGCGCAGGGCTTTGAAGTCAACGGCCTGGGCGCGCCCGAACTGAACCACCCCCTCACCCTGGTGCGCAAGGCCTACGGCCTGAAATGAAGCACCACGTAACCCGATAAGGACACACCATGCAACTCACCGGACAAATCACCCCCGACAGCCTGATGTCGCTGGAGGCCTACACCAAGTGGCGCAAGATCCACAAACCCGAAGTCCTGGCGCACCGCAAACTGCGCAGCGTGCACCTGGGTGAAAACGTGCATGTGCAGTTTGAGAGCGAAACCACCATCCGCTACCAGATCCAGGAAATGCTCCGGATTGAAAAAGTATTTGAAGAAGAAGGCATTCAGCAAGAGATCGATGCCTACGCCCCGCTGATGCCGGACGGCAGCAACTGGAAAGGCACGATGATGCTGGAGTACACCGACATCAACGAGCGCAAGCGCGAACTGGCCCGCCTGATCGGCATTGAAGACCGCATGTTTGTGGAGGTGGAAGGCCACCCCCGCGTGTACGCTATCGCCGACGAAGACCTGGACCGCGAAAACGACGAAAAGACCTCAGCCGTGCACTTTGTCCGGTTTGAATTCAATGCTGCGACGAAGGCGGCTATTCAAGCGGGTGCAGCCGTGAAAATCGGCTGCGACCACACCAACTACCCGGCGCATATGGAAATCTCCGCCGACACGCTGGCCTCGCTGGCCGGGGATTTGAAGGGCTGAGGAGCGATCAGTCTTCGACGAAAACGTCTTCGCGCTTCTTGCTGACTGAAGGCAGCAAGACGATCACCAAGAGCAGCACCGCCGCCAGCAACAGGCCGGCGGACAAGGGACGTGTCACCAAGACCGACCAGTCGCCGCGCGACAGCAGCAGCGCCCGGCGCAGGTATTCCTCCATCATCGGGCCCAGGATGAAGCCCAGCAGCAAAGGCGCAGGTTCAGTGCCCAGCTTGATGAACAGGTAACCCAAGAAGCCGAACAGGCCCACCATCCAGATATCAAATGCCGTGTTATTGGTCGAGAAAACCCCGATGGCACAGAACAGCACGATAGAAGGAAACAGCCAGCGGTAGGGCACGGTCAGCAGCTTGATCCAGATGCCGATCAGCGGCAGGTTCAAGACCACCAGCATGGCGTTGCCGATCCACATCGAAGCAATCAGGCCCCAGAACAACTCGGGGTTGCCGGTCATGACCTGCGGGCCGGGTTGGATGTTGTGGATGGTCATAGCACCCACCATCAAGGCCATCACCGCGTTGGGCGGAATACCCAAGGTCAACAAGGGAATAAAGGAAGTTTGCGCGCCCGCGTTGTTAGCTGCTTCGGGTGCCGCGACGCCGCGGATATTGCCCTTGCCAAACGGCACTTCATGGGGGGCCAGCTTGGTCTTCTTCTCCAGCGTGTAAGCCGCAAACGCCGCCATCACAGCGCCACCGCCAGGAAGAATGCCCAGCAAAGAGCCCAAGGACGTGCCACGCAGAATAGCGGGCACCATGTCCTTGAAGTCCTGCTTGGTCGGCAGCAGGCCTGACACCGAGGCTGTGAACACCTGGCGCTCCGTGTGGTGCTTGGAGAGGTTGCTGATGATTTCTCCGTAACCGAAGACGCCCATGGCAATCACAATGAAACCAATGCCATCGGTCAGCTCCAACACGCCCAAGGTGAAGCGCGCCATGCCGGAATTGACATCGGTTCCCACCATACCCAGCAGCAGGCCCAAAATAATCATGGCAATTGCCTTGAGCAAGGAGCCCGAAGCCAGCACGACCGCGCCCACCAGGCCCAGAATCATCAGCGAAAAGTATTCCGCCGGGCCGAATTGGAAGGCCAGCTCGGTCAGCGGCGCTGCGAAGGCCGCCAAAATCAAAGTGCCCACGCAACCGGCAAAGAAGGAGCCCAGACCCGCCGCCGCCAGCGCTGGCCCGGCGCGCCCGTTACGGGCCATCTGGTAGCCGTCAATCACGGTCACCACGGACGACGACTCGCCGGGCAGATTAACCAAAATGGCTGTGGTCGAGCCGCCGTACTGCGCGCCATAGTAAATACCAGCCAGCATGATCAGCGCCGCCACCGGTGGCAGCGCGTAGGTGGCGGGCAGCAGCATGGCAATCGTCGCCAGCGGCCCGATGCCAGGCAAAACCCCGATCAGCGTACCCAGCAGGCAGCCGATAAAGGCATACATGAGGTTGGACAGGGTGAAGGCAACGCCAAAACCCATGGCCAGGTTGTTGAGCAAATCCATGGTTTTTCCTTAAAGGCCTAGAAACGCAGGCCACACCGGGAACTGCAAATTGAGCAATTTGATGAACGCGCCGTAGCTGAAGACGCTCAAGACGATGCTCAAGATCAGCGTTTCCTTGGGGTTGAACTCATCGCTGGCCAGGCTGGCGACAAAGGTCAAGATAAAAATCCCGAGGATCAGACCCAGTGGCGGCAGCCCAATGCTGGGCAAGCCACCCAGGCATGCGCCAAATGCCAGGTTGGCGGCAATGATAAAAAACAATGGGCGCCAGGCAAAGCGGCCCACCGGGTCGCCACCCTCCGGTCCGGAAGTAAAAGAGCGTACTGCGATCAAGACCCCCAAAGCCGCCAGCAAGACGCCAAGCACCAAGGGGAAGTAGCCCGGACCCATGCGGGCACCCGTGCCGATGGTGTAGGTGCTGGACACGGCGGCGAAGGCCCCGCCTACCGCCGCGAACATCAGGCCGGAGAAAAAATCTTTTTGACTTTTGATTCGCACGACATAACCCTTGCAAACAAATAAGACGGCGATTTTGCACAAGTTTTTCATACGCCCCCGCGTGGGTAAACCCGCGCTTAAACCCCTTGCGGCCGCTATTTATCCACCTGCTGTAAACCCCGCACCCATTTGGCCGCCGGCAAGCCCCACAAACGCTGGATCGCATCTGCCCGCTCCAGCATCAGGCTGCGACCGGGGTTGGCGGGGGTGCGTTGGGCCAACACCACGGTATTGCCCTCGCGGGTGGGTTTGAAGGCCCACAGCGCATCCGGGCCAAAGGCGGCCGCCATTTTGGCCACGCTCTGGTCAAAGCTGGAGGAGCGGCCGAACAGGTTGACCGTCATGCAGCCATCGGGGGTGAGCAGATTGCGGCAGTCGGCGTAGAACTCCGGGCTGTCGAGCACGGGGGCGGCTGCCTCGTCGTCGTACAGGTCCACCTGCAGGGCGTCGATCGCGCCCAGCCACTGCGGCTGGCGGATTTCCTGCGATGCGTCGGCCAGCACCACCCGCATGCGGGCGTTGTCGGTGGGCAGCTTGAACCAGCCGCGGCAGGCCTGCAGCACCTGCGGGTTGTGCTCGATAGCCGTGGTGTGCATGCCGACCGCCTGGCTGCAGAACTTGGTCAGCGAGCCAGCGCCCAGACCGAGCTGCATGGCCTGGCGGCGGGGAATGCCCGCCGGGTCCATGAACAGCATCCAGGCCATCATGCGCTGTATGTATTCATGCACCAGCCGCAGCGGGTCATCGAGATACATCGAGCCCTGCACCCAGATGCTGCCCAAATGCAGGTGGCGGATACCGCCCTCTTCGGAGAAATTGACTTCGGGTAACTCGTTGTCCGCCAGGGTACTTTTTCGCATGCGCTGCTTATACCAGCGCCAAGCGCGGGCAGCGCCGCGCAAGCATTGGCATAGGTGGCCGCTTGCAACTCCGCCAAGCCCAGGCCCCGCAGTTCTGCCAACACGGCAGCAATTCGCGGCAGCTCCGCCGGAGTATTCCGGCCCTGCGCCTGCCCTTCGGCGCGCAACGCTTCATTGACATACAGCCAATGCGGCGGAATATCCGGCGAATCGGTCTCCAAGACCAGCGCATCCAAGGGCAGGTCGCACGCCAGGCGGCGCAGCTGCAATGCCCGCGCATAGGTGAGTGCGCCACCAAAACCGAGCTTGAAGCCCAAACCAACAAAAGCCATAGCTTGGGCTTGGCTGCCATTGAAAGCGTGGGCAATCCCGCTCCAGCGGTACCCGCCCTGCGCAAGCGCCCGCAGGTGTTTGAGCAGCCGGTCGGCACTGCGCCGCACATGCAGAACCACCGGTAAGCCGTGCGCGCGGGCCAGCCGCAGCTGCGCTGCATAGAAAAATTCCTGCCGCTCCCGCATGGCGGGTTCGCACAGCGCGGGCACAAAAAAGTCCAGCCCGATTTCGCCTACGGCCACCAGCCGTGGGTCTTCGCGGTGTTGCGTCAACTCGGCGTCCAATGCCGTCAGATCGGACTCCTGCGCCTGCGGCACATACAAAGGATGGATACCCAGGCAGTAGCTGTCGCCCTGCGCATGGGCCAGCGCGCGCACCGCAGCCCAATTGGCCCGTTCCACCGCCGGTATCACGCAGTGGCCTACGCCCGCCTCCCGCGCGGCCTGGCGCATCGCGCTGCGATCGGGGTCAAATTCGGCAGCGTCCAGATGGGCGTGGGTGTCAATCCACATCGCGCAAAACACCCCGATCCAAATGCATGCGGCGGCTGCATTTGGCGGCCAGGGTGGCGTCGTGGGTGACCAGCACAAAGGCTGTACCTTGGTCGCGGGCGAGTTGCAGCATGAGGTCGAACACGCCGTCTGCCGTGCTGCGATCCAGATTGCCGGTGGGCTCATCGGCCAGCACACAGTCCGGGCGGGTGACAAGAGCCCGGGCAATCGCCACGCGCTGGCGCTCGCCGCCGGAGAGTTCCGCCGGGCGGTGCGCGGCACGCTCAGCCAGGCCAACGCGGCGCAGCATGTCCATGGCCACAGCCTGGGCTTGCGCGGGTGGGTCGCGGCGTATGGTCAGCGGCATGGCCACGTTGTCCAAGGCGCTGAATTCGGGTAGCAGGTGGTGGAACTGGTAGACAAAACCCAGGTGCGCGTTGCGCAAGCGGCCCTGCGCCGCCGCGTCCAACTTCGCCAGCGCCTGCCCGCACAAGGTCACGCTGCCGCTGGTGGGCGCGTCCAGCCCGCCCAGCAGGTGCAACAAGCGTGCTTTTGCCCGAGCCTGATGCGCCGACGATGGCCACCGTTTCACCACGCTGCACCTGCAAATCAATGCCCCGCAAAACGGTCACATCCAAGCGCCCCTCGGTAAAGCGCTTGGTCAGGCCTGTGCAGGCGAGCAAGGGCCCCATGACGGTTGCCTCACTCATACCGCAGCGCCTCGGCGGGGTTGACCTGCGAGGCGCGCCAGCTCGGATAAATCGTGGCCACAAAGGACAGCACCAGACTGATCAGCGCGACCGGAACAATGTCGGCCGAGCGTGGGTCGCTGGGCATGCGGCTGATCACATAAATGTCCTGCGGTAAAAAGTGCGCGCCCAAAGCCTGCTCCAGCGCGGGGACGATCACATCGATATTCAGCGCCACACCCAGCCCCAGCAGCAGACCGGCCAGCGTGCCTATCACCCCCACCATCGCGCCCTGCACCACAAAAATCCCCATGATGCTGCCCGGGCTGGCGCCCAGGGTGCGCAGGATGGCGATGTCGGCGCGCTTGTCGGTGACCGACATCACCAGCGTGCTGACCAGGTTGAACGCGGCCACCGCCACGATCAGCGTGAGGATGATGAACATCATGCGTTTTTCGACCTGCACAGCCGCGAACCAGGTGCGGTTTTGCTGGGTCCAGTCGCGCACCAGCATGTCGCCGCTGAGTTGCTGGGCCAGTTGCCGTCCGACCAAGCGGGCCTCCTGCAAATCCCGCAACTTCAGGCGCACGCCGGAGGGGCCCTCCAAGCGGAACATGCGCTGGGCGTCTTCGATGTGCAAGAAAACCAGCGCCGAGTCGTATTCGTAATGCCCCGACTCAAAAGTGCCGACCACCGTCATTTGCTTGAGGCGCGGCACCACACCGGCCGGAGTGACCTGGCCGCCGGGCGCGATCAACGTGACCTGGTCGCCCGCACGCACGCCCATATTGCGCGCCAATTCCCCACCCAGCACAATGCCAAAGCCACCCGGCACCAGCCGTGCCAGCACCGCCTGCTGCGCGCCACCGGCCATGTCGGTGACTTGCGGCTCCAGCGCCGGGTCAATGCCGCGCACCAGCGCGCCTTTCATGTCCTCGCCCCGCGCCAGCAGCGCTTGCATGCTGATGAAGGGCGCGGCCCCCACGACCTCGGGGTTGGCGCGGGCCTCGCGGATGGTTTGCGCGGGGTCGGGCAATGCGCCTTCGGGGCTGTAAATCTCAATGTGCGAGACCACGCTGAGCATGCGGTCGCGCACCTCTTTCTGGAAGCCGTTCATCACGCTGAGCACAATGATCAGCGCCGCCACGCCCAGCGCAATGCCCAGCATGGACACACCGGAGATGAAAGAGATAAACCCGTTGCGCCGGGTGGACCGGCCTGCGCGCGTGTAGCGCCAGCCTATGCGCAGCTCAAAGGGAAGTTGGGTGGGAAAGAATGACACGGGCTGGATTGTGGCACTGCGTGGACAATGGCCCCATGCACATCGTCTTGTCCCATGCCCTGCCCGACGGGCCGAATTGCAAGGCCTTGCTGACGCGCCCCGAATTCCCGCCCCTGCCCCATCTGCACAAGCTGTTCACGCTGCTGGCGCGCAGCGATGTGACGCGCGCCAAGCCCTCGGACCTGACGCCGCTGCACGAGCGCTTGGCCTACGCGCATCTCCACGCAGCCGACGGGCTGCTGCCCCTGGGCGCGCTGGCCGCGCAGGCCGCCGGCCTGGACGGATCGGCAGCCTGGGGCCTGCTCACCTTATGCCATTTGCAAGCGCAAAGTGACCACGTGGCCATGCGGGAGCCCGATGAACTGGCGTTGGACGCCCTGGAGTCCGAAGCATTGGCGCAGGCCATGCGCCCCTATTTTTTAGAAGATGGCCTGCGCTTGCACACACAGCGGCCCGGGCAGTGGCTGGTCTGTGGCGAACTGCTGCGCGATTTGCCCACGGCGTCGCTGGATCGCGTGCGCGGGCAAGCGGTGGACGCCTGGATGCCGCAGGGCGAGCGCGCCCGCCCTCTGCGCCGCTTGCAGAACGAGATGCAAATGCTGCTTTACACCCATCCGGTCAACGACAGCCGCGCAGAGCGCGGCCTCACAACAGTGAACGCTTTCTGGCTCAGCGGCACGGGCAGCCTGCCGCCGAATATCCCAAGCAAGCCCACGGCGACCTTGCTGCTTGCTGAACTGCGCGACAGCGCCCTGCGCGATGACGCATGGGCGCTGGGCGCAGGCCTTGGCCGCGCTGGACGCAACCCATGGCGCGCAGTGGCTGGCGCAGGCGCAAGAAGACGCCAGCTTCTGCATCAGCCTGTGCGGCACCGTACAGGCACACAGCTACACCGCCCAAGCGGCGCGTACACAAAGCTGGCTGGCCCGCGCGCGCCAGGCTTGGTCACCCACCCCTTTTTCCGAACGGCTCCGATTGTTATGAAGATCATCCCCCGCGACATCCCGCCGCGCAGCGTCCATGCGCTGGAGCAAGCCGGCGTGCACCCGCTGCTGGCACGCCTGTACGCCGCCCGTGGCGTCACCGGCACCGAAGAACTCGACGACAGCCTGGCCAAGTTGCTGCCGCCCGACGGCCTGCTGGGTATCGCTGAGGCCGCCACGCTGCTGGCCGACGCGATCGCCCAGAACAAACGCCTGTGCGTGGTCGCCGATTACGACTGCGACGGCGCCACCGCCTGTGCGCTGGCCCTGCGCGGCTTGCGCCTGCTGGGCGCGCAACAGGTGGCCTATCTGGTGCCTGACCGCGTAGTGGACGGCTACGGTCTGACCGCGCCGATTGCCCAGCGCGTCAAAGACCAGGGCGCGGATCTGCTGATCACCGTGGACAACGGCATTGCCAGCATGGAAGGCGTGGCCCATGCCAAAGCGCTGGGCCTGCAGGTGCTGGTAACAGACCACCATTTGCCCGCCGCCCAGCGGCCCGATGCCGACGTCATCGTCAACCCGAACCAGCACGGCTGTACCTTTGTCAGCAAGGCGCTGGCCGGTGTGGGGGTGATGTTTTATGTGCTGCTGGCACTGCGCTCCGAACTGCGCCGGCGTGGCGTGTTCGATGCGGCCTCGCAGCCCAAGCTCGACAGCCTGCTGCCGCTGGTGGCACTCGGCACCGTGGCCGATGTGGTACGGCTGGACGCCAACAACCGCCGCCTGGTCGCCCAGGGTTTGAAGCGGGTGCGCGCCGGGCTGATGCCTGCAGGCATGGCGGCCTTGTTCCGCGCTGCCGGGCGCACCGCCACGGCGGCCACCAGCTTTGACTTTGGCTTTGCGCTGGGCCCGCGCATCAACGCCGCCGGACGCCTGAGCGATATGACACTAGGAATTGAATGCCTGCTCACCGATGACGCTGGCCGCGCCGACGAACTGGCCCGCGCGCTGGACGCGATCAACCGCGAACGCCGTGTCATTGAGGGCGATATGCGCGACACGGCCATGGAAGTGGCCGAATCGCTTTTCGACGCGGAGGACGAGCCGCCACCGGCGATTTGCGTGTTCGACCCCGACTTCAACGAAGGCGTGGTCGGCATCGTGGCCGCGCGCATCAAAGACAAATTCCACCGCCCCAGCTTTGTCTTCGCCGCCAGCGCCGCGCCGGGCAAAGAGCATGAGCTCAAAGGCTCGGGCCGCTCCATCCCCGGCTTTCATTTGCGCGATGCGCTGGACCTGGTGGCCAAACGCCACCCCGGCGTGCTGCTGCGCTTTGGCGGCCACGCCATGGCCGCAGGCTGCACGGTGGACGAAGCGCATTTCGACACCTTCGAACAAGCGCTTGCCGAGGTGGCCCACGAATGGCTGGACGCCGCCACGCTGCAACGCCGCATCGCCACCGACGGGCCGCTCGACCCGCAGTACCGGCGCGTCGATTTGGTGGACACCCTGCACCACGAAGTCTGGGGCCAGGGCTTTGCCGCACCCACCTTCAGCGAAGAAGTCGAGGTGCTGTCGCAACGCCTGGTGGGCGAGAAACACCTCTCCCTCAAACTCAAACACCGCGGCGACCCGGTCGACGCCATCTGGTTCGGCCACACCGAGCCCCTGCCCGCCAAAGTCACCATGGCTTTCCGTCTGGACGCGGATGAGTGGAATGGCGTGCGGCGGGTGAAGTTTTTGGTGGAGGCGGTGGAGGGCTGACTTTCAAGTCGCGCCGCTGGGGTGGGTCTATTGCCCGGCTTTACGTGGTCCGTCGGGCATGGTGCGCAGCATGAATTGGCAAACAATGCCGGAAGGCAGCGCTCCGTGGCAGGGCTTAGAGCGCCTTATGAGGCCTGACCCAATGGCCAATGGTCTGCCCGCGCTTAGCCATAACTTCCAGAAATGGTGCCTGAACTCCTGCAGTGCGCACTAGCCTTCTCGCGGTGTTAGCCTCGACCTCAGCCGAAAAAGTCGATCTCTGCGGAGTATTGATCCGTATCTGCCGAATCGGCCAGTCGTGGGCGACGGCGCATATCAAGCACATAACCCGTTCCTGCACGAAGTGCGTAGCCCGAGTGACACGACACTTCGTGCCGCAGTGAACGCCACCTTGCTTGCAGCCGAGCCTCTGGCAACGTGGCGTCCGCTGGCAGCGACCCTGGATAGCGGCAACGGTTCGGCGCGATGACGTGATTTACGGCGCACTGGGGGCAGATATGGAACATGGATTGCAGTCTGTCGGACGCGATTCAATCCGGACGCGACTGATGCCCTTTGTTCTGTGATCAACTCGGATGTGTCACCGGCTGCAGTGCCTCAGTCGGGCAGCTTCGCCAACAGCCACAGACGGTCGGCCAGATCAGCCTGGAGACCGACAAGGTGCTGCGTGCCGTCAGCTTCGATGTCAACTCGAACTCGCCAATGCATTGAAGACAGCCTGCACAAGAGGCCGCTTGACGCAGGCTTTGGCCCGGCAGACGTTGGCACACGCTCAGCGCAACTACCGATTGATGCCGACGCGGACGCGCCGCCGCAGCAGAGGCAGTCGCTTGCTTTCAGGCTTATGGCCCGGTAACTTTGACCCTCGCTTTACGACCGATTGATGTCAGTTACTGACGGCGCGCCGCCGTGACAGCTCTGCTGCAGCGAGCGTTGCGATTGGCAGTTCATGGCGCCGCCACTTGGAGCTGGCTGCGCTTGGCGACCGATTGGCAAGGACCAGGCACTCCGACTGGCAGCGCAGGCAGCTGGGGTGGATGTGCTGTAGGGCGATCGTCTGGCAGCATCTAGCAACACCAACCTTTCCCAACCAACCCGCATGGAAGTCAGCAAACCCACCGAAACCACCCCGACCGAACCGGCACGCAAGCCCAGTTGGATCATGCGCGGCACCTTTTTGCTGGGTGGCGGCTTGTGGCTGCTGTATCCGGTCGCGCCGCAGGTCTTCGGGCTGCTGCAGGGCGAGCCGATGCGCTGGGTCTATCTGTGGGCCTGGCTGCCGATGTGGTTGTTTGTGGGCCTGGGTTGGGGCATTCACAAGCAGCTGCAAGCGGCAGAAAAACCGGCTGACCCGGCTGACTCAGCTAGAGCCCCTTGATTTTTCCAATAAACCGCCCTGCACTACCATCGCTGCAGACTGTGCAGGAACCACCATGCCCCTGAGCCCCGAAGAACTCCACGCGCTGCGCGACAAATACGCCGGCAGCGCCGCCGACATGCACGACCCGCGCTTTGCCCAGGTCGCAGCCAGTATTTTTTCTGCGGGCGGTACGCGCGCAGCACCCTACGCGGGTGTGCCCACGCTGCTGTCCGCGCCGCACCGCCCCGTGGACGCACAGAACCCGGACTTTGGCGATTTGCAGGTGGCGCTGATGGGCGCGCCGATGGATTTGGGCGCCAGCAACCGGCCCGGCGCGCGCTTCGGGCCGCGTGCGCTGCGCACCATCGAGCGCATCGGCCCGTACAACCATGTGCTCGACGTCGCGCCCGTGCACAGCCTGCGCGTGGCCGATGTGGGCGACGTGCCCTTTCGCAGCCGCTACAGCCTGCCCATGTGCATCGAAGACCTGGAGGCCTGGTACCACCGCGTGGCCGACCAGGGCGTGCTGCCGCTCACGGTTGGCGGCGACCATTCCATCACCTACCCGATCATGAAAGCCCTAGGGCGCACGCAGCCGCTGGGCATGGTGCATATCGACGCGCACTGCGATACCGGAGGCGCGTTTGACCAAACGCGTTTCCACCACGGCGGGCCGTTCCGGCTGGCGGTGCTCGACGGCGTGCTGGACCCTGCGCGCTGCATCCAGATCGGTATCCGCGGTTCATCGGAATACCTGTGGGAGTTTTCCAAAGATGTCGGCATGACGGTGGTCCATGCCGAGCAAATATCCACCCTGGGTATTGCCGAAATTGTGCGCATGGCCCGCGCTGTGGTCGGCGATGGTCCGACCTATGTGACGTTCGATGTCGACGGGCTGGACCCGGTCTTCGCCCCCGGCACCGGAACCCCGGAGATCGGTGGCCTGAGCACCCGCGAAGCGCTGGCCATTCTGCACGGCCTCAAAGGCCTGAACGTCTGCGGCGGCGATGTGGTGGAGGTCGCGCCGCAATACGACGCCAGCACCAACACCGCGCAGGCCGGCGCACAAATGCTGTTTGAAATTTTGAGCCTGATGGCTTTCAGCCCCGCATGCAAAACCTGACCATCCTCACCGGCGCATCGCGCGGCATGGGGCTTGCCATGGCGCACGAGCTCGCGCAACCGGGCGCACGATTGCTGTGCATCTCCCGCAAGCGCAACCCGGAGTTACAAGCGCAGGCCGATGCGGCGGGGGCGGTGTTGGAGCAATGGAGCGCAGACCTGGCCGATGCTGCTGCGGTGGCCGCACAACTGGCTGAATGGTTGCAGGCGTGCGACCCGCAGCGGCTTGGCAAGCGCCACGCTGATCAACAACGCGGGTGCCATTTCGCCGCTGCTGGCCGTACGCGACAGCGACCCGTCGGCTTTGGCGCAAGCCTTGCGCGTGGGTGTGGAGGCTCCGCTGCAGCTCTGCGCGGCGTTTCTGGGTGCCACGCGCAACTGGGCTGTGCCGCGCAAAGTGTTGAATATTTCCTCCGGCCTGGGTCGCCGGGCCATGGCATCGAGCGCCGCTTACTGCGCTGCCAAGGCGGGTATGGACCATTTCAGCCGCTGCATTGCGCTGGAAGAAGCGGCTCTGCCGAACGGCGCGAAAGTCTGCTCACTTGCGCCAGGGGTGATTGCGACCGATATGCAGCTGCAATTGCGCAGTGCTGATCCGGCACATTTCCCGGATCTGCCCACTTTCCAGGGGCTGCATGCAGGCGGCCAACTGAGCAGCCCACAGGATGCGGCGCGGCGCGTGCTCGCGTACTTAAATAGCCCGACTTTCGGACAGGATGCAGTGGGCGACGTGCGCGGCTGAGGGGGCGCACCGCCTCAATAAACCTCGGGTACAAACATATCGGCGGGCACTGGGTGGCGCTCGTAATCGTCGCGGCGCACACGCTCGGGCAACACAATCGGCGGATGGGCAATTTCTTCGTATGGCATTTGCTCTAGCAGGTGGTGAATGCAATTGAGGCGGGCCTTTTTCTTATCCACCGCCTGCACCACCCACCAAGGCGCTTCAGGAATGTGGGTGCGCTCCAGCATCACCTCTTTGGCCGCGGTGTAATCCTCCCAGCGCTTACGTGACTCCAGGTCCATGGGGCTGAGCTTCCACTGCTTCAGCGGGTCATGGATACGACCCAGGAAGCGCGCGTTCTGCTCTTCGTCGGAAATGGAGAACCAGTACTTGATCACCTGAATACCCGAGCGCACCAGCATTTTTTCGAACTCCGGCACGCTGCGGAAAAACTCCTCGTACTGCTCATCGGTGCAAAAACCCATCACCCGCTCGACTCCGGCGCGGTTGTACCAACTGCGGTCGAACAACACCATTTCGCCAGCCGCCGGGAGATGCGCGATGTAGCGCTGGAAATACCACTGGGTGCGCTCGCGGTCATTTGGTGCGGGCAAGGCTGCGACCCGGCACACGCGCGGATTGAGCCGCTGCGTGATGCGCTTGATGGCCCCGCCCTTGCCTGCCGCATCACGGCCTTCAAACAGCACCACGACTTTGTGGCCGCTGGCGACCACCCAGTCCTGTAACTTCACCAGTTCGCTTTGCAGACGGAACAACTCGCGAAAATAGTGGCGCCGGGCAACCGAGGACTCGTCGGTCACACCGGGCGCATCCGCAGTGGTGAAAGCCCGGTCCTCGGCCTCCATTTCCAGCTCTTCGTCAAAGCTGTCCAGCAAGTCGCTGCGGATGCGGCGTATCAACTCTTCTTCATTCAGACTCATCGCAACTCCTGTTGGCCGGGCAGGGTTACCGGGCAAGGGAACGTAGTCAATCTACATGGCATTTGTGTGACAGCCCAGGGCCACCCCCCGCTAGAATGCCCCGCACCCGAGGAATTCCGCCATGTCCATCTTCCGCAGACCCGACTACCGCTCCGACACCACCCAGTTCATTGACCAGCTGAAGGCGGCCCAACCCGATCTGGAAGCCCGTCAGCGTGCCGGACGTGCCCTGTTGTGGGACAAAAACCTGGATCGGACGCTCCAAAGTGAGTACGCGCAGGGCCGCGTTGCGCAAAAGCCCTATGTTTACCTGACCGACGAGACCTGAGCCGCAGCATTGTGAGCGGCGAGACACTGCCCCTCGATTACGCGATGCCGCAGGACAGCACGCCCGAGGTGGTTGACAACGTCGCCGTGGCGCGCCTGTATGGCGAGCCGCTGTTCACCCTGCCTTTGGATTTGTATATCCCGCCGGACGCGCTGGAGGTTTTTTTAGAGGCCTTCGAAGGCCCGCTGGATTTGCTGCTGTACCTGATCCGCAAACAGAACTTCAATATCCTCGATATCCCGATGCTCAGCGTGACGCGCCAGTACCTGGCCTATGTCGAGCAAATCCGCAACCGCAACCTGGAACTCGCCGCCGAATACCTGCTGATGGCGGCCATGCTGATCGAGATCAAGTCGCGCATGCTGCTGCCACCCAAAAAGGCGGCCCCTGGCGAAGAAGCCGAAGACCCGCGCGCCCAATTGGTGCGCCGTTTGCTGGAATACGAGCAAATGAAGCTGGCGGCCGCGCGGTTGAACGCCCTGCCGGTTGTGGGGCGCGACTTTGTGACCGCGCAGATCGCCAGCGACGCGGTGATCCAGACCCGCCTGCCCGATGTCAACCCAGCCGATCTACAAGCCGCTTGGCAGGGCATTCTGCAGCGCGCACGGCTGGTGCAACACCACACCATCAACCGGGAGCAGCTCTCGGTGCGCGAGCACATGACGCTGGTGCTGCGCCGCTTGCAAGGGCAGCGCTTCATGGCCTTCGAGTCCCTGTTTGACCCCAGCCACACAGTGGCCGTGGTCGTGGTGATGTTCGTGGCGATTCTGGAACTGGCCAAAGAGGCCATGGTCCAAATCACCCAGGCCGAGTCCTTTGCCCCGATTTATCTGCGGCTGGCCTACACGCCAGAGACGGCTTTAGCCGCCGATTAAGGCCATTTCCCGCCGCAGGCAAGCTGTTACATTCGCGCCTGTCGCAGCGATTTGGAAAAGCCCACCGTGATCCAGGACCCCACCCAATCCACGCCCTACGGCACGCTGCCACCGGCCTCCCCCATGGCCAACCGCAAGCCCGTGAGCCTGCCCCGCCTGCTCGAGATGCGGGCACGCGGCGAAAAAATCACCATGTTGACCGCCTATGACGCCACCTTTGCTGCCGTGGCCGACGCAGCCGGGGTCGAATGCATTTTGATCGGCGACTCATTGGGCATGGTCTGCCAAGGCCTGCCCAGCACCGTGGGTGTGAGCCTGGAGACCATGCGCTACCACACCGAAAGCGTCGCGCGCGGTATCCGCCGCGCCCAGGGAACGGCCTGGGTCATCGCCGACCTGCCATTTGGCACCTACCAGGAATCCAAAGAGCAGGCTTTGCGCAGCGCGGTCGCACTGTCGCAAGCCGGGGCCCACATGGTCAAGGTGGAAGGCGGCGGCTGGACCGCCGAAACCGTGCGCTTTCTGGTGGAGCGCGGCATCCCGGTCTGCGCGCACCTGGGGCTGACACCGCAAACCGTGCACGCGCTGGGGGGCTACCGGGTGCAAGGTAAGTCCGACGCCAGCGCCGACACGCTGCGTCGGCAAGCCCAGGAATTGCAAGACGCTGGCGCCTCCATGCTGGTGCTGGAGATGGTGCCCCATGCATTAGCCGCATCGGTCACGCAATCGCTGCCGCACTGCGCCACCATCGGCATCGGCGCGGGCAAAGACACGGCGGGCCAGGTGCTGGTGCTGCACGACATGCTGGGCGTGAACCTGGGCAAGATGCCCAAGTTTGTGCGCAACTTCATGGCCGATGGCGGCTCGATCCGCGGCGCTATGGAGGCCTATGTGGCCGCAGTCAAAAACGGCTCTTTCCCGGACAACGCGCTGCACGCCTGGTAATCCGCACCCCGTATGCGCATTGTTCACACCCTGGCGGATCTGCGCCAGCAGCTGCTCCCCTTCCGCCATCCTGCTGTGGTTCCGACCATGGGCAATTTGCACGCCGGACATCTGGCCCTGGTGCGGGCAGCCAAACCGCTGGGCGACGTGACGGTGGCGACGATTTTTGTGAACCGTCTGCAGTTCGGGCCCAAAGAAGATTTCGACAACTACCCGCGTACCCTGCAAGCCGACTGCGCGCAGCTCGAAGCCGCTGGTTGCGACCTGCTGTTTGCGCCCTCCGAGGCGGAGTTGTATCCGCAGCCGCAAAGCTTTACCGTGCAGCCCGACCCGGCTCTGGCCGACATCTTGGAAGGCCATTACCGTCCCGGTTTTTTTGCCGGCGTGTGCACGGTGGTGCTCAAGCTACTGGCCTGCACCCAGGCGCGCAGCGCCTTGTTTGGGAAAAAAGATTACCAGCAGCTCTTGATCATCCGCCAGATGGTGCGCCAGTTCGCCCTGCCGGTCGATGTGATCGGGCAGGACACGCACCGCGAAGCTGACGGTCTGGCCATGTCATCGCGCAATAGCTACCTCAGCCCTGATGAGCGCGCGCAAGCGGCACTGCTGGGGAACACGCTGGCTGCAGTGTGCAGATGCCGTGCGCCAGGGCAATACCGCTTTTGCGGACCTGGAAAACCGGGCGCTGCAGACGCTGCGCTCGGCGGGTTGGATGCCCGACTATGTAGCCATCCGCCGCCAAAGCGATTTGCAAGCGGCCCAGCCCGGTGCGCCGCTGGTGGTGCTGGGCGCGGCGCGCCTGGGCAGCACGCGCCTGATTGACAACCTGGAAATCTGAGCGGCGACAACCGTTTTACGCGGTCTCGCCGTAGCCGATCATGGCTTTGATTTCCAAGAAATCGTGGATCGCCCAATCGGCGTATTCGCGTCCGTTGCCCGACTGCTTGTAGCCGCCGAAGGGGGCGTAAATATCCCAGTCGGGGTAGTTGATGTTGACCTGTCCAGCCCGTAACTGGCGCGCTACCCGGCGGGCATGGGCCATGTCGGTGGACTGCACATACGCCGCCAAACCGAACTCGGTGTCATTGGCGATCTCGATGGCCTGCGCCTCGGAGTCGTAGGGCATGATGGCCAGCACCGGGCCGAAAATTTCTTCGCGCGCAATCGTCATCTGCGGCGTCACGCCGCCAAACACCGTGGGCCGCACGTAGTAACCCTTGCTGACACCAGCGGGGCGACCCATGCCACCGGCCACCAGCGTCGCGCCCTCGGCAATACCGACTTCAATCAGGCGCTGCACTTTGGTGAACTGCAACTCGCTGACCAGCGGGCCCATGGTGGTTGTCTGCGCCTGCGGGTCGCCAACGATTTGCGCTGCGGCAGCGGCCTTGGCGTATTCCAACGCCTGTGCATGCAAAGCGCGCGGCACCAGCATGCGGGTGGGGGCGTCGCAGGACTGGCCGGTGTTGCTGAAGCAACCCTCCACGCCTTTGCGCACAGCGGTTTCCAGATCGGCGTCTTCCAGGATGATGTTGGGGGACTTGCCGCCAAGCTCTTGGGCCACGCGCTTGACGGTGTCCGCAGCGGTTTTGGCCACGATGACGCCCGCGCGGGTGGAACCGGTAAACGACACCATGTCCACATCTTTGTGTCCGGCCATGACCTGTCCAACTGAAGGGTCCGTCGCCGTTGAGCATGTTGTAGACGCCGGCGGGAGTGCCCGCAGCGTGCATGATTTCTGAGAACACAATGCCGCTGATGGGTGCGATTTCGCTGGGTTTGAGCACCATGGTGCAACCTGCTGCGATGGCCGGTGCCACCTTGCAGACGATCTGGTTGAGCGGCCAGTTCCAGGGCGTGATCAGCGCGACCACGCCAATGCCCTCTTTCATGATGCGGGTCGCTCCGCGCTGGTGCTCAAACTCGTAAGCCTCCAAGGAGGCAATCGTGGCCTCCAGGTGCACACGCCCGGCCCAGACCTGCGCGTCGCGGGACCAGGACATGGGCGCGCCCATCTCGTCGCTGACCGCGCGCGCCAAGTCCTCGGCACGGTCGTTGTAAGCCGCCAGAATCCGTTGCAGCAGTGCCAGGCGGGTGGCTTTATCGGTCGCGGTGAATGCGGGGAAAGCGGCGCGGGCTGCGGCCACGGCGCGGTCCACATCGGCTGCGCTACCCATGGAAATCTGCGTGTATGCCGCCTCGGTGGCCGGATTGATGACGTCGAACAGGCGTGGCGCTACCGGGTCAACCCAGGTGCCGTTGATGTAGAACTGTTGGTGGTGGGTCATGGTGCGTGCTCTTAGGAAAATGAACAATTGAGATTAGCAGAGAATGCCGCGACACCCGGCCACTCTGCGACCCAAGGACAGCCCATGAACGACCACGACTTTCTTTCCCCCGCCGTACGCAGCCTGCGCGCCGACCTGGCGCTGGCCCTGCGCGCCGCCGCCCACCATGGCCTGGCCGAGGGCGTGTGCAACCATTTCAGCCTGGAATTGCCCGATGCCAGCGGGCGCTTTCTGCTCAACCCGCGCGGGCTGATGTGGGCCGAGATCGGGGCCGATGACATCGTTATGGTGGACGCCAACGGCCAGAAGCTGGCCGGACGCCACCCGGTAGAGCCCTCGGCCATGTTCATCCACGCCGGTATCCACAAGGTCTGCCGCAAAGCCTGCGTGATGCATACCCATATGCCCTACGCCACGGCGCTGACGCTCACCACGGCCGGCGCGCTCGATACCACCTTGTCGCAAAACGCGATGCGCTTTCATGGACGCGTGGCCATCGATGCGAACTACAACGGCCTGGCGCTGGACCACGCAGAGGGCGAGCGCATCGCCCGCGCCATGGGCAGCGCGGACGTGGGTTTTCTGGGCAACCATGGCATCGTGGTCTGTGCCGACCGGGTCGATTACGCCTACGACGACCTGTACTACCTGGAGCGCGCCTGCCAGGCCGAAGTAATGGCCCGCCAAACCGGCCTGCCCCTGCGTCCGCTGGCCCCCGCTCTGGCCGAAACCGTGGCCCGCCAAACCCTGGGCGAGCGCCTGCAAGCAGAGCTGTTTTTTGCGGCCCTGCGAAGAACGGTTTAGCTTGCCCGCTGGCCTTCCAACCACGCGCGCAGACGTTCCACGCCCTGCGTGAGGCGCGTCAAATCCTGCGAGGCGAAGCACCAGCGCAACCAACCGTCCGCCTCGGGCGCGAAGGCGTTGCCAGGGGCCAGGCCTAAACCGGCCTCAGCGACCAAACGCTTGGCCGTGGCCAGCGAATCGGGGTGGCCGTGCAAGCGAAAAAACGCATACATGCCGCCTTTGGGGCTGGCCACTTCCACGCCGGGCACGGTCTGCAGCGCCTGCACCAGCGTGTCGCGGCAGCGGTGCAAATGGGCCACCACGCGCGGTGTAACCTGGGCTTCGCCCTGCAGCGCAGCCAGTCCCGCATGCTGCGTGAACACGCTGACACTGGAGGTGTTGAACTCGGTGAGCTTGGACAGCTGCACGGTCATGGCCGGCGGAACCACCATCCAGCCCAGACGCCAGCCGGTCATCAAAAAACTCTTAGAGAAACTGTGAATCACGGCTAAGCGATCATCAGCCGTGGCCAGGTCCAAAAAACTGGGCGCGCAGCCGTGGGGCGTCGGCTCGAAATAGAGGTTCTCGTAGACCTCATCGGCCACGATCCAGGTGCCGGTTTGGCGGCAATGGTCCAGGATGGTTTGCTGCTCGGCGCGGGTCAGCGTCCAGCCAGTGGGGTTGTTCGGCGCATTCAGAATCAGCACCCGCGTGCCCGGCGTGATGGCTTGCAACAGCGCCTGCATGTCCAGCACCCAGGCACCCTCCACCGGTCGCAAACTCACGGTGTGCACATCGCCGCCCATGATGCGGGCTTGGGCGATGAGGTTGGGCCACATGGGCGTGACCGCCACGACGCGGCAACCGGGGTCAACCAGTGCCTGGGCAGCGAGCATCAAAGCGTTGACGCCGCCCGAAGTCACCGCGATCCGGTCCATGCCCACAGCGCCCGCGCCGCCATGGCGCACGGACATATAGGCCGCAATCGCCTCGCGCAAGGGCGGCATACCCAGGTTGTGGGCGTAAAAGGTTTCGCCGCGCGCCAGCGATTCCACCGCCGCCTGGCGGATGAAGCCAGGCGTGGGCTCGTCGCTCTCGCCAAACCAGAACGCCAGCACATCGCTGCGACCCAAACCGGCGTTGGCAACCTCACGGATCTTGGATTCTTCAAGCTGCAAGATGGCGTCGCGCATGGAGATTCTCAGCGGCTGGTGGACGCGCAACGGCTTTAAGGCTGGGGCCTATCGGTGTCCTGCTTGCCCTCGGCGCGGGCCAGCAAATAGGCGTACAGGTCGACGATGTGGGCGCTGACGCGGGGTTCGCCCTGCCAGACCGGCATGGTCAACATGTAGTCCTGTCGTTGCACCAGTTGCTCCAGCAGCGCCTCACGCCCCGCGCCCTGGCTGGCGATGCGGTCCGGCGGGAATATTCCAGTCGTAGCGCCGCAGCACGATGTCCACAAATTGGCGCGGGCCGATGTCGCGCACCTTGGGCAGCAGATTGGGCGCAGCCGCCGTACCCAAGCCAGCCGGGCCATGGCAACTGGCGCATTTGTCCTGAAACACCCGCCAGCCGGTGTACACCGAGCCCGATGGCTGGGCTTTTTGGGCCAACTCGTGTGCCGCCCGGGTGTTCAGCAAATCGATGCTGCAGGAGCCCAGCAAGGTCGCAGAGCACAGGGCAACAACTGCAGATAACAAACGGGTGGGAGTGGACATGGGCAGGACCCTTTAGAAGAAATTTACTCCGTCGGATGGTACGCCACAAAAAAAGCGGACCGAGGTCCGCTTTTCATTCCACACAGAAGTATTGATTACTTCTTTTCGGCCAGCTTTTTGCAGTCAGCCTTCATCTTGTCATCGGCCTTGGCAGCATCCATCTTGGCGCATTTATCTTTCATTTCAGCCTTTTCTTTGTCCGACATGGCACCGCCGTGGGATCCGGCAAAAGCACTCACTGAAGCCATTGAGAGAGCTGCGATCACGAGCATAGACAATAGTTTTTTCATCTTCAACATCCTGAGAATAAATAAATCAAAACACGGCAGAATAGCCGAACAAAAGTTTAGCTTAAATATGCGTTTCAATTTTTACCCGTGGTCATTCTGTACCGCGTTGGCTATGTCCGGCGCACTACTGGCATCACCAGCGCAAGCGGCTCCGCGCACACCGGTCGACGACGCCACCGTGATCGAAAAACTGCCGTTTCGTGCCGGTGACAGCCGCGCCCGCGAACTAGAAGCTTTGCGCGCGAGCGCACGCAAAGCCCCCGGTGACGCAGCCGCTGCAGCGGCACTGGCCCAGGCTTACTTTGAGATGGCGCAGGCCCGTGGTGACCCCCGCTACGTGGGCTACGCAGACGCAGTCGTCAGCCAGTTCGACAACAAGCTGTCTGCCGACCTGCTCGTGGTGCGGGGCATGGTGTACCAATACCGACACGACTTTGACAAAGCCCTGGTCGACTTTGCCGCTGCGCTGGCAAAAGATCCCGATCGGGCGGATGCCCATGCATGGCGGGGCGCGATCTTTTTGGTGGAGGCGCAGTACGACAATGCCCGCCAGGAATGCGCGGCCTTGCTGAAGCTGCAGCGCCCGGTATCTGCATGGTGGCTGTACCGGGATGGTGCAGGCCTATACCGGCCAACTGACTTCTGCGTATGCGACGCTGCAACAGGCGCTGGCCTTGGCGCGCTACGACGACCAGCGTCTGTGGTTGCTGACCCGCCTGGGCGAGGTATCGGCGTGGCTGGGACAGAACGCACGGGCTGAGCGCCACTACCGCGATGCGCTCGCGCTGGGTCAGGATGATGGCTATCTGCTGGCGGCGTGGGCCGACTTTTTGCTGGACAACAAACGAGCGGCGGACGTTGTCAAGTTATTGGCCGCATGGGACGCGTCCGATCCCCTGCTGCTAAGGCTGGCCGAGGCAGAAACCATGCTGCAACTCCCGGCTGCAAAAGCACATGTGCAGGCACTGGATGACCGGTTTGCTGCGGCCAAGTTGCGGGGTGACACCACGCACCGCGCGGAAGAAGCGCGGTTTCAATTGCGCCTGCGCAAGAACGCGGCACTGGCTGTGCAATTGGCCAGCGCAAACTACCAAGTGCAAAAGGAACCGCGCGACCTGCGTATGTTGCTGGAAGCTGCACTCGCCGCCAAGGACACGGCCGCGGCCCAGCCCGGCCGCGACTGGCTGCAAAGCACCGGCTTTGAGGACGCCCGCATACGGGCATTGGCCGCGCAGACCCTTCAATTGCCGGCCGCAAGCAAAACCCCGGTGGTGGCGCCATGACGCGGCGGCTCGCAGTGGTATTGGCGCTGCTACTGTGCCAAGCGACGGCATGGGCGCACAAGGCCAGCGACAGTTATCTGATGGTGGATGTCAAAGGCCAGGCCGTCACCGCGCAATGGGATATTGCCTTGCGCGATATCGACTTTGCATTGGGCTTGGACCGGGATGGCAATGCAGAAATCACCTGGGGCGAGTTGCGTGCACGCCAAAGCGATGTAGCGGCTTGGGCCTTGAGCCGGCTCACGGTCTCACGCGGTGGTGTCTGCCCGCTTGGGGTGACCGGCTTGCAAGTGGACGACCACACCGACGGTGGCTATGCGGTGTTACACCTGCGCGGCGAGTGCCCAGGCGCAACGGGTGCTTTGGGTCTGGAATACCGCTTGTTATTCGATCTGGACAAGCTGCACCGTGGCTTGCTGCGCCTGACGCTGGATGGACGCGACCTACACCACGGTGCTTTCGCCTACCAGCGGTGTGGTGCAGTTCGGTGCCGCTCAGGCATCACGCTGGACGCAGTTCAGCCAATACCTTATCGAAGGCATCTGGCATATCTGGATTGGCTTTGACCACATCTTGTTTTTGGTTTCCCTGCTCCTGCCAGCGGTGCTCGTTCTGCACATGCGGCGCTGGCAGGGTGTCAGCAGCTTTGGTACCGCCACGCGTGAAGTGCTGTGGGTGGTGACGTCGTTCACGGTGGCGCACTCGATTACCTTGTCGCTGGCGGCACTCGGGCTGGTTTCGCTGCCCTCCAGGCTGGTGGAGTCGGCCATTGCGCTCTCGGTCGTGCTGGCTGCGGCCAATAACCTGTGGCCCGTGGTGGAGAACCGGCGTTGGTTGGTGGCTTTCGGCTTTGGGCTGATTCACGGCTTCGGCTTTGCCAGCGTGCTGGCCGAACTGGGCTTACCTGCCGATGCATTGGTACTGTCGCTCCTGGGCTTTAACGCCGGTGTGGAGCTAGGGCAATTGGCCATCGTGGCTGGCTTCTTGCCGGTGGCTTTTTGGCTGCGCAACACCCGCTTGTATTTGCGTGGTGTGTTCGTGCTGGGCTCGTGGCTCACCATGCTGGTGGCCTTGGTCTGGTTGGTGGAACGTGCGCTGGATCTGCAGCTGCTTAGCGCCTGATTCCGCATGAGCAACAAGCCACAACGGGCACTGGTGTGGTTCAAACGCGATCTGCGGGTGCACGACCACGCACCTTTGGTGGCTGCGCGCTCCTACGCAGACGCGCTGGCCCTTTTTGTGATCGAGCCGGAATGGCTGAGTAGCCCCGACTGTGACGCCAGCCATGTCGACTTCGCGTTAGCCTGCCTCAGTGAGCTGCGTGCAGCCCTGGCCGAGCGCGGCATGCCGCTGCTGGTGCGCGTCGGCTCTGCGGTCGCGGTGCTCTCCCAACTACAGCGCGAGGTAGCTTTCACGCACCTGCTAAGCCACGAAGAAACCGGAGCGGATTGGTCTTACACGCGTGACCGCCATGTCGCCGCGTGGTGTGCATCCGCCAGTATCCCGTGGCAGCAGTTCAAGCAGACCGGTGTCATACGCGGTCTGCGCAGCCGCGCAGGCTGGGCCCGGCGCTGGCAGGCGCGCATGGACGAACCCTTGCATCTGTTGGACGGCGGATTTACCGCAGCGTTGCCGCTGGACCAGCCCGCGCTGCCCACGCTGGCTAGCCTGGGGCTGTCGCCGCACGGAAAAACTTTGCAGGCTGCGGGAGAGCGGGCTGCCAGACGCACCCTGAGCAGTTTTGTGCAAGTGCGCGGCCACGGCTACCGCAAGGCACTCTCCAGCCCCTTGAGCGCCGAAGACGGCTGCAGCCGTTTGAGCCCGCACTTGGCGTTTGGCACGCTCTCCCTGCGCACGGTACACCAGGCCACCGAGCTGGCGATCAGCAACACACCCGAACGCGAGCTGGCGTATGCGCTGCGCGGCTTTGCCGGGCGGCTGCGCTGGCACTGTCACTTCATGCAAAAGCTCGAAGACGAGCCCAGCATTGAGTTTCGCAATTTCGCCCGCGTGTGCGACGGCTTGCGGGAAGATGCGTTCAACAACGATCACTTCGACGCCTGGTGCGCGGGTCGCACCGGCTACCCCATGGTGGATGCGTGCATGCGTTCACTGCGGGCCACCGGTTGGTTGAACTTTCGCATGCGGGCCATGCTGGTCAGCTTTGCCAGCTACCACCTGTGGTTGCACTGGCGGCAAACCGGCCTGTTTCTGGCGCGCCAATTTTTGGACTACGAGCCCGGCATCCACTGGAGCCAGATGCAAATGCAAAGCGGCACCACCGGCATCAACACGCTGCGGATGTATTCCCCCACCAAGCAGGCGCAGGACCAGGATCCACAAGGCCTCTTTATTCGCCGCTGGGTGCCTGAACTCGCCAAAGTTCCCCTGCCCTACCTGGCAGAGCCGTGGAAGATGGACCCGAGCGTGCAGCACATGGCAGGCTGCCGGATGGGTGTGGACTATCCACTCCCCATCGTGGACGACAAGGCGGCCATGAAAGTCGCTAAAGATCGCATGTACGGATTGCGCAAAACACCGCAGGCGCGGATTGAGGCGACCGATGTGCAGGATAGGCACGGTTCGCGCAAGAGCGGCCTGCCGGCATCGGGGCAACGGCGCAAAGCGAAAGCGCCCCGCGCACCCGAGACGCTTTCGGCCCAGGGAGACTTGTTCGGCTAAAAAACGCTAGCTAAGGAAACTTACTTCCGCGCAGGCTGCATATCCGTGCAACTCCCATGCGCTATCCCCGCCGCCATACCGATACCCTCCCCCAGCGTCGGGTGCGAATGAATCGTCCAATAGCAGTTTGCTCACGCATTCGTCGCCCCCGTTGGCGATGGTGTAGGCCAGTCGCTGACCGTTAAACTCCGCCCATGCCCGCCGTATTCCGTTACAAGTCGTTTCGGTTTTTCTTCTATTCCAACGAAGGCAACCCGCGAGAGGCTATGCATGTACATGTACGCGGGGCCGATGGTGAGGCAAAATTTTGGCTGAGTCCCACCGTCTATTTGGCGGACAGTGACGGATTTGATGCACGTACCTTGCGCGAACTGCGCGATTTGGTGAATACCAACAAAGAGCTAATAGAAAAGGCATGGAATGAACACTTCACCTAAAGCCGTTCGCTTCGATGACGACACCCTATGGGTAAGCCTTTCGGATGGACGCACCATTGCCGCACCTCTTGCATGGTTCCCGAGACTGCTGGAGGCGACATCCGCGCAGCGTGCCTTGGTGGAACTCAGCCAAGCGGGGTTGCATTGGGAGGCCTTGGACGAAGACATCTCAGTGGCTGGCCTTTTGGCGGGCCAGCCGGACCTTACCCGTCGGAACGCGCACTTGGCGGCGTAGGCTTCAAGAGCGAGGGGCCATTCCCGCCGCCATACCAATGCTCTGGCCAAGCGCCGGGTGCGGGTGAATCGTCAAATAGCAGTTTGGTGGCACCTTCATCGCGCCAGTTGGCAATGACGCTGCCAGATGCGGACTAGGGGAACAAGCCCTTATCAACCTCGGACAGCGCGTGCCCTGAGCGAGCGGGCAATGGCAAAGATCGTTAGGACTGGATTGATAAGGCCTCAGGGCAGGATTTATCTAAGTGCTTATATAATGGAGACGTGAAATCTCTTCAATTTGTCGGAAGCAGCCA